>JAJPIK010000006.1 GCA_021324795.1 Chloroflexota bacterium
AGCTCGGCCACGTCCTCCAGCTCGTCCAAGCGCGCTTCAATCCCCAGACCGGCATCTGGTCCCCCCTGCCGAGCGAGGGCGCCCCTCGTATCCCGGCCCTGGTCCCGGCAAACCATGCAGTCGTGTGGGACGGGAGGGAGATGCTGGTCTTCGGAGCAATCCATGTCGGGTCGGGCCCCGACAACGAGACTTACACCTACAAGGGCGCACGATTCGCCCCGCCTGACGGCACCAATTAAGCGACCAGCCATCCGTGTGTCCATCTGTGGTATAGGAGGTCAGCCAGTGGCAACCTGGATCGTTCTGGTCGGACACGACGAGTACACATACTCGTATTCACCTCTGGCCGAAAGGACTCCGTTCCCCACCTGGGAGCAGGGACTTCCTGGTGCCAGGATCAAGGTGATTGAGCAACTCGAAGGATGGGAAGGCTGGGAGTATGCCATCTCGGTTGAAGCTGGCTGGGAGTCCGGCATTTACTTCATCGGGCGCACCGGCCCGGATGAGCCCTGGCCCGGCTTGCTGCAAGAGGCCATCGATGCCTATGGTGGGGAAGAGAGCCCGAGCTTGGTTGCCTCCACGGCACAGCTAACCATAAGCACGGTCGCTCCTGAAGCAGCCGCACCACCTTCACGGGAGACTACTTCCTATCACTCTCGGGGAGGGCTGCCTCGGCACAAGTGGAGCATCCTCTTCCTGATCCTTTTCGTCCCTACGAGCCTCTACATGCTGGGGAATGGGACAGGTTCCCTCAGTTGGCAGCAGATAGAGGCAGAGGTGATCACTAATGCCATTATCCTGGCTCTGGTGGTGGGGGCTCTACGGCTCCTAGTGTGGGCTCTCACCAAACTATGGCGAGCCGTCCGTGGAAGTCGTCCCACGAGAGAGCCCAAGCAACCGAAGGGGGCTAATACAACCCCTAAGGCGCGTGATGTGGGTTGAAGTGCAGCGGCCTCCTTTGGTAGAGAAGGAAGATCCCATCTCCTCTCACCCAGGTGTCAAAGCCGATGAGATAATCCCCAAAAGCGCCGGAATGAAATTCCCCACCTGACGTAGACTCCCGGTCAGAAGTGACTGGGGGGAAAGGATGCTGAAGGTGGATGAGTGGATGACGATGCGCGATTTGGATCGGCGCGGGGTGTCGGTGAGCGAGATCGCTCGGCAGACCGGCCATGATCGTAAGACAGTGCCAAGGTGTTGACGGCCAAAACGCCGCAGGTGACGCGCAAGTCGGCGCGGGGACGCGTGAGCAAGTTGGATCCGTTTCGGGACTACATCGAGCAGCGGATCGCCGAGGGCTGTCTGAACGGGAACGTGCTGCTCGATGAACTGATCGCGCGGGGCTATACCGGGAAAATCTCGATTTTGCGGGGGGTTCTGACGCCGTTGCGTCAGGAATTACGGCGCCAACGGGAAGTGGACTTGCTTCGGTTCGGTGGACACCTGATCCTTTGGGGGTGAGGAGCCCCGGAGACATAAAAGAGGAGGTCACGAACCGATGGGGAAACCACTCCATGGACCCTACGATCCCGCGTTCCGGGCGCGCGCCGTCGAGCTCGTGCGCACGAGCGGCCTTTCGAAAGCGCAAGTGGCACGCGATCTGGGTATCAACACGGAGACCCTCCGGCTCTGGGTCAAGCAGGCCGAGATTGACACCGGCCAGCGCGACGGGCTGACCACTGAGGAGAAGGCCGAGTTGGCCCGCCTCCGCCGGGAGGTGGCGGTGCTCAAGGACGAGCGCGAGATCCTCACGAAGGCGGCGGCGTTTTTCGCCCGGGAGAGCGCGACGCGATGAGCGGCGATCGGTTCATCGCGGCCCACGTGGCCCAGCACCCGGTCACGCTCTCCGGTCGGGTGCTCGGCGTGTCTCGCTCCGGCTACTATGCTTGGCGGGGGCGCTCCCCATCGGCCCGGGCCGAGGCCGATGCCCGGCTGAGCGAGCGCATCGCCGCCCTGCATCAGACCAGCCGTGGTACCGATGGCAGTCCCCGCGTGCACGCCGAGCTGCGAGCGACCGGGGAGCGGTGCGGGCGCCGACGCGTGGCCCGGCTCATGCGCCAGGCTGGGCTGCGTGGCTGCCATGGGCAGCGCCGCCGGGTGGGGACGACCGTGCCCGATCGGCAGGCGACGCCGGCACCGGATCGGGTGCGGCGCGCCTTCGCTCCGGCAGCGGTGGGCGCCCCCGATCGCCTCTGGGTGGCCGATATCAGCTACGTCGCCACGGTGGAAGGCTGGCTGTATCTGGCCGTCATCCTCGACGCCTTCAGCCGGCGGGTCGTGGGCTGGGCGATGGCCGAGCATTTGCGGACGGAACTGGTGGTCGATGCGCTGACCATGGCCCTTCGCCACCGCCAACCCCCAGCCGGGCTGATCCACCACTCCGATCATGGCTGCCAATACACCTCCCTCGCCTTCGGCCAGCACGTCCAGGCGGCCGGCATCGTCCCCTCCATGGGGTCGGTCGGGGACTGCTTCGACAACGCCGTGGCGGAAAGCTTCTTCGCGACGCTCAAGGTCGAGCTGTTGCATCGTCAGGTCTGGCCGACCCGGGCCGCCGCACGCCTGGCGATTTTCGAGTACATCGAAGTGTGGTACAACCGGCACCGTCGCCACTCCACGCTGGGCTATGCCACCCCGGCCGAGTACGAAGCCCTTGCTCAGGAGGTGGCCATCGCCGAACATCGACCTGTCCACGAAACCGGAGCAAGCCCACTCCGCGGGCCCAACAGGTGGCAGACAGATTTCACTTGGCCCAAAACGCAAGTGGGGCGATGGACGAACTGCTGCGTGGGCGACGCCGTTCGATCGAGTTCGCCGAAGAGCAAGCTGCTGCCAACGGAGAGGATGCCACTTCAGAGAAGCCGGAGAGTCAGCGTCAGCGCATCCGGCGGGAACGACGCGAACGACGCGTGGGACGATGGCAAACGGTCAAGGATCTCCGCGCGAAGGGCCACAGCATTTGCCAGATCAGCCGAGAAACCGGGATGGACCGACGAACAATTCGGAACTACTTTGCGACGCCGGAGGAACCGCGCCGTCAGGTGAAGAACCCGCGTCCCCAAGGCTTCGCCTCGCCCACGCTTCAGCCTTTTCAGACCTATCTTCAAGATCGCTGGGAACAGGGCTGCACCAACAGCAGCAAGCTGTATCGCGAGATCGTGGCCAAAGGCTATACCGGCAGTCGCTCCTTGGTGAACCAAGCCCTCTTGCCTTGGCGCACGCCCCGTCCCGCCAAGTCGGCCGCGAAGAAACGCCGTCTCAACCTACGCTGGCTCTGTCTGCGTCCACCCGAGAAACTCGATGCCGACGAGACAAAACTCCTCGCACAGATTCTTGCCGCCGATCCGGATTTGGCTCAGGGCCATGACCTCCTCCAGCGATTTCGCCATACGCTTCGTGATTGGGATGTCGTGGCGCTTGACGCTTGGATCAAGCATGCCCAGGACAGCAATCTGCGCCCGTTTCAGGCATGTGCCAACGGTCTCCTCGACGATTGGTCCGCCGTCGCGGCTGGGTTCACGCTACCTTGGTCCAATGGACCGGTGGAGGGCCACATCAATAAGGTCAAGTTGCTCAAGCGCGCCGGATTCGGTCGGGCCAAAATTGACCTCCTGCGATCACGCGTCCTCACCGCCTAACTGGCGCGTTGATCACCTGGACGCTTTCAGAGGATCACCGGCATCATTCCCGAGAAGTGCGGGAGAACCCATCTTAGCCCGTAAACTGACACACGGCCCCCTCCCCCCGCTGGGTGACCTGCTGCACGACGGTCACGAGTTCCCCGAGGCTCAGGGGCAGTTGGTGAACGGTGGCCAGGTACCACTGGATAGTCGCGAAGGGGAGCCGTCCCTCCTCGCGCA
>JAJPIK010000026.1 GCA_021324795.1 Chloroflexota bacterium
CATTCCGAGGGCACCGGCCAGTACTTTCACACCGTCAACCCGAATGAGGGGCCGGACGGCTACGATACGATCGAGTGGATCGCCGCCCAGCCCTGGTCAAACGGCAAGGTCGGGATGGTGGGTAGCTCGCATGGGGCAATCGTCCAGCAGGTCGCCGCGCTTTGCCGTCCGCCGCATCTTGCCGCGATCTGGCCAGACGTCGGCCCGACTAACATCTTTGCCCACGAGGCGCGCGAGGGCGGCGCAATGCAGCTCCACATGTTCGGGGCACAGTTCCTCCACGCACACGACGCCCAGGAGATCCGCGACGACCCGGTTGCGAAGCGAGCGATCGAAGAGGCGATGCTCCACCTGCGCGAGTGGGTCGAACGGATGCCGTTCAAGCCGGGCCATACCCCGCTGAGCCACGTGCCCAACCTCGAGCAGACGGTTTTCCAATATTACTATCGGGGCACCTACGACGAGTTCTGGGCCCAGGACTGCTGCGATCAGGAGCGCCACTTCGAGCGTCACGCCGACGTGCCCGGAGTCTACAGCGGTGGCTGGTACGATCCCTTCGCGATCGCGACGACAAACTACTACGCCGCCATGGCCAAGCAGAACCGGACGCCGCAGCGACTTCTGATGGGCCCCTGGAATCACTACATTATGCGCGGCACCGGGGCGACCGTGGCCGCTGACGTCGACTTTGGCCCGGCGGCGCTCTGGGGCGACGCGGTCTACAACGAGGAGCGGCTGCGTTGGTTCGACCACTGGCTCAAGGACGTCCCGAACGGCGTCGAAAATGACCCACCGGTCCGGATCTTCGTGATGGGCGGCGGGAGCGGCCGGAAGACCCACGAGGGCCATCTGGACCACGGCGGCCGCTGGCGGACCGAGCGGGAATGGCCGCTCGCCCGGGCCCAGTACACGCCTTATTACTTGCACAGCGGCGGTAACCTGAGCGTTGAAGCCGCGCGAAGCGACGAACCGCCGGCCCACTTCGTCCATGATCCCTCCCACCCGGTGCCAACGATCGCCGGTCCAGTCACCGGATTTTACGAAATGGTGCCGATCGGCGAGGGCATGAATCCCTTCTACGTCACGCCCCGGGCGCGGATGCGAAGCATCATTCGGGAAGGCGGGGCACACCAGAAGGAGGAACCGGGCATCGTCGGCTGCCGGCCGCCCTACCCGCCCCTGGCGGCGCGGGCGGACGTCCTCGTCTTTCAGACTGCACCGCTGTCCCAAGCGATCGAGGTGACCGGTCCCATTCAGGTCAAGCTCTGGATCTCCTCGTCCGCGGTCGACACCGACTTCACCGCGAAGCTGATCGACGTTTACCCGCCCAATGAGGACTATCCGGAGGGCTACCACCTGAACCTGGTCGACTCGATTATCCGCTGCCGCTACCGCGACGGCTTCGAGCGGGAAGAATTGATGGTTCCGGGCCAGGTTTATCTGGTTCAGATCCAACTCCCGCCGACGAGTAACCTTTTTGCCGCCGGCCACCGGATCCGCCTCGACATCTCGAGCAGCAACTTTCCGCGCTTCGACGTGAACCCGAACACTGGCGAGCCGGTCGGCCGCCACACTCACGCCATTGTCGCCCAGAATACGGTCTACTGCGATCGGGAGCATCTGTCTCAGGTGATACTGCCGATCATTCGATGAGGCGAGGTCCATAGGAGGATTTCATGAACGTTGGCATTGTCGGCTGCGGCATCCTGGGGCTCGCGACGGCGCTCGAATTGCGAGCGCGAGGCCACGCCGTGACTATTTTCGAGCAAGGGCAGGTGCCGAACGAGCGCGCGAGCTCGACCGACACCTCGAAGACGATCCGCCGGCTCTACGGGAATAATGCGACCTACGTCGAGCTAGTGGAGCGGGCAGCACCGAAGTGGCGGCAGTGGCACGAGCGTCTTGGCCGCGACTTCTACTTCCCGATTGGCCAGATTCAGATCGAGGCGCACTTCGCCCCGGGAAATCGGATTCACGACAGCTTCCACTTCTTCGCCCGTCGCGCCGGCGAGGTCCGCCTCCTCTCGGTCAGCGAGGCGCGCGAGCGTTATCCGCAGTTTAGCTACCGGGACAGCGATACGATCGTTTACGATCCTTGGGCTGGTTACCTGGCCAGTGGCCAGGCAGTAGCCAAGCTTGCCCAGCTCGCGCGAGCCGAGGGAATCTCCCTCCACGCGGAGACACCGGTGCGGGAGATTCAGGAAAGAGCGTTAGGGGTCGAGCTGGTCACCGCGGGCGGCGCGACCTCTTTCGACCGGGTCGTCGTCGCCGCGGGGGTATGGTTGACACGCCTGATACCATCGATTGGGCGGCACCTGCGGCCGACCTTTCAGCAGATGGCGTTCTTCGAGCCGCCGGACCCCACCCGATTCGCGCCGGGACCGATGCCGGTCTGGGCAGTCAACGTCGAGGATGAGGGATGGTACGGCCATCCTTTGCGCCGCGAAGGCTGGGTCAAGGTCGCCAACGACCTGCTTGGCGAGGTCGTCGATCCCGACGTTGAGCGAAAGGCCACGGCTGCGTTCCTCGAATCGGCGCGCGAGTTCGTCGCGCGGCGGATCCCTGGGCTTGCCAAGGGCCGTCTCGTTGGCAGCCGCGCCTGTCTCTACGAGAACACGCCGGACCGCGATTTCGTGATCGACCGGGCCCCGGGCAGTCAGCGTATCGTGGTAGCTGGTGGAGGCAGCGGCCACGGCTTCAAATTCGGCGGCTCGATCGGCGAGGTCATCGCCGATGCCGTCGAGGACAAGCACAACCCGCTGGGCGACGCCTTCCGGATCGGTCAGCGGTTCGGGAAATAGATCGAGAAGGAGCACAATCAATGGCTGATTCAAAGACAACCGGCCTCGAAGTCGTGATGACCGATAAGGCGGCCAAGCCGATTGGGCCATATTCGCAAGCGATCAAGGCCGGGGGATTCGTTTTCGTCGCGGGAGAAAAAGGCATCGACCCGCGCACCGGCCAGATCGTTCCCGGTGGGATCGCCGCCGAGACGCGCCAGACTCTCGAGAATATTCGGGTAATTCTCGAGGCAGCCGGCTCCTCGCTGGACCTGGCCGTGGCAACGACCGTCTACCTCACCGACATCAACGAGTTCTCGGCGATGAACGCGGTGTACGCCGAATACTTCCGGCGGAACCCACCGGGGCGGACGACGGTGCAGGTCAGTGCGATACCGGCCGGCGGGCACGTCGAGATTACCGTGACAGCCCTCGCCCCGGGATAACGCCGACGATTTTTTGAAGCGTTACCGGCTCACCCCTTGACTGCCCCAGAGGTCAACCCCTGGACGAAGTAACGCGAGAGCAGCGCGAAGAGCACGACGACCGGCAGGGAGGCCAGGACCGAGGCGGCCATGAGGCCGCCCCAGTCGACTTTGTTCTCGGCGAAGAACGAAGTCAGGCCAACCGGAATGGTCCGCATGGTTTCGCTATTGATGAAGGTGAGCGCGAAGAAGTACTCATTCCAGGCGAGGAGAAAGACGTAGATTGCCGTCGCGGCGAGACCAGGGAGGGAGAGCGGCAAGGTGACGTACCACAGGGCGGCGAGCCGTGAGGTGCCATCGATCATCGCTGCCTCTTCGAGCTCGGCCGGGACGGCGTTGAAGAAGCCGATTAAGAGCCAGGTCGAGAGCGGCATGCCGAAGACGAGATAGGTAATGATCAGCGACCAGTAGGTATTGGTGAGCTTCAGGTCGCTCCAGAGGGTGAAGAGGGGAATGATGATCACCGCGACCGGAAAGAGCTGGATGAAGAGGAACATCAGCGACAGGGTGCGACCACCTCGAAAGCGGAAGCGCGAGAAACTGTAGGCGGCAAGCGCTGCCAGGATCAAGCCGATTACCGTCGTCGAAGAGGCGACGATCGCGCTGTTCTTGAACCAGGTCGGGAAGGCCCCGCTGGCGAGGCGGACAAAGTTATCCCAGGTCGGAGTAGTGGGAAACCAGATCGGTGGGCTATGGAGAAGTTCGGCGTCCGATTTGAGCGCCGAGGTGACGAGCCAGTAGAAAGGAAAGAGGACAAGCACGGTGAACCCAACAAGCACGGTGTTGATCGTCCAGTCTCCCAGACGCCGGAGCCGACGGGTGCGCATACGGGAAGCGGCGACGGTGACGCGCGTCAGTCCCATGGTCTCGGTTCTCGACATCAGGTGTCCACGCTCCGCAGGTGCAAGACCCGCGCGTAGGCCAGGATTAGGATCGCCATCACCAGGGCAAAGAGCCCAGCGATCGCCGAGGCTTCGCCGAATCGGAAGAAGACGAACGCGTCCTGCCAGATGTAGACCGGTAGAATCTTCGTCGAGTCGACCGGCCCGCCCTGGGTCATCGCATAGATTAGGGTAAAGCTATTAAAGTTCCCGACGAAGCTCAAGATCGAGGTAATCGTCAGGATAAGCTTCAGGCCGGGCAAGGTGATGTAGCGAAAAAGCTGCCAGCCATTCGCACCGTCGACCCGCGCCGCGTCGTATTGCTCGAGCGCGATCGCCTGCATCCCGGCCAGGATCATCGTCATCCAGAAGGGAAAGCCCTTCCAGACGTTCGTCAGCATCACTGCCCAAAGCGCAGTGTGCGGATCCCCGAGCCAGTTTTCCTTGGCCGGAAAGAGGCCGAGCGGTCCCACGACCGCGTTGATCACGCCAAATTCGGAATGATAGAGCCAGCGCCAGGTGACCGCGGTCACCACGGCCGGCGTCACCCAGGGAATCAAGAGTAGCGCCCGGAGCAGCTCCCTTCCGTGGAACCGGCGATTCAAAGCAAGCGCGACGAGCGTGCCGAGAATCGATTCGCCGAGCATCGAGCCGAGCGTCCAGACCAGAGTCAATCGAGTTGACGTAAAGAAATCGGGAATCGCGGCGATCGCCCGGTAATTATTCAGGCCGACAAACGGCCGCGATTGCGACATCAGGCTATCCTGATGAAAGCTGATCCAGATGCCGGACGCGAACGGGTAGAGCAGTACGATCGTCAGGACGATCAGACTCGGCGCGACAAGCAGGTAGGGATAGAGCCGCCGGACGGCAAACGGCCGTACCGGCGGCTTGGCCAGACCGGCGTCAATCATTGCAGGGCGCGCAAACGTTAGCGTTCACGACCGGATAGCTCGAAAAGCCGTCAGCGGACGTCTTGTACTTCGGCAGGATCTGCTCGTTCACCTGCTTTGCAAAAGCCTTGGCGCCGTCCGCGGCCTGCACTTGGTTGAGAATCATCGACTGCAAGAACTTGAACAAGGCGATGTTGATCTCGGCGCCGGCCGGCATAGTCGGAATCGGGGCACGGGCGTAGGGCATGGTCGTCCAGTACGGCTCGTACCAGGGGTCGTTGAACGGCTTGAACTTCGTCGAGGACATCCGCGTCGGCATTGAGCTCGCCGCTTCCTGGGCAATGTTCTCCGGCGTGTGGTAGAAGGCTAGGAGCTTCAGGGCAGCATCTTTCACTTTGGTCGCGCTCCAAGCCGACTGGATCCAACCACCTTGGCAGGTACCTGGATGCTTGGCCTGCGGATAGGGAATCACCGAGACCGAGAAATCCTGGCCAAAGGTCATTTTCGGGTTGTCTTTGAGAATGTTTGGCCGGGCCCACGGGCCGCCCGGATACATCGCGATCTTTCCCTGAGCGAAGAGCGAGTCGACCTCGGCTTGACCGTCGGTGATGACGCTCGGTTGAACCACCTTGTACTTCACCGCGAGATCCTGCCAGAACTGAGCGCCAGTGATGAACTCCGGCGCGTCGGTGACGCACTTGGTCAGGTCGTCGCTAATGATCTTCCCGTCGTTCTGGATGAAAAAGGCTGAGAAGTTCTCGCAGATCGCGAACCCCTGGCTCCCGCCGTGCATCCCCCAGCCATAGACGCCGTTTTTCGTGAGCTTCTGCGCCGTGGTCACGAAGTCATCCCAATACTTCGGTGGCGCGCTGATCCCGGCGGCTTTGAATATGTTCATGTTCCAATACAGGCCGCGGCAATCGGCGGTGATTGGCAGCGCGAAGATCTTGCCGTCGACGTAGCAGGTCTGGAGCTTGCCGGCGAAATAATCCTTCAGATCCAACTGGACATCTTTGACGAAGGAGTCGAGATCGATCAGATAACCGCCCTTGGCAAGCTGCGGAAAGGAGTCGGACATCTCGGACATGTCCGGCGGAGTACCCGCGCGGGCCGCAGTGACGAGCTTCTGATCGAAGCTGTCGAAAACCGGATGCTGGGTCTCGACGTAAATCGTCGGGTTGGCCTCCATAAACTTGTTGATGACGACCAGATTGTCCTTCCAGCGCTGGGTATCCGGTTGGAGCTGACTCCAGTATTGGACGGTCGTCGTGCGCCCGGCCGCGCGGGTGATCGTCGGCGTGACCGCGCTTGCGGCCGCCGGGGCAGTCGTGGCCGCTCCGGTCGCCGTCGACGCAGCACCGGTTGCCGCCGGGGCCGAGGCTGGCGCGCTGGGCGCCGGGGCGGACGCGGTGGTCGCAGACGGTGCAGTCTGAGGCGCCGCAGATGGCGCTGGGGTCGCCAATTGGGCGCTTCCGGTCGGGGCCGGGCTCGGCTGGGCGCTGGGCGCGCCGCCACCGCCACAGGCGGAGAGTAAGCCACTGGTGACGAGGGCAAGCCCGCCGGTACCCACCAGCTTCAGATACCAACGTCGGCTACGTCGTGAGGTTAGTGCATCCTGAATCGCCACCTGATTTTCCTCCATCATGCCAATCTCAACACAATCCAAAAAGGCTCTAAGAGATTCTGACCAGGATTCTGATCAAGGCACCCATCGACGCTTCGATCGACTTTCTCGTCCACTTATTCTGCACCTTCCGGACGTTGATAAAGAAAACAGCTCACACTGTACTTGTCCCCGATTGGTACCAGATCGGGCTCCCACTATCGAGGGAAGCCAGGTCGATCTGTTGGTCACTGGTCGGGTGATGCCAGAGGATCTGACCACCATCGGCGCCTCGTTGAATTTTGTCGGTATAGGATTGACGATTGGGACACTCTGCGTCGGGCCAGTCGGGGTCACGGCGCCGGCCGGGTTGCTCGCTGGCGCGGATGTCACGGCTGGTGCCAACGTGGCAGCCGCAGTTGGAGTGGAAGGCTGCGTTATCCCGCGGACGTGGGTTGACTGCTACCGCACGCCGCGAGCAACGGCGCCCCCACTACGAGCGTAGCCCCCACAGCAAGCTTCAGAAACTGTCGACGCGGGAGAAAGTCATGACCAGAATGCTCGGACGACATTGTTGCTCCTTTCGCAGAACGACCATTTATTTCGCTGGATACTCCCTTGCCCAACGAGGGAGATTGGTACTGCTGAAAACTAACCTACCATATACGAAATGACTTGGCTGCGGAAGCAAGCGTCTTGGACACGCGGGTGGTGCGAGCATTGGAAAGGTCACGTCACCGAGGACAGAGGAGCGCCTCTCGCATCATGGATCCATCAGGCTCTCCAGCAGCGATTGCTATCTATCCAAGGTACGATATAAAAGCAGATCGAGTATAGACACCCTCAGACAGTGTGTCAATGGTTCTATTTATTTTTTCGCGTACCTTCTTAGCTCTTGTCGGTGGCGGTTGGCCTCCGGCGTCTGGTCTCGATCGTAGCCGACGCCGAGGCTTGGAACCCTCGCGAACCCCGCAGGAGCGCCTAGCCGCTCAAGAAAGAAGGCCCAAAAGAAAGAACTTCGCAGAATATACCTTCTGCGAAGTTCTTAAGAAAACGGAGCCAGAGCACCCAGCCGCTAATCTGGCCTGCATGGGGCATCAGGAGGATCGCGCGCCGGGGGTGGGCCCGGCAGGAGTCGAACCCGCAACGTTGCGCTTAAAAGGCGCCTGCTCTGCCATTGAGCTACGAGCCCGCGGCTGATTCCCGCGCCGGGAGTTCCGAAGGGCTTTCCGGCCGTCCCGGCCGGAATCAATTGACGCTTTATTATACCATGAATTGTATATTATGTTGCATTCTGTGTGGATAGAGAATGCCGCGTGGGGTAGACTCAGACACGCCGAAAGCACAGCTTCCCCTTTCGCTCTGCTCAGGGGAGGCTTTTAATCCTCTCTCCGAGGGAAAAGGAAAAGGGGAAATAGAGCCCTCAAAGTCCGTTCGCAACCTCCATGCGCTCGCGCCAGCGCTCTGGCTCGTAGATCTCGGCCAGCGTCGGCAAGTTGCCCGGGTCTTCCCAGACTATGTCCAGGCGCTCAATCCCGATCGCTTTGACCTGGGCATTGACGAATCGCTCACCGGCCCGATATTGCTCGTACTTCATGTCGAGTCCAGTCAGCCGATTGAAAAGGCGTTCGCCCAATGGCCGCTCCTGTAGGCGTGCCTCGAACCGATGCTTCATGAACGGATAGGTCGCGAGCAAGCTTTCGCCCACCGCGTCCATGACGTGGTTGCTGTACCCTTCGAGCAAACACATCAGCGCCTGGAGCTTTTGGAAGATTTCGCGCTGCTCGTCGGACATGAGCCATTCCAACGGAGAATCGCTACGACCGGCATTCTGCCAGGCGCGCTGAGCAAGCCCGATAGCACCGGCCGGCCCCACGGTGAATCGCCCAAGATCTTGACCAACCGTATCGAAGTAGCGCTTCAGCAAATCGTTCATATAGTCGCGTAGCCAGGGATGCGCCTCGAACTCGAAAGCGTGGGTCGTCTCGTGGAGGGCAATCCACATGCGGAACTCGTGGCCGTTCAACGACAAGCGCTGTTGCGTCTCCGCGATGTTGGGCTCGACGAAGTACAGGCGCCCGGTTGTCACCGGTTCGCGCCCGAGCAGCGTGGTATCGTACTGTCCGAGCACCCGGCGGGCCAGGTAACCGACCAGGAAGCCGAGCTGATTGCTCAAAAAGAGCTGATTGAAGTTCCCCAGCAAGTAGCTGCCCACCGTCGAGCCCCGGAGCGCATCACGATTGATCGATTCCAGGGGCTCAAAGAGTTCCTGAAAGTTACTGACGTTGGCATCGATCCACTGTTGGCGGTCAAAAGCTTCGACGTTACTCAGCGGGAGTGGCAAGGTTTGCTTTAAGTAGTCGCCAATGACCTCTTCACTGCGACGGACCATTTGTCGGTAGATCTCGATCGTCTCTGCAGTGATCGTCGCCATGGTATGCTGGTCGCGACGACTGAACTCTGCCGCGGCTTGGCGAACCCGATCCCATTCAATCAAGCGCGGTGGCTCGCCGCCCGTGCGTCGGCTCGCGATGTAGATGACACCAGCGACGCTGCCCAAAGCCAGGCCGCGCCACATCATTTGTGCGAAATTCACGTTCCCTCCAGCCGTCAGTTCAAAATCAGGGCACCGATTGTTGGCATTGAGTGCCCCACTACGCGCCACGGAGCAAGGAAATTCGGGGACACCCCGAATCCCCGTCCTCTCGGGGCACTAGCGGAGTACCCGGGCATCGCCAACACGCCGGGTGATCCGCTGTTGATCGAAATACTCCATGAGCGCGAGTGCGTACTTACGGCTCGTGTCGAACATATCACGCACCTCGGCAACACTGATCTGGTTGCCTCGGCGCAAATAGTCGACGACCCGTTGGCGCATCTCGGCGAAAGCATCGGCCGTGAAGGCGATATTTTCACTCACCCGCACGATCTTTCCGTGTCCGACAAGCGCCGCAAGTAGCTCATCATCAAGATTCCAGCGTCCGGCCAAATCGTCCAAAGCCGGCGGGGCAAACGCACTCGCGCTCAGCTCACCCAGAAATCCCTTGATTGCCGCCTCCTGCTCAGCGCTGAAACGGATCTCGTGCGACGCCAATCGAACGACCGATTCCTCGACTACGATCGCCTGATCAGATACCAGGCGATCGAGCAGTGCCCCGAAATCTCGACTAGTGAGTCGCAGTCGGCTCCTCAGCTCTTCGCGCGGGGCACCAGAACGAAGCGGAAAGCGACGATGGTATTGCTCCAGCTCGTTCAGGAGTGCCTGACGCAGCTCCTGATACGCGTTTCGGGATAGGAAGCGATCACCAAGCGCAACCACCTCCCCACCCGCAATCAGCGGTTCGAGGAGCACTCTGATCTCAGTGGCCGAAAATCCAGTGACCTCGCTCAGCGTCGCGAAATCGCTGCCCAAGCGGTCCTGGAGGGCTTGCAGAACGATTTCCGATGGTTCACCCTTCTCGAGCGTTCCCAGATGGTCGAGTAGCTCGATTTGGCGCCGGCGATGACGCTTGGGATGCGCATCGACGACCTCGCCTCCTCCCCAGGTCGCGTTGGGACTGCGAATGACGAAAAGATCTCCCTTGGTAAGCGCAACCGGTCCGGCAAATTTGATCTGCGCCCAGCCATCCTGACCCGGCTTGATCAGGTCACTATCAAGGAGAACGACCCGCGCCATCACCTCCGCGCTCCCGGTATGGAAGCTCACCTGCGCATTGTGAGGCAGCGGCAAGGCATCATCGAGGACACGCAGGTGCGCGTCGACGACTGTGGTCGGGCGTAGCCAACTGGCTGACGTGAGCACTTGGCCGCGGTGAATCTGCTCGACCGCGACTCCGGCCAAGTTCACCGCGACGCGCGCCCCTGGCATCGCCTGCTCAACTTTCTGCTTATGTGTCTGGATACCGCGCGCCCGGGTTTTGATCCCCCCCGGTAAAATTTCCAGCTCCTGGCCAACCACCAGCGATCCGTCGATCAAGGTCCCGGTTACCACTGTCCCAAACCCCGCGATGGTAAACACCCGATCAATCGGAACCCGTGGGCGCCCCCGATTCGGCTTTGGCGGAGTGTCGTCGAGCGCACGATCCAAAGTGCTGAGTAACTCTGGTAAGCCAGCGCCGGTCAGCGACGAGACCGGCACAATGGGCGCGCCCCGCAAAGGCGATCGATCGAGACGCTCGGCGATGTCAGCGCGGACCAATTCGAGCCAATCGTCTTCGACCAGGTCTCTTTTGGTCAACGCAACCACCGCCTGCTTGACCCGTAAGATCTCCAGAATGGCCAGATGCTCGGACGTTTGCGGCATGATCCCCTCGTCGGCGGCGATGACGAGCAGAGCGAGATCGATTCCCCCGACACCGGCCAACATATTCTTGATGAACCGTTCGTGGCCTGGTACGTCGACGACGCTGACCTCACGACCGCTCGGCAGGCGCAGCCAGGCGAAGCCCAAATCGATTGTCATGCCCCGATCTTTCTCTTCACGAAGCCGATCGGGATCAATGCCAGTGAGCGCCTTGACGAGCGTCGATTTGCCATGGTCGATGTGGCCAGCGGTGCCAATGACAAACATGGTGGAACCTGAATGGGTGATTGGATTATGGCACGATCCGCCAGCCGGCTCGCTGCAATTGACGGACCCGTTGGCCAAGCTGAAGGATCTCGGAGTAGCTGTTTTGAATCTGAACGATCCGACGTTCGGTCAGATTAAAGACGATAACTCCGGTCCGGGTGGGACTGAGGCTCGCCTCGCGTGTCACGTCGTCGACAACCCGGAAGACCGGCCACTCTTCGGAGCGAAAGTGCTCGATCGCCTCGTGAATGACGTCGTAGTTTCCAGCAACGTTGTGCTCGTCGAAGACGGCGAGCCCACAGGTCACGTATTCACGCACTTCCGGATGCCGGCGTGCCGCCGCGTCCAGAAACGTCGTCAAGGAATGAGCGCCCAACGCACAAGCTTCGAGGAAGCTATTCAAGACCGCGCCGTCGTAGACGAAGCTGACCGCCCCGGAGGATTCGATGATGGTGAAGCGTAGTAGATTCATTTCATGCTCTCCATGCCCGGCCATAGCATCATAACATGGGGCCTGGCGAAATGCATTGACCGGAGACTGGGATCAGGGGTCAGAGAATCAGGGAGCCAGGGGTAGGAGGAAAACCTCCTCCGCTTGGGAGAAGGTCCGGGTGAGGGTGGCCTGCCGACGTCATCGGCAAAAGCCTCTCAACGGCCATACTCTAGATTCATTGGGGTCAGGGTCCGGAGATGGTCCCTGACCCCAGGCGGTTACTTTTCGATCGGCACGCCAACCAGACTGCCCCACTCGGTCCAAGAGCCATCGTAGTTACGAACGTTCTGGTAGCCGAGCAAGTACTTCAGGACGAACCAGGTGTGTGACGAGCGCTCACCAATCCGACAATAGGCGATCACGTTCTTGTCCGGGGTAACACCCTTCCCACCATAAAGTGCCTTCAGCTCGTCGGCCGACTTGAACGTACCATCCTCGTTCACCGCGCTCCCCCAGGGAATGTTGGCGGCGCCTGGAATGTGTCCACCGCGCTGTGCCCCTTCCTGCGGCAAGTTCTCCGGCGCAAGCAGCTCGCCCGAGTACTCCTTCGGAGCACGCACATCGACCAAGGCAACGTCAGGCTTGCCGATCCCGGCGAGTACCTGGTCGCGCAAAGCCCGGATCGAGAAGTCTGGCTCCTGCGCTTTGTAGGTAGTCGGAGCATACGACGGAACTGTCGTTTCGAGCGTACGCCCTTCGGCCTGCCACTTCTTGCGCCCACCGTCCATCAAGCGAACGTCCTTGTGGCCATAGATTTTGAGCTGCCAGAATGCCCAGGCGGCGAACCAGTTGTTATTATCGCCATAAAGGACGATCGTCGTCGACGGCGTCACCCCGGCGTTACTGAGCAAGCGCTCGAGCTCCGACTTCGAGATCAGGTCACGCCGAACCCGATCCGACAATTGAGTCTGCCAATTCCAACCAATCGCACCAGGAACGTGACCGGAATCGTAGGATAACGTGTCGACGTCAACCTCGATCAAGCGCACATTCGGGTCCGAGAGGTGCTCGGCGACCCAGGCTGTATTGACCAAGGCCTCCGGGTGAGCGTACGTACCAGCCATGGCTTAGGCTGCCTCCTTCACTTTTTTCGAAACCTTAGTTTCCGCGTGGCTTACTCGAACTCCCGACATTCATTATCGACTTTCTCAGGTATTTGTCAACGGGTTTTGACGGGGGGCTTGGCCGGTGGTAGTGTTGAAAGAGCAAGCATAATTGAGGGATAACCGCACTCGAATGGTACGCGAAACTCGCTCATCCCACCCGGAACGGGTCATTGGGCACGCAACCACCCTCGAGCTTCTTCATCAGACAGTCAGCGAGGGACGCGTCCGACATGCCTACCTCTTGACTGGGCCGCCCCACGTCGGCAAGTCGACGATCGGTCGTTGGTTGGCGCTTCGCCTGAACTGTCTGCAGTCATCTCCGCCCTGCGGCCAGTGCTCAATCTGTTGTCGAATTTTGGAAGGCGCTCATCCGGATGTTCGCTCGCTGCAGCTCGCCAGTAACCAGGATCCGACGCTGGGGATTCCGATCGAGTCCGCTCAGCACGGCTCTCGCACCGCTGAACGCGTCATCAGTATCGACCAGATTCGCACTCTCCAGCGCGACGTCGCCCTTGCTCCACATCAGGGAAATTGGAAGGTTTATCTCATCACAAACGTCGAGACGATGAGCCTGGAAGCCGCGAACTGCTTACTGAAAACGCTCGAAGAGCCGCCGGCGTCCACGATTCTCGTCCTGACGACCGGCGATCCGTTGGACGTTCTCCCGACGGTTCTTTCGCGGTGTCAGGTGATCCGGATGGCCCTAGTCCCTTGGGAGTTGATTGCCCGAGCGCTGAGTGAAGATTGGAATTGTCCATTCGAGCGAGCCCAGCTCCTCGCTCGCCTCTCCGGAGGAAGACCCGGCTGGGCAATCGAGGCACTGAAAAACCCTGAACTGCTCAACGAGCGGCAGCAAGCACTCACTTCGCTAGGGTCGACGCTCACTGGCAGCATTCGCGAGCGCCTGCAGCTCGCCGAACGGCTTGCCAACCAGTTCTCGCGCGAACCTCGCTCAATCATCCAAATTCTCAGCGTCTGGCAATCCTGGTGGTGGGACGTCCAGCTTACTCAGCGGCGCTGCACTGACCTGGTAACGAACGTCGATCAGAGCGCTGAAATCAACCAGTTTGCCGGGCGTCTAAGCACGGACGCGGTCACCAACTATCTCCGCCAAATTGAAATCGCAGCCCAGCGACTTCTACAGAACGTCAACCCGAGGCTTGTCCTGGAAGCCCTCCTTCTGGCCAGCCCAGTCGACCGATGAGTGAGGTCGGTTCCGGGGCCATAGATGCGATGGTCGCCAAGTTGGTTGGCGTGCGGGTCGAGCGCGGCGCACCTCTCTTACTCGTCGGATGCGTGCACGGCCAGGTCGAGCGCGGTGACCCGGTGGTCGTGGACATTGCAGGGCAGCCTACTCTCGCCGTTGTCGACGTTCCTGCCGCACTGATTCTCAGCGCTCCGCCCGGGGAAGCACGAGGGCGCATTATTGCCCACGGCGAATCGGATCCGGTCGTCCGCGACGCGCTTCTTCGCCTCGATGCGGCCATCTTGACAACCACTCGTGCTATCGTTGGTGAAAATGCTCGGGTGACTGGCGTCCAGCGAAGTAGGGATGGCGCCTGGGTGACCGTCCACCTGGCGTCCCCGCCGTCCGTTCCATCCGAAGATCTCACTGAGCCGCTTGCCGCGGCTTTGCATGCTGCGATCCGATTGACTTGGTCAGAGAAGACGCCTGCTCCCTGAGCAATAATCGAGTTTGACAAAATAGATCCTGCCCAAGCTCATCAACGAGTAAGCTGACGAACGTGCCAGATTCGCTGGAAGGCCGTGACATGAGCCAAGAGCGCCAGCAGGACAAGCACCGGTAGTTCGAGACCGACGATCAGCCCCACTCCCAACAGGATAACACGTTCTGGTCGCGGTACGATCCCAATTTCACAATCGAGTCCCACTCCCTCGGCGCGTGCTCGGCAGTAGCTAACCAGCAGCGATCCGACAACCGCCAAGTAGGCAACCAGCACCACCAGCGAATCGCCATGGCGATTCGCTGCGAAAGATAAGCCAAAGAAAAGTGCCGCTTCGGAATAGCGATCGAGCGTCGAGTCGAGGAAGGCGCCAAACTTGGTCGAGCGCCCGGTGACACGCGCCAAAGCTCCATCCAGCGTATCGAAAGCCCCGGCTAGCAGTAAGAGTATTCCGCCAACCTGCAGCATTCCGGTTGCCAAAACGGCTGCGACGCCCAAATTAAGGAAAAAGCCAATGATGGTGAGGCTAGTCGGACTAATACCGGTTGTCGCCAGTCCCGTCGCCAGCATCTCGGCAAATCGCCGTGACTGGCGCTTGATTTCGATCATGTCGTATCCCTGTAACAGCCCTCTCATAAAGATCTAAGATATGTCGAGTGACGGTCGGCCAAGCAAATTCTGCGGACCGCTCCTCGCCACGACGACCAAGTTCGTCAGCCAGATTCCTCTCGTCGAGCAAGCGGGATAGTGCGGCGTGAAGCGCGCCAGCATCGCCGGGTGGGACGAGTAGTCCCACCGAGCCGTCGCCGGCGACCTCACGATAGCCGGGAATGTCCGAAGCGACTAGCGGCCGTCCCGCGGCCATGGCTTCGACCAGAACGATCCCGAAGCTTTCGCCCCCCAAGGATGGCGCGCAGACGACATCAGCCGAGCGAAAAAAACGCGGCAAACGCTCGGGTGAAGCATAGCCGACAAAGACAACGTCACCAATACCAGCGGCACCGAGCAATCGCTGGTAGTGGTCACGCTGGGAGGTAGAATAAGCTCCGACGACGATCAGCCGGACGGTCCGGCGTTCGCGCCACAATCGAGCAAAGGCTTCGAGGAGCACACGAAACCCCTTCCGCTGCTCCAACCGGCCAACAAAGAGCACGTTGAATTTGCCGTCTTGAAAATCAGTAAAGGGCAATGCGCGTCGGAAGCGCTCCACGTCCACACCGTTGGGGATCACGGTGAAGTCGGACGGGAAGTAACGACCGACGAAATCGCGAGCACTTTGGGAGACTGCGATGCGTGCGTGGAGACGCGAGAAAAAGCGCCGCAAGAGAATCCGACCGCACCGGTAACCGATCTCGTTTCCCGAGTACGCGTGAAACGTCGCGACGTTGGCCACATTCGAATGGTGAAGTGCGAGCACCGGCAAGAGCGGGACGAATGGCTCGTGAAGATGGAGGACGTCGAACTCTTGCTGGCGGAGGATCCTTTTGACTTGACGGGACAAACCTGGCGACAGAGCAACCCGGGCAATCGACCCATTAATGGGAACACTTACGACGCGTCCGATCGGCTGTAAGTTAGCCGGCTGGCGAACTCTTCCAGTCCGCGACGCGGGCGCGATGATCGTAGTCCGGTGGCCAATCGCCCGCAACGCCCGATCGAGTTGAGTCACGTGCTCGGTAACCCCGCCCGGACAACTGAAATCGTAGGGTGAGACCAGCGCAATGCTCAATCCGGACACGACTCCCCCCAAATCGGACGGAAGACTACCCATTGGGTTGGGTTATCCCGCAAGAATGTTTCGAGTTGCGCAAAAAGTCGCTGAGTCGTGAGACGGAGGTCTCGGCGAAGTGAGCCAGTCTGACTAAGCGTGACCGGGGCACCAATGCGCACCCGAAATCGCTGACCGGGGAGGCGCGCTGCGCCAACCGGTAAGAGCGGCGCCCGACAGCGATGGGCGATCAGCGCCGCCGCAACCGGCATCCGCGTTGGCTGCCCACAGAGTTCAATGAGATCACCGGAGCCGAGGGTGAGGCGATCAGCACCGATGCCGACGACTGCGTTGCGCTGTAGCGCCGCGCGGATCTGGGCGAAGGCATCGCGTCCCACCGGCTCGCAGATTAGTCCCGCCTGACGTCGCAACGAGAGCATGAGATCCAGGAGCGCTGGCGGCTCAAGCCGCTCGACCGGCAGCATGATCTCGACTCCGCGCGCTACTGCTACACTTGCCACCACTTCGATGTTCCCCAGGTGAAGCGACGCCAGCACCGCTCCACGCCCGGCGGACCGGGCCATCGCCAGGTGCTGCCAGCCGTCAACGGCAACACGCTTCGTCAGCTCGGATGGTGAGCAACGCGGCAGGCTGAGCAGATCGAAATAGTTCTGTGCAGCCGTGACAAAGACCGACCGTACTTCCGCTGGCCGGGGCTCCCGTCCCAGGACGATCCGCAGATTTCCCCGCACCGCCTCCCGCGCCGAACGATTCACGATCCAGGCAAGCATCCCGCATGCCTCGCCCAGCCAACCTTCGACTCCCCCCGGTAACCTGGGCACAATGGCTCGGCCAATCCGGAATCCCCAGAGAGTGGTGCTCACGCTGATGCTGAATCTGCTCCGCTAATGAACTCTTCGACTAGATCCTTCGCCTTCGCGTCTGAAAACTGTTGGGGTGGCGACTTCATAAAGTAGGCCGAAGGGCCAATCAACGCACCAGCGAGCTTCCGATCGAGCGCGATCTTGGCGCAACGCACCGCGTCGATCACGACCCCCGCCGAATTCGGCGAGTCCCAGACTTCGAGCTTGAGCTCCAAGTTGAGTGGCACATCACCAAAAGTCCGCCCCTCCATGCGGATGTAACACCATTTGCGATCCTCGAGCCAGGGCACATAGTCGCTCGGTCCAACGTGGACGTTTTCCGGCGGAAGCTCGTAGTCAAGCTGCGAGGTCACGGAGTTCGTCTTCGAGATCTTTTTCGACTCGAGGCGCGAGCGCTCGAGCATGTTCTGGAAATCGGTGTTGCCACCAAAATTGAGCTGATAGGTGCGTTCGACCTTGACCCCACGATCGCGGAATAGTCGCGTCAGCACCCGGTGGGTAATCGTCGCCCCGACCTGTGATTTTATGTCATCTCCAATGATCGGCAAGCCCCGCTCGGCGAATCGTCCCTGCCAATACTTCTCCCGAGCGATGAAGACGGGAATGCAGTTCACGAGCGCACAGCCCGCACTGAGGACCTGCTCGACGTACCACTTGGTCGCCTCTTCGCTGCCAACCGGAAGGTAATTGACCACGACGTCCGTGTGGGTGTCACGCAAGATGCCGACGATGTCATCAGTTGGCCCCGGTGCCTTCTTGACAACCTCGGCCAGGTAGGTTCCAATCCCATCGTGGGTCATGCCACGGTGGACCGGTACGCCCAATTGGGGCACATTGGCAAACTTGTAGGTATTGTTGGGGGAAGTAAAGATCGCCTCACTCAAGTCTTTCCCGACTTTGTTGCGATCGACATCGAACGCCGCCGAGAACTCGATGTCCCCGACGTGGTAGGGACCAAGCTGAACGTGCATCAAACCAGGGACGAATTGATCCACCGGGGCACCACGGTAATAGTGGACGCCCTGGACGAGAGATGAGGCGCAGTTACCGACGCCTAGAATAGCGACGCGAACTTTATTGGCCAAGGACTTGGACTCCTTTAGATACTCGGTCGTCGCGGCCGTCGGCATGGCTCCGACCGGCAAACGCGGCCAGGAGAGATCTTCGCTCTCCTGGCCGCGTATCATTGAAGCACAACCCGCGCTGCTTGTCGAATCAGGGTCTTACCCTGCCTCGCTAAACCTCGCGGAACTCGCCTTCGACCGTCCCTTCTGGTCCGCCCGGGCCACCACCCGTCTGGCCAGCGCCCGCCCCCGCGGCTCCAGCCTGACCATAGACCGATTGGCCGATCCGTTGCAGCGCTGCCGACAGTTCATTCGACGCCGAGCGAATCTGATTCACGTCGCCACTTTGCAATGCTGAGCGAACCGCGGCAACTTTCCCTTCGACCTCGCTCTTGACGTCGGACGGTATCTTGTCACCATACTCGCTCAGCGTCTTCTCAGCAGTGTAGGCAAGCGAGTCGGCACTGTTGCGTAGCTCGATCTCCTCGCGTCGACGTTTGTCCTCGTCGCTGTGGAGCTCGGCTTCGCGCACCATCCGCTCGATCTCGTCTTTGCTCAGACCAGAACTCGCGGTAATCGTGATTCGTTGCTCCCGGCCCGTGCCCTTATCGGTTGCCGAGACGTTAAGAATACCGTTCGCATCAATGTCGAACTTCACTTCGATCTGTGGCAAGCCACGTGGCGCTGGCAGGATTCCATCCAAGATGAAGCGCCCGATCGACTTGTTCTCGCTCGCCATCGGACGCTCGCCCTGCAGGACGTGGATCTCGACCGACGGCTGATTGTCCGAAGCCGTCGAGAAGATCTGGCTCTTGCTGGTCGGGATCGTCGTGTTGCGCGGGATGAGCGGAGTCATCACGCCACCCAGCGTTTCGATACCAAGAGTCAACGGCGTTACGTCAAGCAGTAGGACGTCCTTCACCTCGCCTTGGAGCACGCCCGCTTGGACTGCTGCGCCGACCGCGACGACCTCGTCCGGGTTGACTCCCTTGTGCGGCTCCTTGCCAAAGATCTGACGCACTTTCTCGATGACCGCCGGCATACGCGTCTGGCCGCCAACGAGAACGACTTCATCGATCTGAGAAGCCGTCTTGTTCGCATCCCGCAGCGCCTGGCGTACCGGCTCGACCGTTCGCTCGATCAGATCTGCAACTAGCTGTTCGAGCTTCGAACGGGTCAAGGTCATCGTTAGGTGCTTGGGACCGGACGCGTCGGCCGTGATGAACGGCAGGTTGATCTCGGTTTGGAGGACTGAAGAGAGTTCGATCTTTGCCTTCTCCGCAGCTTCCTTCAAGCGCTGCAGCGCCATCCGGTCCTGGCGAAGATCGATGCCGTTCTCGCGCTTGAATTCGTTGCAGATCCAGTCGATGATCCGTTGGTCGAAGTCGTCACCGCCGAGGTAAGTATCACCGTTGGTCGACTCGACCTCGTAAACGCCCTCGCCGAAATGGAGGATTGAGATATCGAACGTGCCGCCCCCCAAGTCGTAGACGGCGATCGTCTCTTCCTTACCTTTCTTGTCAAGGCCGTAAGCTAACGAGGCCGCAGTTGGCTCGTTGATGATCCGCAGCACCTCCAAGCCAGCAATCCGCCCGGCATCCTTGGTTGCCTGACGCTGACTGTCGTTGAAGTAGGCCGGAACGGTGATCACTGCCTGGGTAATCTTCTCGCCAAGCTTGGCCTCGGCATCTTGCTTGAGCTTTTGTAGAATCATCGCCGAGATCTCGGGTGGCGCGTAAGCCTTCCCGCTCATCAACACGCGCACATCGCCGTTAGGCGCCTCGGTGATCTTGTAGGGAACCAGCTTCGCCGCTCGCTGCACTTCTGGATCGTTGAACTTGCGCCCCATGAAGCGCTTGATCGAGAAGATGGTATTTTCTGGATTGGTAATTGCCTGGCGCTTCGCCACCTGGCCAACCAGGCGCTCGCCAGTCTTGGGATTGATCGCCACCACCGACGGGGTCAACCGAGACCCTTCGGCGTTCTCGATGACCGTTGGCTCGCCAGCCTCGATGATCGCCATCACCGAGTTCGTCGTTCCCAGGTCAATCCCTAGCACTTTTGCCATTGCTTACCCTCCGCAATGAGTCCTTATTGAAGGACTCTTCGTGATCGCGCGTTGACCGCTCCTCTTCGATGGGTAACGATAGCGCGCCGATGTTTTCTCATGAATGTACTTACTGGCATAACTCGGCCCACAGATCCGTGATGAGTGCGCTGAGGTATTGAACGGATGCGATAACCTGCTCGTAGCGCAATCGGGTTGGCCCAACTACCCCAATCGCGCCACCGACCCCACCCCGCCCATAGCTTGTCGCGACAATCGCGCATTCGCGTAAGCTAGGCCAGGGAACCTCGTCGCCAATCATCACGCGCACCCCGGCCTGCTCGAGCACGGCCTCGGCCAGTTCGGCCGCGAATTGTCGTTGCTCGAACGTCCGCACTACCTCTTGCGCCTTCTCGCCACGCGCAAACTCCGGCTCGGCCAGCAACGAACTGATTCCGTCGTACCAGACACCGGGTACCGCCTGTTGGTCGACTCGTTTCATCAGGTTAGTAAGGGTATCGCGCACCGAAGATTCAAGCGGCGTTTGGGCCCGCTCCCAGCACTGGATGTCAGCGGCCGGCATCCCGCACAGCTCGCGGTTCAGGTGCTGCGCCACCGCGTCAAGCTGCCTTTGATCGAGTCGTTCAGATTGCACTACCAGGTTTCGATGCACCGTTCCTTCCTGGAACATTGCGACCAGGACAGCCGCGTGGTCCTGGGTCGCGATCAGATCAAGGTGGCGCAGCCGACTCCGGCGGACAAGCGGAAGGGTGACGACTGCGGCATAACCCGTCACCTGCGCGAGTACGCGTGCGGCCAACTGCATCCATTGATCAGAATCGCGCTCCACCTGGTGAAACAAATGACCGATACGGCGTTGCTCGGCGAGGGGGATCTCGACCGGCTGCATCAAGTGGCGCACGTAGTATCGATACCCTTCGTCTGACGGAACCCGACCAGCCGACGGGTGCGGATGGTAGACGTATCCGGCGGCGGCGAGCACGTTCATATCATGGCGTACCGTCGCTGGACTAACGCCGGGATAATACTTACGAACGATCGTGTCGGATCCCACCGGTGCTGCGGTGGCGATGTACTCCGCGACGATCATACGCAGTAGCGCTTGCTGCCGCTCAGTGATCTTGAAATCCATCCGTTCTAATGCTAGCACTCTCACCCTGTGAGTGCTAATACGATATCACCTTGAGCCAACAACTGTCAAGAGTGGCGCCCCCTGCGCCGGGAGGAGATAATAATTAAATGGAGGTGCTTCCCCAATCTCCAGCGCCAGAATCGTCCTTGCTGATACCTTACGTGCAGATTGGAGATCTGGCCGGTTACTTGATCTGGTTCAAGGTTCCCCTAACAAGTGCCAGGAGTGTCGACCATCACGACTGCCCCAACCAGCATGCGCTGCCGGTAGGGCCTCAAGGAGTACCTGCTCGCCGTTCTGGATGTGCGCCCGGAGCTCGGCCGCGACCCCCTCAGGATCGTGGCGCGCTAAGGCCGCGA
>JAJPIK010000097.1 GCA_021324795.1 Chloroflexota bacterium
CGCGGTCTTCCTCCCTCTCGCTGGAGATCATCACGACCATCGTAGCGCTAGGTCGAACGCCGCACATCCCCTAAACATCCTATCATCGACTAGCCATTGGTCCTACTTAGAAAATTCGCTGCCCCAGCAGTTTCAGGGTCCGATCGATCGCCGCTTCAGGATTCGGACCGGCCGGCAGCAGACTGACGATCAGCTCTTCGCAGCCGGCGTCGAGGAAGCGGCGGATCCCTTGGCTCACCTGGGCTTCGCTCCCGGTTAGCACCAGATCGTCGACCAGCGCTTCGCTAACGACCCCGCCTCGGGCCTCTGGATGCCCAGCCGCGGCGAACATTTCCTGGTAGAAGGGCAAGCGAGTATAGCCAGTCAGGCGCTCGCGCCCGAGCTGCTTCACCGCGGCCGTGTCGTCAGAGACCAGCCCGAAGGCGTGGCCGACAAGGCGCGGGCTCGTGCCTTTGCCGCGTTTGGCCGCGCCCGCCAGCAGAGCCGGCTTGGCGATGTCGCGCAGATACGCCGATGGACTCACCCAGCTAATCGCGCCATCCGCTACCTCGCCAGCCAGCTCGTAGGCGGAAGGGCGAAGAGCCGAGAGGTAGACCGGAATCGCCGGCGAAGTGGGAACCCGCGCATGCACCCTGAAGCGCTTGCCAACGAAGTCGATCTGGCCGCCGTGGAAAGCCTGCTCGAGGATCGTTGCGTATTCGCGGACCTGCTCCAGCGGTCGCTCGAAAGGAAGGCCGTAGGTGTTCTCGATGGTCGGGCGGTGGCTCGGCCCGATACCGAGGCGAAACCGCCCCGGCGCGGTCTGCTCGACCGCGATCGCCTGTTGGATCATGGCGATCGGATGGCGAGAAAAGGTCACGACGATCGATGTCCCGAGCTGGATCTGCTGGGTTTGCGAGCCGGCGACGGCGAGGGTGGAGAGACTGTCCGGCCCGAGCCCCCCGGAGGTGAGCCAGACCGAGAACACGTTCGCCTGATCGGCACGTCGAATCAGCGCCACCGTCTCCGGCAAGGTCTGTCCCTGGATGTGAATACCCGCGACGCGGTCTGCTAACGGCATTGTTCTCCTCCGCATTGGTTTCTGAATAACACGCTCGGACGTGCGCTGGACTACTCGCAATGATACCAGCATCTGGCGTTGTCGTGCCGCGGGTGCATAGCATCTTCCTGGGAAAGCTGTGCCGCGAGCTCCGCGCCTTGCCGAATAGCTGGAGGCACAGGCTGGCTCGGGACGTAACAGGAGTAGCACTCGGGGAGCATGCGCTGGAAATCCTGGAACAGGGTCGAGTTCTCGATCAAGCGGGCCTCGAGCACGAGGGGCTCGATCTTCTTCCAGATCGCGATCGCCGTTCCGGCCACGGTGTCGAGCTCGAGCTGGTCGTTTCCGCCCAGTAGGTGACGCGTCACCAGATAGCCAATTCGGTTGTAGAAAGCCCCTACCCGGTTGAAGGCGCGCTCACCATATTTGCCCCGGTGCGCCGCGACGAATTCGCGCCAGGTACGCTCGGACATCTCGTACAGCACCCACTGTTGGGCCCGCTGGAAATCATCATTCTCCCAAATGTTGAAGGTAGATGACGTTGCGGTCACGAACTGCTCCTGGGAGAGGGTTAGGATGAAGGCGGCCTCTCAAACTTCTTTAGTGGTCGCTCCCCGGTCGGCGCTCTGGTGAGGCATCATAGAGAATGGCGATAGTACCAATCCCGATCACGAGGTTGACCACGGCGATCGCGGGCAATCCGGCGGAAACGAGCAGGTTGGCGAGGCCGGCGAAGTAGCCGATCAGCAAGGCGATCATCAGCGTGCGGGTGCGGCGGAACAGCACGCGGTCATCAATCGCCTGGTCGGCGTCGGGGCCGGGGCAGTATGCGCTTCCGGCCCACTGTGCGACGACCGTCGTGGCGAGCAGGAAGGCCGAGGTCAAGACGACCGTTCCGCCGATCAGATTCATACTGGATCGGGGAACAAGAAGAGTGCCACGATAGCGAAGAGAGGTGTCGCCGAATCGCGCCGCCCGTGGTACGGACCTTGCGGGCGGACGAGCGATCGATAAAGGGAGGACAGGCATGCTTCAATTGGGGTACAAGGCGGCGTCGGAGCAGTTCGGCCCGAGCGAGTTGCTGGATCTGGTCAGCGAGGCCGAGCAGTGTGGCTTCGACTCGATCAGCGTGAGTGACCACTTCCATCCCTGGCGGAACGACGGCGTCGCATGTTTCTTCGTCTGGAGCTGGCTGGGGGCGGTCGGCGCGCGTACCCGGCGGATTCAGTTCGGGACCGGCGTGACCTCCCCGATCCTCCGCTACAATCCCGCTGTCCTCGCCGAGGCCGCGGCAACTCTCGGGGCGATGTTCCCCGGCCGCTTCTGGCTGGGGCTAGGCACCGGCGAAGCGCTAAACGACACCGCGACGACCGGTTACTGGCCAGGCTATGCCGAGCGGCGGGCCCGGCTAATCGAGGCGATCGAGATCATGCGCCGCCTCTGGGCTGGCGAGCACCTGACCTACAATGGACGTTACTTTCAAACACGCGCTGCCCACGTCTATCTGCCCCCCCAAGCAGAAATCCCTCTGATCGTCGCGGCAATGGGACCAAGCAGTGCCCGTCTGGCCGGTCGTTACGCGGATGGTTGGCTGGCAACCGGCGCGGCGGGATCAAGCAGCCCTTATGACAAGTTAATGCCGTCCGTCGATGAGGGCGCTCGCGCCGCGAGGCGTGATCCGGCCTCGGTGCGGCGGCTGATCGAGATCGAGGTTGTTTACGCCAGGGATCGTGCCCAGGGAATCAAGGATGCGCGTCTCTGGGCCGGAACGCTCGTCCGAGACCGCGACAAGTACGGCGTCTACGACCCACGCGATCTGCAATATTATGGCGAGCTTTTTCCTGACCAGATGATCGAGCAGAATTGGCTGATCTCGGACGATCCGGACCAGCACGTCGCAGTCGCCGAACGCTACATTCAGATGGGCTTCACCCACTTGTTCTTTCACGACCCGGGACGAGATCAGGCTGCTTTCCTCGAGTTCTATGGCCAGCACGTCCTCCCGAAGCTGCGCCAGAAGTACGGGAGCACACAAGCGGCATAAGGAGCAATAGCTTGCAGGTCACGGTCACGCCGCTGGGAGCACGCCAGCTCAGCCGGCTGGAGTAGCTCGTAAGAGCGCATGAGAAATTGGTCGGTTGCATTCATCGGGACAGATTGATCAGATCCAGGCCGGTTTCCGGGTCATAGGTACGTTGGAGGTGCTTCGGGGACTCGACGACGATGACCTCCAGTGTCGGCCAGACGTGGGCTTCGAGGAGATGGCCGCCGCGAGTCGTGCCGTCAGAGCAGCCGACGACGACGTGAGCGTGGATTTTCGGCTGACCTCTGTCCAACGCGACATCGCCAATCAATGAGAGCACCTCGACCTGTTCGTCGACCGGAATCTTCTTATATTCTTTGGTTTGGCGGTCGAAATAACCGAGGACGGCCTGGCTAAATGCGCCGATCGCCGTCATGTGCGCGGCAGTCAGGTGATTGTCCTTGGCAAAGGCGAGGAGCCCCGCCATGGCCTCGTCCCCTTTGTCGAAGATGAGGGCGAAGGTCTTCTCCGGTGAGTTATTGATCAGCTTCCATTTCATGGAAGTCCTCCCGGACACCGAGGCGAAGGGCACTGCCCTTGGTGTCTTCAGCATGGTCATGCGAGAATGTTGCCACGAGAGTCTCCTCAACTTGACGTTCCGTTGACGAACCTTTACTCTTTCGTTGGAAAGGATCAATGCCATGTTGAGCGCAACGGCTTTGGAGTATCTCGAAACAATCTACAATATCACTGTCGAAGGTGACACCGTGGTCAATGCCCGTCTGGCCGAGAAGTTTGGCGTTTCGGCACCCAGTGTCACGGAAATGCTCCACCGCCTCGAGCGCGACGGCTATCTTGTCATCGAGCGACCGACCGGGGCGCGTCTGACCGATAAGGGGATCGCCGAAGCCGAAGAAAGCTTACGCCATCATCGATTGGCCGAGCGCTTTTTGATGGACGTTCTGAAGATGGATTGGATCGCGGCCCACGAGGAGGCTCACGCTCTCCAGAATGCCTTGACGCCGGCGATCGAAGCCCAGATGCTGAGTCTGCTGGGAAATCCGACGACCTGCCCGCATGGTAATCCCATCCCTGGTAGTGCTCCGCGGACACAGGACTATATTCGACGGCATCAGGCGATGCGTCTGAGCCAGGCGCCTACCGATACGCTGCTGCGTGTCCTCTGCATCTCAGAAGTTGTCGAGGACGAGACACGACTGCTTCGCCAGGTCGGGGAAGCCGGGATTCGCCCGAATGTTGATCTGATCGTGCGCGCCCGCGAGCCATTCGTTTGGGAACGCCTCAGCGTGGAGATTGGCCCGCGAACCGTGGAACTGTTGCGAGCCATCGCCGACAAGATCTGGGTGTATTCTCCTCCCGTTTAATTTTAATCTCTGCTCATTTACACGATCCGAGCCACGCGGTAAGATGGGGGCAGATACAATATCGTGTGGAGGGAAGGCATGACACGCACTCTCGGGATCGTCATTGTTGTCCTCGCACTCCTCGATGGGCTCATTCACCTCTTCCTAGTTCTCTTCGTGACCCACGGTATTACGAGCCGTCCTCCGATCAGCGACCTCTTTTTCCTGTGCTTCGTCGGGTACGTGGCGCTCGTCGTGGCGTTTCTTCTCGTTCGCTCCGCGACGTTATCTCTCCAGCGCCTTGTCGACGCCGTGCTGATCGTCTATCCGATCGTTGCGCTCGCTGCCTGGATCTATTTCACCAAAGGCCGCGGCAATCCGTTCGGCTTGGCCGAGATCTCCAAGCCTGCGGAGGTGATCCTCGCCGTGGTGACGATCGTGCACCTTATTCAACTGGGCCGACAGGAGCAACCGGGCATGGCCCGATCTCACGCCTGATTAGGACAGTAAGTTCACCGGGACAAGGCATTCGCAGCTCGAATGCCTGCGAGGCGTTATTCGTAGTGGTGTTTATTGCCAGGCAGCGGAAAGGAGCGAGTCGGGGCAGCGCGGTTGAGATTTCGTTGAGATTGATCTGAATGACTTGACTTATGCCCGATGTATCGCATACTAAACGTAACGTCGGCGCTCCCGTAGTGGGTGGAGAGGGAAAGGCGCGGGCTCACCAGGCGGCGGGGGAGTGAATACCGACGGAAGCGGAGGGAGGGGCGCGACTCGCGCCCCTCCCCCTCGCTTGACCCCTTGAAAATGGACCAATCCGGGGCGCTAAAGGCGAACGAACTGCTCGACGTCCAAGACGAAGACGGTGGCGCCGCCAACCTCGACTTCGATCGGCTGAGCGAGCAGGAAATCGTCCAGGCCAGGTCCGCCGGGCAGAAGGTTGGCCCATTCGAGGCGCGTCTGGCAGTTGGTTCGGATGACTGCCAGCACGTCGTCGACCTCTTCGTCGTCGAGCCCTAAAAGGATAGTCGCGTTGGGTTTCTTGAGGAAGCCACCGGCCGTATTGATCCGGGTGGCGCGAAAGCCTCGTTTGGTCAGGGACTCCAGGAGGAACGGCGCGTCATCGCCTTGAACAATCACGGTGAGGAGCTTCATGGGGATCACCTTGCTCTAAAACTTATAGGCGGCATTCACTGGCAGGACAAATACCACTCCGGTCGCACTGATCCCTTCGGGACTTACCGTTGGCTCACGACAAATATCGCGGAGGATCTGAACGAGGTCGTTGACCTCTCCATCTTCGACGCCGATCAGAATTGTCGCATTTCCGCGTTTCAAGAATCCGCCGGCCGTATTGATGCGAGTCACGCGATAACCGTGGCTGATCAGCTCCTCGACCGCCGGACCGGCATCTTTATCCTGGACGATCGCGAGAACGAGCTTCATCGGTTCCCTCCCTACCTAGCCTGATGGACACAAAAAAGCCTCGAGCAATCGCTCCAGGCTTTTCCAGTGCGATGCCCCTTCGCTTGCCTACGAGGTTAGCTGCCGGGCTCGGGTCGAAGAGGTCCCCGTCCGCCGTTATCGACGGATACGCCCCTGAAGAGTGGTTCCCCCGTTCCCTCTACTGAAGGGATTCGGCCGCTATTCAATTAATCAGATTTTACATCGCCACTTCACTGGGTGTCAATTAATCGGTCTCACCCTCCTCTTCTCGGATCGCCAGCGCCGCGGATCTTGCTCTGCGTACTAGCTCACGAGAACCCTTGCCAGGGCGGTACGCAAGCCATCATGCGTGACGGGCTTGCTGACGATCGCGTCAACTGCGACCGGCATTTCACCGGTCGCCTTCATCGATTCGCCAAATCCAGTAAGCAAGATGATTCGGGTCCGCGGCGCTTTCTGCTTGACTAAATAGGCCAGCGTGTCTCCGCCCATCTCCGGCATCGCTCGGTCGGTCACCAGGACATCAAAAGATCCTTTCAGGAAAACTTCTAACCCTTCGTGCCCGTTGCGCGCCGTTTCCACGTGATGGCCGTCGCTCTTGAGATAGGTGGCGATGATCGTCCGGAGCATCTCTTCATCGTCCACGACGAGGATCCGCAGCACCCCGGGAACCGCGCCCTCGGTTTTGGAGGATTCATATTCTGTCGCCTGCTGATCTGATTGGGGAAGCTCGATCCGGAAGGTCGTTCCCCCACCGACTCTACTTTGGACAGTAATCCTTCCGCCGTGCCGCTGGATGATTCCGTAAACCACGGCAAGGCCCAAACCAGTGCCTTCCGCACCTTTCGTCGTGTAGAATGGCTCGAAACAGCGTTGTTGAACGTCATCTGACATGCCGATTCCGGTGTCACTTACTGTCAAGACAACCTGATCGCCTTCTGGCCAAAGCCGGATCGTGATCGTGCCGCCGATCGGCATCGCATCGACCGCGTTCAAGATGAGGTTGGTCAGGACCTCTCGCAGCTCGGCCGGGTTGCCGTGCACCGGCGGAACGTCGGCGACCTCGGCGCGGCAGTGGATCATGATGCCCTGCGCCAGTGACTGATCTCGCCATCGCGGTTGGGTGAGATGAATCGCATTGGCGACCACCTTGGCCAGGTCGAGCCGGGAGAACTGTTCGTCTTTTTCTCGGTGGCGGTAAAACTCGCGCAGCCGGCCCACGATGCTCGCGGCATCGCTGGCCGCGACGTCGATCCATTCCAAATACGTCTTGACTGTCTCTGGCTCTTGCAACTGCTCGGGGCGCACTTTCAGCAGGATCTCGATGAAACCGATGATCTGCGCTAAAGCATTGTTAAAATCGTGAGCGATGCCACTCGCCATTTCGCCCAGGGCACGGAGCCGCTCCTGTTGAATGATCTGTTGCTGGGTCGCCTGAAGCTTGGCGAGCGCTTCCTGGGCTTCCTGATAAAGACGGGCATTCTCGATCGCGAGCGCAGCGCGTTGACCGAGCTCTTCGGCGAGAAGGATCTCGGCTGGGCTGAGTGCCTTGGCCGGATCGCTGGCGCCCAGAAGAATCACTCCCAGAACCCGCTCGCGGGCCAGCAACGGCGCGGCGATCATCCGGTACGGCTCGAAAACCCTCCGGGCCTTCCGCTGCTCGGAATCCGACGCTTGAGCGTCCGGTGATCCAGGAAGCCCGGCGATGAACTCGGACTTGCGTGTCTGAAATACCTTCGCGACGATACTTCGTGGATTACAGAGATCAGCAAGGCTGTCCTGGGCAAACTGCTCGAGGGCAGACTTTTGCTCCTCATCGGCGTGGCTCGCGGCCACCAACCGCGACTCTCCGGAGGTGTCGATGAGGTAGATCAGACAGTAGTCTGCCAAATCAGAAACGACCAGGCGCGCCACGTCCTTGAGCGTCGACTCGTAGTCGAACGACGATGCCATCAGGGCGCTTGCGCTGGCCAGGACGGACAGGCGGCGGTGGGACGCTTCCATCTCGGCGCGAGCGGCTTGCTCTCGAATGACCTGGGCGCGTGCTGCCTCGATCTGCTGCCGATCGGTGACGTCGCGGGTCAAAACAAGTGTCCCGATCAGCTCACTTTCCTCGGCGTGGACCGGTACGAGGCTGATCTGCCATTGCCGTTTGTTCCAGGCGGTCTCCCATTCAATCGCATGGGAAGGATTCTGCCGGAGCTGCCGGATCGCCTCGGCAAAGTGCTGATCGGCAGACAGAAGACTGCTACCATTGAGTATCTGTCCGTTGACCTTTTCGCTTGGTTGCGCAAACAGGCGCAAGCCTGCGAGATTCGCCAAGCGAACCTCACCGTCGCGGTCGAGGAGGACTAGCCCTTCTTGGATGCTGTCGATGATCGCGCGCAGCTCTTTCTCACGCGCCTCCAAGCGCTCGCTGTAAAGGCGGGCCTGCTGGTACCGCCGCTGCTCGGCCTGGGTGTATTCATGGTAGGCCAGGCTATACGCCATGACCGCTTCCAAAAGAAGGTTGTGCGCTTTGACGACAGCCTCCGGTACCCGCTTGGGCGGAAGCTCGTGTAGAATTCTCTGGACGGCCTCGAGGTGGGCCGCAACGAGCTCGTCCGGGCCGATCCCGCGATCGACCAGCCGACGCCCAAATTCCGACGCCTTGTAGAGCTCGGTTTCGTCTTCCGAGATGAGGAATGCCCGGAGCAGCTCATCGAATTCGTCGTTAAAATTTTGACGTCGCATTAGACTTCCCCTGGTAAGCGCGCGACGACGACCAGGGCATCGTCGTCGTCGCGCCCCAACTGGTCGAGCAGTAATTGAGCAATCCGGGTGCAGGGCAGGCCCCGTGCTACCGGCGGGTACGGGCCGGGGGCGAGCCCGTCGCTGTGAAGAATCAGGAGCCAGCCAACCTGGAACGGCACGTGGTGCACCACCGGGTGAAGACGGCGACCGTCGCCCAGGATGCCAGGGTGAGACAGTACCTGCATTGCCGCCGAGCCGATGATCTGCGCTTCGATGTTCCCAATTCCCGCGAAAGCGAGCTCTTCGGTCGGGCGGTGAATGGTCGCCAGACCCGCGACGACTCCCCGCGTCGATCGCAGGGCGTGATGCAGAGATTGCAGTGTTGCTCCGAGATCCACCGACCTGACCCGGCTCGCTACCTCACGACGGAGGTGCTCAGTAGCGAGGGTGGCGGCCTCGAACGCGGCCGGACCATGTCCCAGGCCGTCGACAACCGCCAGGAAACAGGAGTTGGCTCCTTCGAGGTGCAGCCAGGCATCACCGCAGACCGATTCTCCGCGCATTGGTCGGCGGCAGGTGCCAACCTCGACTACTCCCATACGTTTGCCTCGACCCGCGTCCCGTGGCCAGCTTCGGAGTCGATCCGCACGTCATTGGCAAGCTCGTGGACAACCGCCAAGCCCAGCCCGAGTCCCGCTGTATTCCCCCCGTTCGCTATCGCCGGCCCGGCGAGGCCGGGCCCGTCATCCTGGCAGAGGATCCGGATCCCCGCCGGCGGACTAGCGGTGGCGACCAGACGGATGACGCCGTGATCGGCGTGGCGAACCACGTTCGTCGCCAGCTCGGCGACGACCAGATCAAGCCGGGCGCGCGTCCGCGTTCCGAGCCCGAGTCGTCGCGCAAGCTGATCTGCCGCCTGGCGCACCCGTACGACGTCGACGTCAGTCCGCAGGGTAATCTGGACCATCCACTCGCTCACGGAAGCCACTTCGCTGCCCACACGGTTGTACCTTTGCCCGGAAACGTTTCGATACGAAAGTCGTCGAGGAGATTGCGCGCGCCGGATAAACCGCGACCGAGTCCGTGACTGGTGGAATATCCACCGATGAGGGCAAGGTCGAGATCGACAATCCCGGGGCCGTCATCGTGGCAGATGAATGTCAAGCCGCGGCGGGAGCCCTTTATCTCGATCGCAAACCGGATCTCCCCCCTTCCCGCGTATTGGATGACGTTGCGGGCAAGTTCGGACACCGCGGTGGCGACCTGAACCTGATCGAGCAACTCGAATCCGATCGCCGCGGCCAGGTCTTTGGCGTGCTTACGAGCCAGGACGATATCCGTCTCCTGAAGAAGTGGAATCACCTTCCCATCCACCGGTGAGCCCCCTTCACGGTAACGTCCGAACTTGCTTTCGCAGCAGCTCCAAGCCACGCTCGGTGTTCAGCTCGGTAGCGAGGTCGCTCAATTCGAGACCAAGGTCGAGCATGGTCATCGCAACCTCCGGCTGGAGCCCCACTAGAACCGTCGAGGTTCCCAGCAAGCGCGCCGACCGGCCGATGCTGCCAAGAACGCGAGCAGTGAAGGAATCGATGAGATCGACGCCCGAGACGTCGATCAGAATCCCTTGGGCTCGGCTGCGCCGGACCTCCTCGAGCAGATTCTTTTTTAGCTCGATGGCGGCTTGATCTTCCAGCGCTTCCTGAATCGAGGCAAGCAGGAATCCGTCGACGCGCAAGACCGGGATGCTCATCGAAGGACCCCCTCGGGTGCGACCTTCAGTCCGAGCATGCTGATCGCTGCTTCTAATCCTTGACGCAATGAGAAGTAGGTGCTGATATCCTGGAACGCCACGTCGAGGCTGATCAAGGTATCGGCGACCTCGGGCGAGATCCCGACGATGATCCCGCGTGCGCCGAGGAGGCGCGCCGCGCGGACCGTCTTGATCAGATGGTTCGCCACCCGGGTATCGACCAGAGGAACGCCGGTAATGTCCAGGATAACGATGCGGGCCTGCGTGTCACGGATCCGACGAAGCAGGTTCTGGGTGATCTGCTTGGCCCTCCCCGTGTCAATCGTTCCGATCAAGGGGAGGGCGAGAATGCCCTCCCATACTTCGACGACCGGGGTCGAGAGCGCCAGCATCGCTTCCTGCTGGGCCCGGATTGTCTCTTCTTTGCCGTTGAGGTAGGCCTGGGCGGTCGTGGCCAGGAGGATGTGACTGAGCTTGCGAAAAGCCTCTCGCACCGCCAGGTCATCCTCTTTGAGGGGATATAACTCGCGAATGAATCTGGCTACCTGATCTTCCAAGACCATCAAGGTGACGATCAACTGCTCGTACAGCAAGCCTTCCTCGGCCCGGGCACGGATCCGCGCGCCAATCGCCTGGAGATACTGATCAGTCTGATTCTCCTTGAGCGCATTCAGGTATTCCAGCAGGCCTGGTCGAAGCCGTGCTGCCAGATCCCCACCTGGTAAGATGGCGACAACCTCCTCCACCTGCTGGAGCCTATCCGTGACGGTGGCGATGATCTGATCAGTATAGGGTTCGAGACGATGACCAAACTCGACGAGCCGCTCGCGATCATTCGCGGTCAGCTCAAGGTAGCGATCTGCCATGCTGCGGTTTCCCCCACACCGGGCATCAGTGATCCCCCGAAAAAATAGCTGAAGAATAAGTGCACACCAGCCGCTGCCACTATAGCTTGCTTGTGCCGTCATGTCAATGGTGTGTCGCGAGATCTTTTGGGATAATCACTAGACAAATATACGGGAGGCGTCAGTCAAAACGATGACAGAGATCGACAGGATTGCCGAGGAAGTCGCACGTCGCTTGGTCGAACGCGGAGAAACCGTTGCGGTGGCCGAGTCCGCAGCCGGAGGTCTCATTTCAGCGGCGCTCCTGGGCGTGGCCGGGGCCTCAGCCTATTTTAAAGGAGGCGTGGTGGTCTACACTGGAGAGGGTAAGCAACGACTGGCTGGTATGACGCTGGCCCAGTTGGAATCTCATCGCTCGGCTACCGAGCCACACACCGCGCTCTTGGCGCGCTCGATTCGTGAGCGCCTCGGCGCGCACTGGGGAATCGCCGAAACCGGGGCGGCCGGGCCAACTGGTAATCGTTATGGCGATCCGGCCGGTCACGCGGCGCTGGCAGTGTCCGGACCGGTCGAGCAGACCCGAGTCCTCGAAACCGGTCAGCGCGAGCGGCGCCAGAATATGGAGAGATTTGCCGTGGCCGCTCTGAGTTTGCTGCGGGACGCCCTCGACAATTGTGAGCCTCTGAGGCAGTAATTAAGGATCATGATGGTCTCGAAATAGAGCGGAAGGACGCTCGGCTATGCAATAATAGGATCTAATGATTGGTATTGCGTTTGGCCAGCCGCTGGCGTTGCTGCTGCTCCTCGTGCTGATCCCGGGGATTGTCCTGATCGATCGGGGGAGTCGGCGGGTGCGCTCCCGGGCTCGGCGCGGGAC
>JAJPIK010000070.1 GCA_021324795.1 Chloroflexota bacterium
CATCCTCGGGACGCGGGTGATTGCCTTCCTTCCAGCGCACGACGAAGGCGATCCGCCGCTCGATGAGGAAGGTTAACCAGGGGGTATTGCCAGGTTCCCGGTCCCCATGAAACAGAGCTGGTCGGCTCCCACCGCCGATCAGGGCACGCGCCGCGGTACCCTGATCGGCGGTGGGAATCGCGGCCTCCAGATCCTGGTGCTGAGGATGGCTCTGCGCCACCCGCCGATAGAAGGAAGGATGCGACCAGTGCCACCGACCGTTTTGCCGCCCGCTCGGCCCACCCGGTCACGAGAAGGCCCAGCCAGCTAAAGCCCGGGACCACCGTGAGTGGACCGCCGGGCCCGCGAGAATAGCCCGTCCCCAACTTCGAACGGGGACGGCGCAGCCGACGCGCTTTGGCGGAGTTGATCGGCGCCAGACCCTCCAACTGTTCACTCTCGGGTTTCTCGGCCACGCTCCCATCCAGGATACAGAGGGCTCGCTTTTCGGAAACCCGCGCGGCTTCCCAGGCAATCAGGTCCTTGGCCTGTTCGACCAGATACGTTCCCACCTCCGCGGCCGGCCAATCGGGCGTCTTGAGCAGATTCTCGATCCGTTTGGTACCGGCCGGTCCGTGTCCCTCGCGCTCGATGGCGTCGCCCAACTGGCTGAGCAGCAAGGCTTCGGAGCGATTGCGACGTTTGAGGATCACCGGGATCCGGTTGGCGAGAGTGCGCACCAACCGCCTATCGACGTGCGCATCCAACCGCTTGAGGAAAGGCTGGAGAAAGGTCCAGCATTTCTCCCCACCACGGCCCGCAATTCCTCCAATTTGGCCTCACTCACGTCGCCTTGGCGTCCGACTTGTTCTTTGCTATCCTCTTCTTCCATGCGAGAGCCCTCCGGGGTTTGCCTGTTGTTATTCACCGACAAGCTTACCAGAAAGGGCTCTCTTACCCCGAACTTCTCAAAATTCGGGGTGTGTCATGTTTCTGTCTCTAGAGAAAATCCGGATTCGCTGGGTGCAGCTCCCGTTCGCGGGCATTCCAAAATGAAACCAACCCCAGCTCTTGCAGGTAAGCCTTGCCAGTTTGCATGCTGTCCCCGACCCGCTCTAACCACGCATCGAGCTGGGCGGCCAGCTGGCGTCGCGTCCCCTCCGCACGCGGATCGGCGATCAGGTTATTGAGCTGATCGGGGTCGCGCTCGTTGTCGAAGAGCAGCCAGTCGGTCCGATCTTGCCGCCGGACGTAGGTGTAGCGCGAGGTGCGTACACCGCGCCATTCCGGCAGGCCCTGCACCCGGGACTCGTCCACCATGACCAGGTCCATCAAGAAAATGGATTCCGCGCCGGTGGCGGTATCTCCAAGGAAGAGCGTCGAGCGATCCGAACCTTGCGCGCCGGGCAAAGGTGGAAGGCCGGTGAGACCAAGCAACGTCGGCGCAAAGTCCACGATGCTGACCAAGGCATCGCAGGTGTGACCGGACGGGATCTGCCCGGGCCAGCGAGCAAGCAGCGGGATGCGAATCGACTCTTCATACGGTTGCTGCTTCTTCATGGTGCCCTGAGACCAGAGTTGGTCACCGTGGTCCGATGTGAAGATCACTATCGTGTTATCGGCAAGTCCCTGGGTGGCAAGCTGGTTGAGCAGGCGCCCGAGCTGCTCGTCGAGCGCGGTGATCGCCGCGTAGTAGTTGGCGAGGGTCTGGTGTGGCTCGAGGTCGCGCGCCAGGCGCGCCGAGGAAGGAAGCAGGTCCCGAACGTTGGGCCGCAAGGTGAGGCGCTGTGGATCGTAGCGAGCCTTGTAGCGCTCCGGAACCATCGGGTAGGGATCGTGCGGAGGCCCCCAGGAGAGGAAAAGGCAGAATGGTCGCTCATCCGGTTCGGCCAGAAACTCGAGGGCCAGGTCAGTCTGTACCTCGGGCTCGTATCCCTCCACCAGGACCGGCTTGGGGTTATCGCGGTAGTATTTGTCCGGACGATAGTAGTTGTGCGAGCAGTTGTAGGCTGCCCAGTACTCGAAGCCGTGTCGCCGCGGCCCCGGCGGTGTCCACTTGTTGCGCGGCACCCCGTCAAGGTGCCACTTGCCGACATAGCCGGTGCGATAGCCGGCGTCGCGGAACTGCTCGCCGATCGTCGGCATGTCCTCAGGGAGAGGCAGATCATTGGCAATCACCCGGTTCGCCAGCGGGTAGCGCCCGGTGAGCAGCATGGCCCGGCTTGGCGTACAGACCGGACAGTTTGCGAAGGCGTGATCGAAGATTGTCCCTTCGGCAGCCAGGCGATCCAGGTTCGGCGTCTGCACGTCTTGATTCCCGGCGCATCCCATTGCCATGCCACGCATCTGATCGGCGAAGACGAAGAGTAGATTCGGTCGGACGCCTGTCATCCTTGGCTCATCCTTCTCGGCATCGGCTGTCGTCATTGTTTGACTGCCCCGGCGATGCCTTCGACAAAGTAGCGCTGGAGGAGCACGAAAACGGCGATGACCGGGATCTGACTGATCGTGGCCGCGGCCGCCATGCCCGCCCAGTCGGAAAAGTACTCACCCTGGAAGGCGAACATGCCGACGCCGAGGGTGCGAATCTCCGGCCGCGAGAGGGTGAGGACTAGCGGCAGGAAGAAGCTATTCCAGCTTCCCAAGAATTGCATGATTGTCGCGGTGGCGATCACCGGCATGGCGAGTGGGAGCATCACCTGCCAGAAGACGCGCACGAAGCCGGCGCCGTCGACCACTGCGGCCTCCTCCAGGTCCTTCGGCAATTGGCTGAAGAAGCCGGCAAACAGCAGGATGAAGAGCACGTGGGCGCCACCACTCTCCGCCAGGATGACTCCCCACAGCGAATTGTTCAGGTGCAGCAAATTCACCAGCTCGAAGATCGGGATGATCGTGTATCCCTCGGGAATGAATACCGTCGTGATGAACAGAGCGATGATCAGCCGCTTGCCGCGAAACCTGTATCGACCGAGCACGTATCCGATCATGCTCGTCGAGAGGAGGACGATCGCCACGGTGGCGAGGGTGATGAGCGAAGTGTTGATGAAATAGCGGCCAATGCTGGCCTGATCCCAGGCGCGGACGAAATTATCGAGCTGGAGACTGGGGGGAATGAGGCCGGGGCCGGCGAAGATCTCGTCATTCGTCTTAAAGGCCGCCGATACCATCCAGAGAAAAGGGTAGATCCAGATGAGGCAGAGGGGAATAAAAACCAGGGTCGTCAGAATCAGACGCGGACGCCCCCCCCGGATGATCTCGCGCCATAGCCCGCTTCGGACCGGCGTGGGCAGCTTTGCCGAGACTTCCATCAGTGACCCATCCCGGACGAGATGCCATGCCGTCCGGCGCCGAACTGCCGGGCGACCCAACCCTGGCCAAGGGCGATGATCATCACGCAGATCCCAAAAAGCACACCGGCCGCAGACGCGTAACCCAGACGCGGCATCCCGCCGCCGAGCACGCTGAAAGCGGTGCGATAAATGTAGACTTCCATCACCTCGGTCGCGAAATAGGGGCCACCACCGGTGAGGGTCTCGACCAGATCGAAGATGCGCATGGTGTTCACCGCAGTGATGAGGACGATAACGGTGGCAAAAGGTACCAACAATGGTGCCGTGATGTACCGATGGACCTGCCAGCGTGTCGCGCCGTCCACCCGCGCCGCCTCGTACATCTCGGTCGGGATGGCCTGCAGCGCGGCCAGCCAGTAGACCAAGCTAATCCCGAAGTATTTCCAGACGCTCACTCCCATCACCGACCAGAGGGCGGTTTCGGGTGCGCCGAGGAAGGAGATCGGGCTGCTGATGAGGTGCAGAGCGAGTAGAATCTGATTGAAAGGGCCGTTCACCGGGCTAAGCAAGAAGGTCATGAGGATGCCCATGATAGCGGTAGTGGTCACCACCGGAATGAACAGCAGGGTGCGAAAGACCGGCGCGAGACGCAGCCGTTGGTCGTTCAGGACGATCGCGACCGCCAGTGCCAGACCGAGGCGGACGGGAACAGTGACTACCATAAACAGGAAAGAGCGGCCGAAGGCGCCCCAAAAGAACGGATCATGGAATAGCTCGACGTAGTTCCCCAGGCCGACAAAGGTTTTATCCTGGGTAAACCCCGACCAGTCGAGGAGTGAATAGTACCAGGAGGCGACGATTGGCCAGAAGGTGAAAAGCGTCGCCAGCACGAGCGAAGGCAGCATGAAGAGATAGCACCAGAGTTCAGTCACCTGAGCCCGGCTAGGTCTACGCCGTGAAACTCCCTGTCTCTTGGGGAGAGGGTTAGGGTGAGGGTGGCCAGCCAATTTTATCTGCTCCGATCGTCCGATAGGCCAGGCGTCACGCCTTTTTAAGAGCGTCGTAATCGGCCTGAGTGTAGTTCTTGCTCGGATCCCAGTTGGGGAAAACCCAGTCATCGTGGGAGACCTTGGCGCCCTTGGCCTGCGCCGCCTTGATGGCCCGATCGATCTCGGCCTCCGATCGATCTTGGAGGTCCTGCAGCGCCTTCTTCACGTCGCTCACTTGGCCGGTGAAGATACCCTGGAGAACAGTGCCAAAGTCCGGCGTGACCGTGTGCATCTCCTGCAGCGCCTTGGCGACGTCCGGGTTCCGTACCTGTGGGCTGGGGCCGATCCGCATGATCCGGTCAAAGTACGCGTACGCGTAGCGGATCCGGGGATCGAGCGTATCTACCTGGTTGGCCGAGGGAAAGATGACCGGGAGGCTGCCGCCGCCGACCCGCTGCCAGGTCTTCTGTCCATCCTCACTGCCAAGATAGGCGAAGATGTCCCCGGCGACGGCGCCAAGCTTACTCTGGGCCCCGATCCACCAGAAGCTGTCCGGTGGACCAGCGTAGATGGTGCCGTGCTGGTTCAAATCGGGCACCGGCAGGTCGGCGATGTCGAACTTGAAGTTCGGACTCTGCTTGATCCAGAAGGGAACGATCCCGGTTTCGTTGAGGATCATGGCTGCCTGCCCCTGGGGCATTTTGTTCCGCGCTTCGTCCGAGTTGATCGAGACTGATCCGGGCAGGACACTCCCATCGCTCTTCAGGGCAAGCAAGAGGTCCACCGCGGCCTTGACGCCGTCGCTGGTGTAGTTGTAGTGGCCCGTCTTGTAGTTGAACTCCCCGCCGGCGGCGCCCGCTAACTGCCCCATAATGCTGCCATAGGCCGACCAGCGACCGATGTCTGAGCCGCCGATGACGAAGCCGTAGTACTTCCCTTTCCCCTGCTGGGTGAGCTTCTTGGCGGCGGCCCGGAAGCTGTCCCAGGTGAGGGGCTCCTTGACCGGATCAATCCCCGCTTCGTCGAAGTAGGACCGATTGATTTGTAGGGTCCAGGTGAACTTCCCGAGCATGGGAAAGGTATAGGTCTTCCCATTGAAAACGTTGACCCCTTCAGTGAAGGAGCCGGCCGGGAAAGCTGCCTTCCACTGGGCAAACTTGGGCACATAATCGTCCAGCGGCTGGACCAGCTTCTGGGCGACCGCGGTCGCCGACGGAATGATCTGGGGGAGCAGACGGAAAACGTCCGGCTCGTTGCTGCTCTGAAAAGCAAGCTGGAGCACCTTGGCCAGATCCGCGTCCGGCAGGTTGTCGTACTGCACGGTAATGTTCGGATGGGCCTTCTGGTAAGCGGCCCAGTAAGAAGGCAGAAACGCCTTGCTGAACTGGCTGCTCTCCGTCCAGCGCAGGGTAACCTTCTCGGTCGGCAGCTTGGCCCCGGTATCAGGAATCGTAATCGCCGCGGCCGGCGTTGCTCCGGCTTGAGCCGCGCTCGTCGGCCCGGCCGCTGGCGTCGCGCTCGTCTTGGTCACGCGTGTCGTCGCCACGGCCGACGTCGGAGTGGCGGCTGCGGTCGTGGGCGAGGGAAGAGACGAGCTTGCTGCGCTCATCGGCCCGGTGGTTGCCGTTGAGGTGCTGCCGGCCGGACTACAGGTGGCGAGCAGTAAGGTGGCGCCGGCGCCAGGCAGCAACCGGATTATCGCGCGGCGTGATGTGCGCAAATGGCGATGATCGCCTTTTCGTGTCGACAACGTCTGTCTCCTCATCCTTCACTTGAGGCAGGGACGTCAGCCAGGGGGACCTGTCCGCCTCGCCGTGCATACTCCGAGTTAGTCAGCTATGGTAGCAAAGCCCTTTGGATGCCGTCAACAGACGACCG
>JAJPIK010000057.1 GCA_021324795.1 Chloroflexota bacterium
CATCCTCGGGACGCGGGTGATTGCCTTCCTTCCAGCGCACGACGAAGGCGATCCGCCGCTCGATGAGGAAGGTTAACCAGGGGGTATTGCCAGGTTCCCGGTCCCCACGAAACAGAGCTAGTCGGCTCCCACCGCGTTGATGAAGGCGTCCATTCCAAGCAGAAATCGCGAATTTTGTGATGTAATGGCGGAACCCCGAAAGACAGGGAAGATTCTGGCAAGTTCTGTAAGCGGGTATCAAAAAGCGGGCTCGAAGAGGCATCTGATGCCAAATAGACACATATCCACACCTCCCAGATACTAAGTCGATGTTCGTGCCAATAAGGCATACAAGGTGATCGCTTCGGGCAGTGAAGGTGCTGCAGCCAGCCAAAAGGTGGTGATCTGCGCCAGGGGTGGACGGCAGAGGACGAGCAGGGCGGGCAAGCGAGAGCAATCGACCACGTCGGGCGTCCCGGTGAGCTCAATCAGCGCTAAATAAGTCGACAGAATATTGATTTGACATAGTTAATGTTTATAAGTCCCGTGCCACTGGTCGATTCGCCAGCATTACTGGCGATAATAGTTGTTGTACATAACTATAAACTGATTCAGTTGGCGATCGCTACGGCATGGTCCGATCGGGGAGGTTTCGTCGCTGCACAGGGCGTCATATAATAAGGGCGAATGATTTGCTGTGGACTTGGTAACGAATAAGAGAGAGTCGTGACGAGCGTTGATCCGAAAGCTGGACCGGGGCAAGGGGACGTCAGGCAGGACCGGGAAACGGAGACGTATTCGCCGCGTCAGGTCGAAGCACTTCTCGCGGTGCCAGCCAGCACGTTGCGCGTCTACGCCACGCGCTTCGCCGATCTGCTGTCGACCTCGGCGAGTGGTGGCCGCCGACAGGCAGGACGAGGCTTCGGCCACCGACGGTATACCGCGGGTGACATCGCGAAATTAGAACAAATCAAGATGCTTCTTGACTCTGGCTTGAGCTACGCCCTGGTTCGGGCCCAGCTCACCGATGGCGTACCACCGCGACCGCCGCTCCGTCGGCGTCAAACCGCCCAATTCGATAGCAAAAGAAGACGGGCCGCACGCCGCGTTGAGATAGCCGACGCGGTGAATCCTTCTTCGTCAGCAAGTGAGGCTCAATCCTCCCTCGCGCCAGTCCCCCGGATCGACGAAGGCCAGCTCGCTCGCGCGATTGTCGATCTCCTGCCCCCTTCGCGCGAGCCGGACGTTCTCGCGCGATTGCATCTGCTCGAATCGATCAGCGTGGAGCAGAGTCGCCAGGTCCGTGATCTGTCCCACGGTGTGATCGCGCTCGAAGCGAAGATCGACTCATTACATGAGAAGCTCGATCGAGCGCTTGCGATGATCGCGGAGATCCAAGAGGAAGCGCGACGTCGGTCGCGGCTGAATTGGCTTCGTCGACTCTTTCGAACTGGCTAATCGCGAGATCTGCCGTTGGAACCGGCTTACTAGACCGATTCTGTTACTTAATTAAGTATTACAGAATAGCTAATATCATAGTTAATTAGCCTCTTGCCTTGGGCGGTCAGGGTTTATTGGACAGGTGCTCCAATACCGGGCGGAGAGCAGCGATCGCTCGAGCTCGATGACTAATCGCATTTTTTACGCTCGGACTCAACTCGCCAAAGGTCCGATCATAGCCATTGGGGATAAAGATTGGATCGTAGCCGAATCCTCCTTCGCCTCGAGGAGCGAGGGCGATTGTACCTTCGATGCTGCCGCGAGACTGACCAACTACTCCGCGCGAGTTGGCGAGCACGACTTCGCTGACAAAGCGGGCTTTGCGCTCGCTCCCGCCCTTTCCCAGCAAGCGATCGAGCACGAGTTCTCGACGCTGTGCGTCGTTGGAGTTCGGACCGGCGATGCGCGCCGAGTGGACGCCCGGCCAACCCCCTAGGGCCTTCACTTCGAGGCCAGAGTCGTCGGCAAGGCTCAGCAGGCCGCTCCGTCGAGCGAAGGCTTCGGCCTTCAGACGCGCATTTTCGAGATAGGTTGCTCCGGTTTCAGGAACATCGATAGAAATCCCGACTTCAGCCGGAGTGACGAGTTTGATGGGTAGACCAGCCAGTAACTTGGACATCTCGGCGAGCTTATGGCGATTGTTGCTGGCGAGTAAGACCGTCGTCGGTAGCATCGCGGATCCTCCTTTCCTCCTTGAACTGTTCTTACCTATAGTGTACCTGTCGCCAGCAGAAGTAGCCGGGGTGTTGGGGTAATTTCCGTTGGACCTCGGAAAGATGCTCTTACCCGAACGCGCCAAGTAGCAACCAACATAGACAGCTTATAAACTAATAAAGTTATTCGATAATACTACAAGTGGTCTCTGGGGCGCATGTGCCACGGGGTCGGGCTTTAACTTCGATAGCGTTTGGCTAAAGTGCCGCGCTGAGGGTAACTAACAGGGTGGATCTTTCGGTGTACACTCGCTGCCAAGAAGTGGAGCGCTCGCCGTGAGGTGCTTGGATCTCGCCTTCAACCATGATGTTATCATATCAACACACTAAGTTATTTGAAACGGGACGGCAGGCAGACACGGCTCAAGACATGAGAAAAGGTATGTTTAAGGAGGGGTGCCTGATGCCCGGATGGGCACCACCAGGGGATGAAAACCTATTTTCTAAGGGAGGACAGTCAATGGTCACGCCGAACGCGGGCGGTGAGCCGAGAACTGCAACGAGTTTGCGATCGATGGCAGATGCGCTCTTTGCCTCGCCGACCCTGGTAGATCTCTGCCTGCTTTTATTTCGTGATCCAGGCCGGCGATTTTACGTGAATGAGCTGGTCAAAGAGAGCGGGCGCTTCCCGCGCTCGGTCCAGCTCGCACTCGGGAAGCTGGAAACGGCCGGTCTGGTGAGCAGTGAGAAGCAGGCCAATGCCAAGTTCTACCGTCTCGACATCGATCATCCTTTCTTTCCACATCTCTCTGCCATCTTTCGTTCGATTCCAGATGTCCGGTCATTGCTCCGCCAAGCGCTGGCGACAGTCGACGGTATCGTCGTTGCATTCCTCCGTCCAGAGGAACCAGAGACGCGCGAGGTACCGCTCGTCGTGGTGGGGAATGTCGAGCGCAGTGACGTCGAGCGACTCGCCCGGACACTGGCCGAACAAACCGACCAAGCGATTCAGGTTGAAGTATTCTCGGTTGACGACTGGCGGCGTCAGGCGCGACGCGAGCGATCTTACGTTCGCTGGCTCCTTGAGGAGCCGCGAGAGTATCTCATTGGCGACGATACTCAATTGCCGCGCGCTTAGCGCGAACCCGCGGCGTGATGGGCTTGACGTTGGGGCTCCGGGAGGCGGTAACCTCTACAGCAAGCTAGAACCCAGTGGATCGCTGCCTCGAGACTGATCTTGTTGCCGATAGAGACAAAAACCGGTTTCGTGCCGGGGCGGGTGCGGAGTGCCGCGCCAATCACCTCGCCTTGGTACGTGATTGGTTGCCAATCCCCCCGCTGCTCGCCTACCGGATCGTGTGTTCCAACCAACAGTGACTTAGCACAGCCGATGGTCGGGAGGTCCAGGATGAGACCGATGTGGCTGGCGATGCCGAGATGGCGAGGGTGAGCGATACCCTGGCCGTCGACGATGATCAAGTCGGGCTCGGTCGAGATCTTCTGGCAGGCGGCGATGATCGCTGGCGCTTCGCGAAAAGAAAGCAGGCCGGGAACGTAAGGAAAGGTCAGTGGGCAATCGGCGGTTGCTGCTTCGAGCAAGGTGAGCGCGGGAAAGGAGTCGATCACCACGGCGGCGCGGATCCCGTCGTCTGGCAGGGCGACATCGATACCCGCGACCAATCGCACGTCCTCTGGCGACCCGCTACGAATGACGAGGGGGGCCAACTCATTCTGGATTGAGATCGCCTCGCTTGGCGAAACATCCCAGGAATTTAGCTCACGAACTTTCATCCCTCTATTTTATCTGAGGTTTCGCTCATTGGTGCATGAATCGGAGGGGGTGGGGGGACCGGAACGCTCCAATATCGCGCCAGGCGAAGAAGCGGAGTTACGTGCAATGTCGTAAGCCAAGGAAAAACGACGTGCAACAAGAAATCGTCAAGAACCGTCGTCCGCTGCTGATAGATCACCACAAAACCTCCCATCGAACTCGGCGCAGTCGACGGAGCCCGCCTATACGAGACTTGCGGTGAAAGCGCCCGAACGCCTTAGACGTCGCAACTCTTGTGCCGTTCTTTTTCTTTTCCTTCAGATCACCATAATTTGCCGAGTGAAATGACGAAGCCGTAGGATAGTCTTGGAAGAGAGAAGAGCGATGTGGGGCTTCGGACAGATCTCGGCTCGCAATGTGACTCGCCTGCTGCTTGGATTCGTGCTCGCAGTTGTCCTCCTGCCCCGCGCCAACCATGCCTCGTCGCTGGATTGGCAGCTTACCGGGGTGACGCGCGATCACGGCTTTGATATCTGGTCTTGGGAGATGAGCACGCTCGTCCAGCGAGGATGGCAGGCCCTTTTTGCTCCTGCACCGGTCGGATCGCCATCTGACGTCGAGCGTTACAATCAGCTCAGCGCCGAAGCCGCGCGGGCCCAGTCTGCCCGTGATGGTCTCTGGGCACGCCGTGCAGTCACTGGCCAGGCTCCCGGTCTCGACGAGGCAGAGCGTCAGTTCGATCGTCTGGAATCGGAGGTAACGGCCCTGCGCCCAACCGTGGAGTCGACAGTAAGCTCCGAGATCAGCGACGAAATGGGCCAGATGGATCTTCGCCACGGATGGTTGACGGCGGGATTCAGCGATCGCTCTCCGTTCTTTCAGATTGGGGTGACCCCCGCGGTTTTCTTCCAGCTTGGGCCTCTCCCGGATCTATTGGTTGTCGCTCCCCGTGATCGGATCGAGCTCATCGGGAGCGTTTTGATTCAGCCTGGAATGTCGCCGGATGAGGTAGAGCGTCTCGAAAATGCTGCTGATGCGCTAGGAGTATCGTCGGTAGTGACAGGTATTGGTGGACTGGCGGCGTATCCCAGCATGCTCCCCGATGCTGACTCGACCCAAGACCTCTTAGTCACCGTCGCCCATGAATGGACGCACCAGTATCTGATTTTCCGGCCGCTGGGCCAGGCGTACTTTGCCAGCTATGATATGCGCGAGATTAACGAAACGGTTGCCGATATGGTTGGTCAAGAAGTCGGCAGAGCGGTCTATCGACAGGTCTACGCGCGGCTCGAGCCTACACCAGCCCGATCCCCGAGTGGATCGTCGTCGAATGGTCAGCCAAGCTTTGTCAGTCTCATGCGGCAAATCCGGCTGACTGTCCAGGGATATCTCGACCGTCACGACCTGGCCGGCGCGGATCAGTATATGAAGCAAGCCCAGCAAGATCTGGCGCGACGCGGCTACTACATTCCCCGCCTCAACACTGCTTATCTCGCGTTTTTCGGCAGCTACAGCGGCACGGCGAATCCCTACGAGGCGAAGCTGCGTCGCCTGCGCCAGCAAAGTGGCTCACTACGCGCCTTCCTCGAAACCGTTTCCAAAGTTCGGACGCCGAGTGACTTGGATCGTTTAGTCGGACACTGACGAGTGCCAATCTGGGAAGAGTGACCAGATTTTCTTACGTGGTGGAGGCGTCAGTGAGCCACCGCTCGTTGTCCATCCGTTGACAGGCCTCTCCGGGGACTCCTATAATGCGAATGGTGGAGACCCGAAGTGGACAATGAGGTGAGGGCGGTTACCAGGCGACGGGCTGCTACCGGACGCTTGCCAGGCCCATGGCGCGTCGTCATGTTTGGCCTCGTGTTAGCGCTCGCCTTATTCGCCACCCTCACATTCCAGCTTCTCCCAAGTCGCTACGCCCTCAGTGAAGGTGACGTTAGTCCGTACAACATCATGTCGCCGGTCAAAGTCACCTATGTTAGCCAGATCCGGACGGCGCAGGCGCGCCAGCAAGCTGCCGCCGCGGTTCCGGAGATCTATGCATCGATCCCCGATGCCGCGGCTGATGCACAGGCTCGCGCATCGGCAGCCCTGTCCCAAATCAGCCAGATTCGCCGATCAACTGTCACCGATACAGAAAAGCAGTCACAGCTTATCAACCTATCTGCTCTTACGATTACTCCCACGGATGCCAGCACAATCGTAGCACTGGATGATGTCCAGTGGCGCGAGGTGGTTACCGACACTCTCCGGTTGATCGACCGGACCATGAGTGGACAGATCAAGCCTGAGCAAGTGAACGAGGCAAAGGCAACGCTGGGAAATCAGGTCGAGCCGGGGCTAGACCAGCGAGAGAATCAAGTCATCGTTGATTTAGCACGGAATTTTATCGGCCCGACCGAGCAGATTGACACGGCTGCGACGGCCGCAGCTCGCAACGAAGCGGCGAGCGCGGTGCAACCAGTACGGGTGACGATCGAAAAAGGCGAATCGATCTTGCGCACCGGCGATATTGTCACCGCGAGTGACCTCGAGCGTCTCGAGGCAGTCGGCTTGCGGAATCCGATGATTCAGTGGCCGGAAGTCTTGGCCATGGCATTAATTGCCAGCAGTCTGTCGGTATTGCTCTGTTTTTACGTGTGGGTCTTCCAACCGACAGTTGCCAGCAATCCCCGTCGCTTGTTGTTGCTGGGCTTCCTGTTGGTAATGGAAACGATCGCCGGCAAGCTCACCATTCCCGGTCGCGAGCTCTACCTGTATCTTTTTCCACTCGCGGCGGTACCAATGTTGCTGGCGATCTTACTCGACACTGAGCTTAGTCTGGTTGCAACGGTGGTGCTGGCCGTGTTAATGGGAATGGTGGCGAACGATGGTTTGGAGCCGGTCGTGGCGACCTTGGTCGCTGGCGGACTCGGGGCAATTACTGTGCACCGAATGGAGCGGATCAACGTGCTAACGATGGCCGCAGCGGCCGTCGCGGTCGGTAATGTTGCCGTCATTGTCGCCTTCCAGTCCATGAGCGGCGGGCTAGATTTGCAAATGTTGCTCGTGTTCGCCGGACTGGCCGCGGTCAGCGGTATGCTTTCTGCCGCGCTGACGTTGGGGACGATGTCGTTCTTGGGGCACATTTTTGGCATCGCGACGACGATGAATCTCCTCGAGCTTGCTCATCCTAGTCAACCGCTCTTCCGTCGGTTACTGACCGAGGCGCCGGGGACGTATCACCACAGCGTCGTGGTCGCCAATCTGGCTGAGCGGGCAGCGGCGGCAATCGGGGCCGATACTCTCCTCGTTCGGATCGGAGGCTATTATCACGACATTGGCAAGCTGATCCGACCGTACGCTTTTGTCGAAAATCAGATGGATGGTCAGAACATCCACGATCAGCTCGATGCGTATACCAGTGCTCGGATCATCGTCGCACACGTTCAGGATGGATTGACGTTGGCTGAGAAGTACGGCATTCCCTCCCGGATTCGGGACTTGATCTCTCAGCATCACGGCTCGATGCTCGTCCAGTATTTTTATCGTCAGGCGAGTAAAGGAGCTGAGCAGCCCGTCGATGAGAGTTTATTTCGTTACCCTGGGCCGCGTCCCCAGAGTCGCGAAGCGGCGATCATGATGCTAGCCGACGGGGTCGAAGCGGCAGTTCGGGCAAACCGCGATCATTCGTCCGAGTCGATCGCAGCTATCGTCGACAAGATCTTTCAGGATCGGATTAGTAGTGGTCAGCTCGACGAGTCAGATCTGACCCTGAATGATCTTCAGCGGATCCGGCAATCGTTCATGTCAGTGCTCCAGAGCATCTTTCACCCACGGATCGAGTATCCGCCGGAAGTGATCAACCAACCCGTCGCGGCGGCGAGTGAGCGGTAACTGGGAGGTATCTGGATGTCGGAGATAACGAAGTCGGAGGGGACGCCAGCGACGAGCGTGGAGAGTGGCCAATCCACGCTGAAGCTCGATCTTGACGTCGCACCATGTTTTGAGAAAGAGGTCGCCCGAGACTTCCTGTGTGGGGTGCTCGAGCGGGTCTTGGCGACGCAAGGAGTGACTGGGCTGGTCGAGCTAAGCGTGGTCGTTACCGACGATGCCCAGATTCAGACGTTGAATCGCGAGTATCGAGGCAAGGATTGCCCGACCGACGTGCTGTCCTTTTCTCAGCTCGAAGGGGTAGACAACTTTCCCCACGCGCCGGGGGAAGCGCGTCTATTAGGCGACATTGTTATTTCATATGATCGAGTCCGTGCCCAAGCCGCGGAATACGGGCATAGCGAAAAACGCGAACTCGCTTACCTTGCCGTCCATGGATTGCTCCACTTACTTGGCTTTGATCACGAGACCGAGCCCGAGCGGCAGAAGATGCGGCGGGCTGAAGAAGAGGCGTTAGCCCAGATACCACGTGTCTGAGGATCGCGGGCGGGATCACGCGGCCGGGCGCTGACACCCCGGTCGCGAGCGGTAAACGATCACGGCGACCACTGCAGCGGCCGATGCCAACGAGCCCACTGCTGCGACGCCATAGAGGAGGCGCCGCCCAGTCGCCGAGGGCGATTCGGAGTATTCAGCCGGGACGAAAACAGGCGCGGCCATGAGTTGGCGGTGCAGCGACTCAGTAAAATCAGGCGACGGCTCGACAGGTGGAAAGAGATCCTGTAACCGCTCAACTGCGACGAGGTCATCCACCAACGACCGCCGACTGACCATGTCGGCAAGATCTTCGCCGGCTGTGCTCACTCGCTCGGCGACGCGTGAGACCAGCCCAGCGACCGTCCACTGACTCATGGACCCTCCCTCTTCGCCCGCGTTATCTCGTCGCGAAGGTTCTTAATTGTCCGGTGTAAAAGGGCTTTGATCGCCCCCTCACTCCGTCCCATGATAACTGCAATTTCTTCGTTCGACATCTGTTCGGCAAACTTCAGAATCAAAAGCTGCTGTCGGTCGGTAGGCAAACGACGAATCAGGGCGTGAAGCTCGCGGCGTTCCTCATCAACTTCCGCCGAATCATCCGGACCGTCCGCTTCACTCGCAAGCTCCACGAGCCCATCAGTGGACGTCATTCGGTGGCGACTCGTATCGCGATGCCAGTTGGCCACGAGATTGTGAGCGATTCGAAAGAGCCATGCCGAAAACGGCACCCCCTGGACCTGGTAGCGGTGTAGGTTGTTCAGTGCCTGGAAGAACGTGCGTGCCGTCAAATCCTCGGCATCGGCGACGCTTCCCGTCCGGTAATACATGTAATTGTAAATGCGACGCAAGTGACGCTCATAAAGCACTCCGAACGCATCACGATCGTGACGAGCCCGGAGAGCCAACACCTCGTCGGGATCCGTGTTTACCACTCGAAGCCGAGCTCCTTTTTTTCCGACGGTTCAGCCTCGCGTGGCGTTCCCACCCGTGCAATCGGTCACACGGCTCCGATGCATGAAACACCCGAGTCGAAAGTTGGATACGCGAGGACTATTGCCAGGACCAAAACCGGTTCGATGCTATCACGCATCCACTACTCGGTGCAAGGGGGCGCACGACGGTGACGTTGGCGGAGTGACCGCGAAGGGCGCCGTCTATACCAGCCGCGACCGGAGCTCATCGGAATCGGTCGATCCGCCGGACGGTATTCATCTTCTCATACCTCACCGGTGACTCGTTGTGCGGTTAAGCCCGGCGATCAGATCACGGACGAGGGCGATGCGAGGGACGGTGATGCCGACATACTCGGCGCGTCGGACCACGTCACCAAAGATTTGATCTGACTCCATGGGACGACCGGCGAGGAGGTCCTGGACCATCGAGGGAAAGCTCTCCGTCCCTCCTGCTCCCGATTCGCCCGCGAATGTCGCGGCTCGCGACGCTGCGCTGGCTATCATCTTGGTTTCACTCTTTGTCAGGTAGCTTCGGATCGGGAACCCTTCATAGTCGCCGATCGTTACGCCGTAGGCAGCCGCCACGGTAGCGGTTTCCCGGATGAGGGCGTGGTAGGCGCGCATTAGATCCGGGTTACTTGACATCCTGGACCCACTCGATCTGGTGAGCACGCAGACACCAAAGACGCCGACAGCATTGCACACTTTCGACCAGAGGACGCTCTGAATATCCGTCACGGCTTCCGTCGGGATGCCCGCCGCCCGCAGCGTCTGTGCCGCCGCGGCGACCCGCGGCGAGCTATCTCCGGCAAACTCTCCCAGATAGGTCGCGCCGCGGCTCGTCACGGTTACCCCACCATCTGCCTCGCGTTGGGCGCCCAGGATCGTCACTGCGCCGACGACCCGCTCGACACCAAAGGCTTTAACAAGGAGATCGTCTTTGATGATGCCGTTCTGAACGCCGGCCACCCAGGATGTCGCGTCATCTGCACGTGGCCAGACCGCACGGACCATCGCAATCGCGGCCGGAAGCTGGTGGCTTTTGGTCGTGAAGATCACTCCGGTATTCGAAGGTAAATCCCCCGGATCAGCGGTTATGCCAACGCGACCGGCTGGCGCGGGGGCTGCCTCGACGGGAATCTCCAGATCGAGTGCACCGCGCAGCCGAATCCGCTCGGCTTGAAGAAGCCGCTCCCGGCTGCTTAGCGTTGCGACGAGCGTCACTGCCTGGCCGGACGTGGCTAGAAGCCCGGCGAACGCCTGTCCCAGGGAGCCAGCGCCTACGAAAGCAAGGCTACTTGGAGTACTCATGATTCTTCTCGCGTATCTTCCCCCACTGAATTCCCTGGGAAGGAACACCTGTCTGATGAGAACTGAAGCACGCCAAAGGTTTCCTCCCTGTCATTGTCATCCTTGTTATTCTCATTCTTGTCATTATCATTCCGCGAGTAACGCGCAAATCGCCTGGATGAGTGCCTTCGTATTAGGAGCGACAGCCTGCTCGAGCGGGGGGCTGTAGGGAATCGGCGTGTGTCGAGCGTTGAGGCGGCGAACCGGTGCATCCAGGTCATCGAATGCTTCCTCCATCACCCGAGCGGCGATTTCCGCCCCGATCCCACAGGGCCCGTAGCTCTCATCGGCGATGAGCAGCCGTCCAGTTTTGTGTACAGATTGGAGGATTGTCGCGAGGTCAAGGGGCGCTAGGGTGCGAGGATCGATCACCTCGACCGAGACGCCTTCTTCAGCAAGTTGCTCTGCCGCCTCGAGGGAACGGTTCACCATAACCGAAATGCCGACGACGGTCACGTCTTTTCCCTCACGCGCGATTCGGGCCTGGCCGAGCGGCACCAAATATTCCTCCTCAGGCACCAGTCCTTTAGTATTGAGCAGAGCCCGATGCTCCATGAAGATGACCGGGTCGTCAGAACGGATGGCGGTCTTGAGCAGCCCTTTTGCGTCGCAGGGGGTCGAGGGAACGACGACCCGAAAGCCGGGATGGTGGACGAAGAGCGGATAGTAGATGCCAGAGTGATGGGTTGCCGCTGAGTTACCAATCCCGATGCAGCCCCGCAAGACAATCGGCATCTTCAGGCGACCGTCGCTCATGTACTGAATCTTCGCCGTCTGATTGATCAACTCGCCCAAGGCATCCAAGGCAAAGTCGAAAAACATGTAGTCGACAACGGGACGGGCCCCGACCATCGCCGCGCCGGTGCATAGGCCGGTAAAACCCCGCTCACTAATCGGCGTGTCGCGCAGTCGCTCGGGACCATAGAGATCAAAGAGTCCCGTCGTCGTGTTAAAGTTGCCGCCTCGGGCGCCGATTCCTTCACCGACGACAAAAACCGACGAATCCCGTGCCATCTCTTCGGCTAGCCCTTCGCGGGCCGCAGCCGTAAACGTCAGCTCGCGCATGATTTCCTTTCTCGTTGAGGGGGTGAGACGGGATATACTGCTGCGGGTTATGATTCACCCCTCTCAATTGCTGTAAATGTGATCGGTCACGGTGGCCGGATCCGGCCAAGGGCTGTTCTTAGCAAACTCGAAGGCCTCGTCGATCGTTGCCTGGATCTCGGATTCGATCTGGTCGAGCTCGGTGCCGGTCGCCAGTCGGTCAGCGACGAGCCGCGCGCGGAGCTGTTTGATCGGGCATTTCTCCCTCCAGGCGTCGACCTCTTCGCGACGCCGATACCCGGTGTCGCGCATGCCCTCTGAATGAGCCCGGGTGCGATAGGTCACGCATTCGAGCAGGGTCGGGCCCTTGCCGTCTCGTGCCCGCCGGATCGCCTCCTCTGCCGCCTCGTACACTGCAATCACGTCGTTCCCATCCAGCCGATAGCTCGGTATGCCGTAGGCCTTGCCGCGCTCGGCGACGTTGGGATTGCCGGCCACACTGGCGAAGGGGACCTCGGTCGCATATTGGTTGTTCTCACAGACGAAGAGGACCGGCAGCTTCCAGATCGCAGCGAGGTTCAGCCCCTCGTGGAAGGCACCGTTGTTGCTCGCCCCATCGCCAAAGAAGGCCACGCTGACCCGATCCTGCTTGAGGAGCTTGTAACCGTAGGCAGCGCCGGTGGCCATTAAGATGCTCGGCCCGACGATACCGCTGGTGCCGAGCATGCCAACTTCCGGAGAGAAGATGTGCATACTCCCCCCTCGCCCGTGTGAGCAGCCGTTAGCCCGACCGAATAACTCGGCGATCAGCTCGCGTGGTGGAACCCCCTTGGCCAGGGCATGACCGTGACCGCGGTGGGTGCTCAGGACGGTATCCTCGGGGCGCAGGTGGGCGCAAACGCCAGTGGCCACCGCCTCCTCACCGACGTAGGTGTGGCAGGCGCCGTGGATCAGACCGGCTGCGTGCGAGCGAGCCAATTGCTCCTCACAACGGCGGATCTGGACCATCTGACGGAAGAGTCTGAGCAACACATCTCGACTCAGGCGAGTCGCAGTTTCAGCCGTCGTTCCGCTTGGCATCCTAGTGATGTCTCCTTTCACGAAAGATCTAGCGCCCATGCTTTAACGAATCAGTCCGAGCATCGGGTGCTCGACAAAATGCTTTACACGCTTGAGGAAGCGCGCGGCCGGGGCGCCATCGACCAGGCGATGATCGAAAGTGAGACTCAGTGGCATCATCTTGCGAACCGTGATTGTTTCGGCCGGCTCGTTGACGACTACCGGTTTGGCAACGATCCGTCCGATTCCGAGGATCGCACACTCGGGTAGGTTGACAACTGGCGTGAACGCGTCGATGTCATACATGCCCAGGTTGGTGAGAGTAAAAGTGCCCCCACGCAGGGCCTCCGGGGAGATCTGACCGGAGCGCGCTTGCTCGATCAACTGAGCCGACTCGGTCGCGATGCGCAAGATCGACTTCTCCGGCACGTCGTGGATGACTGGCACTAGGAGGCCGCGTTCGGTATCAACGGCAATGCCAACGTTGATCCTGGTATGCTGGACGATTTCCTGGCCATCGAGCGAGCTGTTCAGTTCAGGATGTTCTTGCAGGGCGAGCGCGACGAGCTTGGCCAGCAGATCGTTGTAGCTGGGCACCGGCAGATTGGTATCGGTCAAGTCGACTTTGATCTGGGCGCGCAGCCGCACCAGATCGGTCGCGTCGGCCTCGGTGGTGAGGGTGACCGGGACGGTGGTACGCGCGCTTTCATCCAGCCGACGTGCGATGATCTGGCGGACACTACTCAGAGGAGTCCGTCGGATCGATAGATCGATTGGCTCGGTGTCGGGCGTTGCGGCGTTTTGCGATGCCGGGGGAGCCACGTTCCTGGTCCGCGCTGCGGCCTCGACGTCAGCACGGGTGATCCGCTGCCCCGTTTTCGCTTGGGCGAGTGCCTCCAGGTCAGCGCTGGCCTCGGCAGCGGTTCGTCGGGCGAGCGGACCGATCTGTGCCTCCGCGCGTTGCACCGTGGCTTCCGCCGCTGCGCGCCGCACGTCGCGCTCGACGATGCGTCCACTGCTGCCGCTCCCTTGGAGAGCAGTCCAGTTTACCCCAAGCTCCTCGGCGACCCGCCACGCACGAGGGCTGATCGCGGGAGATCCCTGCCGAGTCGCCCGGGGGGTAGCAGTTGCGGGGGCCATAGGGACAGTCATTACAGGTAAGGGGATGGCCGATTCCGCGCTAACCGCGGTCGTGGACTGCACCGTCGCAGTCTGCTCAAACGGCGCGGTCTCGCCCGGTGCGATCAGATAGGCCAGAATAGTACCAACTGGGACCTTGGTACCCGGTCGCGGCGAATCGGGGGGAATCCGAAGGATTCCACTGTCGAGGGATTCGACTTCACTCACCGCCTTGTCGCCCTCGACCGTGCAAAGCACGTCGCCGACATGGACCTGGTCGCCGTCGTGCTTGATCCATTCGACCAGACTGCCTTCTTCCCCACCCCAGCCCAGCCGCGGCATGACGACTTCAATGGCCATACAAACCTCCTACTCGTTCTTCGGCCAGACTTTGCTGCCACCCGCGTTCAGAGCGAGACTGCCGCCGTCAACTGGGAGCAGGTGACCGGTGATGAAGTCGGCGGCATCCGAGACGAGGAAGAGCGTCGCCTTGGCGATGTCCGCCGGCTCTCCGAAGCGGTCGAGAGGAATGCCGGTCAACATGCGCTTGCGGGTTTTCTCGGCGTCGAGCTGGGGATCCTGAAAGAGCCGCTTGAGCGCGGGAGTGAGGATCTGGGCGGGCTGAATCGCGTTGACCCGGATCTTGTAAGGTGCCCATTCAACCGCTAATTCGCGGGTGAGTTGATTGATTCCGCCCTTGGTGACACTATAGACGAAGTTACCACGGCCGAGCGCCGAACTACCGGCGATCGAGCTGATGTTGACGATACTGCCACCTCTCCCCTGGCGGATCATGCGCCGGCCGGCTTGTTGACTGCAGAGAAAGGTACCGTCGAGGTTGACCCGAATTACCTTTTGCCAGTCGGCGAGTGACAGGTCTTCGGGCCGTGAGCGATGGCCGATGCTGACGTTGTTGACCAGGATGTCGATCCGACCATACACCCGATCGAGCTCGGCAAACATCGCAACGATATCGTCCGGGTTGCCGTTGTCGCAGCGGAAGGCGACGGACTGATGATCACGTGCCTGGATCTCGCGCGCGGTCTCCTTGGCACCTTCCTCGTCGATGTCGCCAATGAAGAGGTCTGCTCCGGCCTCGGCCAGAGCGCGCGCGATGGCGTGCCCGTTGCCACCATTCGCGCCAGCGCCGGTCACCAGCGCCACCCTTCCCGAAAGGTCAAACCACTGCTGAATCACGTTGCTGACTCCTTCAATCTAAGCAATCTGATTATAGAGCGCCTAGCGTCTTATCCGGATGAGGATTTGCCGAGTTCTCTCTTGGGTTAGCCTTTGATGGCACCGGCGGTGAGGCCAGTTGCATAGTGCTCGACGAAGAATGAGTAGATGATCGCAATCGGGATCGAGCCGAGGAGAGCTCCAGCCATGAGCTGTCCCCAGGGATAGGCGTCAAAATTCACGAGGGCGGCCACGATCCCAAGCGGTAAGGTTCGCTGGTCGTTATCGGTGACGAGAGTCAAGGCGTAGAGAAACTCGTTCCACGACGCCGTGAACGCAAAAATCCCCGCGGAAAGGATTCCCGGCATCGCGGGGGAACGGCTGCTGGTTCGCATCTTTAGAATCGCGCCCGGCGAGGTAGATCGTGTTAACGTTCGTGGTCGCTGAGACCTGCTCGGCGAGAAACGCCTGGTTGTTGTCTGGGTCGAGCCACGATAGGACGGCGGAAGGCATCTGCTGGTACATTTGGGTATACCACTCAATCGCCTTGCGGGTCTCTGGTGAGTCAATAGTGACCTGAGTACCATCCTCTGAGAACTCCGCACCTCCAAAGGCCCAGAGCACCGGATAGTTGGTGGAGCGCGCATCGCCCGTGGCGTGTCCGAGGGTCATGCCCATCGGCTTGCCGTATGCCTTGAGCTTTTTCGCCGCGTCGAGCAACTCGTCATAGGTATCCGGGAATTTGCCAACCCCCGCCGCCGTGAAGAAGTCGGGTCTCCAATTCCAGGCATCGGGCGCTTGGCCGATCATCAGCCCGCGCCACTTGCCCTTCACGATGCAGGCCTGTTTTGCTACGTCGTACCAGCCATGCCAGACCTTATCGATATCATTGGCGACACCAGTCACGTCGCTGAGTTTCTCGCCATACAGATAGATGTCCGTGTCGGCGCAGACGAAGATGTCGGCTCCGGTGCCGGTCTCGAGAATTGCGTCGATCTTCGCCTGCATCTGGTTGCCCAGACGCTCGATTTTGACGTTCATGCCCGTATTTGAGCTGAGCTGCTTGCCTAAGTTATCTGTCTGGGTGTTGTTCTCCGGAACGTACCAAGTGCCCGCCAGAATGTCGAGGGTCGTGCCCTTGAGAGTCCCGGCACTGGCTGCCCCGGCTTGGGCCGGGGCAGCCGAAGTGCTTCCGGCCGGAGACGCTTTTGCGACAGCCGGGCTGGATGGGGTAGTGGAGTTGCAAGCCGCGAAGGCACTCAGCGTCCCGGCGGCGCCAAGACCACTCAGGAATGACCGACGGCTAACACGGTGCGAAAGGCGCAACTGGATTGACATCTCCCCTTACTCCTCATTATTTTCAACACACGGGAAATCTCTGGACCGCTGTGCTTGTCTTCCAGCCTCGGCTTTGTCAGCTATCTCCGCATACCATCAATGCGCGCGGAAAGTGCGAGAGCGGCTTGGTCCCGTGCGTAGTCACCAGATAGTTCTCTTCGATCCGGAGCCCGCCAATCCCGGGCAGGTGCACCCCGGGTTCCAGAGTAGTCACCATCCCCTCGGCCAGGAGCATTTCCTCGCCGGGGATAACGAAAGGACGCTCGTTGTGCCGCCTCGATCCCAACTGTCTTGCCCCGGAGCCTGGCCGCCCCGAGTGCCTCGCCGAGCGCCCGGGCACTCAAATCGTGGACGTCGGCTACCCGATCCAGGGTGCTACCTGGCACGTCGTAGCCGACTATCGTCAAACCCGGCCCGAGGCTGTGTTGGACCGCCGCAGCGTCGCCCGGCGCCAGCAGGACGATCGTGTCCTGCCCTACGACCACGAAGCTTGGTCGGTCGCCAGCCGCTGAGTAGCCGGTCAGGTAGAACACGTTGGTCAGTCGGCCGACCACTGCCCCGGCGAGGCGGTCCCGCACCAGGCACTGGCGGAAGTGTTCGAGATGTTCAGGGACCATTTTCCTTCATCACCTGCTGTCGTCTGCTATGGCTACTTACTGAGGGGCGGTCGCCAGTTCAGAATCAGGTGGAGTGTTCGACATCGGAAGCTATCCTTTCACCGCCCCGGCGGTCAGCCCAGTCACGAGGTGTCGCTGCGTGAGCAAATAGAAGATGGCTGGTGGCAAGGCGAAGATCAAGCCGCCGGCAAGGATCCTCTCAATGGGGACAACCCCCATTGTGATGAATCCGGCCAGGCCTGACGAGGCGGGACGGATCTCTTGCATTGTGATCATCGTGGACGCGAACAGGTAGTCATTCCAGGCATAGAAGAATGCCACGACGGCCACCGCCACCATGCCCGGTCCAGAGAGAGGCAAAACGATTCGCCAGAGAACGCTGAATACCCCGCATCCGTCGACAAGTGCAGCCTCACGCACTTCGCTCGGTACGCCATCGAACACGTTCTTGAGAATCCAGACGCCGACCGGGATCACGAAGGCGGAGTCGACCAGTGCTAGGCCGGGCAGGCTCTCCGTGAGGTGCAGGTGACGGTAAATGATAAAAATCGGGATCACGATCATCGCTTCGGGCATCATCTGGGTAAAGAAGAGAAAGAAGCCGAAAGCAGATCGCCCACGCCAGCGTAAACATGAGAGTGGGTACGCCCCGAGGACGGAGAGCAACAAGGCCAAGGCGGTGGCGAGGCAGGCAATCAGCGCCGAGTGCATGATCCATGCTGCGAGCGGAAAGTCGCCAAACACTTCCACGAACGAGGTGAGGTCGATCGCCTCGGGCCAGAAGCGTGGCGGGTAGGCGACGTTGACGTCATTGGGTTGGATCGCGGTCAAGAGCATCCAGTAGAGCGGGAAGATCGTGATCCCGGTTATCAAGACGACTACGATGGAGAAAGCGATTTGCTGACCGATCTGCTTAAGACGGATCGGCTGTTTTGCAGGTAGCAGCGCGTGAACGGTTGTCGCCATCTTACCTTCCCTCGGCGTTTATCCGCCGATCGACGACGAAGAAGAGCCCGGCGAGAGCCATCGAACCGGCCAGCCCCGCCGTTCCCATCGTTTCACCATAGGAGTAATCGTAGAACCGGAACGCGGTGTTATAGATGTGGAGAACGAGCGTCTCGGTAGCGTAGTCCGGTCCCCCGCCGGTCAACAGGTAGACGAGAGTAAACCCCTTGATCGAAAAGATGACCGCCAGGAGGGTGAGCAGCACCATTGTCGGCAGAAGCGATGGCCAGGTCACGTGGAGAAAGCACCGGAAAGAGTTGGCGCCGTCGACCTTCGCGGCTTCGTATAGCTGCTCGCTGATTCCCTGCAGTGCTGCCAGGAGCACGAGACAATAAAAAGGGTACGCCTTCCAGGTTCCGATCATCACGACTGCCAGACGGGCCAGATTGGGATCGTTGAGCCACTGCAGGTTCTGGTGAATCCCTGGAAGTAAGCGGGCGAAAAAGTTCATGACACCGAAAATCGGATCCAGCATCCAGTTGAACACGATCAGCGCCGGTAGGTCCGGGAGTGCCCAGGGGAGCATGATCAAGCTGCGCACGAGCCATCGTGCGCGAAATGGACGGTAGATCATGAGTGCCGCAACGAGCCCGACTGCCAGTGCCGGCACAACCGAAGCGATCGTCAGACCGACTGTCGTCAAGGCAACCATTCCCATCACCGGATCGGTGATCAGGCGGGCATAGTTGGCCAAGCCAACGTAAGTCGGCGGCAACCCGGCGAGTTCGGTTCTGGTAAAGCTGGCGAGGATGCCCTGGATGATCGGGTAGACGATGAGCAATCCTTCATAGACGACGACTGGGAGCACCATCAGATAGGGTAAGATGGTGCTCCAAAGTCGACCCCGCCGGAAGAGCGCGCGCGAGCGGTAGCGTGCTACCTCACCCGCCGTGGTGGGCGCGGGGGCGGATACGGCTCGAAAAAGACTCATGTGTCACTCCCTGACCTTCGGTGTTGGAGGTGCTCCAGGTCAGCTCGGGAGCTGAATACGTGAGGCCAGAGCCTCGGCCTCCGACTGAGCCGCAGTCATTGCCGTTTTGACCGGGACGTTGCGCACGACAATATCCTCGAGGTGTCGGATCACGATCGTTCCGAGCTCGTCCGAGTTGTAAATGAAGTCACCGAGCAACTGGTTCGGTGTAACATAAGTCGCCTGCATGGCTAAGTATCCCTTGGCCTGTGGGATACTGTCCAAATACTTATTCCAGGTGTTCGCGACATCCGTCGTGACGCCGGGGGTATCGGTCGTGATCGGATACATTGGGATCAAGTCGAGCGAGTCGATTGTCAACTGGACGTAGTTCTCCGGTTTGTAGAGGTACTCCATCCAGGCCTGCGCGCCGTCAGGATTCTTTGCCTTGGCGATGATGCTCATCGGGTGCGTCCGAGCGACGGATTTCTTAGTTGACCAAGGCACGACCGCGCTCATCAGAACTGCGAATTCTTTCGGATACGCAGTCTTGTAGACGTTCAGGAGTGCCGATTCGCGAAGGTACTGGGCCACCTTGCCCGCTTGGAACAGCTTGTCGGCTTCCGCGGCGGTGACCCCCTGAGGCATCGCCTGATCATACAGGTTCTTGAAGAGGGTCAGACCCTGCACAATGGGATCGGACGTCAGGAGTGGTTTCGTGCCATCGGCCCACTTGCCATCGTAGGGAAGCGCGAACTCTTGGAAGGGAAACCAAGCCCCCGCTTCGTCGGCCAGACGATAGTCAGCATAGAATCCGAACTGCTGCTTGTTCCGATCGGTGAGTTGCTTCGAGGCTGACAACCACTCCTCCGGTGTCGTTGGCGGGTTTTTGATACCGGCGGCCTGATAGTCCTGGGTATTGTAGAGCAAGCCGATCGGCACAGTCACCGAGTCGAAGCCGTAAAGCTGACCTTTGTAGGTGAAGGTATCCTTGACGCCCGGTCGGATCTTATCCAGGATGTTCAGGTCCTTGGCAACAGTATCGAGTGGGGCGAATTGCTGCCCCACGATTAACCGTGGTGCTAGTTCCGGAGTTGACATCATCACGTCGGCAGAGATTCCACCCGCTTGAACCTGAGCGAGGACACGCGGACTGTAATCGCTGAAGACAATGAAGCGCTCGACGATGCGGTACTTGTCCTGCGAATTGGCAAACTTGGAAAACTGGTTCCGCATCGCGTCGCGACGGCCGGGCTCGTCGAAGATCCAACTCATGAAAACAACGTCGCTGGTGCCTTGCGCCCGCGGAGCGGCCTGAGCAGCAGGGGCCGGTGTGCTGGTTGGCGCTGGCGCAGTCGTCGGGGCCGCGGTAGGCGCAGCGGCGGTGGTGGGGGCAGCGGCGGGGGCTTGAGTCGGCACAGACGGGGCAGCAGTCGGGGTAGCCGGGGCGGAACTACAAGCCGCGATCAGCAACGCGGTGCCAGACCCGAGGCCGGCGAGGACGCCACGGCGATTGACGCGTCGGGAAAAGATGTGCTCAATCACGTGCGATTCTCCTCTGTTCGTCTTTCTCGGTGACTTGGCAATCGATATCTCGCCCGACCTACGGTCGGAGCGCTATTCGATTCCTAGCGGTTATGGTACGGGCTGCCCTTTTAATCCTCTCGATCGTTCCTTGCGTTCACCTCCTTTTTACTTCCAGTAGTTTCTCCGAGTGACCGGGGCAGAATCCAGGTTGTTCAGATCGGGACCTGATGACGAATAATGGCTACTGTCGAGCGTGTATGTGTATACAGTTGACATCTCGTGGGGCATAGTTTAGTATAATTTCCAGCGTTGTCAAGAGATCCGACGAAGAAAAACTCCGAGCGCGGCGAGCGATATTTCCTGAACGGGGAGCAGAGCGTGGATGCATTCGATCCAGGAATCGCGCTTCGACAGGCTCTCTGGGAGCCGATCGCGGCAGCCTTGCGACGAGCGATCATCCTCGGGGAGCTCCC
>JAJPIK010000118.1 GCA_021324795.1 Chloroflexota bacterium
CTGCTGGGTGCTGTCCCCCGGCTGTGTTTCCGAGAAGACCCGGCTCAAGTGAGACGACGCTATGGCCTCTCCTCGGCTGCCTGATTCTTATGGTGCAATTTCAGATTTGTTGGGCGACCTTGACGTTCGTTATCGGCGCTTGGTATACTCAAGTGTACGTTCGTCTTTTTACGTCCGACCCGTTCAGTTGGACAGTAGGTTGATCGAAAATAAGGCCGAAGGCCGTACGCTTTGTCTGCCTTCGGCCTTTGCTTGTGGAGGTTACGGTGTACGCGGTGATCGAATCGGGCGGGCGGCAATATAAGGTCGCCGTCGGCCAAGTGATCGAGGTCAACCGATTGCCGGTCGAGATTGGCCAGACGATCGATCTGGACAGAGTGTTAATGGTTGGCGGCGAAGAGGGAATCAGTAAAGTCGGTCAGCCGGTTGTCCCGGGTGCAGTGGTCCGGGCACGCGTCGCCGGTCACCCGCGCAGTCGCAAGATTATCGTTTTTCGGTACAAGCCCAAGGTCCGCTACCGGCGCATGGGCAGCCATCGCCAGGATCTGACCCGACTGGTGATCAAGGAAATTGTGACCGGCACGCTGACGAGCACGGAAGCCGAGACTAGCCCACCGGTGAGCGAGGTGATCGATACTCAATCCCCGACCACCAACCCCATGGAATCGGAAACATCGACGAGCGCTGAGTCCAGCGTCGAGTGAACGGAATCGGGTGGCAAGCATTGCTCATCTCTCGTCACTCATCGCTCGTCACTCGCTCAGGAGGAATTGATGGCACATAAGAAAGGTGCAGGTAGCACGCGCAACGGGCGCGATAGCCACGCCAAGCGCCTCGGCGCGAAGCGATCCGACGGCGAGCTGGTGCGACCAGGAACTATCCTGATGCGCCAGCGTGGAACGCGCTTTCTGCCCGGCCCTAACGTCGGCATGGGCCGCGACCATACGCTCTTCGCGTTGATCGAAGGCGCGGTGAAGTATGAATACGCCCGTAAAGACAAGAAGCAAATCAGCGTCTACGGGGTTTGATTGGAATCATGAAAAAAAATATCCACCCGAATTGGGTGAAGACGACCGTAGTCTGCAGTTGCGGGAATACATTCGAAACGTTTGGCACGAAGGAGCTGGTAAAGGTTGAGCTTTGCTCTAGGTGCCACCCCTACTATACTGGTCAGCAACGCATTGTCGACACCGGCGGCCAGGTTGAGCGTTTCATGCGGCGCATGGCGAAGGCCGGTCGGACCGAGGAGGCCGGCGGCATCGAGACTCCGGCCGAGCCGACCCCGACGTCATAAAGAGTTCTTTCCCGGGGTGAGGCGATCCTGCCAATCGGTGGAATCGCCTCACCTCTGGAAATTTAACCGGAGCGCGAATGAGTAAGACCCCATTCTACGGCGGTCAAGCAGTCATTGAAGGGGTCATGATGCGCGGCCCCCATTATATGGCGGTCGCCGTTCGCGACCCGGCCGGCCAGATCGTAGTCCATCGCGAAGCCCTTACCGGCGCGATCTACCACGGTCGTTGGGCCCGCTGGATCTTCGTCCGAGGGGCGATCGCCCTCTGGGATACACTCGCACTCGGCATGCGCACCCTTTCCTTTTCAGCCAGCGTCGCCATGGGCGGCGAAGCTGAGAAGACGGCGATCGAAGAAAGCTCCTCTGGTTTTCAGCAGGCGATCTGGGGCAGCATGGTCATTGCGCTCCTCGCCGCGACCGGTCTTTTCTTCCTGCTGCCCGTGGTTTTGTCTGGCCTGGTAAACCACGCGACGTCCTCGGCCTTCCTGCGCAATCTCGTCGAATCGATCATTCGCTTGGTGTTGATCCTCGGCTACGTGATCGCGATCAGCCTTCTCCCTGACGTGAAGCGTGTTTTCGGCTACCACGGCGCCGAGCATAAGACGGTAAACACCTTCGAAGCTGGCCAGGATCTCACTGTTCCCAACGTCCGCCGCTTCACCTTGCTCCATCCGCGCTGCGGCACGACCTTCCTTCTCATGGTCGTGATTATCTCGTTCATCGTCTTTACAGTCATTGGTCGACCAGCCCTGCCTTTGCTGCTGATCTCACGGATCGTCCTGATCCCGGTGATCGCCGGCGTTGGTTACGAATTCCTCCGCCTCGGCGCGACCTACTACCACGTCCCACTCATCCGTAAGCTGATCGCTCCCGGCCTCGCCGTCCAGCGGCTGACCACCCGTGAGCCTGACGACTCGATGATCGAGACCGCGATCGCTGCGCTGAAAAGCGTTCTCGAAGCCGAAGGAGTTTTGCCGGCGACGCCGGACAACCCGGCCACGCTATCCAACACGTAGGCGCGGGTCATGCTTCTTGGCCTGAAGGGATGCTCCTGGAGCAGACTGCTGGTACCCACGGTTCCCGTGTCTATCGCGCCGAGGTCTCCCGGGTTGCCGATGATGGCAGTCCCTCGGCGTTTTCGGTCCGGACCAGTCGGTAGGCTTTGAGGGCAAGCTGGAGACGAAAGCGGTCTTCGAGATTGTCGAGATCGAGCTGAGTGAGCTCGGCGATCCGACGGAGGCGGTAGGCGAGACTGTTGCGATGGAGGTAGAGCGCGTCAGCGGCGACGCGCAAGCTGGCGTCGCAGCGGAAGTAGACGTCAAGCGTCTCGACCAAGGCAGTGCCGTTTTTCAGGTCATAGTCGATCAGGGGCGCCAAGGTTTCCCGACAGAACTCGCTGAGCTCTTTGCTTCGACGAAAGGCGTAGAGCAAGCGATACACACCGAGGTCGCCGTACGAGGTGACTTGGCCAGGGCCAAAGAATTCGCGGCCGATCCGGCTCGCCTGCTCGGCTTCGTGATACGAGGTTCGTAGCCCGAGAACGCCGGGGTGAGCACCACCAATCCCAATCGAGCTCGCGACACCAGCACGCTGGACAAGGTAATCGCGCAGCTCTTCGGCAAAGCGGTGCACCGCCGCCACGTCGCCGGGCGACTCGACCACTAGGAAGAGCGCTACCACGTCGTCGCGCGGAGCCAGCCACCCTTGACTGCGTCGACTGGCCAAAAAGCTGGTCAGCTCGCGCAAAAGACCTTCACCGGCCAGCACTCGGCTCGTGCTGGCCTCGGGGTTTTCGGGACGGATTGCCAGCACTGCATAGGGCTGCTGGAGATCGTAGCCAAGGTGGCGGGCGCGGCTGATCAGCGATTCTGGCGACGACACCCCGCCGCCGAGCAAGTCTTCGAAGAAGTCACCACGTAAGCGGTACTCTGCCTCGGTCACCGCTTCCTGCTTCGCCATCTCCAGTGCACAGACGACGCTGCCGCGCGCCAGGATCACACCGTCATCATCGATGAAGCCGTCCTCGCTGCCCAGGACGGTCAGGTAACCGACCACCGCATCGCGTACCACTACCGGCGCAACGAGCCCTTCGATCTCGTTCAGCACCACTCGCACCGTGGGTGGCTCGGTCCGATTGTCGACGCGCTCGCCAATCTGCCGGCGCAGCAACTCGCTCGGTGGCACCACGCCACTCGCGTTGCCACTGCCCAGATGTCCCGGTGGGCCAGCCCGGGCAACCACGTCGCCTACGGTATTCTGGAGTAGGACTTCGCGCCCGCTTAGCTCGGCCAACCGTCCGAGGATGCCACGTAAGCCCCGTCCCTCCATTGAGACATCGGTGAGCTGGTGCTGGACATCCAAGCCAAGCTGATAGAGGCGGGTTCGCTCCTCGGCGATTACCCGGCTCAGCGACGGGCCCAAGTCGCTCAGATGGTAGCTCTCCGCCAGGCGCAGCAACGGCAGATTTGCCCGCTCGGCTCGCTCGATCGCGGCCGGGTCGATTGCCCCGATCACCACGACCCCGGCCACCGCGCGTTCGGCTAAACGCCCGAGAAGCTGCCCGAGCGTCAACGACTCATCGAGCAGCCGCAATGCCTCGGTTGAAACGACCGCGAGCTCGTGCCCGGTCAACGGTTCAAAGGCGGGAGGCCGGACCCGGAGCAGCGCCGGCCAGCTAACCTCATTGTCCAGTCCCCCCTCGCCGGCGACGACCTCGGCATCAGCGAGAGGCGGTCGCCGGAGCAGGGCACGTACGGTAAGAGCGATGACAACCTTCCTTATACAATGCGCATTGACACCGTGATGATTGTATCACCAGCACAAAAGGCAGCGCAATACTTCATTCCTTTATCTCGCTCTCTTACCTCTTCTGGACGTCACGCACAAATGGCATCTTGCCTGTCCTGCCCAAGTGCCTGGCTGCTGCTCACTGCCGATCGGTGCGACCTCGGATATTTCATTGCAAATTCACATTTCTATAAACTATTCCATGCAATTTCATGTCGATTTCTAAACATAACGTTTCAACATCCCCATGTGGACAAAGGGTGGATAAACCGTGTCGACCAAAACCTTTTTTTGTTTGCCATAAAGAATGTGGATAAGTGAGGGGATTTCGTGGATAAGTGGCGGCGGATGTGGATAACTCAGCGGACCGGGCGCGGGTGAGAAGGGATAGTGCAGAATCGTCACCGAGTAGCTGCCCGCGGATCCCCAGGCTGAACCCTACTCGACGGTGGGGCGCCCACACAAGATAGTGCAGGATCTGTCGTTACAGCGCGACGCTTCGGAGTTTTCCACAATCCACAGCCCTACCACTCCGGGCGCTACGACTCATTATTATCTATGAACACATGGTAGAATTGGCCTATGAGCCAGGTAAAGGACAACAAGGACCATGTTCTTGGACGAAGCGAAAATTTGGGTAAAAGCCGGGGACGGTGGAAACGGATCAGCTTCGTTCCGGCGTGAAAAGTATGTGCCCCGGGGGGGTCCGGATGGGGGAGATGGAGGCCGCGGTGGATCGGTAAAGCTGGTGGCCGACCCGGAGAAGACAACGTTGCTCGACTTTCGGTACCGACGTCATTTTCGGGCCGAGCCGGGTGGCAACGGTAGCGGTGGAAAGCGACATGGGAAAGCCGGTGAGGATCTGAATATACCGGTGCCGCCGGGGACGATCGTCCGAACACTCGAGGGCGAGCTCATCGCCGATTTGGATGCACCCGGCAAGAGCGTGCTGGTTGCGCTCGGCGGAAGAGGAGGATTGGGGAACGTCCACTTCGCCACGCCGACAAACCGAACCCCTCGGATTGCTCAAAAGGGCGAGCCCGGGCAAGAGCGCTGGTTGAAGCTCGAAGTGCGATTGATCGCCGACGTTGGAATCATCGGCTATCCCAATGCCGGCAAATCAACCTTCCTCGGCGCGACGACGCGCGCGACGCCGAAGATTGCCGATTATCCGTTTACGACACTCACTCCAAATCTCGGCGTCGCCGCGGTCGGCGATCAGATCATCACCCTGGCCGACATCCCCGGTCTGATTGAAGGAGCGCACACCGGTGTCGGTCTGGGACACGAGTTTTTGCGTCACATTTCTCGCACCAAAGCGCTTCTGCACCTGATCGACGGCGGCATTCCCGATCCAGTGCAAGCCTACCGTGCGGTGAATGCCGAGCTGGCATTATTCGATCAAGCCCTGGCTAACAAGCCGCAAGTCGTCGCAGTGAATAAGATCGATCAGCCGGAGGTGCGTGAGCGCTGGCCGGAGATCGAGCGCGCCTTTCGCGAGATTGGTGTCGACGTGCTCGCGCTGTCGGCAAGCACCGGCGAAGGGGTGCCTACCGTACTCGCGCGGCTGATCGAGTTGTTGGAGGAGGTCGCCGCCGCGGAGCCAGTGAACGCCCCGACTGCCGAGGAGCCGGTCGTCTTGCGACCCAAGCGTGAGCGGGAAGGATTTGTCGTCGAGCGCGAGGCCGGTGGCTTCCGGGTGATTGGCCGACGGGTCGAGCGGATCGTCTCGATGACCGACTTTGCCAATGAAGCCGGCGTAGCGTATCTGCAGCGTCAGCTCAAAAAACTTGGTGTCACCGACGCCTTAGAAAAGGTCGGCGTCCGGCCTGGCGACGTCGTGCGCTTTGGTCCGATTGAGCTCGAGTGGGTATCGTGAACGTGCGAAGAGTCGGCATCTTCGGCGGAACGTTCGATCCAATCCATTTCGGCCACCTCGTCGTCGCCGAAAACTGCTGGGCACAGCTCGGGCTTGATGAGGTGCTGTTTGTGCCAGCCGGTTCGCCACCTCACAAGGGGGGGAAGGTCATTTCCGGTGCTGACGACCGGGTCGCTATGGTCGAGCGAGCAATCGCTGACAACGATCATTTTCGCCTCTCACGCGTCGACGTCGACCGTCCTGGAGTGTCCTATAGTGTCGACACGGTGCGCCTGCTCCAAGCCCAGCTCGGACCGGAAACGCAGCTCTTCTTTATCATTGGTGGTGACTCGCTCGGCGACTTGCCCACCTGGCGTGACCCGTCGCGGCTGGTCGAGTTGTGTCAGATCGTCGCGGTGAATCGTCCTGGCTATCCGCGATTCGCTCCCGAGCGGCTCGAACCGGCAATTCCGAGGGCCGGGCAACGGATCCGTCACCTGGTTGTACCCGAGTTGAACATCGCGGCATCTGAGATTCGCCGGCGAGTGGCAGCCGGCGAGCCAATCCGGTATATGGTGCCCGAGGCGGTCAGATGCTACATCGAAGAACGTGGGCTATATTGCGACGACCGGTCGCAAAGTGCTCGGATCGTTCGATTCCAGTCTTCCTGACATGGAGATGAGATGACCCTCGGTCGAGGATAAATAACCTTCCTGGTCAGTTGGTGTTATGATGAGTGATGAATTCGATCGTCTGCAGATATTTCTGGGACGAGGAGTATGACAATGCAAAATCGCTATGACGTGGGTTACGTGGGTGGCGTTAGTACCACGATGCGTAGCGGGCTACTGGCGAAGGTCGGAGGCCTGCTCGCGTTCTCGATGGTCTTCACCGCGTTGGGCGCGTTAGTTGGCATGGCGGCTCCTGGGCTCGGCCTGCCGGCACTCATCGGGGTGCTGATCCTTTCGTTCGTGCTCGGCTTCGCTCGTAACGTCAGTGGGCTCAATCTGATTCTGCTCTACACTCTCACCGTACTGATGGGTGTTGGTCTCGGGGGAATCATCGAGGCCTACCTTGCCGCCGGAGCCGGGCTGGTCGTCGTCCAAGCCGGCGTGACGACCGCCGTGCTCTCCTTCGGTCTGTCGGCCTACGCTTTGACGACCAAGCGCGATTTCTCGGGGCTGGGCAGCAAGCTTTTCTTGGCTCTGATTGCTCTGATCGTCGCGAGTGTCGTTGGCATCTTCATTCAGGCGACGATCCTTCAGATGATCATTGGCCTGGGCGGCTCGCTTCTCTTTAGCTTCTACCTGATCTACCAAGTCCAACAGACCAGGTTTGTCGAAGACAGCTTGCCAAACGCGATCATTCTGGCGTGTGGAATCTATCTCTCGATCATCAATCTCTTCCTTAGCTTGCTGCGACTACTTACCATTCTCCAAGGTGGCAGTGGGAGCCGGCGCTAAGGAGTGGTCGAGGCCCGCGTTACGCAGCCGCCGCCGCAAGTCGGGCGCAATGTCTTTCCGCAGCAAGACTTGCCGGAGAAGCGGGTCATTCTGATCCGCCACTACGTAGTCGACGGAGAGTTGCTGGCGCAGCCACTGGCCATACTGATCCAAGACTAAAAGCTCGGGCGTTCCCGCTTGAAAAGTCAAGAGACCAATACCTTGTGGATAGATGATGACGGGGGGGCGCGACCTGGCGAGGTCATGGAGAATGGCAGTATTGATCGCCGGCGAGTCGGCGAGCCATGGCAGATAGAACGCATACCGGGTCGCGGGCATTCGGTCAGCCATGAGATAGTCGTAAAAATTGAGCGGAACGATCCAGATCTTGTCCCCGGGGCGGGTCGTCGCTTGAATGACCTGTTGATAGGTGAGTTGATTCGATGAACGACTTTCCCAAGGAAAGGCCCGCGCCAGATTGACATAGAACACCGCGATCAGAAGCAGGTAGACTGCCGCGCCGAGTGCGAGCGCCCCCCGGACCGCGTTACCGCGAGCAAGCCCTCGGCTGAAGTCTTTGGCCGCAGTGAGTAGCCACGAGCCAGTGACTATCATAGTAGCGCTGACCGCGCCGATAGAAAGAAGGTAGTAGGGCTCATCGTGAAACGCTACCCCTCGCCCCCGCGAGGTAGCCGCGACAGCGGCGTAGGTCAGGCCAGCGGCGAGACCGCGGCCCCGCACAACCAGCACGAAAGCGAAAGCGTTGGCGATCAGGCCAAACCCACCGAACGTCGTCCAGGCTAGTGGTTGGAGGTCTGATCGTAGCAGGTGATAGTCACTGCGCAGAAGCACGGCGAGAACCCGCAAAGGATCGCCAGCAAGAGCATATTTGGAATAGTAAACCTGGTTAAAAATGAACGCATCCTGCACAAACGTCGCCAGAGAACCGGTCACGGCCAGCAGGCAGGCGGTGGCCACGAATGGGATGACTAGCAGGGCGGCGAACGGCGCCTCCTGTCGGATAAAGGCCGCCACGTTCGAGAACTGGCCAGTACGGATCCGTCGGTAGACGTAGTAGCCAAGCAGAATGGCGAACGGATAGAAGCTCAGAAGAGTGCACATCGCCGCTCCGAACACGGCGAGCGCGACGACGAGCTGGTCGGCACGACCAAAGTCCAGGTCCGGAAACGCATAGAAAGAGAGGCAAACGATCAGGAGGCAGTAGGCCTCGATCGTCTCCGCGAGGAGCATGTTGCCATAAAACGACCAACAGCCGATCGCAATTGTGAGGATGAGAACGGAGAGAATGGCTGGTGGAATCCGTTTCCAGAAGCGAACGACGATGTATGCCCAGAAAGCCAGGATGACGAGTGAGGTGAAGGCACGAAACCCACCAAGGTCATGCGCACCCAGCAAGGCGGGTATCGCTGCAAGATAGTATGGCAGTGGCATGTGGTGCGAGAAGTAGTCCCGATACAGAACCTCTCCGTGAGCGATCAGGTAGCCGCCGAGAAAGTTGTCTGACTCGTCGACGAATTGGAGCCAGTCGCGCCGTGTGACCAACGGAACGTAGGCCACGATGAGCACAACTAATGAGACCAGGTGACGATCGAGCCGAATAGCGTTGGAACGCGTGTAGAAGAGTGATGCCAGGTTCGAGACAGCCACATTACCTCCTGGAGCTCGACGGGTCCACCAGAGCGATGCCACGCTTACCATACCTCGCGGTAGAAGCTTTCGAGGTCGCAGCCAACGCTGGTCGCGGCTCTCGGTGATTTTCTTGGCCCGACTGAGAAGAGCAAGTGAGGTAATATCCGACTCCCTGGATAACGCCGATATATCCCGGTTCACCGACTGATACATTCAGCTTCTTCCGAATGTGGCTCACATGGGTCTTCAGGGTCGACGTATCGCTCTCGTTATACCCCCAGGCCCGTTCGACTAGTCGCCGGAAGGTGACGACTCGCCCTTCATTGAGGGCGAGAGCATGAAGGATGCGGAACTCCAGGGCCGTGAGCTGGATAAGCCGCTCCCCTTTCCGAACCTGGCAGGCTTCGACGTCAAGCAAACAGTCTCCGATCTGAAGCTGCGCCAGGGGTTTCTCCTGGACACGTCTTGGACTCCGTTTCAAGACAGCGCAGATCCGCATGGCCAAGACCTTTGGACTAAAAGGCTTCATCACGTAGTCGTCTGCACCTTCCTCAAAGGCCTGGACGATGTGAAACTCGTCACTTGCACCGGTGAGCATCACGATCGGGATTGCCGAGATCTCCCGGATTCGGCGACAGACGTCCAAGCCACTGAGATGAGGCATCGAAATGTCCAGAAGAATGAGATCCGGTGCATCCGACTGCCACCGGCGGAGTGCCTGAGCACCGTTCGCCGCGACGATGACCTCAAATCCTTCCCGACGCAGGGCATAGCTCGTCACGTCGAGGAAGTCCAAATCATCGTCGACCAGGAGAATGCGCATGCTCCCTCCCATTGAGTAGTTATTGATACCTGGTTTGTTGCTGAATTGATGCGTATGCTTGATCACTTGGTCGATCGGCGGAAGACGTGGATAGCGGGGTCGCCAGCCATCTGACCCCGGGCCGGAACCGGAAAAACCTCGACTTCCTTATAGCCAGAGAGGCTTACATTGATAGAGTAGGTAGGCTGAACTGCTACCAGAGCCATCCCCGCGCCCACGCGCGTTACCGTCGGAGATACGAGACCGAATAGGTCGAGAACCGGCCGATCCGAGTAGTAGCCGATCACCCCAATTTCTGGGCTTGCGACGAGGTCATCGGGTCGGCTGGACTGCCGCAGGTACTCGGCCACAGCGCGATAGACATAGAAGCGAGGATTCCAATCTAGAGCCCAGTATCCAGCCGCGAGGTTGGTAGCCGTCAGGCAAATAATCAATGCAACGCTGGTAACCAAGCCGGCGAACTGGGCGACCGGACCCCTCTGCCGCCAGTCGGCAAGGGTGTCAATTCCCGAAGCCATCAGGATAACCATCCCCAACTGGAGAGGCGACCAGTACCAGATGTACAGATTGGGCAAGCCGAGAATCTGGAAGGAGCCGAGATAAAGGGCGCACCAGCCTAGGATCCCAAGCGCTACGGCCGGCTTTTGCTGGAACACACGCCATCCTCCCAGAAGGCATAGAGGAACAACCAGCGCAAACAGTGGGTTGAAGTGGAAATACAGCCTGGGGTAAATGATCAACCCGCGCAGGAAGTCCGTTGGGGTTCCGGCGTAGTCGACGCGCTTGGCTTCCAGGGTGTGGGGAATCGGCGATCCAAAATAGGCAAGAGAGAACAAGAGCCACGGAAGAACCACCAGGGCTGACATACTCGCGACGAGAACAAGATCTTTCGTTTTCAATCGTCCCACGCCCCAAGCCATGAAGGGAAAGAGGTAGGCGAGGCCAGCGTCGGGGCGCACCAGGATTGCCAAACCGATCGCCGTGCCCACTCCAAGCGGTTTGATCCGAACGTACGTTAGGTAGGCTGCTATCTCGAGAAGAAAGACGTAGAGGCTCGTTTCCATGCCGACTGCCGCCGTCAGAATCGGATTGGTGACGAGCAGCAACGCTCCGGCCAGCGCAACTTCCGGTCGCAGCCACGATTTAAGAAGAGCGTAAGAAAGGATACCAGCGCCGGCTGTAAAGGCGATGCCGCAAAGCCAGCTAAGAATTGGAAAATCCAAGCTAGAGATCCGGTTTAGCCCCGCTAGGAGAAGTGTATAGCCCGGTGTCGTTGTTCCTAGGATATGCTCACCCGGGTTGTAGACAAAACCCCGGCCCAGAACGATGTTGCGCGCGTACCGGTACGTGATGTAAGCATCGTCTAGCACATAATCCCTTAACGGCACGAGGGCAACAACCGCCGCCGCGCTGATCAGAGGAAAGGCAACGGCAACCTCACACTCAACGGATGCGGCGCGTATACGATGAGAAATGCTCACGACGACACCGTCCATTGAAGGTTGGAGCCGATTGCACTAAGGGCGGATAAAGTCTACTGCTCGGGCTTTTGAGCGATCCATTCGACCATGATCCAGCTCAGAAAAAACTTGTAGCTCACTGCGGTAGCTTTTCTGAACTCTGCTGCCAGGGCTTCGATCTCGTCGGCAGTGGCGAGCCCATACAAAAGGATCGACGGCTTGAAGACTAAGAGCAAGTTCAACCCTTGCTCCTGAATGAAATCTACCGCGGACGCCAGGTTTGCGTCGATCAATCCCTGCCGACTGATCTCCCGGAGACCCGCCTCCTCTGCCAGGGTGCTCAACATCCGCGCAACACCAGGGCTTCTCCCCTGCTGACGCAGGCATTCGTTGAACCAGTGCCGGAACTTGCTGAACCCCGGGACGGGCGGCTCGAAGCGTGGGTAGTCAGGGTCATCGAGAACTTCGTGAGCTACGACGTATCCACCGGGGCGGACAGTCGCGGCGATGCGCTGAAGCATTGCCGCCGGGTCCCTCTGATTGAAGAGTACCAGCCGGCAGTAGGCAGCATCAAATGAGCCGTCGGGATAGCCGTGTTGCTCTCCGAACTCATCGAGGTCAGCGTGCACGATCTTTACTTGATCCAGCCCCCTCTGGGTGACGACCTGGCGCGCCAGGTTAACGACGTCGTCGTTGCGATCCAGACCGACGACCATGCCGCTCGGCCCGACAACCTCGGCGAGGGGGAGAAGCGCACCGGCCGGGCCGCAGCCGATATCGATGACGCGATCCCCGGCCTTCAGACCGATGCGTGCGCAGGCCTCTTTCACGTACCGAACATTGGTCGGGTTCTGGGCAAGACGAATCAAGCGCTGACATTGAATGAGGCGCCGAATGCGCTCAAAGTTTGCGGTCTGTGTGATCATTGAATGGGCGCAACCTCAGCTTGATTTGATGCTCCGTCGCACGCGTGCCGCCCGGCGCTTCGCCGCGTGCGTAGTGCCGCTGGGAATCAGGCTCCCCGCCTTCGCGGTAGTGTTCCTCCCACGGATGCTGAACAAGAAAATCTGCTCGGCTCTGGGCGAATTGGCGATATTGCTCCAGCAGCTCCGGGTCTTGGTCAAGTTCATAAATCTCCGCCCGTACGGTTTCCAGTTCACCACGGCGCTGAGGAACGAGCATGCAGATGGGCTCATCAGCATCGAAGGCGACGGTAAGGTGAGGGCGGGTAAAGCGCCAATTCATCGTGAACGTCTGAACGGCCCAATCGGTCTCGACGAGCCCTTCCAGGGGGGCGACTCCATCCTTCGGCCAGTTCGACGGGCCCCGCACGAGAAGGTTGTAGCCCGGACTCGTTCGAAACAGGTAGGGGATGCGCCAGGATAGGATACCGAAGCCGAAGTGGCTTTCGACGGAGTAGGGGGGAGTGCCCCTGGGAAAGACAAACCTCACGCTCGTCGGCTCAGCACCTCCATCCCACGTAACGAAGAAGGCTTGATCGTTCAGAATCAGCCACCCGTCCTGATTCGCGACCACGAGTGGCAGACAGTGGTAAGCCCAGCGATTGAAGGTCGCGTCCATCCACGCTCGCCGGGCCGGCGCCGGGACGATGCGAAGCGCCGGCGCATCAGCCAAGCGATACGCCCGGAGAAACGGCGCGACTGATGCAGTGGAACCCTCGGGTGCAACGACCTCACGGCTCATCTGATTACTATCTCTCTTGCGTATTGCCGCTCTCTAGCTTGGTCTTTCTCCAACCGGAGCGAGTCGACCCGACCAAGGCAGGCTTTTGCGCGCAGGCCCAGAGTGAAAATCTGTTTCGCTCAACTTTGATCCGGCTGAACCGCGCGGACAGAAGGGTCTGGGCGAGTAACTTCGCGGTGAAGCCGGTGTGGTGAGCCATGTACTTCCGACCGCTGGCGATCGAGACGCGATGACCGAAGATCATATCAAGCGGAGTGATTGGTCCGACCGGGGAGACGTAGGCGACATCGGTAAGCTGGTCGGCGGCGACCATTTCGGCGACGCGCTGAAGGTCAGGCAAAGTGAGCAACAAAAAGCCCCCGGGCGCGAGTACGCGTGAGAACTCCGCGAAGGCGAGAGACACTTCGTGCGGGTAAAGGTGCTCGACGGTGTGAGAGGTCCAGACCGCATCGACCGAAGCATCAGCGAGCGGCAGATGGGTGATGGAGCTTACGAGGTTCGGTCGCGCGTCCTCATCGATGTCCAAGCGCATCTCTCGCCACTCCGGCGAGCGGAACACCGGATGAAGTGCCTCCGGTGTCCAGGGACCACATCCGGCGTGAAGGACGACACGACGCCGGCCGACGCCACTTGCGAGAGCGTCCAATTCATCCTGAAAAGTCTGTATTGACACGGTATCCCTACCTAACTCCTAAGACAGCAACCAAGAGATGCGACTCATCGCGTGGCGCGGGCAATTTTGACCAGCCCTCTGGTCGGAAGCCGGAGCGGGCGTTACCTGCACCGCGTTCGAGGGTGATCGGATCATGCCGTCGCGGTTTCCAACGTGGACTGCTCGCACCACGTTCGCCAGATTGTTCGATAGGCGGCCTCGAGAGCACGGGCGAAGGCTGGGCCATCGCAGAGCGGTGACGCTTCGACTCTCGGACGCAAGGTACTCCGCAGCTCCACCAACCGGGCAAGGGATCTTCCCAGGTCGACCGCCCGGGTAACGTAGTCGTCCGGCGATTGGGCGATGAACTCTGCGAGGCCGACCGCCGAAAGGATGCTCACTCCCATGCGGGCGACGAAGCGGCGACCAGCCAGCGAGATGACGGGAACCCCCATCCAGAGCGCGTCAAGGGTCGTCATCCCTCCGGTGTATGGGAAAGGATCCAGGGCGATGTCGACGTCCTGGTACGCTTCGAGATGTTTCTGAAGCGGAGTACTCCCCAACAAGATCACCCGTTCCGGACAGACATCATTGGCGGCGAACATCTCCTTGTACCGAGCCTGCACCGTCGCATCGTCGAAGCCGAAATACTTGAGGCGTAGCTCTGCATCGGGCAGTGCCCGAAGGATCCGCGACCAGAGAGCGATAACTTCCGGTCGAATCTTCGCGAGATTATTGAAACAGCCGAAGGTCACGTGTCCCCGGCTAGCGGCAGGAGCGGGAGCAACCGGGGGGCACGGATCTGGAGGCGCGCAGCAGAAGAGCGACGACGGAAGTCGAATGACTTTTTCCACGTAGTAGCGGTCGGTGCCCGGCGGACAGACGTGCTTGTCGGCGAAGATGTAGTCGACTGCCGACATGCCAGTCGTATCGAAGTAGCCGAGCCAGATGGCCTGCACCGGCGCGGGCTTGCGCGCGAGGACGAGGAGGCGATTGGCTCCGGTGTGGCCGGACAGATCGATCAAGATGTCGATCTGATCCTTCCGGATGAGCTCGGCCGCGTCGTCATCGCTGAGATGGAGGATACTCCTCCAGTGATGGGCGGCGCGGACCAGGCGAGCAGCAACGCCGTCCACGTTGCGGCGGTTGGCATAGCAGAAAACTTCGACCTGAGCCGGGTCGTGCTCGGGTAGGATCCGCTGGAGAATTCGTCCGACCGGATGCTCCTGAAAGTCCGGCGAGATGTAACCAATCCGAAGACGCCGGTCCGGTTGCCGATCGTTGGTATGGGGCCGAGCCTTTCGGGTCAGGGGATCGGTGTGGCGGATGCCCCAGGCGCGGGCCTCCTCGAAGTGACCTTCGAGGTCATCGTCCGACAGATAATGTTGGGTAAAGAGAACGCCGGCGTAGCTGTGCGGATCCTCGGGCGTTAAATCCGCGGCGTGGCGAAAGTCGATCACTGCCAGGTCCGGCATCCCCATCCATAGATGGAGGATGCCGAGACAACGATAGATGAGCGCGCTTCCCGGAGCGATCTCCTGAGCCCGCCGCAGTGTCTGCAAGGCTTGGTCGAACTTGCTCTGGACGATGAACACGTTGCTCAGGCTGGCGTAGATTCGTGGATCATCCGGTGCGAGCTCCAGCGCGCGCCGAAACTCCGCCTCAGCCTCGTTGGGTTTTCCATAGGCAAGGAGGGCGTCCCCAAAGGCTCTGCGGATCGACGGGTCGTCCGGAGCGAAGCTGAGGGCTCGGGAGATTAAGCCGACGGCCAGGCTCGGCACGCTACTTGCCAGTGCGATCTTGCCCAGGCGGTACAGCGCTCGGGGGTGATTCGGCTGTTCTCTCAACACCTGCCGGAAGAGCGGCTCCGCCTGGTCAAGCTGGCCGGCGTGATAGTACCGCTCGGCAATCTCAAATGAGCTTTCTCCCGGCAACTGATCGATTGCGCCGACCTGAAGCAAAGTCATCCGAGTCTCCTTGTCAAATCAGTCACCAGACACCACCAGCGCAAGCGGGGATTCGCCATGGCGAGCGGCAAACTGTAGCTCATGAAGTTCGTGATACAGTCCTCGGCGAGCGAGAAGCTCGGCATGCGTCCCCTGTTCGACTACTCGGCCCTCGTCGAGAACGAGGATCCGGTTTGCCCGACTGATCGTAGCCAAGCGGTGCGCTATGATAAAAGTAGTCCGACCGCGCATCAGGTTTTCCAGCGCCTGCTCGAGGAGATGTTCCGAGCGGGCGTCAAGGGCGGAGGTCGGTTCGTCAAGGATAAGAATGCGCGGGTTTCGTAACAAGGCGCGGGCGATCGCCACGCGCTGTTTCTGGCCTTCGGAGAGCTGGTTTCCCCGCGGTCCAACGATCGTGTCGAGCCCTTTGGGCATTTTCTCGATGAACTCCCAGGCACACGCTGCCTGTGCTGCCCTGATGATTTCTGCTTCACTCGCCTCGTTCCGTCCCAAGGCGATGTTCTCGCGAATACTCGACCCAAACAGGAACGGATCCTGGAAGACGAAGGCAATCTGGCGTCGGATACTCTCTAGGGTTAGATCACGCAGGTCCATGCCATCGAGAAGGACCCGCCCGTCGTCGGGGTCGCGAAAGCGAGCGATGAGACTGGCAAGGGTGCTTTTTCCGGCGCCGCTTGGCCCGACCAGCGCAATCACTTCGCCGGGCTCCACGACAAAAGAGATGTCACGCAGGACCGGGCGACCGGGCTCATAGGCAAAGTCAACCCGGTCGAAACAGACCGCGCCGATCGCTTGACCACAGTCACGGGCACCGACACGCTCCTTCACCGCCGGCTGAAGTTCGAAGAATTCGTGCAGCCGGTCGGCGGCGGAGAGTGCCTGCTGGGCACCAACGACTATCCCGAGCAAGCTTCGCGCCGGGACATAGATCTGGCCAAAGAGCTGTTGAATGGCAAGGAGCGTCCCAAGCGTGGTCTGGCCGATGATGACCAGGTACCCGCCAACGCCAATCACCGCTAGCATCGTCGCCAGAGAAAACAGGTTCTGCCCCCCACCGATCGCCGCTCCGACAAAGGCCAGGCGCATTTTGAGCCTCAGCAGCTCAGTCATCGTCGCCGCGAAGAGCTGCCCAGAGCGCTGTTCCTGACCAAACGCGGCAATTTCACGCAAGCCGCTCAGGTTTTCCTGGAGCTGGGCGTTCAAGTCGGCGGTCTTCTCGCGAACCCGGCGCGACACCTGTCGAAGCGGTCGGGTGACAATCCAAGCGAGGCCACCGACAACCGCCGGAAAACAGACCGCGATCAACGCGAGCTGCGCGTTCAGTCGGAACATCAGTACCACGCCGATGAGCATGGTCAGCAAGCTCCCAAATGCACTCACCAGATTGGAGCCGAGAAAGGCCGCCCAACTGGGAGCGTCATTCAGAAAAAGCGTCATTGTCCGCCCGCCCTGCTCTCGCTGCCAGAGCGGGATCGAGAGCGTTCCGCAATGAGCGAAGAGGCGACGTCGTAAATGGATGGTGAGACGCTCATCAAGATAGCCTTGAAGGGTGGCGAGGACGACCTGGAGAATTGCCGACAGGATCCACAGTGCGGCGAAAAGTGACGTGGTGGGAAGAAGCCGATCGAGCTGCCGCGCGAGAACCACGTTATCGATGAGATCGCGCTGAACGAGTGGCAAGCTCAAAGTCACCGGAACAATGGCACAGGTCACCAGGAGTGGCATGAGCCAGAGGCGCCACTCGAATTGCCCGTCCGAAACAAACCGAATCAGCGTTCGCACCTGGACCTCAGTCATCCTCTGCTAAGGCGGGCTGTCCTATCTAGAGATTGCCCGGCGGATGAGATGGCCCCGCATTGAAGCAGTCACCATCCCATCCGCCGGGCTCGGGCGTCCCCCGCGGGAAACGCCCGAGCGCGACTAGCCGGAAGTCGATGCACAGGTGATTGTCACCGTGCTTCCCGAGGTGTTCACCACCGTGCCGGTCGCACAGATGTTGTTGGGAATGCCCGGGATGTCCGGGGCGGTACCGCCGACCCCTAAGGTGATCTCATCGAGCTTCCCATACACCGCTAGCCGCGGCGCTTCATACGTCTTCTTCACTATTTTCACCTCCTCCTCGAGCGATACTTGACCCCTTAAACGTTTCCGCTCGGCGACGCTCGGCCTAGTCTTGGTCCAGCTTTGGACGGGACTAGGCTGGATGTCCGTAGTTGTAATCACTGTCGGAGAGCAGCATTGCCCCGTCAGTTTATCCACGAGAACCCGCGAGAACTTTGTTCGTCGTCTCGGATTCCCAGTAAGCTGTGAGACTCGTGCTTGATGGGAGAGTCACCTGTTGGTCTCGAGGCAACCGAAATGTGCGTAGCCAGGTCTCAAGGTTCAAGATCCGATTGATATACATGCCGTCCGGAAAGAAGTCACCCGCGCGCAAGCGCTGCAGGCGGGTCCAGAAGAGGTCGGGGAGCACGAACCCACGGTCGGCGATCTCGGATCGCCCACCCGGCCCGAAGGCCGCGGCGTAATCGCCCCATTGCTCTTCCGTCTGCCGTAGTACGTACGAAGTGAAAAGGGTCTTTTGGGTCCGAGTCCGAATACTCTCCGGAAGAATCCCCGTCATTCCGCGACGGAGGATCGCCTTGTGTCCGGCGTAATAGTCGCCGGTGAATGGATGGGGCTCGAAGATCTGCTCCGGTGGAATCGAAAGCATGAACTGGTGGACGCGGCGGTCAGCAAACGGCTGCGCCAGTTGCACCGGATGCGCCAGCGAAACCGGGGCGACTTCGGGCGGATACAGATTGCGGTAGATCAGCTCGTGCGGGTCATCAGCGAAACGGCGCGTGCGCTCGGTCTCCAGCACACGCGCCCAGTGACGCCGGAGTAGCTCGGTTCGCAAGTGACCTGGCATCCAGGAGGGAGTGAGAGCGTCGCGTTCCCGGTTGAAATCGCGGCGCGCGAAGGCAATCCGAACGGCCTTCTGAAGATCGAGAGGCAGGAGTGGGACCAGGCAGTACAACAGTGCGATCTTACTGAGACGCTCGCCCGACTGAAGTCGATAGCGCCGAAGGTACCGCAAGAACTCGGTGAAGCGACCTCGTCGAAGCAGCGACGAAAAGTACAGCCAGGTCCATGGAAAACAGTTATCGGCGAAGATGCCCGTCAGGAGGACTCGGACGTCCTGCTGGCTCGCTGCCGCGAGGACGGCATCGAATGAGGTGACCGGCATCTGCGGTGCCCGCATGAACCCCTGGGGCGCGGGATCGAAATCTCGGCCAATCCCGATTAGCCGGAGGAACTGCACGTTCAGCCCATACTTGGTCTGAATATCCTCGATGAACGGCCGTTCGTCACAGTCGAGATTATCGAACAGGAGACTGAAGATGGTGAAGCCATGGTCCTCGGCAAGCTTCAGACTGAACAGATGCTGGGCCAGGCAGACCAGCGAGGAAGAGTCCAGCCCGCCACTCAACGTCGCGCCAACCCGTCGAGTGCTACGCAGCCGGGCGCGCAGCGCTTCGCCGAGGACGTTGACGAAGTGGGCAGCATATTCGTGGTCCGAAGTGCAATGGAGCTCGGGCGGAGGTAGGAGGTTCCAATAGCGCTGCCGCCGCTCCGACCGGGCATCGACCACCACCACGTGGCCGGCCGGCACGGCATAAATCTTCTCATAGAAGGTCGCATGGATCTCTTCCTGGTTGCGCATCGCAGCATAAGGCACGAGGTAGTCGCGAATGCGCTCTTCATTCGGAGCGATCGGAACGGAAGGATCCTGGAAGAGCTGATGAATCTCCGAAGCCGCGACGAAGGTGCGACGGTCTATCCGATAGTACAGCGATCGCTGCCCGCTGGTATCTCGTGCGCACACGATGCGCTGACGCCGGGCATCCCAGATGATAAAGGCAAAGTCGCCAAGGAGACGGGCTGGCGCATCGAGCCCCCAGGCTTCGTAGGCACGGAGAATCAGCTCCGCGTCACTCGCGGCCGTCGGCGGCGAATCGGGCAAAGTCGCCAGAAGCTCTGATCGGTTGTCGAGACGCGCGTCGGCAATCACCGCGCAATTGCTCCGGGAGCTAACCAGCGGTTGCTGCTCATCCTCCTCCTCGTGAGTCACGGCCGCTTTGGCGTGCCCCAGTCCGACCTGGTTCCACAGACGCATGCCGTAACCGTCGAGGCCTCGATGAGGAATGGCGGCTAACATCGCTCCAACGCTTTCTCGGTCCACCGGTCGCCCATTCCGGTGGAAGATCGCGGCTAGTCCGCTCATCGTTTCTCCAGATCCTCTAGCAATCGCGCGCAAACGGTTTTCTGATGGTCAAATCCACTTGGATAACGCAGAACCTGGACTGGCGTCTGAGCCACGAGGCGCGCGAAAAGCGATAGGTACCGAGCGTAATCGATCGCGCGGAGGAACGGAGCACACGAGATCTGTCCCAGTATGGTCGTGAGGCTGTCGCGGCGGTCAAGAGGAATGATCTCGATGGTTTCCCGCCCCGTCCCGACCGGATCGTACCGGTCAAGCAGGTAAATCCTCTGGAGACGCGATGGCTCGCGGGTCAGGGTTGGTTGGCCGTCGAGCGAGAGCAGCTTCTTGGGCATCGACGCGGCGAGGCTTGGCAAAGAATCAGGCTGTAAGCCGAGAGTATGCTCGGCAGTTTGTTCCCACACCTTCATCGACGGCAGACCGGGCTGCCCATAAACGCCATCAGGTTGCTCTTCCAACGGCAGGAGGTCATCCGCGAGCAGAGGGACTCCACGGCGAACGAATGCGGCGGCCATCGTCGACTTTCCACGCCCGGCGCTCCCCAAGAAGGCCATCGCTCCACCCTCTGTCGCCACCGCGCTCGCATGGAGAGCTGGCAGGTTCAGATGGTAGAGGACAAAGGCGGCGATCGGGGCGGTCAGCACGACCCCAAGAGCGCCTTCGTCTGCCCGGGCATCTGGCCAGACTGTCACCGACCGCTCGTCCGGGGATACGTGGAACGCCCCGATGGCTTCGGAATGCCACCAAAGCCCGGTCGCGTCACGGTAAGCGGTCACTTCGACACCGAGTCGCTCTGAGCGCGAGGTAACCGGTCGGACCATCGATCGGAACACCAGGCTCGCGTCGATCGCCAGGCGAGGATCGCCAGAGCCGTACCGGATCGTCCAGTCGGGAAGCCGTGGCCGACGGGTAAGCACTGGGAGGGGTAGACGAACTTCGCTATGGACAATCCGTCCACACACGTCATGCCAGTATGGCGGCCCGTCGTGCGACGTAACCCGACCGTTGGTTGAGATAAACTCGGTGTGATTCAGTGATCCCACAATGACTCTCAATCAGATTCTCAATCACAGACTCTTAGTCAGACACAGACTCTTAATCAGACTCTCAATTACGGGTAGTCACTATCACGGACCAGTCCATGGCTTCTCAAGGAATCGAGGAATCGATCGAGATCCTCTTGAACAACGGCGGGCTCTACGTCGTACTCTTCGACCAATTGGTGGACGATTTCCTCTGGCGAGGCGCCTCGCTCAAATAGCTTCCAGATGTCCGTCGCAATCCCATTCAGTCCGAAGTAAACTCCGGTCTCGACGTTGAGCAGAACCGCTTCACCTTCGAGCTCCGCGTATACGACCGACTCATTGATAACGAACTGTCGCCGACTGATGGCCATTCCGAGTTCTCCTGTGTCACGAACTTGACCGCGATTGGCCCGCTCTATTTCAGACAGATTAGTTGGCTTCATTGGCGTAGATTACGGTATGGCTCTACCATAGGGCAGAATGGTCTCTCCGGAGTGTATCCCGCGTTGTACATTGGTTGAGGCCCTTGACCACCACGTGTGGCGACGATTGATGTGCGCGAGGTGCCCTGGTCTCCGTTACTTTGTCGACACGCCCGAATGCGAAGAAGTGGGTGACCAGTTGAGAAAGGATGCCGACCAATCACTTGGCCTATCCTGTCCCTACGTTGGCATTATACCGAACAGCTGGTCTCTGACCATCATCCTTGAGTTGATCTCTCTCTGCTACTCTCGTTGAGACTTTGGTCATCATGCGTTCAGAGGTGACTAGATCACACGATGGATAACCCCACAACTCGCGCTCGACGTGTGGACAACCGACGCCGTAGCTTCCATGAACGGCTGGATCGAGCCAGCCTGAAACCATTCTAAGCACGTTCGCGATTGTCTGTTCATCCGCCCCGAACTCCGGATAGACGTCGATGCGTCCTCTCCCCGGCTGGATGTGGAAGGTTGCCACCGACTCGTTCCAGAGCCAGTAGCTATCCTTCCCCTCCCAGAGACGGGTAATGACCCTCCCTTGGTGAACCTGACAGTCGCAGCGGACTTCGGTAATCACGCTCCCCCGAGAAGCAAGCCACCCTTCCACGGGTGCCGTCATCAGACGAACCGCTTCGTGCCCCGGTTCTGCCCGAACGACGGCTTCATCAATGGCTGGCGGCTGTGAGCGCATCGGCACGTGAAAATCCTCCTCGTCCTGACTATCCGCGTGTCTGAGTAGCAAGATGGTCAAGAATCCGCTTTCGAAAGTAATAACAGATCATATGACCAAGCTGGAGATGGGCATCTTCGATCACGCCGTAGTGATCGCTCTCGATGACGATACTCAAGTCAGCACATTTTGCCGCGACACCACCATCGAAACCGGTGAAGGCAATCGTCGTCGCGCCAATCTCGCGTCCATAGCAGATCGCTCGAATCACGTTTTCAGAGTTCCCGCTTGCCGAGATACCAACAACGACGTCACTCGAGCGGAGATACGGCCGCAACTGACCAACAAAGATATTTTCGTAACCAACGTCGTTGGCCCAAGCCGTGATCAACGACAGGTTGTCAGTGAGCGAGAAAGCGCGAACTGGTCGGGCTGGAGCATCACCCCGGTGCCCAAGCGCCCCTTTCGTGAGATCAGTGACAATGTGCGACGCGGTGGTCGCGCTCCCACCGTTTCCCAAGAAGAAGACTTGTTGGTCTCGCTGATATGCTTGCCAGAGGCAGTCAATGATCTCGATGACCCTCTCGAGATCCAGCCTGCTCAAAGCAGTCGTCAAGGCGTGCACGTAATCTTGGATAAAGACTTCGACATCAGCGACGATCAAGTCCGTCGGTACCACCTTCCGCCTGCTTTCTCGACCGAATCCAAGGTCGATCTGGAGATTCAATTCTATATTAGCGTTGTCCTGGACCGTAGCAGGTGCCATTCGGTTGAATTATGAGATGAAAAAAAGTGGAGAAAATTGGAATCTTACTCTCAGTGAGTCGTCTGGAAGACAAACTCCCAATCCGACATCGTGGCCTGGCCAGCTTGGCCAGTCACCATCCAGCCAGCCTGTTCGGACCGTCCTCCCACGACTTGCACGAAGAATCGACCGGCCGTGACCGGAAATTCAACGGTGCCGTCTCCCGGTGTTAACGGCTCGATTGCGGTGAAAACCGGAACCCCATCGGATTGAATCTGGAACTGCGCCCCTTTCACGAGGTTGCCATTGCGATCGATGAGCTTGCCCCGGATGTAAGCGATGCTTCGGGGTGTAGGGTTAGGAATCTCCTTGAGAGAAACGACCACGTAATCGAAGGCTGGCGTCGGCGTCGACGTGGGCAGCGGGGTCTTGGTTGGCGTTGGCGGAATTGGCGTCGCCGTTGGTGGGATGCTCAGCCGCACCGGTTGCGCTGGCATCACCGGTGCCGGCTGCTCCATCGCAGTAGGCACAAACGTCGCCGTCGGTGGAACAGTAGCGGTTGGCGTTGGCGTAAACGTCGGCGTCGGCGTCAACCGCGGCGGACTTGTCGCCGTGGGCCGCAAGGCCAGATCTACTGGCGTAGCCATGGATGAGCTCAGCGAGCTTCCCGATTCCGGGACAGGAGTGGGCGTGGGCGACGAAGTGCTCGTTGGACTAGCGGTCGGAGTGTCGGTTGGACTTGCTGATGGTGAAGGTGACGGCGAGATCGCAAGCGTAATGGATGAAGATGCTCCAGGCAACGATGCCACGGCCGGGGGGGGAGGAGAGAGAAGTGTCGGCAGCATCATCCCGGCTCCCAAGCTGACCAGAAGGATCACCACCACGAATACGAGCTTTTGCATGACCCGAGCCAATCCCTAAAACGCCGCTGCCATTTTCCCCGAAGGACACTTTTACGTAAACGCAACCTGCGTCACTTCGGGCTTCGCGGCAATCCCATCCGATCGAGTTACACCGTTCCAAGCAACGTGCTGTAAAGTGACACCTTGCTGATCGAAATGAAAGTCCATGCGCCGAAGGCCCCGCTTTTCCATCTCTTCGGTCAGCGCTTCCTGATAGACTTCGTGGCAATAGAGAAGGAGAAACCCCCCTCCGCCGGCTCCAGTAATCTTTCCGCCGAGAGCGCCAACGTCGCGAGCGAGCTCGTAGACCTCGTCGATCCGTTGGTTCGTGATACCCGCGACTAGCTTACGCTTTTCCCGCCACCCCTCGTCGAGGAGGAGGCCGATGCCGTCAAGGTCACCGGATTCGAGACACGCGCGGCAAGCGGCGGCCGCTGCTTTGATTCGGTGCAGACCTTGGATCGTCGACGGGCTCCCCGCTGCGCTCGCGCGCTGTTGCTCCTTCAGGATCACGGCTGAGTTGTGCGCCGTGCCGGTGAAAAAGAGCATCAGACGGCGTTCCAATTGCTCGCGAACGCTCGACGATACCCGAATTGGCTCAACTGTGACACCATTCCGAGTGAACGAGATCGCATTCAGTCCCCCGAAAGCCGCGGCAAACTGATCCTGCTTACCGATCGGGGCCTGCAATTTCTGCAGCTCCACCCGGCATGCCAGCTCGGCGATCGCCTGGCGGGATAGTGAGCGCCCCTGCCACGCGGCAATTGCCTGGACCATGGCGACGGCAAGCGCGCTCGAAGAGCCCAGGCCCGTCCCCGGTGGTACTTCCGAGGCGAGAAAGAGTGCGATACCCTCATCGACCTCCATTTCGTGGAGCACGGCCCGGGGCAGCGCGAGCTCTCCATTCCAATCCGCTGTCGTCCCGCCCTGGTAGCGGTAGAAGGTATGGTAATCGGCGGACGTAATTTGAGCGCCATTGGTGCCATTGGGACCAATGTGAACGTAGACGTACTTATCAATGGTTGTCGAGACGACGCACCCTCCGAATTGCTCATAATAGGCGGGCAGATCGGTCCCACCGCCAGCAAAACTGATTCGAAACGGTGCACGGGCAATGAGCATCAGACCTCCTTATCGCGGCAAAGCCCCCAACCAGAGTATCGTACGGCATCTAGTGGGAAGAATGATTGAGGAATTATTGACAAGGGGTGGTAATCGGGTTGTTTGAAAGTGTAGCTCCCCGGAAATTCCCTCTTCCAGAGGGAAAGGATTAAGGTAAGGGCTACTTGCCGTTTTCATCTGCCGTGGTGACCGAGTCCGTGGCTGAGCGCCGCTTATGCTGCTCAATCGCGTCTTGATACAGATCTGCGATCCGTCGGGCCGCGAGGTTCCACTGATGGTAGTTCTCGACGTAACGTCGCCCTGCCTGTCCAAGCTGGCTGCGAAGGTCGGCGTCGCCGAGGAGACGGCAAACGTGCGCGGCGAACTCGGATGGCGTATCGGCAACCAGCAGATCCTGCCCGGGCTGCGCCTGAAGACCGGCGAAACCTTCCCGGGTGCAAACGACTGGAACGCCCATTGCCATGGCCTCGAGCACTTTATTCTGGATTCCTACCTTCACCGTCACCGGACAGATCACCACCGTCGCTCGTCCCAGATAATCACGCATGTCCGGAACGTACCCGGTGACCGAAATCGCCGGATCACCAGTCAACGCCTGCACGGCGCTCGGGGGATCGCTGCCAACGATCTGGAATCGAACGTCCGGGCACTGCTGCTTGATCAGGGGGAAGATGCGTGCCTGGAAATGCAAGGCGGCGGTGACGTTCGCATGGTACGACATCTTGCCGGATAAAACCAGCGTCGCCGGCTCAGCCGAGTCCCGCCGTGGCTGGAAGTAAGCCAGATCGACGCCGTTCGGCACGACCGCGATGCGGTCCGTTCCCGACAGGGCGCGTAATGCGTCGGCATCTTCGGGTGAGGTGACCGCGATGCGGTCGAATCGCTGGACGAGCTCTGCTTCGTAGGCTCGGGTCCGGGGTAGCTCGAACCTCGCGAGAAACCGCTGACGGCGGCTGTGACTGAGACGACTCGTGCGCTCAAAGAGCAGCGAGATGCTATCAACCGAGTCGAAAACCGTTGGGACGTGGCGAGGAATCTCCGACGCCACGTACCCCGCCCGTAGATGCTCGACGTGGACCACGTCAAAAGGACCCCGGAGAGCGGCAGGTAAAGGCTGGCCCGCGATATTTCCAGCAACACGTGGCTCACCCAGCGCGCCTCGGACGAGGCGCACGAGCTCTTTTGACTGACAATATGCCCCTTGTAAAGGCATCCGGCTCGGCAGCGCTCGCAGGCAGTTTGCCACGGCCCGGGCGCGGCTCAAGCGAACCCCAACGACCGAGCACAATGATCCCAGCGCATTGAGATCTTCTTGCTCCCGCTCGTGCTGCCAGAGCGTCAAAACGACCACCTCGTGACTGCGCGCGAGCTGACGAATCAAATGGTACGGCCGGACTCGAATCGGTGAGGGGACGTAGGGAGTGATAAAAAGGATTCTCATCGCTCTCTATCCGGAAGTCCTTTTACTCGCTGGATGAATCCCCCCATTTCCTCTCCCTCCGGAAGAGGGTTAGGGTGAGAGGAATCAACCGGATAAATCTCGTCGAGTCCGGAGAGCGCGGTTCGCCAATCGTATTGGGATGCGACGAGGTCGCGCCCTGCCCGAGCGAGGCGAGTCCCCAGCGCGGAATCCCGGAGCAGTCGAATAACCGCCGCGGCAAAGTCGCGCGGGTTATCAGCAACCAAGAGATGTTGTTCGGGTTGGGCAGCGATCCCTTCCATCCCAATTGTCGTCGAGACGATCGGAATCCCCCGAGCAAACGCTTCCAGGATTTTCACCCGCATGCCGCTGCCGGAGTGAACCGGAACGACCAGAACCGCGCTCTGACGCAGGAAGGGCTCGAGATCTGCCACGTAGCCCAGCACATTGATGCCGCTGCCCGGGGTCGCGAGCTGAGTCACCTTGGCGGGCGGACGACTCCCGACGACGTCGAACTCGACCCCGGGCGCCGCCTGCCGAATCAACGGGAAGACCTCGGTCGCAAACCAGTAGACTCCCTCGACGTTCGGAGGATAGAACATCGTCGCGACACTCAGGATACGCCGCGCTTCGGCCGGACGCGGCTGAAAAGCCAGCTCCTCGGTATCGACGGCGATCGGAATCACCTTGGCCCGGAGTGGTGGCCCGCCCGGACTCTCCAGCGCGGCGCGATCCTCGGTGCTAACGACGGTCACCCGATCGAAGCGCTGGCAGATCGTTTCTTCGTACGCCCGAAGCTTACGCCACTCGATCTCCGCGGCCAGACGCTTGGGGCCCCAATCCGAGCGCTGGGCCGCCCGCCGGACGATCGTCCAGACCGCGTTGTGCTCGTCGAGGACGCGCAACCGCACCGGGAGATCCACGGCAAACTGCGCCATCGACAGTTGATCGGCGTGAACAGCATCGAAATGCTCTCGGTTGAGCAGGTCGTCCAAGGCGCGGCGCATGGTCACGCGATCGTCGCGCTCGATCAGAAACGGTCGCCCGCTCAGCAGGCTTCGGGTAAGGTAGCCGAGGTCGAGGAGCCGAGACCGGCGGAGCGGCACCGTCGTCACCCCGTGGCAATAGCGCCGAAGGGCTCGCGCGTTCGTATCCTCCGCTGCCGAGCGAACGAACGAGACCAAGTGGATCTCGTGGCGTTGGGCCAGGTAGCGCAGGACGTTATAGGTTTTGATCTTCGGACCGCTATCCGGCGGATACGGTACCACTTGAGTAAGCAGCAAGATGCGCATATTCCGTCAGTTCTCCCGGTCGAGGAATGCTCATAGGCTGGTACGAATTTCCCATAATAGGGAGCTCTAAGTAGGGTAGACTTTCGACCGCTCGCCGCGATAGTATGGGCGCGGAAGGAAGGTCGACAGTCAAGTGAACTGGTTACTGAAGTTTCGACGAATTGTCAGCAAGCCGGTGGGACGTCTCAACCTGATGCTGATGGCTCTGGCGCTCCTCACCTCATTAACCCAGGGCAACCTCGCCGCACCAGCCGTGGCAACCGCGGCGAGCAGTCTTTCGATTTCTGGTCTGACGGCGAACGCCACCTCGATTCCCCTGTACAGCAAGTTCGAGCTGACCTTCAACGTCAACAACACCGTCGCGACGAATCTTCAATTTCCGTATGATCCGGTCGGTGCACCGGGCCTCCAACCGGGGATCGGCATTTCCGTGCAAGCGCTTTTCCTCCCGCCCGGGCAAAGCGACTGGTCGCAAGCGATTGTCCAGCCGGGCTTCCTCTACCAGGATTATCAGCGCCAGCAGATTGGTGGTCAGGAATGGCTCTATCCAAACGGTCAACCGGTCTGGAAAATTCGCTTCGCGCCGAAGCTCAAGGGCACCTGGCAGTATCAGGTCCAAGCTCAGGATGCCTCGATTTGCACGCTCGGCATAAACCCTTGCACGACGTGGGTTTCAACGTCGATCTACAGCTTTGATGTTGGTCCAGCTCAGGTTAACAACCACGGATTCGTCCAGGCGAGCACGACCGATCCGCGTTACCTGGTCTTCAGCGATGGCACACCTTTCGTCGGCCTCGGAACCGGTACGTCTTTCAGCTTATCCAATTTCACCTATGACGCGGCGAAACAACTGGCCACCGATTCTGCCAACGGCATTCAGCTCCTCCGGGTCTGGATGGACGGCACCGACGTTGCCGGTAGCTCGTGGGGACCGTGGGCGTGGTACCAGGGCCCGGCCTACGCTAGCTACATGCCCGATCCCGGTCTTTGGGTCGGCCCCGCCGGCTCCGGCTACGATTACGTCTATGACCTGACTCAAGGCGTTGTCAGTACCACGCGCACGTGCATTTTCGACGGATTCTGGCAGGGGCCAATCGCCGTCAAGCCGAACACGACCTATCTCATGAAGGTCACTGCCCAGACCGCGAATGTGACCGGTCCCCGAATCACGAGTAATCCCAATTATGGCCTCACGATCAAGCAAGGCTTCCCGGGAGCCTGGCCGAATAACTGCCCCGATGACCTTGCTGCATCGCCCAACCTTGTCCCCTACCTTGCCAACTCCAGTTCAACGTGGAGTGACTGGACAACCGTTCAGGGGACCTTCACGACCGGTTCAACGCAATATTTCTTGAATAATCTGTACCTCATGCTCGACAACACGAATACCGGCCAGGCGCACGTTGCCCAGATCACCCTGCAAGAGCAGTTGCCCGACGGCACCTACGGCCCCAACCTGCTGATGAAGAGTCAGGGGAACGTTCACGAAGACTATAATCAGCTCCGCTCCTGGGATTGGGATTACGTGCTCGATCAGGCGGCACAGCAAGGCGTCTATTTCAAGCTCGTCACTCTCGAGAAGCAGGATCGCGTCTGGGATTTCATCAATGGCGATGGTACCATGAACCCGAGTGGTGGAGACGATAACTTCTATTCCCAGGATGGGCAAAAGGTTCGCCAGCTCCACTACTACTTCTACCGTTACCTGGCCGCCCGTTGGGGCTATTCCACTGCGGTCCAGTCTTGGGAGGTCGATAACGAGGGAAATCCCTCTGACACGAAAGCCTTCGACCAGGTTAACAAGCTCGCTGGCTTCATGCACCAGTGGGACCACAACCACATGGTCTCGACCTCATTCTGGACTAGCTTCCCAGCGTCGACTTTGTGGAACAATGCGAGCTATCCGAATCCCGACTACGCCGACGTTCATGCCTACACCGACACGAGTCCCGTACCGGTCGACGAGCACGATGCTGCGAGCCTGTACATCAATGTTGATCAGTACGTTCGTAGCTTCAAGGTCGGCAAACCAGTCATTCGCGGCGAGACCGGCATCGAAACCTCCAACTCGCAAGAGGATCCGCTACTCGCGAACGATATTCACGGGGTCTGGCTACACAATCTTACCTGGGCCCAGCTCGACTCCGGTGGCATGTACGATCTGGAGTTCTACACCGACGACATCGCCAAGAACAATCTCTACTTTCAGTATCTACCTGTCCATGACTTCCTGAATAGTATTCCCCTCGCCAACGGACATTATCAGGACGCCGGAGCGGTGGCGACCGGAGCGAACGTCCGGGTCGTCGGCCAGAAAGACCTTGTCAACGGGCGAGCTCACCTCTGGATTCAGAACAAGAACCACACCTGGTATAACGTGGTGAACAATATCGCCTGGGGACAGCTCTCGGGAACGGTCACCATTGGTGGTTTCACTCCGAACCAGTCCTACCCGGTCGAGCTCTGGGAGTTCGACGATCCCGGCAATCTCACGAAGGTCCAGAGCACCCTGACGGCCGATGGGGCAGGAAATCTAACCTTAGACCTCACGACCCTACCCAGCACCGTGACCGATACCGCCGTCAAGATTGGTGACTACAGCCAGGCATTTAGCCTGCAGTTGTCTCCGATTTTAAAGTAGTTCCACGGTGAGCTTTGCCACGTGTCATGCTGATCCCTTCTCGAACCGCCATCCTCAGTCATCTGACTGGATTTATTCTTTAGTGCCGGTTATTGCGTCGGGCGACGTCACGAACTATCCGCCGTGTTTTCCGATAAAGCCGCACGAGTAATGGATTCCGGAGGCGGTGGATCTCTTGATTCTTTTCCTCGAGTAGTCGCTCGAGCAGGGTAATGATCTTGTCTTTGTCCCGAACGATCGCTTCGAGCTGATCGTTGTTTTCCTGAAGTGCCCAAACGAGACGCTCCTGCTCGTCGCTCAGCACCAGCTTCGGGGTATCCATCTCGGCGCTCCATGGTAGCTCGTCCAGAAAAGCGTTAGGATCCTTGATCGCCTGCAAGACCGCATGCAAGTGAGAGCCATCCATTTTGTTCTCGACGATCCGGAAGCGCGCGGTGATGCCATAGGCTTCGGTCAAGAAAGAGCCATAGCCATTGGTAAAATAGCGGAGGGTCTCGAGTGTCCAGAAGCTGACATGGGTCGGATCCCGGAACGCTTCGACCATCGGATACGCCGGCGAACGCATCTCAAACTCGCCACCGTGCTTGAGAATGCGCCAGATCTCGTTCACAAGCGAGATTACTGGTGTGCGCCGGTGCCCGGCGTCGGTCCAGACGCAAAAGGGGACGTGCTCCATGAAGTCAAAGGCTACCACCCGGTCCGCCACGTCATTGGGGAGCGGAATCGGCTCGAAACCAAGGTTGCAGACGTAGTCCGCCTTGGTCGTCGGTGGCCCGACGACGTCGATACCAACGTCTCCCCGCTTGTTGCGACCACAGCCAAGATCAACGATCACCTGCTCTTCTCCCAGAAGTTGACATCTGAAATTGACGTTTGAAATCAGAGAGATTTCACTTCGCGGCAACGACTGCCTCGTAGCTTTCCAGGATGCGCTGCGCGCTCCGTCGCCAGGAAAACTCGGCGGCGCGGGCGAAGCCTTTTTCGCGAAGCTTTTGGGCGGCGCAGCGATCCCCGAGCACGAGCGCAAGGTGCCGAGCCAGGGTCGCCGCGTCGGTCGCGTCGGCAAGCAGGGCGGCGTCGCCGACGACCTCGGGAATTGAGCCGCGGTTCGAAGCGATCACTGGCGCACCGCAGGTCATCGCCTCGATCGCCGGCAAGCCAAAGCCCTCGAAGAAAGACGGGAAAACGAATGCCTCGGCACTGCTGTAGAGCGCGACCAGATCCTCGGTAGACGGTCGTAGCAGTAGCTGCGCATCACCATTCGTCACCGCCTCGTGAACGATCGGCAAGAGATCCAGGCGCCGCGAGAAAAAGACGATCTTCTTATCCTTGCGGATCTCCGGTGGAAGCCGTCGCCAGGCTTCCACCAAAACTCCCGGGTTCTTCAACGCATCGGCCAGGACGAAGGGCTGACTGAGACCATGGCGTTGGCACACCTCCGCCAGCACCGTCGGATCTTCAATCCGACGGATCACCGGCGCTGGAGCGTTCGGCACGATCCAGATGCGCTCGGCAGAAAAGTTACTGTGCTGGGCGATCTTCTGCCGCGAGTAATCCGACACCGTGAGCAACAGGCTCGCCCTGGTCAGCGCTAGTCGACTGCAGTAATGCAAGTAGGCCAGCATGGCCAGCGTGCGCGGCCGCCGCTTCCCCCAGCCGTAAGAGATCCCGCGAATGATCTGCGGCAGAGGCAGAATGTTGAGCTCATCGTGGAGGGTAATCACTGTTCGCGCGCTCGCCGGACCGAAGCCATAATTCGTTGGAAAGTGGGCGACGTCCAGGTGATCTCGCTCCATCGTCCGCCACATGAAGAAATCATTGGCGACGCTCGATAGGGGAGTGCGATAGGGGAGATAGCGGACCGTCACGTGGCTCGGCAGATCCTGGAGCTCGAGAGGCCGCTTGGTATCCGCGTAGAGAAAGATCTGGTGCTCACGGGCGAGCTCGATCAGCTCCGGGACGAATTGGGCCACGTAGGTGTGGACGCCGCCAACCAGACCATGCGAGAGATAGCGAACGTCAATGCCAATGCGCAAGGATTTTCCTCCAAACGTCACGGGAGAATGATCAGTCAAGACTGGCGATGACCAGCGGGGGTGGCACAGTTGAACTGACGAACGTACGATCTTCTCTCCCAAAGGGAGGGGGCGAAGCCAGCACGCCCGTTGGTTCAATCTCCCCGCCCCACGCTCTAGGGTCAGAGTAGCGCTGCTCGTCGACGTTAATTATGACCCGGCGCTGCGGAAGGCGACCACGGCCACGCGGTAGTTCACCGCCTGGGGATAGGAAAAAGTGGCCGTATACTGGCCCGTCACGTTTACTGCCTGGTCCTCGGTAAAGAGAGCGTCGCAGCAAAGGTCATTGGGCTGGCTCTGGCGCAGGGTGTAGTTGGAACCAGCAGTCGCCGAGACGACACTCACATCGGTAAAGGTCGAGGCGCTGAAGAGCAAGTCATTTGCCTGGCTGGTCGCGGCGCTCAAAGTCGCCGTGGCCTGGCTGCCATTGCCATTGGCGTGCCCCACCTGATCGACGACGTTGCTTGCTGCCAGCCCTCCGTATTCGTGAATCGCCACGCTCACTGCCCCCGGATTCTGCAAGGTGACGGTGACGGTGAAGTTTGTCCCACCAACCACGTTCGGGGCATACCAGATGCTCAAGGGCTGGACCGCTCCCTCGGGCACTGAGGGATCCTCGACTGCCTTGCTGTAAGGGTTGCCAGCGCTATCCGTGACGCTACTGACCGCCTCGATATCGCTGCTGTTCCAGGGGGCAACCGCGACCACGATCAGGTCGCCACTCGTGACCGCATTGCCGAAGCTCGCGGTCTGGCTACTAACCGGATTAGCAGTGAAGGAGAGAGCGCTCTGGATGTAATGGCCAACGCCTCTGGAAGCCGACGAACTGGTCGCGGTCGGCGTGGGGCTGCTCGTCGCGGTTGGCGTTGGTGTGCTGGTCGGGGTCGCCGTCGGACTATTGGTCGAGGTAGCCGTCGCGGTCGGTGTCAGTGTGCTGGTCAGCGTGGCTGTCGGGGTCGCCGTTGGAGTACCTGATCCAGTTGAGTCTGGAGTGAAAACGACGTCGACCCAGTAATTGGTTGCCTGGTATGTTTGCGTGGGGAAGGTGCCGACAGTACTGTAGACTTCGACGCCGTTGGGTCCATCAACCCCATTCTGCAGCGCGTGGAGCGGCGGCCAATTGACCCCAGCAGTTGTGAAGTAATCCAGGTTGGCGGCGAAGCCACCGACGTCGGTGTGATAGGAGGCGACGTAGGTCGTGTTCGCGATAATCGGCACCGGGGCCGCAAAATTGACCTGCTGCCAACCGGTCGCGGTCTCGTTGGTGAAGGTGGCGCTGGCCAAGAGGACGCCGTTGCTGGTCCACAAATGCCCGACGTGGGTTCCGGTGTTCGCCGGCCCCTTGTAAAAACGCAGTCCGGTGATCAAGCCATTCACGTCCGAGCGGAACTTCACTCCCACCTCGATGGCGTTGGGGTCGTTACGCGAGGCCTCGGCGGGCGTGGCCGCGTTGCTCCAAATACTGCACGGACAAGCCCGCTGGACGACGGTGACCGTGAGGCCGGCCGCGGGCGTCTCAATATTTCCACTATCGTCGGTGGCTCGGCTGCGCAGTGTCACCGGTCCCAGTACGCTCGGGATCCAGCTATAACTCCAATTCGTTGTCCCCCTAGCTCGATGCCAGGTTGCTCCACCATCGACCGAGACCTCCACCCCCGCTACCACGCCGCCCCCGCTATCGGTGGCGGTCCCGGTGATCGTCACGGTGTTATTCGGCACGATCGCACCGTTCACTGGAGAGGTGATGGTCGAGGTCGGTGGGGTGGTGTCGGTTGAAGGGGCGGCCGGGACGAGACCGGGCTGGAGCGTGGCGGGCTGCACGCCCATATCGGCTAGCAAGTTAACCGTGGCTTGCTGGAGATTGACGTCAGTGCCCGTGGGCACGCCCAGGGGATTGTCGTGATTGGCATCCAAGCCCCAGGACCACTGCACCGTGCCCGCGTTGAACACAAGCGCACCACTGCTCGAGCGATAGAGCGTCAGTCTATGGGTTGCAACCCCGGAACGAAAAGTCGCGCCGTAGTCGACGACGCGCTGTTGCACGTTGACCGTCGTTGACGACAGGTCAACGACACCCGCGGGCCGAAACCTGTTGTCCAAATCTTCATCCCACTCGTAGCCCAAGATCGCATAGGGGAAGGTGTAGGTCTGATTGGCGGCCAGCCTCGCGATGGCGGTGTTGCGCCAAAAGCGAAGCTGGCTAAAGTTGCTCGGCACGGTGAGATACTCAAAGTCAGGGCCATTCACTGTGTAGATTGATCCGCTCAACGCGTTTTCCGGACGGCCGCCATCGGCCGGGGGGCTGAAGCGGGGATCCCGCCAGGTCCCAGTCCAGATCGGTGGGTCCAAGGGATCGAGCGGCTGGAGAGAAAAAGTTTCCTTGTAGCAGACTAAGGTGCGATAAGGAGTGCCCGACCCGTCGATGCTCTTCTCCCAGCGGGTTTTCCAGACGCCCTGATCGCCGCTGAAGAAAGCCAGGTTGACGCCGGCCGCGCGGGCCGCTTCCATGCTTGCGCGTTGCCCGCCGGACCAGTACTCGTCGTGACCGACCGACAAGAAGACCTTGTGATTCTTGAGCAAGCTACCATACCGCTCACTGTCGACGCCAGTAAAGTAGCTGACGTTATAGCCATTGGCTTCCAGCCAGCGGACCATTGGGTATTCACTGTTGAAGACCCAGGAGATCGCCGTGGGGACGTTAGGGTCTACCGCGGCGTCATTGAAGGGTCGATTGTAGCTGACTTTGTACGCGCGACCAGCCGGTAATCCCTCATACAGACTATTGCCGCCATAGTTGTTGTAGGCTTGCCAGGTAGTATCAGAGGTTTGGAAGAGCAGGGGCGAACGCCCCGCATCGTTGCGCACGACGAAAAAGATGTGGCTGGCTCCCTCGGTGTCAGGCCGCACCAGCTTGGCGAAGTAGATGCCGGAGGTCGCGGTCAGCGGCACTGTCCAGGACGCCGAGGGCGCCCAGTTCCCACAGTCGATCAGACCGGTCGTTGCATCAGTCAGGCAGGCCGGCTGGGATTGGGGCAGGGGCACCGAGGGCTTAACGGTGGCGATCTGACGGGCACCCATGCCACCGTAATAACCCAGCCGATAAATCGTAAGAGTGTAGGTGATCGCGGTGGTGTTGATCTTGAAGGTGACCGTGTCCCCCTGGTTCACACTGATGTCGGTGGCAAACCCCTGAATACTCGGATCCCCAGCCCCCTGAATCGCCCACTGGCTCGGGGGATTGCCGGGTAGTTGGTTTTCACAGACAATCGGATTGATCGTGGGATCACACGGTGAGGAGAGTGTCAAGGCCTGGGCGGGCTGAGCCAGCGGCCAGGGGGACACCTCGGCGAACCATTTCCCAAGTGCCAGACTGAACGCGAAGAGAAAGACTATGCCAGGGAGGACCAGGACCGGCAGGAATTGGCGAAACGATCGCATAGCGTCCCCTCGCGTGATACTTTCGCGCACTCAATATCGGACACAACTCCATATTAACTCCATTTAATAAAGATTTAATCGGAGTTTAATAAAAAATTCGTTGCATTTGGGTTGAGTTGTGATCGGAGGCTCTGAGAGGAACAACGCCACGATATGTTGACCGCCTCTTGACCAATCATGACTCTCCTTCAGCCCTTGCGAGCAATTGCCAGCAAGGACGTACCGATCGGAAGTTGACGACGGCGAGCAACGAAGTACGCCTCTCGGTTCACCAAGAAAGAAAGGATATCGTTCGCGACGGGTATGATGCGCAGCTCCCTCATCGTGAGAGATTGGGCGCGCCCCGGAGCATCGGCCGGTTGTCGGTCGATCAGACCAGCGACACGCCGGCCGAGCCAAACCAGTGGAAAGATGGTGGTCATCCACGGCGTGAGGTACTCGACCTGGAAGCCGGTGTCAACCAGCTTACGCTCCAAGTCCAAGCGCACGTAGCGACGGCAGTGGTGCGACTCTTCGTCGAAGTAGCTCCAGAGCGATGGATCGGCTGGCACAGTCAAGAAAAGCGCTCCCCCCGGGACAAGCATCGCCCAGAGGCCGCGCAAAATCTGTCGATCGTCCGGAAGATGCTCGAGTACGTCAAAGAGACAGACGAGCTCGAACTGCACTCCAAACGGCGGCAGATGGATATCACCTTGGACCAGCGAGCAATTCGCACGTCTGCGTGCGAATTGAAGTCCCTCACCGAAGAGGTCCATGCCGATGACGTGGCCATGCGTACAGACCTGCCGCAGAATACGAAGCACGTTGCCCGTCCCACACCCGACTTCCAGCACCCGATAATCTGAGGTTAGGCGAGCGACCTCCTGTTTGACAAGTATGCCAATGATGCGGTTCCGACCTTGGAACCAGAAGTGACGGTCCTCGATGGCGTAGAGCGAGGCAAAATAAAGTGGATCGTAGCTAGTGCGGGTTGACGGCGTAGGCATGGCGGCTTGTATCCTCCCAGGAGGTAGAGAAGCTTCCAATCTCCGCGACGACGTATGCCTGTTCTTCTTCAGTCAAATCGTTGTAGAAAGGTAGACGCAACAGTCGATCACTCACGTCCTCGGTCACCGGGCAATCTCCTACCTTGCCGCCAAACTTTTGGCCCATGTCCGAGAGATGGAGCGGAAGGTAGTGGAAGACGCTAAGAATACCGCGCCCCTTCAGATGCTCGATCAGCGCCTGGCGTTCGGCCAGCGACGGCATGAGCACGTAGTACATGTGGTAAGGCTGCTCGCAGTGATCCGGAATGATTGGCTGGCGAACCCCCGCCTTATCGGCCCAATCACGTAAATGCTCGTGATAGTATTCCCAGATCCGCTTTCGCTTGCTCTGGATCTGCTCCCGCGCTTCGAGCTGACCATACAAGAAGGCGGCAAGCAAGTCTGACGGCAGATAGCTCGAGCCAACGTCGACCCAGGTGTACTTGTCAACCTGACCGCGGAAGAAGCGACTCCGGTTGGTCCCCTTCTCACGGATGATCTCGGCCCGCTCGACGTACTGGGGATCGTTGATCAGGAGCGCTCCCCCTTCCCCGCAGGTGAAGTTCTTTGTCTCGTGGAAGCTTTGGGTAGCAAGACAGCCGAACGTGCCGAGATTCTTGCCCTTATACTTACCCAAGAGGCCGTGGGCGTTGTCTTCAACGACGGCGATTCCGTGGCGCTTGGCGATCTCTAGAATCGCGTCCATTTCGCAGCCGACGCCGGCGTAGTGGACGGGCAGGATCGCCCGCGTCCGCGGTGTGATCAGCCCTTCGAGCAGCCGCTCATCTAGATTGAGCGTGTCCGGGCGGATATCACAAAAGACCGGGGTCGCGCCACGCAGGACGAAGGCGTTGATCGTCGAAACGAAGGTAAACGATGGGCAGATGACCTCGTCGCCGGGTTGGATGTCCAGGAGAAGTGCTGCCATCTCCAACGCGTGGGTGCACGACGTCGTCAATAGAGCCTTCCGAACGCCAACTATCTCCTCGAGGAGGACGTGGCACTTTTTCGTAAAGGCGCCATCTCCCGAGGCATGGCCATTGGCGATGGCCTGCGCCAGATAGAGCTGCTCATTGCCTGTTAGGCAAGGGCGGTTGAATGGGATCCGGTACATCCTCGACTCCTTCGCTCGTTCTCAGGCCCCGAGCGTCTGTGAGAGACTATTCAAGACGTTGGTCGCAGCCACGATCTCTCCACCCTCTCGTTGCACCTCGGTAATCAGAATGGCACCGTCGCCCGTCAACACGACGGCTCCCTCCCTTGGGTGAACCTCGACCACTCTTCCGGGGATCCTGCCGACGTAGCGACGAGCCGATTTCACCGGCGCCGCTGACCAGACACGAACGAGCTTTCCGTCGAGATAGGTGTAAGCGCCTGGGTACGGACTACTGACCGCGCGGATCAGGTTATAGATCTCCTGCGAACTAGAATGCCAATCAATTCGATTATCCTCGGGCAGCCGCTTCGGAACGTAGGTTGCCCGAGCGTGGTCCTGTGGGCGACGAACGAATGTGCCGGTCACCAGGCTATCCAGACTGCGCTCCAGAACCAGCAGGTAGGCCTCGGTCGTCCTTTCGACGACGTGCGCGATTGTGTCATGGGGACCGATGGGGACAAGCTCTTGGTCCACAATATCGCCGGTGTCGACCTCGTCCGCGATCTCGAATAAAGTCGCGCCAGTATGGTCCTCACCGTTGATCATCGCCCAGACCGTTGGCGAAAACCCTCGATATTCCGGTAGCAATGAGTCGTGAAAAGCGTAGCTTCCCAGTCGAGGCCTTTGATAGACGTTGCTCGGAAGAAGATAACGCCAGTTCACGGCGAACAACAGATCAACGGGCGTTGACTCCCAGAAGGTAGACCAACGTGCGCTGCCAACCTGCTTCGTTTCGTAGAACTGACCTCCGACGGACTCGGTCAAGATGCGAATGTCGTCTAGGAAGGGTGGCTCCCAGGGCTCTTCCCGGAAGCTGAACACGCTGAAGTCAGCTCGAGGCAACCAGTCGATCAGCTTCTGAAGTACTCGGTGTCCTCGACGAGTCGCACACAGCAGCACCACGTGCATCAGTCCAAGCCTCGGTCCAGTCATTTGAAGATACCCGCAGCCGGACCACGTACGGCAAACGGTCCATCAATCGGAAATGCATGCGGGCGAGGTACTCGCCAATAATGCCAAGGGCAAAGAGCTGCGCTCCCGAAAAGATCGCGACGATCGACGCAAGAAACGGGAACCCTGGAACGCTCCCTCCTTGGACTAGGAAACGTCCAATGACGTAAGCCAGCACCATAAAGCCGAAGAGCGTAAACGCGAATCCAATGAGACTAGCAAGCTGTAAGGGAAGTGTGCTGAAGCCGGTCATCATATTCAGGGCATGTGTCACGAGCTTCCGAAAGGTATAGTTGGACCTCCCGATCAGGCGAGGCTCGTGAGCAACAGGAATCGCCGCGAATCGCGTCGTTCCCCAAGTCAGGAGTACGTCAATTGAGACAAATGGGCCGCGATAGCTGGTGAAAGCCTCGCGAAGCTCGGTCCGGAATGCCCGGTAGGCACTGACCTTGCGAGCCGTCTCAACCCCCATTGTGCTTTGGAGAGCCAGCTTCGTAACCTGTGACGCGAGATCACGCCACAGACCGTGCTGTTCTTTAGCTGGCGTGCCATAAACGACGTCAAAACCTTCGTCGAGCTTGGCGAGGAGCCTCGGAATTTCGTCCGGAGGATTCTGAAGATCGTCGTCAAGGGTGACGACCGTGCCGTACTGCGCCTCACGGATACCGGCGAGCAGAGCGTTGTGCTGACCGTAATTGCGCATCAGGTTTAGCCCACGCAGACGTGGATAGGCGTGGCTGAGCTTTGCGATCTGGTCCCAACTCTCGTCCTGACTGCCGTCATTGACGAGGATGATTTCATAAGGGCGTGCCAACTGATCGAGAACGGTGCTGACGCGTTCGAGAAGCATGGCGAGTGTCGGCGCGCTGTTGTAAACCGGCACAACAACTGATACGCCTTGCGCGCTTGACATGGTCTGTCTCCTCCCAGTCGTCATTCATTACCTTGTACCGGCGGAATTTACCCGACGGTACAAGTCGTATTGCCCCACCGAGGTAACCTTGGTAAACTCCCCGCGGTCGATTTCCGAACGGTATAGCCCCACGGCCTTCGAGAAAGGACCATCAATGAGATAAGTCGCTCCCTCTGGCACGCGATATTCGTCTTGGAGCACACGCGGCGATTCCCCAAGGAATAGTACTCCGACGACCTCGTCGACCAGTCGTGGGGGAGGGTGATGATATAAACGAGAGGTCAAAAAATCGATCTCCCACTGCGATGATTCAATCTCCGCTCCGGCGGGAACTCGCTGCATGACGACGGTAGCAAATACCTGTGGTGAACTGTCCTTTGTGCGCGCGATTGTTAGTCCATTCTGCAAGATTCCAGCGAATATCACCATCGTGAGAATGACGGCCAGCCCCGTGCCGAGTGCATCCTCGAGGAACATCTGGAGTGAGAGCCGTCCGTTGAGACGGCCAAGCGGGGTAAAAGATCGTCCGAGGTCGACGATCAGCTTTCCCGCGAATAGGCTACCGACGAGCGTGGCCGGGACCACGTAGCGTGGATATCCCATCGAGAAACCGACGTACCAGAGAAGACACAGAGTCACAAACGCCGGCAGAAAAATCTGCGCTGGCTTGCGCCCCTGTCCGTTTTTGAGCATCGCAAGCCAAACGTAGAGGAGTCCCGCGACGCCGGTCCCGACGAAGCCGGAGGATATCAGGAAATTGACCGCGCTCGCGGCTTTCGCAAACGGCGGGCCGTAAGCAGAGGCACTTGCGGTTTGGGACATTCCACGCAGGTGATCGATGAAGCCACTCGGCCCCATCACGGATAATTGGTAGGCGAACCAAAGTCCCGTCGGCGCAGCTACCAGGATCCCGACAATGAGAAACCGCGGAAAAGGAAAACTACCCTTTTCAGGGTGGGCAACGAACCAAGAGTAGAGAATCACTGGTGCGACAAGAATAAACTGGTTTTTGGTCAGTATGGCCAGACCGAGCAAAATACCAGCTACGACATCGAGCAGCAGAAGCTTGGTGCGCCGTGCCTCGATAAACGCGGCAGTTCCCCATAGAAGAAAGGCAACAGCGGGGATCTCTCCGAGAGCGTCTCGGCCATTTGCAAAGAAGCCAGCTTGAGTCAGCGCGGCGGCGACGAAAAGGGATACGGTCGCGACAGTCAGGTCATAGAGCTGCCAAGCAACGACGGCCAGGCCTGCCGCCGCGAGCAACAGGTAGGCCACCATAACTATCCGTCCTTGAATCAGCCCAGCACCGAAGATTTTGAACGTGAGAGCGATCGGGACAATAACGGTCGGCCCAGTCGACAGCGATTCATCGAAAGGATGAAACGCCCCCGAGTAGGTGAGGCCGTAATGGCCGGTCGTGGCCAACTCGCGGGCGGCAAGAAGATTGATTCCCTCGTCGAACCAGGTCGTCGGATAATCGGCGAGATTATACGCCGCCATAGCAGCGATGAGCACCAGAGCCGTGGCCAGCAGAGCTACCTCGAAGAAGCGCCGGTTATTTGGGGAACCAACACGGTCCGCAGTGTTTCCAAGAGTGGGATCAAGCGTCATGATTCGTATGCCCTTCGTTTCCACTCGCTGCTCCATTATTCCCGCGAAATGTTGAAAAGTACTTTTACCTATGGTGTGCCTGGATCAGCTCGGCGCCACGGTCGGACGATCGACCTCACTCCTTCGACCGCGTGATGACCCAAAAGTGTCTCGAGCGCGAGGATCTGGACACCACGATTGCGAAGCCACGAAGGGTCGAGGCGCAGGCCTTGCCAGAGGTCGTGGGCGCGACGGGCGCGGTTAGAGGAGGTCGCCGCGAACACGCGCTCGAGATAAACCCTCGCCCTGGCGTGACGTGCGAACGATCTCAAATGGCTGGCCTCGGGCGGCAGATTGGCGAACACAGCATCGACGTACGTCAGGCGATCGCGAATCCAGGGAGTAATCGATGGACCGAGCAGCACACCAAGCACAGCCTCGGGCTCGCTGGCAATCTCCGGCGCCAGGTGAATCGCGCGCTGGAGGCTATCCCTTCCTCGTTCATGATCGCCCAGGGCGAGGTAGCAGCCAGCAAAGCGCAGCAGCGTGTGAGCTAGCGCCCTTGGCCGCCGATCCGTTAGGTCGGCCAATTCGGGGGGCAACGTCGCGAAAATCTCTTCGACCGCGCGGATCGACTCGGCCTCCACGCGGCCGTCCACGACCGCTCGACTGGTGAAATTGTGGTCGTGTCTTCGCCGCTCGACGAGTGGCTCGGCCAGAAAGGCGACGTGGTAGCGGGCGGCGATCCGTCGCCACATGTCGTAATCACCACTGTGGGTGAAGGACTCGTCGAAAGCGCCAAGCTCGTCGAAGCACTCTCTCCGTACCATGACCGTTGAACAGGAGGGAATGTGGTTATCGAACATGAAGCGCTCGAGCTCAACCCGGGGCGCGGCAACGTAGCTTTGCTCAAACCGACGGTCCAGCCCGACGATCTGCCCCGTGGAGTCGATCATCTGGCAGGCGGAGTAGACTAACCCCACTTCCGGGTGCCGGTCAAGAAAACGTGCCTTCTCCCACAGGTTCCCCGGTCGCATGCGATCATCCGAGTCCAGGAAGGCGACATATACTCCCCGAGCCAGGGCGAGGCAACGATTGTTGGTCCCAAAGTTCCCAAGCTTCGTCGGATTTCGATAATACCGCAATCGCGGGTCAGAAAACGAGCGGATCACTCGCTCGCTTCCGTCCGTCGACTGATCGTCACAAACGATCAGCTCGAGATCTACTCCCTCTTGAGAGAGAACGCTTTCGATCGCCTCACCGATGTAGCGCTCATAATTGTAGGAAGCAATGCCAACACTGATCTTTGGCAGTTTGCCGGCAGCGGTTTCGCAGGAAGCCGAGGCTGCGACGGCCATTGGCGGCTCTCCGGCATGATTCTCTTTTGATTCGGGAGTGATCATTGCCAAATAGACTCCTTAATCACATTCTTCCATGGCCAGGAGCGAAGAGTTTGAGCCGACGATCGGAAGACTCTCACCTCATCGACCGCGGTCGAGCCGTCGAGCGGGAGAAGAGGGCGGGGCCATGACCTTTGAGCTAGACAGAATTGGTCCACGTTCGCCTTGATTTTACCAACCGAGCTAAGGTACGATGGTCCCGATTTCTCTAGCCTCTGGCTGGAAAGAGCTGCACTCCTGAGCGCGCACTCAGGAGCCAAAGAGGGAATTTGATGCCTAGACGCGCGCTTTTACCCCGGCGCCTCGCGAAAGCTCCTTGGTATCTCGTGGTGATCGCCCTGGTCGTACTGGCACTGTTCTCGAGTACCCGCGCCGGTGCTCGCTTGGCGGAGACGGCCCAGGCCAGTTCGAATTATGATTGGCCAACGTTTGCTCACGACATGGCGCGGACCGGTTATACCTCGGTCGGGCCGGTGGGGCCATTCACCAAGCAGTGGTACCGGGACTTCTGGAGCGAGTCGAGAGAGGCGATTGCCGCGAGCTACCAACCGGTGGCCGTCCATGATTCCGTTCACAATCTCGACCTTACCTACATCGGTACGACGGCCGGCTCGCTCACTGCGCTCAACCTGGCGAACGGCGCGACCTTCTGGCGCTATCCGGCACCCGGGCAGTTCATCGGGGGCATCCTCAGCTCGCCGACGGTTGCCAATGGCATTGTTTACGTCGCGAGTCTAGACGGGAACGTCTATGCCCTTGATGGAACGAACGTCAGCAATGGGGTACCGGCCGTCAAGTGGATCTTTAACAGCGGTCGGGTCGGCGGTTACGTCAATACCCCCGCGGTCACCGCCAATGCCGTGTTCGTAGGCAGCCGCGATGGCTACATGTACGCGCTCGATCCGAATACCGGCGCCAAGCTCTGGGAGTACAACACCGGAGCACCGATCCTGATGAGTCCGGCCGCCGACGCGACGAAAGTCTACATCGGCGCGGAAAATATGTATGCCTACGCGTTGAACCAGGCGGATGGCTCACTCGCCTGGAAATCGGCCCAGCTCGCCGGCCAGACCTTTCGCGACTACTATCCCGTCATCGGAGACGGTCTCGTCTTCTTCCGCACCGCTCCGAATGACGCGGAGGACATTACCATCAGTGAAGGCGAGCATGTCCTCGCTTACGCTGCCAATTGTCAGGGGTATCCAATCTACCCGAATATGCCTGACTCTGGGTCCGGTAACCGTAGCGGTGTCTCCTGTTATAATCCAGTGACCAACACGACCTCTCCATTCAACTTCAAGTCAACCCCGTCAACGCAAGGATTTTCTTCCGATGCGGCCGCCTATGCCGCGGAAGACTGTACGATCCGACTCTACCTGGGCGCGAACGAGACCGGCTGTTCGCTCGATATTCCGAGCCGTCCCCAGTATCAAACGTTCTTCGCGCTCCGGCAGTCCGATGGGACCCAACCCTTCGTGGCGCCGGTTCTCTACACGGCAGGGAACAGCAATCCCGGCGAACCACCGGTCATTGATGGCAATGGAAAGATCTGGGTCGAATACCGTACCTACTACTCGGATTTTGATGAGCCGAGCTCGGCAATCTTTAAGGCCTTTGGGAGTATGGACCCGACGACCGGGGCGATCACGATTCGCAATCCGAATCCGAATCCGACCGGGTATAGCTGTGACACCTATTCCTGCGGGAATCCGAACTTCACTAACTTCTGGATGATCAGCGACGAAACCGCTTCGTACACCATCGGGGGCAACAACTTATATCTGTATGGACGCCCTGCCGATGGTGGCTCGATGATGAACCTGACGACGGGAGATCTCGCGCCAGTCGATACAATGTGCGGTGGCAATACCGGTGTTCGCTGCCGAGACAGCGCCGGGGGCGCCTTGCTCAATGATGGCGGGACGATCGCGGCGCGAAGCCTCGCCTACGGTTCCTTGCCACCGGATCTCAACGAAGAGATTGGACCGACAATTTTTGGGAACACGATCATCGAGGTGAACACCTCAGTCGTTGGCGCCTTTGTCGGACAGATTCCCGGCACGTCCGTCGTTGTCCAACCAACGGCAACGCCGGAGCCAGTTCAAGCGTTTACTCCGACCTCAGCACCGACGATCAACATTCCAAGCTCAGCCTCGGTCCAACACTATATTTGGGACGTCCCGACTCCCATGCAAATCGATCAGGCTGATTCGTCGGATCTCATCGCCCAATTGAACACCCTCGTCAGTCAATATCTCAGCACGGGACGATTGGCACCCTGGTTTCTGATTCCTGGGAGACAAGTGGTCCAATTAGCTTTCTTGGATCCCGCCGAGACCGAGTATTTCTTCGGATTGGTTTATCCGTATGTCACGCCGACGCTCCAGCAGCAGATAATTACCTTTGTTCACGCGGATCAGGCGGCGTATGATCCCATTCAATCGTTTAATGGGTACAACTGGACGGACGGTCTCACCCTCGGAACAACGGGAGTCACGGGCGATCCGACACGCTTACGGGTGCCCTTTCCCCCGGGACCCTACGATTACCAACTGGTTCAGCGAAACCTCAGTCAGTATGCGGTTCCCCCGACCCCTTTTGATCGTCTCTACGATCTGTGGTATTACGCGTATCGGACCGGAGATTGGTCCTACCTCGAAAACAACTGGACGACGATCAATCAAACCTATTTAATCAACCAATACATTATTCCGCAGATTAATCAGGCGATCAGCACAGGGAATGATGATGCCTTGCTCGGCTTACCAACCAGCACTTCCGAACTCAATCAGGCGGGCATCAATGACTCTGCCAACCGACGGCTGAATGCGATTCTTGGCTACACGCGGATTGCCTACCATATGGCGCAAAAGTATCCGAGCAACAGCACCTACCAGGGATATCTGACCTGGGGAATCAACACCGCGACGGCGGCTCTGCAAGCACGCTTACGCTACGTGAACAACTTCCGGCCGTCTGATGGCAACGGCACCGACGTTCGTACCAGTAGCTGGGTTGTCGCTCCTGACGTCGGAAGTGGTATTTTCGATCAGCGCATCGGCCAGCAGACAAACATCCCGGAGTATCGCGACCTGACCCCGGAGGTTGGGAAGTTTCTCGCCGATAATGCGCTTCCCGATTTCGTCCGCTACCAGAACTTCATGAACACCGTCTTCCCGACGTTCTACCTCCACAATGGCTACAGTAACCTCATCGGTGAGGAGCTTTTTGGCTATCCTTCAAACGTTCAAGGGTACTTCCTCGCCAATGCCTTGGTCACGCGTCTCCCTGGTCCGCTCTTGCGGAAGTACGTTGACATTCCCGCTACCCAGGAGGACATGTACTACATCGAGCGACTGGCCCGAACGATTGAGAACTATGGCCCACTCGGCATCGACGATAGTCGCATTCCTTTTGCCAACCAGCAACCCTCGCTCGCCGAGTATAGTGCGTCGCTGCAAGTCCAAAAGTGAGTCCTCCGTACCCGTTTCTAGGCACCGCTCGACGGGGCTTCGCGGCGGGAAAGCCGGAAGAACCGGCCGAGCGAGCGTCCACGTCGGCGGTAGTAGTGGTAGGCCGCCAGACCGGTGTCATTTTCGTGCGCCTGATTCAGCACCGTACCAAACAGGCGGGCACTGGTGCGATCGAGCGCGATCCGCGCGCTGCGCGCTGCGCCCCGGCGAGTGCTCGCCGCTTTCGTCACCAACACCGTCCCGTCCACCAATCCGGCCAGGATCAAAGCGTCGGTCGCGGCGAGAATTGGCGGCGCATCGATCACCAGGAAGTCGACCGCGCTCCGCAAGGTCCGAATCAACTGCTCACCAAAGCGATTCAGCGCGTCGGCCGGAATCAGGTCGCCGGGTGCGACCCCTTTCGGGATCTGGCCGCTCGGGAGTAACCGGAGATTCGCGATCGGGGTATCGACGACATACTGGCTTGGCTCGGCTTCCGCGTTCAGGAGCAACGTGGTGAGACCAAGCTGGTTAGGAACCCCAAAAAATTTGTGGAGTGTCGGCTCGCGTAGATCGAGGTCCACCAGCAGTACGCGTTTCCCTCCCTGGGCCAGAGCGGTAGCGAGATTGGCGGCGATCGTCGATTTTCCTTCGCTGGGCGAAGGACTCGTGACCAGCACGGCCACCGACGACTGGCTGAGGCTCGCGTAGCGGAGATTGACCGCGAGCGAGCGGAAAGTCTCCGCTACCAGGGAGTCTGGCTCGGCCACCAGGACCGGCTGGCTCCGCGGCTGACGAAGGAGCTTCGAGGAAGCGATCAGCCCCAGAACCGGTGCGTTAACCAGCGTCTCGAGCTCTTCCTTGGACTTGACGGTATTATCGAGGAACTCCATGGAAAGAGCCACCGCTGCCGCGAGCAGCATGCCCGCCAGCCCCGCTAGCGCCACGTTCGTGGTCTTTTGGGGCCCGGCTGGCGCCAAAGGCAATGTGGCTGGCTCGACGATCGTCAGGGTATTGGGGCTGCTGCCGCCTTGCTCCGAGCTCAAGAGCGAAGAGTACGTCTTCTGCCAGTCGGCGATGTTCAAATCGAGTGCTTTGATCGCATCCTGTTGGTCGAGGACGCCTCGGGCTGTCGTTTCCCTCGCCAGGTCAGCTTGCTTCTGAGCGCGCTCCTGCTGGGCAGCCTGGATTTTGGACTGCAAATCGTCGAGCTGCTGCTGGATGAACGCGCGTCGGCTCTCGAGCTCCTGTCGGTTCTTCTCCGTCGGGCTGGCGAGAATCACCTGCTGGGCGAGGCCAGCCGCGATGACTTGGGCGCGTCGGGGATCGATGTCGACCACTCGGATCTCGAAGGTATCCGCGCCATAATTGTGAACTACGAGCACCTGTCCCTGAAGCTGCTGCCAGCTCATCGGCAGCTTTAAAGCCTTGATCGTCGCCGAAAGAATTGGCTCCTGCTGGACCATATCCGCGTAGGCTCCGGCGAGCTCCTGGGCGGTCGAGAATAGCCCACCCGAGGGGTTCGGGTCGTTGATCGCGTCCCCGACCATGATCGTCGTCGAGGAAACGTAGGTCCGCGGCACTTTGCGCAACGAGTAGTAGCTGACTCCCGCGGCTAACCCGCCGGCGAGAATGAGCAGCCACGACCATTTGAAGAGGACGTGCAGATATCGCTGCAGATCTACGGTATTCACGATTCACTCCTTGCCGAATAACCGCACGCGTCGGGCGGCGACAGTCAGGATCAGGAGCCCAGCAGCCGCCCCGACGCCCAGAAGCAATGGCCGATCACTGTACCCCTTGACGTCGCTAGGTTGCGGCACCGGTACGTCCGTAATAAAACCGGGGGGCGTGGGTACCGCGGTAGGTGTTGCCACGGTAGCGTGGCGCGAGGCCGCGGCCGGGTTCGCCTCGCTGGCCGTCGACCGAGCACGCGCCGGCAAAGGCACCGGCGCGACAAACGGGGCCGCGGCCTCGGCCGTGCTGTACCAGATTCCGTTTCCCACTCCCGAGCCGTTAGGGTTGTCCCTGACAAACCAGACGACCTGGAGGCGGTTCCCCTCGGCGATGGCGATCCCCGGATACTCCGGATAGGGTGGAGAACTGGCAATGACGTCGGGGTTGGACCAGTGATCGCCGTCCCAGACGCTGTGGAGAAGCTCGCGCGTCGAACTACCGCTTGGGTAACCGACAAACACCAGGTGAACGTGGCCAGCGCTATCCGTCGCCATATCATAGCGATCAAAAGGTTTATCAACGCCCTTGGCTACCCCGGGCAGCGGCTCGGGCGCGGACCAGACGTTGCCATCCTTGGAGCGTTGAAAGTACAGGACGTCTGAATATGCGTCGCGCCAGACGAGCAGCACCTGCCCCTTTCCGTCGACGCCGACCGCTGGCTCGACCGGCAACAACTCATGCCCACCCGCCACGATCGAAGAAAATCGTCCCAGGCGAGGATCCGTGTTCTCACTTGGCACGAAGCTAGCCGTCGACCAGGTCGCTCCGCTGTCTTTCGACTGGGCATAGACAAAACCGATCGGGGCTGGCGTCCAGGCCGACACGTCGGCCGGATCGATCACTTCGTAGACCACGTGTATATCCTGGCCGGGGCCAACTGCCATTGAAAGTCGATAGTGATAGACCTCACGAGACATTTCGAGCATGAACGGCGGCGACCAATGTACCCCCCCATCTATCGAGTGGCTGTAGTAGAGCACGTAGCCGGAGTTTCCATCTAGCTCGTCCCAGACCGCATGGACAACTCCCTGCGCATCGGTCGCGATCGTCGTAAAATAGCCACCGCGCTTGGTCAGGGTTTTTTGAATTGACCAGGCTTGGGCATCTCCCCCCTGCCGCGCGTCAGCGAGCGCGATCCGCAGTTGTGGGGTGTCGTTAAAGCTCTGCGGATCCAAGATGTTCATCCCTCGATAAAAGAGGATGAGCTGTCCCTCTTGGTTGAGCGTGAGGGCTGAGCGGACGACTTCGCCCGACGGCTGCGCCATTTCGATGTCCACTGGCTTGGACCAGCCCTGACCATCCCAGTGCGTGTAGTTCAAGAGGCTGGAATCAGCGCTCGGAAGCGTCGGCTTATTGGAAGGAGCTATGTCCGCTCCGGGCTGACCAGTGTCCGGAACTCCGGAATTCCAAACGACGTGCACTTGACCCGAGCGGTCTACCGCGATCGCCGGAAACCAAGCTCCCACCGTATCGCCGGAGATCTTCACCGGCTGGCTCCACGGGATCGTCGCCGCGGCTGCCTCGTTGGGAAATGGCAAGATCACCACGAGGAGGACTGGCACCAGAGCCAGCAACCACGCCTTGCGGAAGAAAACCGTGATCCTGGCTAAGGTCGTCATTCCAAGTAGGCGTGTGAGCCTTTGCTCAATCATTCAGCGCCTCTCTAGCCGACCACGTCCAAATCCGGCCGGCGTGTCCGACGACGTTGTCAATGTAGGTCTGTGCTGAGGACTGCACCATATCTGTCACCTTATCGGCAAGGTAGGCGATTGGCGCGGTCAGGGTCAGGGCACCCAAGAAGTAGAGCGCCATCGGAATCACGTAGGGCACTCTGAACAGCCAGCCGGTCAGACCGGTCAGGGCAACCAGACCGTCGATGGCCCAGAAGCCAAAGCCCTGCCAGAGGTATACCGAATAGCTGTGCACGTTGTAGTAATCGATGACCTTCGTCGCGATTTTGCTTCGTCCGAGCCATGTCTCAATCCACGGCCGGAAGGCCAGGAAGATCGAAAGCGCGGCGATCCCAAACACGCCGTAGGCCAGATTCGGCGGGAACTTGTCGCCCTGGAGGTCACCAGTGTACCAGCCCAGGTGAACGAGGGCAAAAAGCGCCAACGCCGCGACCAGGGCAATCGCCAGGTAATCGCGCGCGCGGCGAGGGAGCATTCCCGCGGCGTAGGCGTATCCCAGGATCAGGTTCAGCGAGTAGAAAGCGACTTCCTGCAAGAAGCCAAGATGATCGGCGCCGTGCGCGAAAGGAATAACGATCACTAGTGCAGTGAGCCCTGCGACGAGTGGCCAGCGCCCTCGCTGATCGAAAAAGGTGCGCACCAATACCAGGTGCGCCAGTGAGACCGCGAACATCGCGCGCACGAACCACATGTACCAGCCCACGTACTGCGGAACCGTGTTCTGCGGATAGAGGGTTAGCCAACTGATGACGTCAGATTTGGACATTGGCTGCCCAGAGAGTCGAGACCAAACGTAGTACAGCGGTAAACAGACGAGCGCGAGCAAGACGTAAGGAATCAAGAGTCGGACGAGGCGCCGCGAGACGAAGCGCGAGACTGACGGGTTACGCCGATGCGAGTAATAGAGCGCGGCACCGCTCACGAAGAAGAAAACCGGCATCTCAAAGAGAAGGTACGACTTCTGAACCGTGTAGGGGAAGAAGCTTTTGTGATAGAACGTGTGGACGAGGATCACCCAGATGATCGCTCCTCCCCGCAGATAATCGAGAAAGTCATCTCGCTGGGCGACAGACTTCTGCACTCTTGTACCTCGCTCTGCTCGTCGGTGCCGGAGATTCCCTCATCCCTAACCCCATGCAGGGTGGGAAGAGGTTAGGGATGAGGGAGCCGCGCTTCGGCCAGCGCGGCTGGGTTCACCTCGAAGACCTCGGTCCCTCCGACGTTGAGCACCTGCTTCAAGTATTCGGCACGGGCTGGATCGTATGAGCCAAGCTGCCGCTCGGCTGGGCCGTAGAAGACGTAGCGAACGTGGAACTGCTGGAGCGTAGCAAGCCGCTGCTGGTCCGGCGTGGCCGGATCGAAGAAGCGCTGAACGTCCAGACGTTTCTGATTGAAGTCGAGCGTTTCGGCACCGTGCGCCAGGAAGGCATGCGCGCCGGTCCAGCCCGGGAGGTAGATGCCGATCATCAGCGAGCTCAACACGACATCGCTCGGCTGAACGTGCCCATCCAGCCAGTTCAGCGCGGCGACGTCGCCCTGGCTGAGATAATACGGGTAAGTGTGCCGGTGGATGTCAACGAAGCGCCACCCGAAGATATACAGGTTGGTCAGCATTGCCGCGAGTAGAAAGAGCGCCGGCACCGTGGTGCCAAGTCGCGCCGGAGAGAGCCAGGTCGCGACGACATCTGTCCTTGGCAGCACTCCATCCGGAGAGGGGAGGGGGAGTGTCCTGTTCAGAGAATTCAAAGCCGGGTGGTGGGGCACCAATGCCGAATCGGTGCCCGGATTCTGCGCTAGCTCTTCGATCCGTCGATTGAGCCAGGGGAGAACGTGATCGAAGAGGCCCCTGGTCGCGAGGCAAGCTAGAGCAACCTGGAAGCCGTTCAGCATCATGATCTGGAAATTGACCGGCAGATAGATGATGAACAGGACGACGACGAACCAACCGTTCAAGAAGATCTCATCATCCCGGCGCTCGGCGAGCGGCACGAAGCCGCGGAACGTCGCCAGCGCCAGCAGAAAGGTCGGACCAAGCAAAATAATGAGCTGCACGGGATCCGGAGTAAAAACGCCCAGGTTCTTGTACTGGGCGAGCACCTCCTGCCACTGTGGGCTCAGGCGACTGAGCAGAGTCCAATAGATGACCGAGGGTACCGAGATGCCGTAAAAGAGCGCGAGACTCACCAGCCAGCGCTGCCAGCGCCCCTCGCGCAGAAACATGAGAACGCCGAACGTACCGAGGACGGCGTACGCGGTCACCAGATCGTAGGTGTGCTCCATGCCCAGGATCAGGCCGAGCAGGCCGGCCAGCGCCCAGGGGTGCCAGGTCCGGTGCCGATATCCCTGGAGCGCCAGGGCGAAGATCGCGATCAGAATCGCCGCCGAAATAATGTGATGCGGCACCGACATGAAGCCGAAGAAGCTGTTGCCGACCGGCGTGTAGAGGTCGGTTGGGTTGAGCAGGTTCCCGGTGAAGTGCTTCAGAACGACGAGCAGCCAGCCGAACCCGGAGGTCAAGCAGGTTAGCACCAGTGCGAAGCGGCGTTGCCCTCGCTTCGGAAAAACGAGCCCGCAGAACCAGTTCGCGACGACGAGGAAAAGGAGGTCCGAGATCAGGCGCAGCAACTGATTGGCGACGACAAAGCTCAAGCCGGTGTAAGCATCAATCCGACCAATGATCCACCAAAGCAGATTGAAGAAGACCGGCGGATTCGCCTCGGGCGTGAGCTTGTTGGCAACCAGGATCTGGGTCGCTGAATCGCGTGCCCACGACATGTATTGTGAGTAATCGTAGACGGCGTAATCGAGCCCCATGTACGCCTTGTCGGGCGGGCTCGAGAGATAGCCATAAACGTAGGGAAGTGAGGTGACGAAGAGGAGGCAGATCGCCAGGATCACTAAAAAACGGCGATCGTTTCCTTTCTCCTCGACGGAATCCCCTGACGCCGCGACCATTGATCGCGACTTAGGCGGAGTAATCAACAGCGTCTTTCTCCTTGGCCCAGAGGGTCAGCGTAAGCAATGCGAGTAGCACGATGAGCGGAAGCAGACTGTACCATCGGGGCAGGCGCAGGACCATCCCCAGATTTCGATTGACGTCGCCACTGAGGAGCCGCGGCAGGAAAAACTGAAAAAGTGGGTCCGGGATCGTGATCGGCGCAAAATCTTGCCCACCGGTCGTCTCGATAAACGCGGCCACCAGCGACCATGCCGCGGTGCCCAACAGCGGGATCCGCCAGTTGGCCGAGTGCCAGGCCGCACTGATCCCCCAGGCAGAAAGGACTGCCAGGAAGGGGAGGATCGAGATCAGGTTGCGTGGGGCAGCGACAGCGAATCCGCCTTTCCAGTCGTAGTAGCAGGAGATGAGGACAAGGTAGGCACAGATGACAGCAATGGCAACGAGTAGCTCCGCTCGCCAGCGACGATCTCGCCAACCTAGTAGCGCCCCTGGTAGGGCGGCAAGTAAGAAAGGCGACGAGAAAAAAAGCCCACGAAATGGACTGAAGGTGATGCCCCAGAACGCCGTCCAGGTCGGCCAGGAGAAACCCAGGAAGCCGTAGCTTCGCTGATCCGGGAAAAGCGCCAGGTAACGGTAGCTGGAGGTGAACGGCGACCCGAAACACACCGTGTTGTAAAACCCCAAAGCAATGGCGAAGGGCAGCGCCCCGCCGATAATTCGCGCGAGGAGGACGCGCCGGGGCAGGAAGCTGGCGGCGTAGAGAAACAGGATACCGGCCGGGATGACAGAAGGGAAATCGGTGAGAACGGTCAGCCCGAGAATCGCCCCAACCGCCCAGAGATAATCGGGAGACAATCGACCGTGCTTGATTCGAAAGAGCAGGTAAAACGCCGCGAAGGTCAAGAACGCGGCAGTCATGTGGTTGTAGAACACGGTCGCGTAGGGCAGCGCGAGCGTCCCCAGACCGCTGAGGAGGGTCACCATAAGACGAGTTTTTCCCGGTATGCCTACCTCTCCTAGAAACATGTAGACGAATAACCAGAGCAGCGCGGACGGCACGCTCACCGTAAAGAAGGTAACGACGTAGAGCCCGGCCGCGTACTGGATCTTATCGACGAGTAAGCCCGAGCCGTTGGCGCGCAGCGTAGCCAGGAACGCGGAGTTGCTTGCCGCGGCGCGCGTCCAGACGTTCGCTAGAACCAACCCCTCGGCCACCTGAAACCCGGCGAAAAACGGCACTGCCAAAAAAGAGAGGCCGGGCGCCTTATCGGTGTACTGATGCCCCCGGTACATGGCGTAGTCCCCGGTCCAATGGTAGTAGTCGTCGATCACAAAACGGTGTTCCTCGACCAGCGACTGGACCAGCGAAAAGTGCGAGTTCTCATTCCAGTCCGCCCAGCGGGGGAGAAAGTAGGCGTAAGCGATCAGGAAGAGCAGAAAGATGCTGAGCCCGGAACTGACGAAGTGCCTGGGGCTGACCGGCTGCACGCGAGAGCCGGATGCCGCGAGGAAGGCCGCTGCCAGCGCCTCTTCAGAGAGAAGCGGCTCTCGCTTACCCAGCTTACTTAGCTGCCCCTGATTGGTGGTTTTCATCGGTGATGTCACGCTCCAGCGGGTATTATGAACCGCGACTTTGATTGCCACCGGCAATGCGCGAGGCCAAAATCGACCGGAATCCAGAACGCACTATTAAATTTAAAAGTGTGCGAGAAGATAGCGGTACGCCGCGACGTTCTGGCGGGCAAGCAGACGCCGCTCTTGATCAGTGATGATCCCATAGCAGAGCCAGGGAATCAGCTTCGCCACGGACGTCACGCGCACCATCGCGGAAAAGATCTGGGCGAGCAGTGCGCCGTAATGCTTTCGAAAGAAGAGGCGCTTACTCTGATAGAGCTGAGTGCGCTTGACCAGGGGCACCCGTCGCGAGCTTCCGCCGGCGTGATGGTAGGCCTTGACTTCGGGCAAGTAATAGATCGCCCAGCCGGCCTTCCACAAGCGGTAGCACCAGTCGACCTCTTCGGTATACATGAAATAGTCCTCGTCGAGCGTCCCGACGGACTCGGCCGCGCTGCGCCGAACGGCCAGGAGAGCGCCGGAAACCCAATCGACCAACTGCACCTGCTGGCTGCGCGTTTCGGGATAGAAAGGGTACCCTGGCCAGCGGAGCCAGCGGGCGAGCCCGGTCAACAGCAGGACTTCCCCCCCTAAGGAGGGAAAGTCGGCGTACGAGCTCTGGAAGCTGCCATCCGGATTGAGGAGCTGACCGCCGAGGGCGCCAGCCTCCGGGTGGGTGTCGAGGAAATCGACAATCCGGCGGGCCGTCGACTCGATCAGCTCGGCGTCGCTGTTCAGCAAGAGGAGGTGACGCCCACGGCTGATCCGAATGGCCTGGTTGTTCGCGCGGGCGAAGCCAACGTTTTCCCGGTTGCGCAATAGAATCACGTCCGGAAAGTCCTCGGCTACCAGCTCGACACTACCGTCGGTCGAGCCATTGTCGACGACGAGCACCTCGTAGGCGAGGTTACTGCAGGTTGCTTTAACGGATTCCAAACAGCAGCGCAGGAGATCCCGCGTATTCCAGCTCACGACGACGATCGAAAGATCCATTCACCCGCCCTCGGTTTGGGGTCGCATGGCAGCAAAGGCGGCGAGAAAGCCAAAAAAAACCCAACTCTGGACAGTGTAGCGGTAGCCGGCGATCGTCTGGTTGTAGACGAAGGGAATGAACCAGTCGCCCAGCCCCATCGCGAAGAGCACCGCGAAAAGGCCACCGTAGGCACTGTTGACAAACCCCGCGGCGAAGCCGGTGCGCCATTGGCGCACGGCACGCCAACCGACGAAGACGAGGGCCAGGAGAAACCAGAGGAAGATGACTGCGCCGAGGATGCCGGTTTCGTCGATCACATCCAGATAATTCGAATGCGTCGACATCGAGAAAGCCGAGTCGGCGAAAAGATTCATATTGTAGACCGCGTAGCCCGCCGGGCCAGTCCCGAGAATGGGATATTGCCGAATGAGCTGGAGCTGCTGCTGCCAGATATTGATTCTGGTGAGGTCGCCTTTACTGACGGTCAAGCCCCAGACGATCTTGTAAAGCGTATCGAACTTCGCCACCACTACTGCTGCCGTGACAAGCCCAACCACCGTGAAGAGGCGCCGTGAGCGCAAAAAAGTGATCACGAGCAAGACCACGAGCATGGGAGCCCAGCCAGAAAACCAGAAGGTCTCCTTGATCAGGGACTTGTAAACCATGCCAAAGCAGAGGAGGAGGAGGCCACCGCGCAACCAGCGTGGGAGACGATCGTTGAAAAGTGCCTGGCCGTAGGCGAGGGCGACCACCCACATGTCGTAGAGGCCGTTGATCGACATGAACCAGATAAAACGCAGGGCGTTGGCATAGTAGGCGGCGTTTCCCACCGCCCCGACCGCGAGAAAGCTCCAGGTCGCGATCTCGACGTAGCGAAGGTCGCGTCCGGTATTCAGCGCCAGTAACAGGGCACTGGCCGAGATGATCAGAACTGCTGTTCCCCCGAGCTGAGCCATCGCAAAAGTTGGCCAGGCGACGACGAGAGGGGGCATCACCACTCGGCCCGCGACGTAGGCCAAGACCCAGACGAGCATCAACCCCAACGTCGGCAGATTCACTGCCGACTGCAGAATGGTGAAATCTTTGCTCAAAACGGCGCGCACGAGCCAGATCCCCATGAGGACCACGGTGAAGATCATCGCGGCAACGACCTGGCTCTGAGTGCCCGTGCCAATCGACATGGGAACTACCGAAGCGACGAATGGCAGGAGCGCAACGCCGAGCTCCGGTTGTCGCACGGTCAGCAGTAGACCAGTGACGCCGGCCAGCAGCATCGGTAAGTTCCTGCTGTTGACCATCGGCAATCGCCCGTCTCCGAGCAGCGCCGCGGCGCCAAGCGTCCCCACGATCATCACTACGTAGAGAGGTGTTCGAGCTTGGACGTAATCTTGTCTTAACATAGAGCTTCAGTAACCCGAGGGGCAGAACATTTCCGGGGTATGATCAGAGGGCAAGCTCCGCCGTTGCGACGCCGCGTGCCGGGGGCACGCTAAGCCTCGGTCTCCTCGCCGCCTCTGTTCGTCGGGGCCTGCTCGGCGCCCTTCCCCTTAGGAGGTGGCGCTCTGCACCTTCCCGACTGCTTCCTCCACCCGTCGCACCTGGCTCACGAGCATCTCGGCCCGGCATCGCCGCTTCAGGAGCTAGGCCAACAGCGGCATCCTGACTGTACCCTACTCTTACTTCTCCCACAACGTCCCTTTAGTGGATTTCCTTCTCGGCCGAGCTATGGACACCTTTCGCGCCATTTGCTCATTCCCACCAATCACTCCTACACTCCCCGGTGGACACCCTCTCCACCATGTGATCTAGGTCAAATGTTCTATTGGCGTGAAGACACCAAAAAGCCCGACCATCTGCTTCATTGAGCGCAGATGGTCGGGCTTTTTGGTTAGCTCTGATTCAGGGGATACCGTGGTGCAAGTGAATTCTGGCAGAGGGGCGATCAAGACTCCCGGTTCATCGGTCGGAGAGAAATGCCTTGGTTTACCGGTACTTTGGCCGGTTCGTTGAGGACAGTCAGATAGGCCTGGAGCGTCTCTTCAGCGGCTCGCTGCCAGGTGAAGTTTTGCAGAACGTGGTTACGGAGCTTGTCACTCGGTGGTTGAGCCAGGGCCTTTGCCACGGCCGCCCGGATTGAGCTCAGATCACTCGGATAACAATACTCCGCCAGGTTGCAAAAGTAGTCACGGGTCGAACCAATGGAGGTGGTAACAACTCGGCAACCACTCGCCGCCGCCTCCAGACTCACCAGGCCGGGGGTCTCACGCCAGGAAGGCAAGACGTGGACGGAAGCAAGCCGGTAAATTCCCGGCAGCTCGTCATGAGGCAGTCGATCGATGAAGGTGACGTTGCCCCGTGCTTCGGCCAATGCCTTGCATTCCTCCGCGTACTCTGGCTTGTGAGGCGTAGGCTGCCCGATGATCACGATAGGTATGGGGAGATCATTCAGTGCCTGCAAGAGACCGAGCTGATTCTTTACTGGCGAAACGGCTCCGACCTGGAGAACAAAATCCCGGATTCCATATTGTTTCTGAAAGAGAGCACTTGGCTGAGGAAGAGGCTCGAAGAGACTCACATCAATACCGTTGGGCACGACGTGTACTCTCCGGTAGAAACTGTCGCCGAGCAAAAACGTTTGGCGCAGGAGCTTCCCTTCCGATGCTGAATTGGGAAGCACGGCGAGCGCATCCTGGAGCATGCGGCGTTGCAGCCGCCAGCTCGTGAGAAGTGGGGACTTTGCGCGCTGCCAAGAGCAGTATAGACGCCTTGCCGTGGATTTGCCCCAAATTCTGGCACAGACCGCCCAACGCCCGCGAGTCGCCGTGGTGAGATCGAACCCATGGTCCAGCATGTCCCAGTAAATCGAGGAGAGGACGATGGGAATCTTGCGAGCCTTGAGTTTCTTGAAGGCGGCCCACGATTCTTCGACCGTTTGGATATTGAAGACGTGAGCAAGGTCCGGAACCTGAACGTGATCGAGATCAGCTACTGTACACGTCTCGATCGTCACGCCTAGGTCTTCCAGCGCCGCCTTGGTCTTCAGCATCTGGATGGTATCGCCCCCTAAATTGCGATGCGCATCCTCGCGGTTGACCATCAGGACTTTCATGTCAATACCAGCCATTCAAAGGTGACGAGATAGGACTTCACACCTGCACCGCGACGTCCCGGCGCACGGACTCGGGATCACCTAACCGCTTGAGGATAACGTCCACGATGCGTTCGGCGGCATGGCCATCGCCGTAGGGACTGACGGCAGAGGCCATCGCGGCATAAGCACGCGGATTGTCGAGAAGGTGTCGAGCGGTGGTCACGATCTCTTGACGATTGGTTCCGACGATGCGCGCGGTACCGGCCTCGACGCCCTCTGGCCGCTCCGTCTCGTTCCGGAGCACAAGGACCGGTATTCCGAAGGTCGGCGCCTCTTCTTGGATTCCTCCAGAATCGGTAAGGACGAGATGGGCCCGCTTCAATAACTGAACGAAGTCAAGGTAGTCCAGGGGTGGCAGAAGGTGAATGCGCGGATGTCCGCTCAGCGTGCTTCGAACTGTCGATTGGACATTAGGATTAAGGTGAACTGGGTAGACGATCTCGACGTCAGAATAAGTATCTGCAATGTCGAGCAGAGCCTCGCAAATCCCCTGGAGGGGCGCGCCGAAGTTCTCACGGCGATGCGCGGTGACGAGGATGAGGCGGCCGCCTTGCAGAGAGCAGGGAAGAGGTCGCTGGCTATCTCGCGCGGCCACCTGCTGGAGCGCGTCAACGACCGTGTTCCCGGTGACGTAAATGTCGCTCTGTGAGATACCCTCGGCGGTCAGAGCCGCTGCCGCCGTACGGGTCGGCGCGAAGTGCAGCGTCGTCATGACGCTGATCAGGCGCCGATTGATCTCCTCGGGAAACGGGTAATATCGGATACCGGTGCGCAGTCCGGCTTCGACGTGGCCAACCGGGATCTTTTCGTAGAAACCGGCGAGTGCTCCAGCCATCGCCGTGGTTGTATCGCCTTGCACCAGGATAAAGCTCGGCTGGACCTGTTGGATGACTTTGGTAACTGCCTCGAGTGCTCGCGCCGTGAGGGAAGACAACGCCTGATTGTGCGACATCAGCCCGAGATCGAAATCGGGATGGATCTCGAAGACCTGAAGGATCTGATCGAGCATTTGGCGGTGTTGGCCCGTTACGCAGACCACGACCTCGGCTTCCGCTGATCGTCGCCGCAGTTCAGCGACAATCGGTGCCATCTTGATTGCTTCTGGCCGGGTGCCGAAGATCACTAAAACTCGAATCACGTATTCCCCCTCTAACAGAGTCCCCACCCAGTGAAAGGAGCGAACTTCGCCCTCACACGATACCCATTGAGATAAATTCTGGGAAAGTTTAGGTCAGCATTCTTGGCTCGAAAACCGCAAGTTGGTTGAAATCCCTCTCCACGGGATTGAGAAGCATCGATTCGTTTCTTTGTTGGGGATTATTAATTCCCCTAGATTGATTGGTCGATTATGTTGTCATCGCCTTGTTTATAGGTCACGGACTGCTGCGGTTAAACCGATAACGTAATCGCACGCCCTGAAGGAATCCAAGACTCATGGCCGTGGTGATGATCAAAGCGATCACCACGGATTCGCAGGTAGCGGCAAGCCAGGGGATACCTCCCGCTATCCAAGAAGGACGAACCATGAACGGCCGGATCCGATAAGCGAAGGCCATGATCAGAAATCCTGAGAGCGCGAGGGGAGCTACTGAGCGGGTCAACCCGGCGAGGATGATCCCAAGGATTGCCAAAGTTGCCGTGGCAAGAAAGAGCGCCGACAAGGCAATGCGCTGCCGATACATTTCCGGAAATAGGCCGGCCTCGCCATCCCCGCGTGCATAGGCCCTGATTTGGGAAAACAGTTCACGCCACGCTGTCTTTAACCCCCATTCGACTTTCGCATCGGGAACAAATGCCCAGAGCCGGGTTTCGCGTTTCAACCCGATGTCAAAAAGCGTATCCTCAGCCGTCAGAGTAAGCCATTCTGGGAATCCTCCCACACGCTGCCAGGCGGCTTTCGTGAAGGCAATCGACCGCGCAGAGGGCAAGAAATTGGCTGGATTCACCTCTTCAACCGGACGAATCAAGTAAGAGGCGATGAGTGCAGCAAAAGTTGTCCGGGGAACGGCAAAATAGTAACCCGACACGACTTCGATGTTCTGATCGTCTGCAAAGGGACCGGTAATCGCCGCGAGCCAATCCTGCGTAAGGATACAACCGGCATCGGTACACGCGATGATTGGGCCACGCGCGCTTTCGATAGCGAGGTTCCGACCCCGTGCAATGTTAGCGCCGGGGCACGATCGCAGCTTCACCGGAACTGGACAGTGAGCAGCGCGCTCCTGAAGCCGTTCGAAAGTACCATCAGTGGATCCTCCATCGACAATGACAATCTCGCTTGGCTGCCAGCTTTGGGACTCGACAGAGTCGAACCAGGCATCAATCGTCTGGCGCTCGTTCTTAACGGTGACGATCAGCGACACCAAGGGACGAAGAACCTGGGGAGAGGGGAGTTGATAATGCCCCTCTGCCGAAGGATTCCAGGTATAGAGCCGCACCGTGGTTCGGTCGTCGAGGGGATAGCGATTCTGGAACAATTCACTCAGGTAGCTGGTGAACTGCTCAACGCGCGGCATGATAAACATAACCGACCAGCCTTTGAGCATCACAAAAGATCACTGACTGCACACGTCGGTGGCGATTGGAGGGGCTGGTCAATAAACAAGCGAAACCAGGTTTCCAACACGAGGAGCATCCAAATTCGCTGAGAGGTTCGATGATCACTGATATCCGCGGCAAGAAGGGCTCGAACTTCATTGGGCTCGTACAGTCCCCGCTCCTGGGCAACCGGGCTCAGAAGCATCTGTTGTGTAGTCTCGAGTAACCCCGCCTGCAACCAAGCGGTAAACGGCGGACCAAACCCGCGCTTGGCGTTCCTGAGAATGTGGGGCGGTAACTGATCCTGCATCGCTCGCCGCAGGACGTATTTCGTTGTTCCATTGTGAATTTTGAGGTGGCTGGGCAAAGCAAGCGCCCACTCGACCAACCGGTAGTCGAGTAGAGGTGAGCGTCCTTCGAGAGAGACTCCCATCGTCATGCGATCGATCATTGGGAGGAGGTCATCCGACAAGTAGGTGTTCATATCCACGAAAGTGAGTCGAGTGACCGGATCGTTCCAATGGGCCCGACGATAGTGATATGAGACAACTCGGGCGTAGGGCGAGCCGTTCCGTCCGGTCAGAGCCATGCGCTCACGATCGGTGAACCATGAGTTATCCTCATAATAATGCCGGTCAACGTCACGCAGAGCCACGTAAACGCGATTGCCGAAGCCTCGACTATAGAGCGAGCCGGCGCCGACCGCGATTGCTTTGAGTGGGGAGGGCACGCGCTTCAGCAACCGGTTTCGGGGCGCAAGCAGTCCGACTTGGTGCCGAGGGTACCCGGCGAATAGCTCATCGCCCCCGGAGCCGTTCAAGAGCACCTTGACATGTTGTCGGGCAAGCTGAGAAACCTGATAGATCGGAACAATCGCGCCATCTCCCATCGGCTCATCCAAGAGCCAAACCAGGCGCGGTAAGAGTTGGCAAACGTCTTCTGGCGTCAAGTTGATGTCGTAATGCTCACTGCCAATCAATCGAGCGACACTGTGAGCATCGGAGCGTTCGTCCCAATCGGCTCCAGTAAAGCCGAGGGCGAACGTTTTTAAAGGGGTGCTGTCGGCAACCTGCGCGGCGTAGGATGCGACGGTCGTCGAATCCATGCCCCCACTGATCGACACGCCAACTGGCACGTCACTGCGCATCTGAATGCGGATCACATCGGCAAAAAGTTCCTTGAACTCTCCGACCGCCTCGTCAAGGGTGATGGTCCGCGGGAGGATGCGTTCCGGATGCCAGTAACGCTCGATCTGCAATCCTTGCTCGGAAGCTCGCATCCACGATCCGGGGGGCAACTTATAGATGTCACGAAAGATCGTCAGAGGATAGGGGATATAGAGCGCCGTCAAGTAGTGATCAAGCGCCTCTTCACACACTTCGCGACGGCAATTGGGATGGAGGAGGATCGACTTTATCTCAGAGGCAAAGAGAAGCTGGTCACCAATCCGCGTGTAAAAGAGGGGTTTCTCCCCTACGCGGTCGCGAGCGATGAAGAGCTCTTGCTTACGCGAATCCCAAATGGCGAAGGCGAACATGCCATTCAGGTAATCAACACAACGGACACTATACTGCTCGTAGGCATGAATAATCGTCTCGGTATCGGAGTGCGTCGTAAAATGGTGTCCCAAGCGTTCGAGTTCGTTCCGTAGCTCAACGTAGCCATAAATCTCCCCATTGAATACCAGGGCACAGCTCCGATCTTCATTGAAGACGGGTTGATGTCCCCCTTCGACATCAATAATGCTCAGCCGGCGCATCCCTAAGCCGACTGAGCCGTCGACAAAGAAGCCGCTGTCATCTGGGCCACGGTGAGCGATGATCTGATTCATTCGGTCGAGGAGCCCGACGTCAAGACTGGCAGGACGTCCCGTGAAGTTATAGATTCCGCAGATTCCACACATACTTTCTTCGTTATTCCTTCAACGAGTCCTTACTACTTCTCTCTGCCGATGCGGCTGGCCCGCTCGAATCAAATCCAATAACCGTTGTGTCCCCTTGCGTGCGTCAAACTCCTCAACAATACGACGGCCGGCTTGTCCCATCTCATCCCGAGCGGCAGGTGATAACTGAATGATGCGTTCGATAGCGGAAGCGAGAGCCTCGGGGTCACCAGGAGGCGAAAGCAGTCCTGCTCCATTGCGGACGAGCTCCGGCAAGCCGATGACGTCACTGGATACGACCGGCACTCCACGCCCCATTGCTTCGATGAGTACGAGCGGCATGCCGTCGCGATCACCATTACGAGCGATCACGCATGGGAGCACGAAAACGGTCGCTTGATCCATGAGGGAAGGGATTGCGTGGTGGGGAAGGGCACCAAGCAGGTGAACGTACGACTCCAAACCATAGCGTTGGATCGCCTCTTCCAAAAGAGGTCTGTCTTCGCCTTGACCAACTATCTGACAAACGAAACTGAGACCGCGTTCCTTCAGAATCCGGCAGGCCTCCACGAGATAGATAAGTCCCTTGTATTCAGTCAAGCGCGCCACTGAAAGGAGTATGGTTGGAGTATCTCCCAACGGAGTGCGGAGGGAAAATTGAGCAAGGTCGATGAGAGGATAGATGACGTGAATCTTTTCACGGTGATCAGGAGCAAAGTGATCGACGATGTATTGTTTATTGTACTGCGAAACGGTAACTGCGAAGCTGGCCTCTCTCACCTTCAGATCAAGGAATTGGGGGGAGAGGAAGATGTCGTAGGCGTGAGCGGTAAAGCCGAAGGGGATACCAGTCAACCAAGAAAAGATGAGAGCAACCGTTGTCGCCTCGGTGGCCCAGTGAGCATGGAAATGCGTCACGCCTGCCTGTTTCAGGGTGTAGGCATGATGGGCGAGACGCTGGAACGCAGCAAGGTTCGTAAGAATTCCACCACGCCGCGCGAGATCGAATGCACGAAAGTAAGTGGTGGGGCCAATCCGGCCAAGAATCGAAAGATTTGCCCGGATGACCGCACTGCGGGGGGCGCGTGTTTCCCAGCAGTACGTGACTGGGGGCAAAGACCAGGTGGGTTCTTCACGGTACTCGTGGGCGTCCGGACGGAGAAGGGAAAACACGTGAATGGGATATCCCAATTGTTGCAGCGTCTTCATCTCGTTGACCACGGTGGCCTGAGTGATCATCGGGAAGCTACGCATGACGTAGCCAATCGAGATTGACTGCTGAGGGATCAAGCTGTCTGGGAGTTGGTCGTGCACCTTTGACTTATCTCCTCTTCGGCTATGCCCCTTAGGGTTGACCAAAACTCTTGCACCCGCGTATACCAGGCGTTTTCTTGACTGTAGGCAAATCGTTTTTTGGCAAGAGAACTATCTTTCTCTTCAAGAGCAATCCCGATCTGCTGGATAAACGTGTCAGTAGAGTCGGCGATGTAAACGACATCGGCAAAGCGATCCACGCCCGCGACGCGCGTGGTCACAATTGGTTTACTGGAGGACATGTAGTCATAAATCTTAATTGGGTCCATGCTATCGGTCAAGCGGTCGATAGTATGGGGGATAAGACAGACGTCGAGCTGCTGCAGAATCCCGGGGAGCGCCGCGTAGGGACGCGCACCGATGAAGTGAACGTTAGGGAGCTTCTTCAGTTCCTCCGCCCGGGCGACCCGGTTTTCCCAGACCGGGCCAACCATGATTAAAGTCCAGTCCGGATGTGTCACCGCGACCTGGCGGAGCAGGTCGAAGTCGACGCGATCACCGATTTGGCCGATGTATCCCAAGCGAGGAGAAGGGGTCGCGGCGATGACCGGATCGGGAATGATCCCCTTCGTAGGAATCGCGTAGAGCGAAGTTGCATTCGGGAGCCAATATGTATGAAGATTCAGGCTCTGGGCTCTTTCGTAGAGCTGCTGGGAGACAGCGAAGACCGCGTCGACGGTGCGCGGTACTTGTTCATTCAGACGGAGGTATTCGTCACGATCGGCGAGCGGAATCAGCTCGAACTGGGTCCAATCGTCAGTCCAGTCGTAACACGACAGGATCCGGCTTCGGAAAGCGTCCAGGGCAAAGGCGTGCAGCGGGTGCGAAAGGTAAACAATGAGGCGGTCGCCCGGCAAACGGTTCAGGCAGCTCCGCATGCGCTGAACGTAGGCGGTCGCGTTGATCCTGTTCAAGAGATCAATCTTCCGCACTATCTCCAGGCGAGTGAAGGGGAGCATCTTCTGCGAGCCGGTGTAGACCCAGACGCGATCGCTTACCTGACGAGGCTGGCCGACAATTGCCCGCCAGTGTTCGGTGCGCGCATCGCCCAGATGGCTCGGCATGAACTTGCCGCGCAGCAGGTCCAGGAGGCTAGTCTGCACCGGAGGTGTAACGAAAAGCACCGATGCGACCTCCGGCTGTCGGGACAATTCGTAGGCAAGACGTTGTCGACGCCGCCAGAGATCACTCCACTCGTTGGTCGAAAGAAAGAGAATTTTGTAGCCTTGCGTCATTCGGGCATTCCCTTAGTCTGGACTACCGCTAGGTACCAAGGTGTAGGCGGCCAGATTCCACAAGATAGCGAATGAATTCGACCTTGGTCGCGAGTAGGTTGAGCTGGGAACCTACGCCGATGAGCTGAAGGGATCGCTTGTGCAGATCCGGATAAACGTTGAGATCACTCGGCCTGCTGCTGATATGTGGCAGAAACACAATCCGGCCGCGATCACGCACGAGCCTCAGGGCTTGCGCCAGGGGCGTCACATCATTCGTGGTATAGATCATCACGTCTGCACAGCGCTCTGAATGATCGGTCGACGAAAGGAAATCGGAAAGATCGATGACGAACCCTCCTGCTGCCTCTACGAGGTCAGTAGCGATGCGTGCGATCAGCCCTGATCCGATAATTACCACATCTTCTCCGAGCTCGAGACGGACCTGGCGCAGAGCTTCGACCAGGTCGAGCGCAATGGCGAAGCCCTCAGTTTGTATCTGCGGTGAATCTTGCATCGTATTGGCGCTCAGGTCGTCGGCATCTGCGCGAGAGAGATAGTGCGCTGTCGTTGCCCGGCGCGGTAGATCCCTTCGACAATCGCCTGAATTGCCCGGCCGTCTTCGCCGGAGATCTCTGGCCTGGTATCGGCGAGGACACTTTCGGCGAATCGCGTCACATACGCTCGGCGATCGCCACCAAAGCCAACCGGATCAAAACGATGCCAGTGACCAGGAAGTCGATTACTAACCTGATGTAATGAGTAGAAACGGAAATCGTCCGGCTCTTGCAGGATCATCTGGCCATCCGTTCCCCATAGTTGAATCCGGGGCTGGTAGGTCGAGCCGCGGACGACCGAAGAGCCAACAATGGTGCCAATTGCGTTGTTGGAGTAGCGCAAGGAGACGGAAATGGTATCCTCGGTCTCAGCCGTGCTATCCAGAGTGTCGAGCTCGGCTGCCACCCGACAGACCTCGAGGCCAGTGAGGTAACGGATGATGTCGAGGTAATGCACCAAGTTGAAGATGAGGATCCCACCGCCACTTTTTTCCCGAGAGAGTCGCCAATCCGAATGGACCCGCCCGGTGAAGCCAGATGTGAAGTAGCTTGGTGGTTTATCCATGGTCAGGTTCATTTGGATGCCAAGAATCGTTCCCAGTATTCCAGCATCGATCAGCCGCTTTGCCTCTTGAACGTACGGAAGGTAACGTTGGCAGTAGACGACCGAGAGTTTGACTCCCGCCCGTTGGCAGGCGTCGATCATCCGATCTGCGTCGGCCAGGCTGGTTGCCATCGGTTTTTCAACCATCACGTGTTTGCCACGCTCGGCCGCGCGGATAGCTAATGGTGCATGGAGGTAATGCGGCACCGAAATGAGCACCGCCTCGACATTGCTTTGATCGAGCAGAAAGTCGATGTCGGACGTATAAGGGACATTGTAGCGTCGTCCCATATCGGCGGCGATCGCTTCGTTCACGTCGGCCGCCATCGCGATTCGCGCGACCGCGGATTCTTGGATGGCATTTGCCGTCTGCAGAGCAATCTCCCCGCAACCAATCAGTCCAATCTGCAAGGTTCGCTTCTGTTCTCGTTGAGATGATGAACCATTCATTGCCACCGCACCGTTGGACAGTTTGAGCTCAACTTCCCTAGTAACCAGTCCTGCTCGGGGTTGGATCGAGGCGCTTGGGGCGAGAAATCGTGGCATGTTTCGTCCACGAAGTCGTTGCTGCATCGGGAGACGATCCCAGTGGAAAACCGCGGCGACAATCGATTGGTCAGCCCGAGAGAGGCGGCGGTAGAACAATTCAGCTTCGGGAGGAAAGATAGCATCGGTTATTAACGAATTCAGCTCGATGCGTCCTCTCGCGGCCAAGCGGAGAAAGGTTCGGGCTTCGCGGTCGATGCTCCAAAGCCCCGGCGAAGAGTCGTGGATCCCTAGAGAATCGACGTGGGCACCGAGAATACGTAGCCGACGATCAGAGATCTGTGCCAGATCCACGCCCCGTGTGACCCCACGGGCGCTCCCCAGTAAGACGATTCGGCCTCCCTCGGCCGTGCAGGCCAAAGCTGTTTCTAAGGCGTCTGGGTTACCACTCGCTTCAATTGTCACGTCGGCGGCGATTCCGGCAACGTCGCTGGCATGTGGACCGACGTCAAGAGTTTGGTGCGCACCAAGCCGCATCGCGAGAGGAAAGCGCCTATCGCTTCGGGCAAGGGCAATGACCGGATAGGCTCCGCTACAGGCAGCAAGCTGAACGGCGAGAAGGCCAACGAGTCCTTGACCGACCACGGCCACGCGTTCACCAATCTGCACACCGGCCTTGCGTACCCCTTGCAGGGCGATAATTCCCAGTTGAAGGAAACTGGCCTGAGTCAGATCGACCCCAATCGGCACCGCTGTCAATTGGTGGTCCTCGAGGACCACCGCGCTGGCGTGTGGCAAGGGGCCGGCGACGCGATCCCCCGGCTTGAAACGTGTGACTCCACTTCCCACTTCGACCACCACACCCGAGCCACTGTATCCAGGAAAGTAGGGATACTCAACGGAGGTGTTCGGCAGTCGATTAAAAAGAGCGCGCTCGGTACCCGGACTGACCAGTGACGCGTGGGTGAGAACCAGAACTTGCTGCCCACTGGGGCGGTGCAACGGAATATCAACGAGTAGGGCGCGCCCCGGCTCCGGCCAGATCACCTGCGTTGCCACGAGCGTGAGGAGCTTCTCGTTGGCCATACGCTCGACGTAGGCTGGAATTCGGTGCGGATGGCGAATCGCTTTACGGATTTTAACGGCCAGGCTTGACATCAACCCCAACCTCGACCTTGGCAAGAGGGAATCGCTCAGGCGCTACCGATTGGATGAGCTCCAGCATGCGCGCTGCTCCTCGGGGAGCGGCAAAACACTCGACAATTGCTCGCGCTGCGTACCCCATCCGAAGACGTTCCGACCGTGGCAGTTCACCGATACGTTGAATCGCATCGTGTTGGCGCACTCCGAGGAGCTCGACCCGCGAGTCAAGGTTGTAACGCTGGATCATTTCTTCCACGAGAGGCCGATCCGGACCATGGCCGACGATCCGGCAAACAAAGTTAATACCGCGCCGCTGCAAGTGATGGCATGCTTCGATTAAGTAGTGCAACCCTTTACCCTCGATCAAGCGTGCAAACGCTCACGGGTTGCCAACCAAGTCTTACTGACGTAGCAGATGCTCCCCGATCGAGCCGGTGGCGCACTCATCGTTGAACCATTTCCACTGCTCCCTCGCCTGCACCATCACGCTCGGCTTGGGGCGTATTTCGGTGAATGGTCCAGCGCTGCGGAAGCTGAAGAAATCCGATTCCCTGCTGGATCGTACTGGTCACGTCAAATACCGCCGCCTTGTCGACGACGTGGTACTTGATTTGGGTAAAGATATCCTGGGTGATACCGACGTGGACGTAATACTGTCCGGCGAGCAGGTTCAGCTCCTCGTAGCAGACCTCGACCACGCCGGTATCACCGGGCTGGAACTGGCCCGTGGCCAGATCGAAACGCGAGGTATTGTTGCCGTTCATCAACTGATCATCACGTAGGATATCGCAAAGGAAGACGGGATCGGACACAAAGGAGTTTGCACGAAACGCGATTCGCACAACGACCGATTCGCCGGAGATGAAGACCGGTCGCTGCTGTCCCGAGGCGTCCGTGACGCTGACTCCGGTAATCTCGATCGGGCGGGTGTAGTGCCGTTTGACGTTACCCTGCTCCGTCCCTTTGATGCTGGCGAGGATCGGATCGGCACGGTAGCTATCCTGAAAATAGCGATCCATAACCTCTTCCACCGCGCCTTCGGCGCGGAGCTGACCGTGATCGATAAGCAAGGCGCGGGTGCAGAGGCGCTCGAGCATGTGGCGATCGTGGGAGACGACGACCATCGTCTTTCCCTGTCGGCGAAACTCATCGATCTTCTTCATACACTTATCACGGAAACGCACGTCGCCAACCGCGAGGACCTCATCGACAAGCATCACCTCAGGATCGACGTGGACGGCGACAGCGAAGCCGAGACGCACGTACATGCCCGAGGAGTACCATTTGACCGGCGTATCAATGAACTCCGCCAGCTCGGAAAACTCGACAATGCTCTCAAACCGTTCAGCGATCTGCCGCCGCGTAAGACCGAGAATCGCGCCGTTGAGGTAAATATTCTCTCGGCCGGTGAGGTCCGGGTGAAAACCGGCGCCGAGCTCGATAAGCGCCGAGACGCGTCCGTTAACCGAGATCTGCCCACTCGTCGGAATGGTGACTTTGGAGAGCAGCTTCAGAATCGTCGACTTACCAGCGCCGTTGGCTCCTACCAAGCCGAGAACCTCACCTTGTCGCACCTCGAAGCTGACGTCGCGCAGAGCCCAAAACTCCGAGGCACCGGGCGGGGCGACCGGATCGCGTCGGAGCCCTCGGGCAATCAGGTTCGCGAGGCTATCGCGGAGGCTTCCCCGGGCCATGTTCCGACGATATTTCTTCGAAACGTTTTGGAAGACAATCATTTCGCTGAGCATCCTTCAACCGGTGATGAATCAGATCAGGTCGGCAAACTGAGCCTCGGCTTGCTTGAAGTAGCGGTAGCCGAACAGGAGGATTGCGACCGAGACTGCAGTTGCTAGCCCCAGGTAACCCCACTCAGGATACTGTCCAAGGAGCAACGCGCGGCGGTAGCCATCGATGATGCCGGCCATCGGATTGAGCATGTAAAGCCCGCGAAAACGCTCCGGCACCATGCTAATCGGATAGATCACCGGGGTCACGTACATCCAGATCTGAGTCACCAACGGCAGGACAAAACGAATGTCACGATAGAAGACGTTTAGGGCCGACGCCCAGAAGGCCACGCCCAGGATCAGCACAAGCTGGGCGACCAGGAGCAGTGGCACGACGACGAGCGATGGCGCGATGGTAACGTGATAAAAGATCATCATGGCGGCAAAGACGACCGCCGAGATCAGAAAGTCGACAAAGCTTGCCGCCACCGCGGCAATCGGCAAGATCTCTCGGGGGAAATAGGTTTTGGTAACCAGACTCATATTGTTGACGAGGCTTGGGATCGCAACAGTCAGCGAGGTCGAGAGCAGTGTCCACGGCAGAAGCGCCGAATAGGAAAAGATCGGGTAAGGCTGGCCATCCGACGGTAAGCGAGCAATCAGCGAGAAGATCAGCGTGAAGACGACCATGATCGAGATTGGCTGAATGACGGCCCAGGCCGCGCCGAGAATCGATTGCTTGTAGCGGACTTTGACGTCGCGGATCGTCCAGAGAATGAGCAGATCGCGATGCCGGTAGAGTTCGCGGAGATACTTGACCATATCGGATCCTTTACCAATCGCTCCGAGATAGGTAATGTCGGGTCGAGTTACAGCATGACTGGTGACAGGGACTTGGTGGATGCACCACTTCACTGAAAAGGCAGGTGAAAGTTCAACTGATAATGCAAATCGCGGCGGCGCTCGCTGATCTTATGGGCCGGAACGCCACCAACGATCGTGTACTCTGGGACGTCTTTGGTGACAACCGCGCCTGCTGCCACCACGGCACCTTTTGCTAACCGCACGCCCGGCAAGATCGTCGAGCGGGAGCCGACGTACACGTAATCCTCGATGATGACGGGAGCGCCGACCATGGCAAAGTCGGGATCGTTTGGATCGTGCTCGGCCGTGAAGATCGCGGTTTCTCCACCAATGTTCACGTTCTCATGGATCACGATTCCGTAGCGCCCATCAAGGAACACGTCATTGCCGATGATCGTATGCGGGCCAATCGAAATCCCATGCGGGGCATAAAAGCGCGTACGCCAATGAATGGTCGAGTTCTGACCGATCTTCATCCCAAGAAAATATCGATAGAAGAAGAGCCGAAAGGCGTGACAGGGTATGCGCCCGACCACGAAAGCGAGATACAGCATGAAACCGCGATAGTTTAGTAGGAACCATCGCGCCGTGGGCAACAACCACCCCGGCAGGCATCGCCGGTACTTCGCGGCAAAGCCTTTGATTTCTTGACTTGGTATGGTCGCTTCTGCCATCGCCTTCATCCTCGTGGTTGACCTAGTTCCCTAGCCTCACCCGAATTCCTACCCCCTGATAACGTTGAGGAGGAGTTTTTACGATAGCCGAGATAGTTGTAAGCGCCAATGATCCGGCGATACAGGAGCTTCAAGAGCGGCGACGTTGGCTGGGCGCGCTCCAAATAGGCTACAGCCAATTCCTGGAGGTTTAACATGGGAGGGGTCGCCGAGAGAATACGCACAAGCTTGCGCGCGACGAGGGATGGTTGATCTGCACCGAAACGAATTGGCGACATATCCCGATACATCTCGAGCTCCGACTCGAGTTCGGGATAAATGCGGAAGAGGTCGTGGGCTAATTCAGCCGTTCTTCGCACTCGTGCGCATTGGGTCTTCAGATCGCTGACGGCATAGTCGCGGTGGTAACAGATGGCGGTAGGACAATAACGGAATCGCATGCCATGCTTCTGAGCGCGGTAGCCGAACTCGACGTCACCCCACAGGGTTTGACCATCGCCACAGACGTCTCTCCACTGACCGAGCTGAAAGAAGGTGTTTCGTTCTACCGACATGTTGTTGCTCGTACACTTAGTGAAGTGTACGAACTCGCTTTGGGTACCCCGTGGTGCCCAGTCCCTTTCGTACCACTCAAGCATGTACCGATCGAAGGGCGTGGGGGCAGCGCCAATGTACGGATACATCGCGCCGATGCCGACGATGTTGGGCAGAGTATCGTGCTCCGCCACGAGGGCACCGATGTAACCGGGGGCGAGCGACATGTCGTCGTCGATGAAGATGAGGACGTCGCCTTCGGCCTGGACCGCCCCCAGGTTTCGTGCTGCCCCGGCCCCTTGATTGACCTGGCGCAGGTACCGGAGTCGATACGGCAGGGCTAGATTTTGGATCGAGGGGGTGTCATCCATTGATCCGTCGTCGACAACGATGACCTCAAATTCATCGCGCGAGAACGTTTGTTGACCAAGGATGATCAACGTCTCCGTCAGGGACGCGCAGCGGTTGAAGGTTGGAATAATGACGCTAGCTCTCATTGCTGAGGTCATAGCCTCCCTGCATCGGCTTCGGTTAGTCACGCCGTTCCTGCTAGGCCAAGGTATGGTGAATTTCTGAAATCGTCTGAAGTGGGTCGGAAGAGCTTCCAGAGTTCGGCGTCTGATATACGTTCCTGCGATCGCTCGATAGTGCGCTTTTGAAATGCCTCTCGAGTCTGGGCGAGCGCTTTGAAGAAGGCGAGAGAAACGACTCGACGACCCGGGCGCCACGCCTGAGCCATCCAGAAGGGCAGCCACAACAGATGCTGTTGGAATAGGCGCCGGTCGGTGACGTTCTTCCAAATGAAAAGAAAATGGTTTTTGGCGATGATACCGCTCAGTTCACGCTGCTGATAGACCTTCTTCGAGGATACCGATCCGTGATGGTAGGCCAAGCACGCCGGCTGGTAAATTGTTTTCCAGCCCCGCTTCCAGCCTCGATAAGAGATGTCAAGGTCTTCCATGTACATCGGTCGATAGAGGTCGTCGAGCCCGCCGAGGACCCGGAACTTATCGGTCGCGTAGATCGATGCTCCTCCCGATCCGTAAAGAGTCGGTCCCGGCTCCCCACGCTTGCAGACCACCCAGTGGCGAATCAAGCCGTGGTCCCAGACCCCGACCCGGCGACCCGAGTCGAAGGTGACACCGTCAGGACGGAGCAGCAAAGGTGTCACCGAAAAGACGTCCGGGTCATCGAACGCGTCTTGCCATTGGGCGAGGAACTCTTCGTGGAGGATAACGTCGTTATTCAACAGAAGAAAATAGGGATTACGGCAGAACTGGATGCCCCGGTTCGCGTTGGCGATAAAGCCGGAACGCTCCTGCCCGAGAGCAAGACGTACCCAGGGAAATTGCTCTCGCACCAGATCGACACTCCCGTCGGTACTGCCATCATCCGCGATGATCACGTCCCAGGGCGGCGAATAACCGGCGAAATGGAGGGCATGCGTTACCGCTTCCAAACATCCGCCAAGCATCTTGACCCCGTTCCAGTTGGGGATAACGATGCTCAGAGCGCGCGCCTCCCCCCGTGGCGTGTTGATACTCACCTCAGTATGCTCCCTTACCTTGGACCACGACGAGAATGGTGCGGATCAGAATCCCCAGGTCGAGCCAGATGCTGTAATTACGAATGTAGTGCATGCTCAGGCGCACCCGATCTTCGTAAGGGATCTCGCTGCGTCCGTTGATCTGCCACGGTCCGGTGATTCCGGGTTTGACGGTAAGGAGGTTAAGCTGCCACTTCCCGTAACGTGTGGCCTCTTCTGGCGTGATCATCCGCGGACCGACGAGACTCATCTCGCCGCGGAGTACATTGATCAACTGCGGCAGCTCGTCGAGGCTCGATCGTCGGAGCAAGCGGCCGACACGGGTTACTCGGGGATCAGACTTGAGCTTGTAGCCCTTTTCAAACGCCTCGCGTAATTCCGGATCGTTCGCCAGAACTTCGTCGGCATTCACCACCATTGTTCGAAATTTCAAGGCATCAAAAGGCTTCCCGCAGCGACCAAGGACGCGCCGACGATAGAGGATAGGGCCTGGCGAGTCTAGCTTGACGAGGAATCCGATGAAGAAGATTAACGGGCTGAAGATGATCAAGGCGACTACGGCTCCGACGTAATCGAGCAGCATTTTCAGGAACGAATCAATCTCAGTGATGCGCACCCGTTGGGGCGTCATCAAAGGTACGCAACTGACCTCGTGCACACGGACGCCAGTGGTCAGGATCTCGAAGAGACCGGAGGAGAGTCGTAACTCGACGTCTTCGTCGTGGCCAAAGGTTCGATACACGTCCAAGAGCTGGTCTCGGCTCAGCGAGGTCATGGCAATCAGGATCTCCTGCACGCCCCGCTGGTGCACAGCCGCGTCGAGGTCGGCGAGATTGCTGATGACCTGGAGTCCGCCAAAGACTGGAGTTCCCACCGTCACCGTGTCATCGGCAAAGCCGATCAGGCGCATTCCAGAGCCAAGGTCGGCGAGAAACTGCTCGGCGAGAGCCTTACCTTCCTCATTGGCGCCAATAATGACTGTCGGCGTGACAAATAATCCACGCCGTCGAAGCTGTCGCAGTAGACGGCGCGCGGAGAATCGGCAGCTCCCCACGAAAACGATCGAGAGGAAGCAGGTTAGCAGAAGCCAGCCACGGGAGATGAGTAGAGTCGGGTCGAGAAAGCTCATCAGGACCAGGGTCAACATCCCGGCCATGCAAGCATTGATGACTCGCGTATACTCCTGGAAGCAAGTGAAGACGAAGTGCCGGTCGTAGAGGCGATGGAGGGCAAAGATGCCGATCCAGACCGGGATCGCCCCGAAGGCAATCGACGAGTAAAAATCGATCCGGTGCTGGGGAGTTTCCAGGAAAGGGATACCGGCTTTGAACCGAATGAGATAGGCGACGGCAAAGGCGGAAACCAGGGCGAAGGCATCGATTGCCAGCAAGCTGGCGATAATGATCTGCCAGGAAGTACGGGTAGACGTTACTCGCTCAGTCTGAACGATCGCTCCGGTGTTGAGCTCGAGCGTTTGTTCCGTGGCCATCGCTAATCCACTAACTCGCGCTGCTGCCCGTGGTTGCCCAACGAAGGTGTTCGAGGCCAACGCGGACGGCGCGCTGGAACGTATGGGTGTCGGAGAGGAGCATCTTCAGATACGTCCACACCGGCCCTGGACGGAGAGCCCATTCGCGAAATGCCCGCTTTTGCCAGTACATCAGGTCTTCTGCCGAAAGATTGTCATACTGAAGGACTGTGCCTTTATCCATATCGACTTCTTCCCAGCGCGTCCCCGGACGGAACCAGCCATTCTCGACGACTTCAAAGAAGAATGGCGTGCCGGGATAGGGAGCCGCGATGTGGAACAACGCGAGATCCACCGGCAAACTCTTCGCGAAATCGATCGTCTGGCGGATGGTCTCGACTGTTTCACCCGGGAGACCAATGATAAAGTATCCCCAGTTCTTGATGCCGGCCTGCTTGGCCCAGGTGAGAGCGCAGCGCGCCTTCTTCGGGTCGGCACCTTTCGCCGCTCGCTTGAGGATCATTTCATTGCCACTTTCGATGCCCCACGAGATCATCCAACAGCCGGCCTTCCCCATCATTTTCAGCATTTCCTCGTCGACGTAGTCGACGCGACTGTTGCAGGTCCACTTGATCTTGAGACCTTCCTTGATGATCAGCTCGCACAGGCCCATGACCTGGTCACGGCTAATCGTGAAAAGGTCGGCGTACATATGGATGTTGTGAATACCCAGGTCGTGCAGCACCCAAAGCTCTTTCATGATGCGCTCTGGCGATAGCAGCCGGGTGGACCATTGATATGAAACATGTTTGATGCAGTACTTGCAGCCAGCGGTACAGCCGCGACTCGTCACGAGGAAGGTGAATGGGCCTTTGATCAAGGGCATGCGGTATTCGTTGAGTGGCAAGAGGTTATACAAGGGAATCGGTAGCTCGTTCAGATCGGCAATGAAGGGCCGGACTGGGTTGGACGTGATCTCACCCGCCCGGCGCCAGACCAAGCCTTTGAGCTTCGAGAGGTCGGGCTCACCGGTCGCGAGCTCGGGAACGGGCTCCCAACTCGGATCGGTGTGGCGCAGCATATCCCGTACCCACTGCGGTTGGCGGTCTTGCCGTCTCTCAAGCACATCGATCAGCTCACGGAAGGTGAGTTCGGGCTCGCCACGGATCACAAAGTCGAGCGCCGGGTAATCCCGAAGCGTCTCCGTTGGCATCGCTGTGACGTGCGTTCCAAAAGCGATCGTTGTTGCGCCGAGACTCTTCGCGAGCATCACCCCGTACATATCGTTGGTCAACGTTGGTGCGGTGACCTGGGTGAAGTAATACTTGGGTGCTGCGGCGCGCAAGCGCTTCTCGAACTCCTTCCAGTTTAAGCGTTCGGCGATGGCGTCGATGATCTGAACACGACAGTCCGGGTGGATCATCGCCGCGTGCTGGGCGAGCGATACCTGGGGCCAGATCATCTCTTCACGGCTGCGGCGCCCGACACGGTGCTGGGTTCGGATCCAGATTCCGCCGTCCGGAGAAGGCGGATTGACGAAGAGAACGTCGACCGCGGTCGGCGGTCGAACGTGCATCAGGTGTCGCACGGCTGCCCCGGCGTCCGGATAGTTCGCCATGGACAGCTTCTTCAGCCCGCGTGTCCCAAGGTTGTGACGGATTGACTCGGGAATCTCCCGAGTTGAACTCGTTGTCGCCCTTGTTTCTGGTAAGTTTTCTATTGTCATAATCTGTCTTCTCACTCTCCACTTTCAGCCAAGCTAGGTGGCTCGCCGCAGCATGGGGGGTAGCAGGAGGAATCCTCGATTCCTCGATGATGATGCCAGCCTCCCCTACGCTGCCGTGTTGTCTTCGAGGACGCTTCCCATTTCCTGGTTGATTCGCAGATCTCGCTCGCTGAGCTTTTCCAGCACACGCATCAGAATCCAAGAAATAATCAACTGAAGACCAACCAGTACGAGTAAGGCGCTCACGACCAGCCATAGCCAGAGGCGGGCGATGTCCCAGCCGGAAAGACTCAGGATCAGGCTGGTGCCGGCCATGGCGATTCCGATCAGTCCAACGAACACCCCAAGCCCGCCAAAGTGCTGGTCGAGCGACGGATTAAAAAGAGGCTTTCCAAAGAGTCCTTCTCGAACGTGTTTGCGATGGAAGAGGGACACCAGGTAGTTAAAGGTTGCGCCGAGTGAGAAGATACTCACTCCAGCGACGCCAAGGACCAGCGCGCAAAAGAGGGCAAAGACCCCGAGCGGTCCAAGGCTCGTCACCCCTTCGAGCCGGAGAGCCGTTATCACCACGCCAATCGCCGTCGCGATCCCCAGGGCAGCGAGACCGGCCATGCCGAGCACCCGAACCGGGTTATACTCCATGGTCGTCCAGAGAATCGTCTTCAGAAATCGCGTACCATCGCGCACGATGTTGAGCTTCGAGCGCCCAACTCGCTCGCGATAGGGGATGGGAACCTCGACAACTTTCAGCCCCTCATGCACCGCGCGCGTGCTCATGACCGGTGTAAAGTTCAGTCCGTCTGGTAAGGGATAGAGCTGATGGAGCGCCGATTGGCGCAAGACGCGCATGCCACTCGCCGGATCGTCGACACGCTGGTTTCCAATCAGGCTGACTAGGTTTGACCAGATAAAATTCCCGATTTGGCGGACGAGAGGCATCTCGCTGTGACCACCGGACCGACGAGAGCCAACGACGACATCGGCGTGCTCAGCGAGCGCGATTCGGCAGAGCGCTGAAAAATGCTCCGGCGGGTACGTACCATCAGCGTCAAGAAAGGCGAGGAATTCCCCGGACGCGTGATTGAAACCGGTTTTGATCGCCGCGCCGTACCCACGGTTCTTCGGGTGGCGGAGAAGACGGACGGTCGGAAAGGTTGCCACGATCTCCGGGGTTCGGTCACGCGAGCCATCGTCGACAACGATAATCTCCAGGTGATGGATCCCCACTCCGTCCAGGGCTGGCGCGGCGGCCTGTACCCGCCGGATAATGTCGGCAATGCCACCTTCTTCATTGAGCGCCGGGATGATAACCGAAAGTGTGCTCGCGGGGTCGATGTCAGAACCGACCGCGATCGACCGCGCGTTCAGTGAGGAAAGCTCCTCTCCAGTCGTCATGGAATAGCACCTCTTTCCCTGTGGCTTGATTTTGTCCGCCTATCGGCTAGCAAGCCGCGGAATATCGTGATGAGCCGGAAGTTTGCTTAGCAGCCGCCCGACTGCAATCAGTCCGCGGACCAGCCGGAGTGGATTGGCGAGATAGAGCGTGTACCGAAGGCGAGAATGGGTCATACTATCCGGAAGATGTCCTACCGCCGTGGGGGGCGGAAAGATACTTCGGGCAATCGATGCGAGTTGGACCCAGACCGGGCAGCCAGTGTAAAGAGACAGCTCTCTCAGCAGATTGCGGAGGACAGTATCGCTTTCTTCTGAGCTGTCATCTCGGTTAAAGAGAGTAGTAGGCTCGATAACCGCTGAGATAAACCAGCTATTCGGAAACGACGGAGCCAACCGTGATAGAACCTGCGGTGGCACTGCTGCCCCGAGCCACGCCCGGGCGAACTTCAGTGGCCAGTACACCGCTCCGCTGGCCCGGGATATGAGCGCTTCGCGCACCACTACATCCCAATCAAGGCAATCACCGTGGCGCAACGTGATCGCGAGAATGTCAGTAAGCGAGCGCAAGGGATACCGTTCGTACCGATGAGTGTAAGCGAGATGAATACAACTCAAGAACACTGCATCCGGAGGCGACAGGACCGGGACCTCGAGTGTACCGAGCCGCGCAACTCGCGAGCGCTCCCTCAGACGGTTCACGTCGACCCGATAGGGGCTTGATTCCGGTAGGACGTGGCGGTGGAGCTCGAACCCGATTCGCCCCCCTGGCGGATAGTGAGAGCGGAGATGGTAATCGGGTTCTACCTGTTCAGCATTGATCACGAAGCCCATTTCTAAAAGAATGCTGCTCGCTCTCTTGAGCTGCTCAGCCGGGAGGAGCAGATCCACATCGCTCATCGAACGGAAAGAAGGCTCCGGATAGGCAGTATAGGCGAGCGCAGCTCCTTTAAGAACGATCGGTTCTAAACGGGCAGTGCATAACGCTTCGACGACCTTAGTGAGAGCAGGCTCTAGCCAGACCTTACCGTGCAGCACCGCCGCGAGATAGCCAGCGCGAAGCCTATTTTGCACTGAAGGAGGAACGGGAGATGGAGATGCATTGAGAGCTGAATACACAAGCGCGACGACGCCCTGCTGAGCGGCCAGGCTCGTCGCCAGCTCCCAGTCCATCTCTGATTCGATCTGGAGAGAGCATGTGCTACCGAGTGTCCGCTGAACGCATGAGAGGATAAAATTTTGTTCTGGCGTGAGCGTTGCGATCATTCATGCCTACACATTAGTGACCAGTGGCCAGGGGCCATGCGCTGTCTCCTGATCACTGATCATTGGTTACTGATCACTCGTGACGAGACGCATGGTCTCCTGACGTCCGTTTTGAAGCGGCCACCTCGCCGCTTCGTCGAGGTGGCGAATGACTCGGGCAGGAACGCCGACGGCTAGGCAGTAAGCCGGAACGTCTTTCGTGACCACCGCGTTTGCCCCGATGACCGACCCTTTGCCGATTCGCACCCCGTCGACCACGGTAGCGCCCGCGCCGATCCACGCTCCGTCTTCAATGACGATTCCTTTGCCAGTGATGCCCTGATCGATGACCGGTCGGAGCACATCAGCAAAGTTATGGTTGACCGCCAAGATTTTCGCCTGGGGAGCGATCAATACCGAATCGCCAATGCTTACTCCTCCCTGGCCGCGGATCACTACCGACTCGCCGATAAATGTGCCGCGCCCCACCCGAATGAAAGCGTGGGGCAGATCCCGAAAATTGAAGACGTGCAACTCCGCGTTGTGCATGACGTAGGTGTCAGCGCCAATCTCGATGCCTTGGGGACACGCGTGCAGGTACACTCCCTGGTCGAGATAGACATTGCGGCCGAGACGAATGCCCCGAGCGTGGCGAAGCCGGACGCCGCCTTCGACTGCCGCGAAGCCGTCCATTTGGAGCATCAGACGATAGAAGAGGCCGCGTAGGGCGATGCCGGGAAGGCCAGGAACGCCTCCCAGCAGCGTGGTCAGTATCCCTTGCAGGAGATAATCGGCAACGCTTCCGGCTTGCCCGTGAATGTAATAAGACAGGCGATCGAGTGTGCCCCGTCCTCGGATTTCAGCAGCCACAATATCAGCTCCGTGAGACGACGAAGACGCCCAGACAAATCGTGAGAATTCCCAACCAGCGGAGGGAGGGAATGCTCTCGCGGAGGAGTAGCCAGGCCAGGACCGGCGTAAAGGCATAGCTTGTCGCCGCGAGAGGGTAAGCGAAACTCAATGGCACGCGTGAGAGTACTGTCAGCCAGGACATGGCTCCGATGGCGTAGAGGAAGAGGCCAACAAGAACGAGCGGGCTACTTGCAACGCGAACGACGAGAGACATTGGCTGGACGAGAGCCCCCGGATCGATCTGTCCGACCTGGCCCATCCCGATCTTCAAGCTGATCTGCCCCGCAACTCCGCAAAGGACCGAGAAGAAAATGAGTGACAGAGACGCTGCCATGGTAACCTCCCTGACCTAGCCCGCTCCGGTCGTGGCCAAATCGAGTGTCAGATCCTGCTGAACCGTCTCCACCGTGCTCTGCAAACCATCGCTCAGAGAAACCAAGGGGCGCCAGTTCAACTCTTCCCGGGCACGCCGCGTATCAAAGTAAGCGGTACGCAAATCACCCGGCCGCCGCGGAGCCCGGTTGGGTACCACTGAGACGCCAATGACCTCACACAACTTCTGGTAGATTTGATTGACTGACGTTCCGACACCAGTGCCGATGCAGTAGATCCGCCCATCGCCAGCCGTAGCCGCGGCCAGGTTCGCCCGCGCAACATCGGTCACGTAGATGTAATCCCGGATCTGCTCGCCATCCCAATGAATGGTCGGGACTTGGCCACTGAGAAGCTGGCGGGCGAAAATCGCCACTACTCCAGCCTCGCCGCGCGAGTCCTGGCGCGGACCATAAACGTTGCCATAGCGCAAGGCGGTGAAGCTCAGACCACGATCGAGGGCGTAGTAGTTCAAATAGTGCTCGGCAACCATCTTCGTGATGCCATAGGGTGACTCGGGATGCTGGGGATGCTCCTCATCGATTGGTAAGTAGACCGGATTCCCGTAAGTCGCTCCTGACGACGCGAAGATAATCTTTCGGACGCCACCGGTGACACAGGCCTCGAGTACGTTCAGCAAGCCGACGACGTTCACCCGTGCATCATAGAGCGGGTCATCAGTCGATACTTTGACCGACATTTGGGCAGCTTGGTGGAACACAACTTCCGGCCGGACTTCCGCGATGATCTGGTGCAGATCCGGGCTGCAGATATCCGTTTCATAGAAGTGAGCATAGCGATTCAAGTTCGCTGGCTTGCCAGTGGCGAAATTATCCACAATCGCGACGTCATGGTTTTCCGCGACCAGTAAATCGACGATGTGAGAACCGATGAATCCCGCCCCGCCAGTCACGAGAGCGCGCATATCTGACCTCTTCTGTTTCACTGACTTAAGAAATTGCTTTGATGACTTCGTACTCGAGCTTCCACTGACTGAGTAGGAGATCCACCGCCGAGCTCAAGTCGCGAGCAACCGTGAAGCCACTCTTTCCACTCGCGGTAGCGAGCGCCAACTGCTCGGGACCGCGGCCAGTCAAAACCAGGATCGACTCGCAGCCGACCGCTCGTCCCGCTTCAATATCCGTCAAGGCATCACCGATGAGGACCGCCTCGCGCAGATTCAGGCAGTATCGGTTGGCGATCTCTAACAAGAGACCAGGTCGTGGCTTCCGACAGGCGCATCCTTCGTCGGGCCGATGTGGACAGTACACGACCGACTGAATCCGTCCGCCTAACTGTTCGATCGCCCGCGTCATCTTCTGGTTGATTGCGTCGACCGTGTGGCGGGAGACAAGCCCGCGATTGATGATTGCCTGATTTGTGATGACGAAGACGAGCAGACCAGCTTGGGAAAGTCGTGCTACTGCCCCCGCTGCGCCAGGAAGAAAACGGAATTCGCTCCAGTCCTTGACGTGGTCATCTCGGTTCTCATTGATCACGCCATCACGGTCAAGAAAAACTGCCCTTACCACGACCTGACCTCGTGCTCGGTTGTGTACGCGTGGCGCATCAGACGGATTTCTCAGCGCGCTTCACCACGAATTGGTAGAGTCTCGATGGAGCCATTACGACTCGGTTTTAAAAGACGTAGAGTACGTCCTGCGTTGCTGAAACCATCGACGCTCTCCGGATTGCCCCGCACTGCTTCAACTAAGTTCTGAATCGTGGCGTTCTCTACCAATTGCCGGTCACAGACAACCATCGTTGGATCGTCGAATCCAAGGGTGATGATCCGACAGATCCCTTTCGTTTGTGGACGGAAAAAGAAACTCGCCTGGGTGACGCCTTCTAATTCCTGCTGCGCTGCCCGGTCGATAACAACGATGTCGGGTTGTAATTCTTGCAGGATCTCGAACGTTAGATCACGAGATGGAATGACTGCGCTCACGTCGATGCCGGCCGAGCGTAGCACGCTCACCGCGAGCTCACAGATTAGAGGGTGTCGGTAGACGACAATCGTTCGCATTGTCTCTTCTCATCGCCTTACATCGATCCTGGTGGCGAATCGTGGTGCGCGTATCCTGAGTTAAGTCAGGAGACCGATAAGGGAACGTTAGAACCGACTGTTGAAACCGTAGCCAAGCTTCGTCGCAGCGGCGTCGCGGAATGGCAATAGCACAAGGCAAATGGTCATGGTACCGATGCGCTCGCTTGGGATGCGCTTGGGATGGATCAACCAGTTATGCGAAGGACCGCGATCAGGTCAATGAAAGCGTCGTCAGTCGTTCCGTCGTTGGGCAAGCTCCGCCATTACGACGCCCGCGTGGGTTATCCACGCCAGACCTCGAACTGGCCGGCACCTCTGTTCGTCAGGGTCTGCGGAGCGTCTCTCCTCTTAGGACGCGACGCTCAGCACCTTCCCGACTGCTTGCTCCACCCGCCGCACTTGGCTCAGGTGCACTTCGGTCCGACATTGCCGCTTGAGTAACTGGATCAGCACCTGCACCCGTCCGTTCCCGGACAAGTGCCCCGCGAATATCGCCTCGATTCCTCGCAACGGTCCCGCGGTGATCACTACCCGTTCCCCCGCCTTGAGCGTCGGATAGGGACTCCCTTTCCCATTCAGCCTGTGTTGCAATGCTGCGATTAGTGTCTCTGGTACCGGAGACGGCTCATTGCCGTAGCCCAGCACGTAGAGTACCCCCGGCGTATAGTTCACGCGACTGAGCTCCGGGCCGGACGAATCCACCCGACAGAACAAATACCCCGGGAAAAAGGGCTCCAGCCCCACACTACTGCTCGCTGGCTTACGCACCCGAATCTGGGGCAGGTACACTTCGATCCCGGCGTGGCGCAGAAACGTCGCCGTCGTTGCTTCTTTCTTCGGCTTCGACCGTATTGCATACCACTCCCGCACTGCCTGTCCCCTTTCACTTCGGACCTCTTCCCCTTGGCGACTCGTGCCACACACACCAGCCCATTCCGAAGCATCTTGACTGTACCCCACGCCTACTTCTCCCACAACGTCCCTTTAGTGGATTTCCCTCTCGGCCGAGCTATGGACACCCTTCGCGCCATTTGCTCATTCCCACCAACCACTCCTACACTCCCCGGTGGACACCCTCTCCACCATGTGATCTAGCTAAATCTGGACAGATCGATACCCTGTGCCGACGCCTCACCCGTGTTCCTTTTTGCCCATACGTTTGGGCAGTGTGACGTGACCACCAGTCAACTGGGTATCTGAACAGTTGTTCCCGGAGGAGGTTGGTCGAAGCAACTGGCCGGAGACGGGGCCGCGGCCGGCTTCGGTCAAGGGTGAGGTGGAGGAGTCCTACCCGGTGACGGTGAAGACAGAGGCTAACCGAGTGCCTCGGTGAACTGGTCTGCCTCTCCTTGCTCCCCACCCCCGGTCTCCCTTGGCCACGTGTCGATGCTAAATCGCAACGCGGTTGCTCACCGTTCTTCGTTCACGTCCGTTGGGAGACATGCGCTTTTCAACGAGATGATCGGTCGGTATGCGCATGAGATTGCTATTTGATGCAAATGATTGCCCTTCCGCTTGTTTCTGCCGGAGGACAAACGTAGCGGCCTGAACGCGATTGTTTAACTGAAGCTTATCCAGAATGTTATGAAGGTGGCTTCGCACGGTACTTTCGGCGACAACCAGCTTCTCTGCGATTTCTCGATTTGTATTTCCCTGCGCCACGAGCTCGAGGACTTCTTGTTCCCGTTCGCTCAACCGTTCGGTAACTGGCGCCGGCTCATGGGCTGGCTCCGGCGCTTGAGTAAGGAAGGTCACTAAACTGGTCAATGAAGACGGAAAGAGCACGGCTTGCCCCTGGGCAACCGATCGAATCGTCTTCACCAGCTCTTCGATATCGCCGTCTTTCGAGATAAAGCCAAGAGCCCCCGCCCGAATCGCGCGATAGACCAGGTCTGGCGGTGGCGCTGCTGCGGTGAGAATGATCAGTCTCGCCGAAGGTATCTCTTCGTGCAAGGCCGCTGCGATCTCCAGGCCGTCTTCATCGGGCATCTGGATGTCGAGCAGAATGATATCCGGCTGGAGGGTACGTGCCTGAGCCAGAGCACTCTGGCCGTTAGAAGCGTCACCCACGACATGCAAATCTCGAAAGTCAGCGAGGAGGGCTCGGAGCCCCTGGCGTACCATCGTATGGGCATCAACAATGATAAGTCGACACGGATTCATCGGCATCACCACGCAGAAGGTTCTCACTCAGGCATTTGACAATCAGGGGAGCTCTCACTCACCCGCGGTGGTTAAGATTTTCTCCACCTCGCTACCGCCGGCGGATGGAGGCGACGGTCATAGCCATAGCAACCAAATATGTCATTCGTAACACTGGCATCATACCGGCCGGGAGAGTTAATGAGGTCGATATAACGTTAAGAGATGGTTGAGGGGTAGGAAAGATCTCCTACGCCGAATGATTGACGCGGTGCTATCATGATTCATGGGTGAGGAAAGGGGCACAAGAAGAGCGTGTCGCAGATCAACACGCCGCGAGGTAAGCTGCAACCTGTCCGATCATTCGTGGCGATCGAGTTACCGACTGAAGTCCGGGATTGGTGCAGTGAAGCGATGAAGCATGCGCAATCGCGCTTGGGACCAGTTTCTCGCCAGGTGCGCTGGGTAGATTCAGCCGGACTTCACGTCACTCTGAAATTTCTGGGTACCGTGCCGACGTCACTTATCCCCGAGCTGACCGATCGTCTCGAACGTGAATTGGCCGGTTACAAGCCGTTTCGTCTGGCTATCGGTCGGCTTGGTGTCTTTCCTAACCCTCGCTCACCCCGAGTGCTCTGGCTCGCCCTCCAGGGCGACCTTGCTGCGCTCGGCGCTTGCCAAGCACGGGTCGAAGCCGCGACGAATCCGCTCGGCTTTCCTCCTGAGAAGCGTCCCTACCAGCCTCACCTCACTCTGGGCCGCGTACGGGAGACCGCGACTCCCGAGGATCTCGCAACGATTGGCGCTCTTTCCACTGGCTTGTCGACCGATCAAACGATCTCTTTTCCCGTCGACGCTGCCAGCCTCATGCGAAGCCAGCTTGGTCCCGGCGGCGCTCGCTACACGCGTCTGACCGAGCTTCCGTTCTCGTCTTACCAGAAGCCCCGCGGCACGTTGCGATAAGGATCCAGTTTGGGGAATTTCGCCCGGGTCACGAGCTGCTCGAAGCGGGCGACGAAGATCGAGACCTCTTTTCGGTTGAGTAGCTCTCCGAGTTGAGCAGTAAGCCCGCTCAGACGCGTTGTATCGGCAAGAAAATCACGCATGTGGTTCAGAAGGTCGCTCGGGATCGGCTCACCGCAAAACTCCCAAATGACCGTTCGAAGCTTTGGATCGACGTTGAAAGTCAAACCGTGATCGATGCCCCAGAGCTTCCCCCCCTGATCACGGAGAAGGTGGGTGATCTTGCGATCGGCGTTATTGGTGAAGACATCGAAGAGGGTAATCTCCATCAGTTCACGCTCGTTGGTCTTGCGAAAGCTGCGCGCATCGGTCTTGGGGTCCGGGTCGATGTAAAGTTGAAAAGTGCCGACCCCGTACGGTCCATCGCGAATCACTGTCGCCGGAATAAATTCCCAGCCAAGCGCCTGACTGACGAGATAGGAGGCGTATTCGCGCCGGTAAAGTGTCCCGTCCGGGAAATCCCAAAGGGGAGCTTCGCCACGCCGCGGCTTATAGATCGCCAAGCGCTGCTCCTCACCACGTTGGAGAAGCACAGCAAAGTTGTAGTTAGAACCCCAGGCGATCGACTCGCAGAGGATGACATCGCTTTCGCGGAGGAACTCGGCAGCCGCGGCAGCGCTCGCTGGCGGCTCGATGCTCACCGCGACCTCGATCTCCTCCGACTTGTCACCACCGTGGCGATAGAAGCGTCGTCCCATTCAGCCGCTCGCTTTCAAACCATACTTCGCCATCAGCTTTTGGAAATCGCGTCGGTAAAGAAGCTTGATTCGGATCTCTGGATAGAGTGCGCGGAGTTCGCGCACCTTGCGGTTCTTCTTAGTAACGAGGCTCTGCTTGAGAGTGGTGAGTTCGATGTAGAGGTCTTGATCGACGAGGTAGAAGTCGGGAGTGAACGACTCGATCAGACGACCGTCAGCATCCCAGCGCAATGGAAACGAGCGAGGCTCATATTCCCAGCGGATCTGGTAGAAATCGAGAATCGCCGCGAAGTCACGTTCGCTTTCGTGGGCAAATTTGACCGTCGACGCTGGCGCGTCCGAAGCGAGGATCGCATTTGACCGGGGCTCCACCATTCCTCGTCGTCCCCACCCTACGTGGCTGCCATGCGCACGACCAGGAAACTTTGCCCCGATTATACGTGAGGGCCAGCGTAGATCTCAAGAGTTGTGACCGTCAACCGTCAACCCGCTCATTCCGAGCTGAAGCCGAGGTGTGCTTGCCAGGTACCGTCCGCGTTGATGAAGCGCACCGCGTTGCCGCCAAGGATCTGTTCAAGCGTTGACTCCGGCAGTCCCAGCGCCCGCACCTTTTGGAGAAAAGGCCCCTGGCGAAGTAAAGGGTAGTCAGTACCAAAGAGGATCCGGTCGGCGCTGACGAGCTCGGCGACGATTTTGAAGATTTCAAAGTGATAGAGATAGGTTGTCGCCGCCGAGTCGTACCAGACGTTGCGCAGGGCGATCGCGACTTCCGGCATCAGCTCGTAGAATGGCAGGCCACCGCCCCAGTGGGCGAAGATCAGCCGCAAGCTCGGGTGACGCTCGGCCAGGCGGTAGGCGGTAGCAGGCGTCACCGCGCCTTTGCCCGGATAACCGTGGCCGACCGGCTCGCTGACGTGGATCGAGATCGCGAGGCCAAGCGCGGTCGCGGCTTCGGCCACTGGATCCATCACTGTCCAGTCGTCAAGAGCGTAACCCTGGCCGTGGGGCATCAGCTCGCCAATACCTTTGAGACCGGCGGCGGCCACCCGGTTGATCTCGGTCAGCGCGGCCTGGCTGTCACACGGTTGGAGGGCGGCGAAGCTAGCAAAGCGCTCGGGATATTGCCGCTGGACCTCGATCAGGTAATCGTTGTGCATTCGGCAGAGGGTGGGATCGCTCCAGCCGAATCCGAGCGCGAAGGCAAAGTCAATTCCGTTGCGGTCTAGCGAGGCGAGCGCGTCCTCGGCGGTAGCCAGTCGACATTTAGGATTGGTGTACAGGTCAGCAAAGTGGCGATCGAGCGCCAGAAAGCGCTCGCGCTGATTCACGACCTCCGGCGGGAAGAGGTGGATGTGCGCGTCAACGATCGGCATGCAATGGTTAGACGGCGTGGCAGGCTACCATGTGACCGCTGCCAACGTCGCGGAACTTCGGCTCGGTCTGGCGGCAGACTTCCATCGCGATCGGGCAACGGGTATGGAAGCGACAGCCGGTCGGTGGGTTGAGTGGGCTCGGCACATCGCCCTTTAAAACGATCCGTTGGCGTTTCAAGGTCGGGTCTGGCTGAGGAATCGCCGAAAGCAGCGCTTGAGTATACGGATGGAGCGGCTTCCGGTAAATCTCTTCGGTCGAAGCTAGCTCGACGACTTTGCCGAGATACATGACCCCAACTCGATCGCTAATGTAGCGCACCACTGCCAAGTTATGAGCGATGAAGAGATAGGTTAGTCCAAACCGCTGCTGGAGGTCACGCAGGAGATTCAGAATCTGCGACTGAATCGAGACGTCGAGCGCCGAGACCGGCTCATCGCAGATGACCAGCTTTGGCTGGAGAATCAGTGCCCGGGCGATCCCGATCCGCTGGCGCTGGCCGCCGCTGAACTCGTGCGCGAAGCGGCGCATGTACTGACTGCGCAGGCCAACCAATTCCATCATCTCGCGCACCGCTTGCTCACGGTCCGAGCGAGAACCGATGCCATGGATGATCAGCCCCTCTCCGATCAGATCACCGACCGGCATTCGGGGATCGAGTGAGCTATACGGGTCCTGGAAGATGATCTGCATATCGCGGCGTAGCCGCTTGAGTTCTTCGCCGCCGAGCGAAAAGACATCTTTGCCAGCGAAGTAAACCTTACCGCTGGTAGCCGGCACGAGGCGCAGAATCACCCGTCCGGTCGTCGTCTTACCGCAGCCGGATTCTCCAACCAGCCCGAGGGTCTCGCCGGAGCGGACGTCTAAGGAAACGTCGTCGACGGCATGGACCTGGCCGACAGTTCGGAAAAGCACGCCACCCCGCACTGGGAAGTGCTTCACCAGATTCTGGACCGAGAGCAGGGGCGCGTCGGTTTGAGACGCCAAGGTTGGCACTTCCATGTCTAGTTTTCTCCCATCGGCTGATTCTCATACAGCCAGCACGCCACCTTGGTGGCACCGTGGGAGAGCAAGGTTGGCTCGCGCTCGCGACATACCGCCATGGCCTGCGGACAGCGGGGTGCAAAACGGCAACCGGGCGGTAATCGGGTCAGGCTTGGCACCGTTCCCGGGATCACATTCAACGGGACCGAGCGATCACTGGCCAGCATCGGAATACTGGCCAGCAACCCCCGGGTGTAGGGGTGTTTGGGCTCACAGAAGAGGGTTAGGACGTCGGTTTGCTCAACGATCTTGCCTGCGTACATTACCGCCACCTCCTGGGCCATCTCGGCAATCACACCCAGGTCGTGGGTGATCAGGAGGAGCGCGGTGTTCTGTTTCTCTTTGAGCTCGCGAAGTAGCTCGAGAATCTGCGCCTGAATCGTCACGTCGAGCGCAGTCGTTGGCTCGTCGGCGATAATCAGCTCGGGCTGACAGGAGAGCGCCATGGCGATCATGACACGCTGGCGCATGCCGCCGCTCATCTCATGAGGATAAGCTTTGAACCGTTGCTCCGGCTGCGGGATACCCACCTGGCGGAGTAGTTCAATCGTTTCCTCCCGTGCCTGGGTTGGACTAACCTTCTTATGGGTGAGAATCGCCTCGGCGATCTGATCGCCGATCGTGAAGACTGGATTGAGCGAAGTCATCGGTTCCTGGAAGATCATCGAGATCCGGGCACCACGCACCTCGTACATTTGCTCTTCAGTAAACCGGAGCAGATCGACCCCGTCGAGGAGGATCTCCGAGCCGTCGACGATACGTCCGGGAGGCGGCACTAGCCGCATGACGGAGAGCGAAGTGACGCTCTTACCGCAGCCCGACTCGCCGACCAGACCCACCGTCTGGCCGCGCTTGATCGTCAAATCGATCCCATCGACCGCCGGGACGACCCCATCAGAGGTGTAGAAGTACGTTCGCAGATTATGGATTTGCAGAATGTCGACTTGTCCATTCGGCGCCCCGTGGTTCGTCCGCTCCATTCTCGCATCTCCCGCTGGACCAAAGGGATCGGCCAAATCAGTTTGGATACGCGGGTAGTCTAGCACGCGCAAAAACAGCATGCAATTTCCCGAACAAGTTCTTTTTGCACACCGCGCGGCTTGACACGGGCTGTTCCTCTGTCTAGTATCGAAAGTACAGACTTGGAATGCTCCGGAATCCCAACCCCGGTGCGGTAATCCGGAACGGCGCGCTGAATCCCGGTAAAGGAGTGCGCTGGTAGAAAGGTTGCATGGTCACCCTCCAACGAATCCTCGGCTACGCGTGGGTTCACCGAAAACTGGCGGTATCGGCGCTATCCTCTCACGTTATTCAGATCATGCTGAGCTTGGTCTTGCCGATTTTGGTCAAGAGCGCGATCGATAATGGCCTGCAAACTCACGACTACCGGATCCTTCTCATCGCCGCTGCTGCGACGATCGGGGTGACCGTGATCCGTTCGATCGTCTGGTACGTGGTGAACTATACTTATAACCGGCTCGCCGCCGAGGTCTCCTACGGCTTACGCGACCGTCTCTACGAGAAGATCCAGCGAAATAGCCTCCGGTTCTTGGTCCGCTCGCCTTCCGGTGACTTGTTTGCCTTATCTTCCACCGACGTTCAGGCGATCGAAACCTTCCTGAACACCGGTGTCAACCAATTCGTGAATGTGACTGTGCTGGGCACGCTCCTTTTCATTGCCTTAATTCGGCTGGATGCCCACCTGACGTTGATTGCCCTGGTCATCTTCCCGCTGATCTCGGCTTTGGCCGTCGTCTATGGCTCGCTTTCTCGCGAGCGCTCGCGCCGGATCCAAAATATGTACGCCCAGGTTTCGGCGACATTGCAGGAAAACCTGACCGGTATGCGTGTCGTCAAGGCGTTCGCGGCAGAGGAGCGCGAGATCGCCAAGTTTACCGAAAAGGTCGACGATCTCTTCCGCGCTTCGATGCGCTCGACCAGCCTGAATGCCCTCGTCTTCCCCACGATGAACTTGATCACCGCCTTCGGCATTGCGCTCGTGCTTTGGTTCGGCGGTGGAGATGTCATCGCCGGGCGCCTCTCCCTGGGAAGCCTCGTCGCCTTCATTACCTACCTGACTATGCTGGTTAACCCGGTGCGCAGCTTGGGATCGACGATCAATCTGATCTCCGGGGCGGTCGCCGGTGCCGAGCGGATTCACGAGGTTCTCGACGGGAATGACGAGATCGAGCCGCTCCACGAATCGGCGATGAAGCCAGAGATGCCGCCCATCGAAGGGGGGATTGAATTCGATGACGTGACGTTCGGCTACCACGCGAGCCAGCCGGTGCTCCGACAGGTGAGCTTCACGGTGAATCCCGGAGATACAGTTGGAATCGTTGGACTGACCGGCGCGGGCAAATCGACGTTGACTGCGTTGCTGGGTCGCTTCTATGATCCAGACCATGGCGTGGTGCGGATCGACGGCATCGACGTTCGCGCGGTGCAGCTCGATACGCTCCGCAGTCAGATCGGCTACGTCTTCCAGGATCCCTTCCTCTTCTCGGCAACCATCGCCGATAATATCCGGTTCGGTCGACCGAACGCCTCCATGGAAGAGGTGATGGAAGCGGCAAAGACCGCGTGTCTCCACGACTTTATCCTGACCTTGCCCGAGGGCTACAAGACTGAGGTTGGCGAGCGGGGAATCACCCTCTCCGGCGGCCAACGCCAGCGCCTTTCCCTTGCGCGCGCTTTGCTGATCAATCCGCGCATTTTGATTCTCGACGATACTACCTCGGCGCTCGATCCGGTCACGGCCGCCGAGGCCTGGCGCCGGATCAAGGCGCGGCGAGCTGGCCACACGACGTTCATCGTTGCTCAGCGGTTGAGCAGCGTGCGCGATGCTGACCGGATCTTCGTTCTCGAACGGGGCGAAATCGTCGAGTCCGGCAAGCACGACGAGCTGATTCAGGGCAATGGTCTTTACGCGCGCCTCTGGAAGCAGCAGGCGGCTCAAGCTGACGACGTGATCGATCACGAGCGGCTGCGAATCCCGGATGGCGTTGCCTCCGGTGGGGCGGCCAAGCCAGCCATTCACGAAGAGGCACCGGTTCTGCCCCAAGCCCAACCATCGACGACGAATGGTAAGCGCGACGTCCTGGCATTGAGCTTGGAAGATGATACGATCAGCGGCGCTACCTACGACAGCCGGATGATGAGCCGCCTGACCATGTTCGCCACCCCCTTCAAGCAGCTCCTGCTCCTGACCGGCGTGGTCATGCTGGTGACCTCGCTGAGCGGTCTGATCGGCCCCTACGTTCAGAAGCAAATTATCGACGTGCCGCTGGTGAATGGGAACTACGGTCTGCTTCACCTATTTAGCTTGTTCTTCTTGGGGGCCGCGGCAATTCAAGCGCTGACCGGTATGGCGTATAATTACTTGCTCAACCGGTCGGCCTGGGAAGTGTTGCGCTTTCTCCGCTTGCGTCTCTTCATCCATATGCAACGATTGTCGCTCGCCTTCTACGATCGCTACAAGGTCGGCCGGCTGCTCTCAATCATGTCCGGCGACGTGAACGCGATCAGTAACCTGCTGAGCTCGGGTATCCTGCAGTCTCTGTCCGATATGATCGTTCTCATTGGCATCGTCGTTACTCTGCTCTCACTCAACGTTCGCCTCTCACTCGTCTGCTTCGCTTTGATTCCGATCATCGCGGTCGCCACTCAAGTGCTGCGCGAGCAGATGCGCCTGGGCTATCGTGAATGGCGGCGTCGCTCGTCGATTCTGAACGGTGCGATCGCCGAGGGCATCGCCGGGGTGCGCGTGACCCAAGCCTTCTGTCGGCAGCGCGAGAATCGCAAGCGCTTCAATGCGCTGAACCAGGATCTGCTCAACGCGATCATCCGCACGACCGAGGTCAGCGCAGCGTTCGCCCCGACGATGGACTTTATCAGCTCGGTGGGCACGGCGTTAATTTTGGTCATTGGCGGGGCGATGGTCCTGCAGAACCAGATGACGACCGGTGCACTCGTCGCCTTTCTCGCCTACATCACTCAGTTCTTCACGCCAATTCGCGATCTGTCGGCCCGCTACAACGCTTTGCAGGCGGCGATGGCCGCTTCCGAGCGCATCTTCGCCTTGCTGGACACCCCACCGGTTGTCGTCGACGCTCCTGATGCCCGGGAGCTGCCGCCCTTGAAAGGGCAGATCACGTTCGAAAACGTTCAATTTGGCTATCTGCCGGACCGACAAGTGCTGAAGGACCTGAACCTGGACATCAAGCCGGGCGAGCACGTCGCCGTGGTTGGCCCGACTGGGGCTGGCAAAACCTCGCTGATCAGTCTGGCCTGTCGTTTCTATGACGTGACCTCTGGACGCATTCTTGTCGACGGCGTGCCGATCCGTTCGGTCACTCAGAGCTCACTCCGCCGGCAGCTCGGCGTTGTGCTTCAGGATCCATTCCTCTTCTCAGGAACGATCGCCGAGAACCTGCGGTTTGGTCGTCCAAACGCGACTCGTGCCGAGATGGATGAGGCCTGTCGGGCGGTTGGACTGGAAGATTTCATTGCTCAGTTGCCGATGGGGTACGTGACTGAGCTTTCCGAACGGGGCGCCGACCTGTCCGCCGGCCAGCGTCAGTTGCTCTCCTTCGCTCGAGCCCTGCTCGCCGACCCGCGCATCCTCATCCTCGACGAGGCAACGGCGAACGTCGACACCGAGACCGAGGCGAAGCTCCAAGATGCGCTCATGCTTCTTATGAAAGGCCGCACCGCGATCATTATCGCCCACCGTTTGAGCACGGTGCGCTCGGCCGATCGGATCGTGGTGATGGAGCAAGGTCGCATCGTAGAGGTCGGCAGCCATCACGAACTCCTCAAGACTGGCGGCCACTACGCACGGCTGTATCAAGCGTCGGTATCGGTGGTGTAGCGACCAATAGCAATAGAAGTGGATTCGCAGTAACCCCTTATCCGTGACAGATCTTTGACCATAGGACGCGTATGTAGAGGATTATCCCGACTCTGACTTGGTCGCATTGGTTGCGCCTTCCTCGGTCCTAGGAGAATGGCGTGTCCTGGGGATCATAAGTTGCAAGGTCTCACCATTACAGATAAACGCCGGCCGCTAGGCCATCCAAGTCAGCGCGGACCCGGTCGAGGCGTCCGGCTTTCAGGGCCTCCGCTGGGCTGAACCCTCCCAGGTACAGGCTCGGCGCGCAAAGCCACTCCTGGACCGCTTCAGGCGTATTGAACATCTTCAGCAGCCGATCACGAAGATCGACAAGCTCCGCCAGCCGCTCTCGAGTCTTCCCTTAAGGCACGGTCTGGCTCACTTGCCATCGCTCGACAGTCCGTTGATCGACGTCGAGAGCACAGGCAATCATTTCAGCGGAAAGCCCCAAATCTCGCTCCAACCCCTCAATCAACGGTCCACAGTTCAAAACGCTAGTGTTTGCCATGGCTCATCTCGCTGCTCTCCTAACAAATACTATGCCGGACACTTTTTGTCATAGAATTGTCGGACAGCAGTATGCTGGAAGTAATACAGAGGTGGATCATCGTCATTCGTGCGTCGGGTCCAAAGTGACAGTCTTTCCTCTTATGGACTTCCATTCGTCGAGGCTACCTCCCGGCACCGTTCCGCCGCGATCTGACAATAGTGCGGATCCACGTCTACCCCGACACAGCGCCGGTTCAGCACCTTGGCGGCGACTGCGGTCGTGCCGGAGCCGAGAAACGGATCCAGGATCACGTCATCGAGATAAGAGTAGAGCTTGATCAGACGGCGGGGTAGCTCAATGGGAAACGGCGCCGGATGGCCAACCTTTTTCGGGTTTTCGCCCGGAAACTCCCAGACGCCGAGCGTCCAGGCGAGGAACTCATCGCGGGTGACGTCGCTTATCCGATTCCCGCGCGGCCGGCGCCAATCGTCCTTGTAAAAGATCGGCACCATCTCGACCGGCGCGGTCACGAAAGGCGCCGAGGGGCTCAGCCAGCTCCCCCAGGCGGTGCGTCGTGAGATGTTCTGCTCGTTCCAGACGATCGTCGTCTGATATTGCCAGCCGGCCTCTCGGAAGATCCGTATGTAATCAGCGTAAACGGCCCGCTTTCCCCCTTTGTTGCTGTCCAGGGGAATATTGATGCAGGCCCGGCCGGTCGATTGGGTAACCCGAAACAGCGCCCTGGCCCAGCGCCCGACCCACTGCACGTACCGGTCGTAAGGTAAGGCGTCGGCGTAGCCGTTGTAGGAGACGTCGAGGTTGTAGGGGGGGCTGGTGATGACGAGATCAACGCTTGCGTCGTCGAGCCCGGCGAGGTCGGTGCTATCGGCGCAATAGATCGTGACGAGATCGTCGCGGTAAAAAGGACAACTCTGCTCGTCGATCGATCGTGCGTCACTCACGAAGCAGATGATAGGGCGAACGGCCGGCCGATGCAACTAGTTTTTTCGTAAGGATTCCCACGCAAGAGGACGAGGAGTAATGGGTACCGGTGATGGCAATTGAGATGATGGCCAAGGCGGCGGTGTCGAGTACAATAGAGATGCTCTAGCAAATAAAATTGGTAGGCAGCCCTCACCCTAACCCTCTCCCAGAGAGAGAGCGAATTTCAGTCGAGGGAGAATATCGTGGCCGGTTACGCACACCCGGAGCTTTTGGCCGAGACCGATTGGTTGGCCGCGCACCTGAACGATCCGAAGCTCCGGATTGTCGACTGTCGCTATTACTACGATGGCCGCGTCGGCCGTGACGCCTATCGGGAAGGTCACATCCCTGGTGCGGTCTACATGGCGCATCCGATCGATCTTTCCGATCCGACGGCCACGCCACCGAATCTGGTGCCGGGGCCGGAGCAGGTTGCCGCGACGATGAGCCGCTTCGGCATCGATAACGATACCGTCGTCGTTGGCTACGACGACGAGGGCGCCCACACCGCGGCGCGGCTCTGGTGGGTGCTTACCTACTATGGCCACACCAAGGTCAAGCTGCTCAACGGTGGAATCGTGAAATGGCTCGCCGAGGGGCGTCCGGTCGAAAGCGGCGAGGTGGTCCCACCACTGGCCGTCTTCCGACCCGGTCTACCCCGTACCGACATGCGCGTTCGCGGTGACGAGCTCCGGGCCGAGCTGAACGATCCGAGGCTTGGCCTCCTCGATGTCCGCCGAGCGACCGAGTACTCTGGTGCCGAGGTTCGCGCGGCACGTGGCGGCCGCATCCCAGGTGCCATCCACCTCTTCTGGCAGGACAATCTCAATCCCGACTGGACGTTCCGAAATGCCGATGAGATCCGTGCCCGGCACGAAGCGGCCGGCGCAACTCCGGACAAGAATGTTGTCACCTACTGCCAGAGTGGAATTCGCGCTTCGCACGCTGCCTTTTCCTTGTACCTGATTGGCTACGAAAACGTCCGGATGTATGATGGCTCCTGGAATGAGTGGGGTAACCGGGGAGATCTTCCGATCGAGACCGGTGGCTGAATGACAAAACTGAGGGGTATAGCGTGTCGAAGCTGAAAATCACCGACGTTCGCGTTATCTGCACTCAGCCGGAGCGTGTGCGCCTGATCGTCGTCAAGGTTCTCACCAGCGAGCCTGGTCTCTACGGGGTTGGCTGCGCGACTTTCACCCAGCGTGCCGACGCGGTCGTCACGGCGATCGAGAAGTATCTGAGGCCGTTCGTCATCGGCCGTGATCCAGACGACATCGAGGATATCTTCCAGGCGGCCTACGTCAGCTCCTACTGGCGGAGCGGACCGGTGCTCAACAACGCTTTGAGTGGGATCGATCAGGCGCTCTGGGACATCAAAGGCAAGCGCGCAAACATGCCGGTCTACCAGTTACTCGGTGGCAAGTGTCGGCAATTCGTGCCGGTTTATACCCACGCTTCCGGCCGCGACTTCGCCGAGGTCGAAGAGAACGTTCGCAAGTACCAGGAGCAAGGTTTTCGCTACATCCGTTGTCAGGTCGCTGTCCCAGGCATGTCGACCTACGGAAGTCGGCCGAGCGGCGCAGGCAATTCTCAAGTCTGGGAAGGCTCGCCCTACTGTCGAATCGTGCCTAAGCTCTTCGAGCACTTGCGGACCCGCTTGGGCGAGGAGGTCGAGCTGCTCCACGACATTCACGAGCGCATTCCACCGATTCAGGCGATTGCCCTGGCGAAAGAACTGGAGCAGTACCACCTGTTCTTCCTCGAAGACCCGTTTAGCCCGGAAGACATCGAGTACTTCCGGATTCTCCGCCAGCAAACCGCGATTCCGATCGCCATGGGTGAGCTTTTCGTTAATCAGAGCGAGTACGTGCCGCTGGTGAAGGATCGACTGATCGATTTCATGCGGGTGCACATCTCGGATATCGGGGGGCTGAGCATGGCCCGCAAGCTCGCCGCGTTTTGCGAATTCTTTGGGGTGCGCACCGCCTGGCACGGTCCCGGCGACGTCTCGCCAGTCGGCCACGCCGCGAATCTCGCGCTGGACCTGGCTTGCCCGAACTTTGGCATCCAGGAGCTGGCGCAGTTCAGCGACGCGGTCAAAGCGGTCTTCCCGGGCTGCCCGGAGGTTCGCGATGGCGCCCTCTGGCCGATCGAGCGGCCGGGGCTGGGCGTCGATGTCGATGAGAAAGAAGCAGCGAAGTTCCCTTTCCAAGAAAGCCCGTTGAACGGTGGCTGGCCAGAAATCCGCCGCTTGGACGGAACGGTCGTCCGGCCGTAAAGGAGTGTGACTCGTGATCGTTATCGACATGCACCTCGACCTGGCGATGAATGCCCTTAACTGGAACCGCGATCTGAAGAAGCCGGTCGTAGCGATTCGGGCCGACGAAGCTGGCATGCCCGAAAAAGGACGCGCCGCGAATACGGTGGCGTTCCCCGAGATGCGCGCCGGCGACATGGCGGTCTGTTCGGCGACTTTGCTTGCGCGCGAGAATCCAAAGGGAACGACTCGTCTCGATTTTCGCGCCGCCGAGATGGCCTATGGTTTTGCGATGGGCTGCCTGGCCTATTACCGTCAACTCGAAGCCGAGGGCATCTGCCGGATCATTACCGACTGGCCGGGCCTCCAACGGCAGGTTGCCGATTGGGAATCGCGGGGGCGCGATCAGACGCCGTTGGGCTTCATCATCAGCATGGAGGGCGCTGATCCGATCGTCAGTCCCGATCAGGTGCCGCAGTGGTACGTGGCAGGATTGCGTGTCGTCAGCCTAGTGCATTATGGAGTCAGTCGCTACGCGCACGGCACCGGCGCGCCGGGCGGCTTGACCCCGCTCGGCAAGCCCATGCTCCAGGCGCTCCAAGCGGCGGGCATGATCCTCGATGTTACCCACCTTGCCGACGAGAGCTTTTTTCAAGCGCTGGAGATCTTCGACGGCCCGATCCTGGCCAGCCACAATAACTGCCGTGCTCTCGTCCCGGGCGACCGTCAGTTTACCGACGAGCAGATCAAGCTGATCGTCGCGCGCGGTGGGGTCATCGGCACGGCCTGCGATAACTGGATGCTTTACCCCAATTACGTCCGGCTGCAAACGCCGCGCGAATTGATCTCCTTGAAAGACGTTGTCGACCACATCGATCACGTCTGCCATCTCGCCGGCAATGCTCAGCACAGCGCGATCGGGACGGATCTGGATGGTGGCTATGGCACCGAGCAGTCACCGTCGGATCTGGACACGATTGCCGACCTGCAAAAGATTCCGGCCCTCTTGCGCCAGCGTGGCTACGTCGAGGCGGACGTTCAAGCGATCATGTACGGGAACTGGCTCCGACTTTTTCGGGAAGCTTGGGCGCCCGCTGAGTGATCGCGATGCCGGCGACGATGCCAAGGCCGCCGAGGACGAGTGGCAAGGTGATCGACTCGCCGAGCAGCACGGCCGCGAAAATAATTGCCCAGAACGGGACGGTATACTGGAACACGGCGACGGTGGCCGCGCTCAAGCGAGTGAGCGCGGCCGTCCAGAGGAGATAGGGGATGCCGGTGCCGACAATGCCAACGTAGAGGATCAGGAGCCACTCGGAGAATGGCAGGTGGCTGAGACCCGGGAGGGCACCGCTGAAGACCGTGATCAGGAGCCAGGGAATCGTGCCGAAGAGGCTGGAGGCGACGACGACTGCCTGCGGATTGCTCTTCCGCATTGCCCGCTGCCCCAGGACGATGTAGGCCGCCCAGGTCGCGCTACTCATAAGCGCCAAGCCAACGCCGAGCGGGTTGAGGACGAGCGTACCGAAACTGGTTGGGCTTTCTCCGAAAATGACGAGAACAAGTCCGATCAGGCCCACCAGCACCCCGGAGATCATGCCGAGATGGACCCGCCCTCGGTGGAGCAGGATCAGGCTAAGCGCTACGAAAAGCGGGCTGACGTTGGTCAGCAAGCTAGTGACCGACGCTGGCAAGAACGCGAGAGCGGTCGTCGAGCTGCCCGAGCTGAGGAAAAAACTGAGCAATCCGAGTACGGCCATGGTGCCAAGACGGCTCCGTAGCTCGTACTGGATCTCTCTCATCTGGCCCCGCATCCCCAGAATCACTGCCAGGGTGAGTCCCGCCAACAATACCCGGAACAGGGTGAGCTGAAACGGGCTAAGCTCGCGCAAAGCGAGCTTGCTCATCGGGTGAAGCGATCCCCAGATGATCGTGGTGACGATTAAGGCGGCGTAGGGAGATCCGATTGCTCGACGAATCACCGGAGCGCGCTAACGCACCGGATTGCGCGGTTGCTCGCCGCGCAAAACGCCCAGAACATCCTCGGCAACCGTCTCGGCGACAAGCTGGAACGCCTCCTGGCTCGAGCCAGCGATGTGCGGCGTGGCGACGACGTTCTCCAGTTGGAGCAGCGGATGGTCGGTCGGCGTCGGCTCGGTCGCCCAGGTATCCAGGCCGGCTCCGGCGAGCCGATTGTTTTTCAAGGCTTCCAGCAGCGCGGCTTCATCGACCAATCCACCGCGTGCGCAGTTGATCAGGATCGCGGTTGGCTTCATCCGGGCCAGTGCCGCGGCACCGATGATCCCGCGGGTCTCCGTCGTCAGTGGCGTGTGCACTGAGATGACGTCGGCGGCTTCGAGCAGCGGCGTCAAGTCGGAGACAAGCTCCACACCCAGATCGGCGGCTCGCGTCGGCGTGACGTAGGGATCGAACGCCAAAACCTGCATGTCGAGCGCGGCGCGACACATCTTGGCCAGGCGCGTCCCGACGTTCCCCAGTCCAACCAGCCCCAGCGTCTTACCGAGCAAATCGGTGGACAGCGTCTCGGCTCGGGCGGCCTCGAACCTTCCCTCCCGGAGCAGTCGACTGTAGGTGGCGATGCGCCGGCTGAGCATCAGGATCATCGCGAAGGCGTGCTCGGCAACGGCCTGGGCATTCGCGCCCGGTGTGAAGACGACTGGGATCTTTCGGGCCCGCGCCGCGGCCAGGTCGATGTTGTCGACGCCGACGCCGTGCTTGCCAATCACCTTCAACTTGGCGGCGCGGGCGATCCGATCGGCCGGCATCGACGCGGTCCGGACGATAATGCCGTCAATCTCGGCGAGATGCTGGTCGATTGTCTCGCCCGGTCGATCGGGCAGATAGATGACGTCGACCGCTTTCCTCAATCGCTCGACGCCGTTCGCATGGATCGCCTCGGTCACTAAAACACGCGGACGCTTGTCCATCAGATTTTCTACTCCTGAATGCTGCGAGTCCGACGAGGAGTATAGGGGAGATGGTAGGGGAGATCAATCTCCTTGGGTGTTTCCCGCCAATTTGCCAGGCCAAGGCTAGCGCGCTTCAAGTGGTTGTTATACTATGAGGCGCGGTGGCCAGATCGCCAAGAACGGAGACAAGCGGTGGAGCAAAACGAGGTGGGCAAAGCCAAGCCATCTCTGGGCCAACCTCATCACGACCACCGGAACACCTTCTCCGATCTTGACCTCTCGCGCTGGAAAGAATACGACGATCTGCTGACCGGCAGCCTCTGGCTGCTCGGGGCGCGCGACAAGACCGGTCCCCACATCGGCGACTACTGGGGAAACTTCGTTCCGCAGATTCCTAACCAGATCCTTCGACGCTTCACCCGGCGGGGCGAGATTGTCGTCGATCTATTCAGCGGCATGGGAACGACTTTGATCGAGTGTCGACACCTGGGCCGACACGGGATTGGCGTCGAGCTTTCGCCGAGCGTCGCGGAACAATCGCGTCAGCGCATTGCCCAGGCGGAAAACCCCGACGCGGTCACGACGGAAGTGCTCGTCGGGGATTCCACGGCGCCGGAAACGATCGCAAGGGTGCGCGAAGCGCTCGCCAATCTTGGCTCCGACGCCGCCGATTGCCTTTTCCTTCACCCGCCTTACCACGACATCATTCCTTTCAGCGATGACCCGCGCGATCTCTCGAATGCACCGGACCGGCAAGCGTTCCACGACAAGTTTCGTCAGGTCGTCGAGCACGCTCGCGACCTGCTACGTCCGGGGCGCTTCATGGCGCTGGTGATTGGCGACAAGTACACCCGGGCGGAATGGATCCCACTCGGCTTCGAGTGCATGCAAATCTGCCGAGAGGCTGGCTTCCAGCTCAAGGCGATCAACGTCAAAGACATCCAAGGAAACGAGCGCGGTAAAGGCAAGAACGAAAATCTCTGGCGCTATCGCGCGCTCAAGGCTGGCTTTTACGTTTTCAAGCACGAGTACGTGATGGTGTTCCGCAAGCCGCTTTGACCCGTACATTTCCCCTGGGTGCCACGACTATCTCCATAGAGTGAGGCCAAGGCCAATTAGGCCCAAGTAGGTGAAATTGGCAGACTGCCCTCACCCTAACCCTCTCTCAGCAGGAAAGGGAATTTCGGAGGCGCGGGCCGAACGGATGGCCCGCGAGAAATGGAGTCGTGGAACTATGTCCAAGCTGGTACGAGTCTTACTGATCTTTGGATCTGTCATTGGGCTGATGGCGCTGGCCGGGACGGCGCTCGCTCAGCGGTTGCCCAGGAATCAAACCCAGCCGCTAGGTGGCGTGATCGCCATTGGTGAGCTGACCGAGCCGGACGGAACGATCCAGACCGTCGACCTGCGGGCTGGCGAGCGGAATAACCAGCAGGGCGGCAACCTGCGCTTCTATTGTCCCAAAATGGGTTATTACAATGGAGCCGTGCGCAGCGTGAGCATCCGGAACGGAACGGCTAATCTCAGCGGCGGTGGGGCACTGACTAAGCCAGACGGCTCCCGCGAGCGCGTGACGTTCACCATGACTGTCACCCTGGCCGACAAGCACGTCACGGTCAACGTCCAGGACAAGGATGGCCAGACCTACACGATGGATGGTAACCTGAATCCCGGCTTCGTCGTCATCCAGGTGCTGTCGCCCGTCTCTTAAAAAATTCCCCCTTGACCGAGATGCGCCAAACCGGTAGGATGCGACTCCGTTTGGACTGATAGATGGTCTGGCGCGGGGTCACCCGGCCCGGCGATTTGCTGGGTACGGAGTGTGTGGTCACTTTTCCCGAATGGGATAAGTGGGCGACGCGTGATCCCGATTTTGTGTCCAGGGAGCACATGAGCGATGAGGCGCCTCTTTTTATTGTTCTTCGCCTGTCTCGCGTTCGCCGGGTTGGTGGCCTGTCGGAGCAGGGGTGCGCCGGTCTTGTCGACCGAGCCAGCCGTGGTGCCGACGGTGGTGCCAGTGGTAACAAGACAGGCGATCGCTCAGAGCGCCTCGCCGCCGAGCGGACCGTCGCAATCGGACGTCCAAGCTATTCCGGTGCCCTCGGCTTTGCCTACCGCGACCAGCGTTCCGCCGAGCGCAACTGCGGAGCTAGCTACCGCGACGGTGGTGCCACTCTCGCCGTCGCCGGTTCCTCCTTCGCCAACGGCTGCGCCACCTACTCCTACGCCAGTGCCAGCCACGCCAACGTCGTCTTCTGACGAACCTGCCTCCTGGCTAAAAGGCACAACCTTGCTTGGCATGTACGGTCGCGCCTTTGGCGTGGCGCCGATTCTTGGTCGCCTCGGCAGTTACCAGAATTTCACTGATATGGCCAAAGACGTCGCTGGCTTCAGCGATCAGATCAAAGCGGTGAATGGCGGTAAGCCGGTTCTGCCAATGGTTCACCTCATCTATGCTCTTGCCATGCCCTGCAGCGGCAATGGTGATTGCCTGTTCTACCTCGAAGGCCAGGATCCAAACCTCGTCGATGATTACATCAAGCCCGCCCAGCAGCGTGGCTGGCTCGTTCTGCTCGATACCCAGCTCGGGCGCTCGGATCCGGTCACTCAGGTCAACCGGATGATCGCCGAGGGCTACCTGAAGTACGACAACGTCGAGGTCGCGCTGGATCCGGAATTTCACTCGGTGCCCGGGCACGACCGCCCGGGTATCCCAATCGGCACGATCACCGCAGCGCAGGTCAACCAAGTCCAGCAGATCCTTGATGACTACGTCCAGAAAGAGCATCTCCCCCACCGCAAGATCCTGATGGTCCACCAATTTGGCGACAAGATGGTCAACGATGGTGTGCCATTCATGATCCAAGACAAGGATCAAGTAAAGGACTACCCTAACGTCGATCTGGTGATCGACGCCGATGGCGTGGGCGGACCGGACGCCAAAGTCACGAAGTACGATAAGATGACCGATAGCACGGCCTATCCGTTTATCGACTACCGCGGGATCAAAATTTTCCTGCCCAACCCCTATGAACAGGCTGGCCACTACGACAAGCCACCTCTCACCTTCCGCCAAGTCTTCGGCCTGGATCCCACCCCGGGCAAAGCCAGGATGAGTGTTCCCCCCGACGTGGTGATCATCGCGTAGCCACCATGCATCCAAATTCACCCCTCTGGCGTACTACTGATGAGCAACGCAATTGCTCGTCGCGTAAGAGCACGGAGGCAACGGTGAATGATCCCGCGTTTTAACTGGGCGATAATCCACAGAGAGAGGCTAGCCGCACTCGGAGTCGGCCTGGCAATCCTGGTGGCCGGCTGTGGGGGTGCACAGGCGACGGCCATGCCCACGGCAATGCCGATGCCGACGCCCACGACTGCTCAATCGGCAGCCGTGCTGAATGCAACGCCGGTCGCGACAACCAAGGTGAACATTCAGAACTTCGCCTTCTCTCCGGCCGTGATCACGGTTCCCGTCGGTGCGACCGTGACCTGGACTAACGACGACATCGAGCAGCACACCGTCACCGCGCGTGACACAAGCTACAGCTCCGACGCGATCGCCAACCACCAAACCTACTCGGTTACTTACTCCAAGGTTGGCACGTACGAGTACTTCTGTGAGATCCACCCCACGATGGTGGGGAAGATCGTCGTAACGGCAGGTTAGCCGAGAGGAGAAGAGAACCATGGCGAAGTACATCCAGCATGACGAGCAACGCGACGGAATCGATCGGCGTGGCTTTCTGAAGTGCATGGCCTGGGCCGGAACTGGCCTCGTCTGGACGGCAACGGCCGGTGGATTGCTGACGTCGTGTGCCTTACCCGAGGTGGCCTCGACCCCGAAGGTCGAAGGCTTCACCTTCGTTCAAGTCAGCGATAGCCATGTCGGATTTAGCGCAGAAGGGGTCAATACCGACGTTACGAAGACCTTGGAGCAGGTGGTCGCACGCATCAACGCGCTGCCCCAGCCGCCGGCCCTGGTGCTCCACACCGGCGACCTTAGCCACCTCTCGAAGCCGAGCGAGTTTGATACCGTCCAGCAGATCATGGGAACAATCAAGACCAGTGGCATCTTCTACGTTCCTGGCGAGCACGACGTGATCGGCGACAATGGCGCTGGCTTCCGCCAGCGCTTTTCGGCTAAATCGCGCAACACTGATTGGTACAGCATGGATTTCAAAGGGGTCCACTTCATCGGGCTCTCGAACATCGGCAGCGAGACCGAATTTGGCGTTCTCGGTACTGACCAGCTCACCTGGCTTGCCAAGGACCTGCAGTCTGTCAATCACGACACGCCAGTCGTCGTCTTCGCACACGTGCCCCTCTACGCGGTCTACCCGCCCTGGGGCTGGACGACGAAGGACTCGACTCAAGCGATGGATCTGCTCAAGCTTTTCAGCTCGGTGACGGTTCTCAATGGCCACATTCATCAGGTGCTGAGCCAGGTCGAAGGAAACATTCGCTTTCACGTTGCCAGCTCGACTGCTTTCCCGCAGCACCATCCGGGCGAAGGTCAGCCCGGGGCCTACCAGCTACCGGCCGACGAGCTCTTACGAACCCTTGGCTACCGGACCGTCAGCGTCGTTCCTGGCAACCGAGAATTGGCCGTTGTCGACACCACTCTCGCCTAAGCGTGGCAGCAGATCGACTGCACCAGGGGAGCGGTGCTCACCGGCGACTGACGCGGTCGCCAGTGACCCAGAGCTGGTGTCTGTCTTCTATACTGTCAAGGATAGTGAAGCCAGACGACGTCCGGTTTTGGAACCAGAGCAGGAGAGTGAAGAGGATACCCGATCGGTGAAGCAACAACAGGCGGGGGACTTGATCGATGCTGCGCTGGTCAAGCGCGCCCGGGCCGGAGATCGCAGAGCCTTGGGTGAGCTCTACGACCGCTACGCCACCTCGGCTTATAGCCTGGCGGTGCGTCTGATTGGCGCCGCGGCGGCGGAAGACGTCATGCACGATGCATTCGTCACCCTCATGACCAAACCGGACGCTTTCGATGCCAGGCGGGGCAGCTTTCGGGGCTGGTTTCTGAGCGTGGTTCATCATCGGTGTATCTCACTGCTCCGGGCAAATCACATTTCGGTCGACGAAACTGCCTTGGCCGAGCTCCCGTCTGCTGATCCCGAGCCGGCTGATACCATCGTTCAGCGCCTGCGCGGTGCCGCGGTGCGCGAGGCACTGATGCGTCTTCCCGAAGCGCAGCGCGAAGCGTTGGTCCTGGCTTATTATGGGGGGCTGAGCCAGAGCGCTCTCGCCAGCCGATTGGGGGTACCGCTGGGTACGATCAAAGCGCGCATGCGGCGTGGCTTGGTCACATTGCAGACCTTTCTGGGAGGAGAAACGCTGATGGATGAAGAGAGGGGGCGATGACGCACGACGAAGTTGTCCAACTTCTTCCCATCTACGCGCTTGGCGCGCTCGACGAGGACGTCGCCGCGGTCGAGGCGCATCTCCGAGAGTGTACGCGATGTGCTAAGCTCCTGGCCGCCTATCGCGAAACGACTGCCACTCTTGGCGAGGCAGTAGAACCGGCCTTGACTCCGCCTGAGCTTCGGGCTGCTATCTTAGCCATGGTTCCCAAAAGATCGACCCGCCGTTGGCTCGGATTCCCGCTGCCCGCGCTCCGGTTGCCGCCGCGCGCGTCGTTCGCGGCGATCTCCGCGCTTTTGATCGTGGCGCTTGGCTTCGGGGCTGGCTACGTCGTCCAGCGCCAGGATCTCCTGGCGACGCGAAGCGAGCTCAACCTCGATCAGCAGGGCCTCGTCTTGCTCACCAGCACCGAGACCACCGTGGAGCGACTAGCCCCGGCCGCGAGCCTGGGCACTGGAACGAACATCCATGGACATTGGTACCATCAGCCGGGCATCAAGACTCAGGTTCTCGTCGTCGAGTTCATGCCCGCCTTGCCTGCCAGAGAAAGGTACTATGGCTGGCTGCAGAGCAAGGACGGCTCCTGGCAGCTCGTCGGTGCGTTCTCACTTGATAGCAAGGGCTACGGACGGCTCATCCTGCTGGGAACTGATGGCTCGCAGGTGCGGCGTGTCGTGGTCACCCGTCAGACTCAGGTGACCGCGATGCCACAAGGAGAGTTTGTCCTGAGCTGGCCGTGAAAAACATGCTTATGGCTGAATCTCCACTGTTCCGTCGGTTGGCAGAACTTCGAAGAAGACCCGGCCGGGGGGCAGTGCCACGACCTGGCCCTCGCTATTGAGAAATGTTGTCGGTTGACTCTCACTCAATCGGCTCCAGCGGACCGGCAGACTCCGTCCGTTCGCCAGGATCAATCCAGGTCCGCTGCCAATCAGATCGACGGTGTGATAGCCGGCTTCGCCAAAGTAGCTGGTTGGATGGGTGACCGCGCGTTGAATGACGATGGCCTCGCTAGAGACGACGCTACCGTCTCTCTCGCGATGGGGTGCACCGTCTTGCGCACGAAGGTAGGTCTTACCAGTCCACGTCCAGACGACCCGGTGTCCTTGGGGATAGACGATCGTGATCTGGCTCGCTCCCTGCGTGTTGGTTGGTAATGGCGCGCGGGGAAGTAGGGCCGCAGCGTGGCGTGGTGGTCGCAGCCGAAGCTCGCTTTCGAGCAACCGAGCGTTGACGTAGAGATTAAACGGAGCATCACGCTCTGATGTCCGGATCGCTCCCTCCTCGCCTGCCCCCCGGCAAAGATCAAAGTTGAAGACAACTCCTTGCTCCAGGATCGTTGGAACGCCCGGCACGTCGAGGCAATGGACCAGCCCGCCGCCGTATTCGGTCATTACCAGGGCGAAGTACGGGCGGGTCGAACGGATCGGGCCTACTTCTGGGGGCGCATTCGCGAAGTAGACGGCGAGAAAACGCGTAAGGTCGAACTCGGCCGGCATTTCGTAGACGATGTCGGCGGCGTTCAGACCGGTTTGGGGACGAGCGTGCGGATCGTTGTCGATCATGACACCGATTGCCGCGACGACACCAAACGGAGTGGGCGTCGCAGTAGGGACTTTCGTCGGCGTGGGACTGACCGGGGTGGGGGTACGTGACGGAGTGGGCATTACTGTAAGGGCGGGCGTGCTCATAGGAATTGTGTTGGGCAGCGGGATTGGCGTCATGGTGACAGCGAACTGAGGGGGCGGTACATTCGTCGGCGTCGATGAGAGGTCTGGGGACCGAGCGCAACTGGCGAATGAACACGCACAAACTGCCAATGCTAACGCAAAATAGCCGAGGGTTCGGAACCGCACCGTCCGATTCCAGCCAGGATCGCGTGGGCGGTCGTCGATCACCGCGATGACTCCTTGATTCAGTTTCACTGGCTTTGCCTTACTACTCTGAAGGGCGACAGACCGGGGCGAGACTGATCGATTCGTAGATTTCCTCGATCTCCCGAGTATACTCTTCGAGATCGCGCACTTGCGGATGTCCCGTGCCCAGGCGCTGGCGCAACGTACTATCTGATATCAAACGATTCATCGCGCTCGCGAGCTCATCGACCGAGCCAGGCGTTACCAGTAGACCATTCTTGCCGTCCTGGATGAACTCGGGAATTGCACCGACCCGTGAGGCGATGACCGGCACTCCGGCCATCGCCGCCTCGCGGATGATGATCGAGAATGTCTCCGCCCAAAGCGAGGGAAGCACGAGCACGTCGGTTTGGGAAAAGATTCGGCTCAATTCAGTGCGCTGGTACGGGCCGTGGTAGACGAGTGATCTATCGAGTGCGTACAGCTTATTAAGGTACTGGGGCAGATTTCCATCAGCACCGTAGATGTGAACCTCGATGGGAGCATCGCGGAGGCGGCCGGCTGCCTCGATCAGAACGTGCACCCCCTTGTGCGGGGCAACCGTGCCCACGTAGCAAAACCGGATCTTCCCAGCCGGATCACGCCGCATCTCAGTTGGCAAGGGCGGAATGCCGAGCGGAACGATTCGGATCCGTTCTGCAGGAAGGTCGAATTCCCGGCTAATCAGATCACGGACGTATCGAGATGGAGCCGTGATGACGTCGGGATACCTCAGCAAGTGTTGCATCACATGTAAGCGATAGTCGTGAAGGCGCAGCCGACTGGCCAAATCCTGGCTAGGCGTTGGGGCTCTCTCAAAGGGCACTTCGAGAGCACGTCGTCCAAGAATAGTCAGTAGGTGCGGAAATGAGGTTCCCTCTTTGAGCTGATAGGCGATAGCCGAGCGGAGTCGCTGCAACGCCGTCCGACGCTCAATAGCTGGTGCGACCCGATGGTCAGTCAAGCAGCCAACGCAATCGAAGTGATGACTCGGGCCAGGGCACGGGCTGAGGTCGCCGCGCAGGAGTTGGACGCGGGGACAGACCCACCAGTAGTCGTGCAGTGTCAAAAGCGAAGGAATGTCTTGCGAGTAGGTGACCGCTGGTAATGTCGCTGACAGGCCGATCAAGTGCTGAAAGTGGACGACGTCCGGCCTTATTTCATCGACGTAGCGACGGAATTGCCGATCAATTTGCGGAACGCGAAAGAATCCGATGAAGTTGCCGGGATCGGCGAAATTGTTAATGACTCGCCGTACCCGCAGTTTTCCAACGCACTCGTCCCACTCGGCAAACTCCGGCCTCGACCGATCGCTGGCGCGCACGTAGAGCCAGACCTCGTGTCGGTCGGCAAGCGACAACGCCAGATGGTAGGTATCGAGCTCGACTCCCGCCCATTCCCGCGGCGGGAGTCCGTTGGCCACGAGCAAAATACGCACCTTATCGCCCAGCCTTTCGTGCACGTTGCAACTCGAGACGGTTCCGCAATTCGGACGGTAGCAACTCTTCATGCGCTCCGAGCCAGCCCCCAATCTCTTGTGCGCCGAGGCGTCCAAGCACCTCATGAATCGGAGCTCGTTGATCCGATGTCGATTTCGCTTGGGCGATCCGGATGCCGAGGATCAGGGCATCCCAGAGACGAAGCATGAGCGGCCGCTGATCAACGACACCGAGCGTCGTCCGGAAAGCCCGGGCATGCTCGTAGTGGCGGCGCAAAGTGTCGCGGGCGGTATAGGAGTGCGAGTGAATGACAACCGAATGAGGCTCGAATATGGTCTCATACCCCGCTTCGAGAGCACGCATGGCCCAATCGGCGTCCTCGGCAAATTCCATTTCGCGGAATGGGATCTCCTCCCAAACCGAGCGACGAATCGCTGCGCTTGTATTTGCAAAGTATACGTAAGCTCCCCGATTTGCTTCGTAATCGCGCCAATCATAGATCACATTTACTCTTCGTGGCGTATGCTCACTCGTCAATTTCCACTCATTTTCAATCAGGAATCGGGTAATCGGATCACAGTCTGGGCGCGGACGATGGGCACTGTAGACGCCGGCGACAAGCACGTCTTCATCCATCGGCTGAAGCAAACTCTCGAGCCAATTTCCATCAGCGGGCGTCGCATCCTGAGTTAGATAGACCAGGTACTTCCCAGCCGCTTGTTGGGCGAGGAGGTTCCGGGTCAGGCCATGGTTGAAGCGCTCGGGGGGAATCTCAAGGACTCTTGCCCCCTGCGCAGCGGCGATCTCGCGGGTACGGTCGCGAGATCCCGAGTCGACAACGATCGCTTCGAGTCGTCTTCTGGTAGCCTGTCGATGCAGGGCCATATCAAGAAGCTCTCTAATATACTGCTCGCCATTCTTCGTTGGGACAAGAATAGAAACGTCTACTGATTGACTTGTCATTTGATTTGCCCAGTAAGCGCCCTATTGTCTGGATTACCGTCAATCAGACACCGTCCATTCCTCCTCTTGATTCTCATCTTTTTCTGCTCATCATTGGTCGGTGGACCGAACGCGATCCTGAGCACTTTCGGTTGGCGGTCGCGACCCTCCAAGAGAGGGACGATCAGGTGGAGAGGCTGGAGCCGCGCACCCCTTGAGCTAGGACGGTTGGATCTGCTCCGACATCCACGCGATCACCTCTGACAAGCCAAACAAAGGATCCGCGGGGAGTGGCAGATTCAAAAGCTTACGCGCCAGCGTGGCGTCGCCAACAAAGCTCAGCACCTCTTGTTCGCGTCGCGGGTGAACTTCAATCGCAACGGTCGAGCCAACCGCGGCTTGGACCCGCTCAGCAAGCTCGCGAATCGTCATTCCGTGCGAGTTCGCGACGTTGACTGCTTCCGGCAGCGCTGGGTGACAAGCCGCGCGGACGAGCGCCTCGACGACCAGGCCGACCCAAATAAAGTCGAGGATCTGGTCTCCACCATAGAGAATGAGAGGCTCGCCGCGCAGCGCGCGCTCGACGAATAATGGAATCACCCGACCATGGTCGCGCGGCCCATAGACGTTGGCCAGTCGGAGAACCCGCACATCCAGGCCCGATCGCTTGAAAACGCGGCAGTACAACTCTCCGGTCGCCTTGCTTGCGCCGTAGGCGTTTTTGGGCGCGAGTGGGGCAGATTCCGAGACCGGTAGATGGGTCACGTCACCATAAACCTCGCGTGACGACGAAAACACGACTCGCGACACACCCTGGGCCGCCGCGGCTCGGAGGACGTTGAAGGTGCCGTCGACGTTCGTGGTGAACGAATAGACCAGATCCTGCTCGGCTCCAAGGACATTCGATTGGGCGGCAAGGTGAAAAACGAGGTCGGCACCGTTGAATACTCGCTCGACCATCTCGATCGAGCGGATGTCACCCTCGACGAACTGCAGACAGTCCGTATGCTTGGCGAGGTTGTCAAGATTGCCGCGCCTGAGATTGTCCAGGACGACAATTTCGCCGGCGTAGTGCGCGGTAAGCAGATCCACCAGATGGCTTCCGATGAAGCCCGCGCCACCGGTGATGACGATTTTACGGAACTGATTGAGGTCAGTCGCGTAGGAAGATTCCATGCTTATTCCTTGCCTACGGCCATCGCTCGATGCCGCCCCAGCGATAGGGCAAGCGCTGCTCGACGGATAAAAGCTTCGGGAAGGTCAGGTGGGGCTCAGTTTGGTACCAATAGGCTGTGCTCGACCAGTCACCTTCGACGTCGTTGGCGTGGCCGTGCTCAATCGAGAAAAGCAACGACTTATTGAAGCGAATCGGATCTTCGATGTGGTAGCGATATTGGGAATGCTTGCCGGTGTAGTCGGCGTTGGTCTTGAAGTGGTAGCCGAAGTAGGGAGTGTAGAAGGTTTGCTCGAGCCGATTGTAGTTCCACGCGCCGCAGAAGTAGTCCTCGGTGCCGGTGCCATGCAGGCTCGGTGGCCAGGGCTCGCCGTCGATGAAGAACATATCGTCGCCTTCGCCCCACCAGCCCGGTTCCTTGAGATCCACGTCGATGTGGCAGCCCACGTAATGACCACGGCCTCGTGCTTCCAGGACGACGTAGTTATCTTTTCCGGTGATGTTCAAGCGCTGCCCACGCTCGCCCGTCGCGTCCGGAGGGCAGACCAGCGTCGGATTCTCGCGGCGCCATTGGGCGTGAAAGCGGCCGTAGTCGCCGTCGAGCCGGTCGTAGGCTTCGTAGTCAACGTAGTAGTAATAGATCACCTCGTCGTCGGTTTCATTCTCGACGGTGATCTGGGCGTGGTGAGCGAAGGGCATTGGAAACCAGCAATTGAAGCCGCGATAGAACATCTGCAAGGGCAGTGAGCTGAAGTAGGTCACCTGGGCATGGCCTAAGCCAAAGAAGTCGCCAACCGGCACTTCGACGCTCGGCTCGACCTCGTCGTCCCAACGCATGCGCAGCACGATCTTGCGCAGGTGGAAGGGATCCCGGCAAGCGATCGTCGTCCAGATGTGGGTGATGCAACCTGCGCCCGGGATGTCGGCAAGGATCGCGCTCTCCCGTGGCGCGATGTGCAAGCGATCGTCGTTTCCGCCGCTTCGATCGAAGCTCGAGACGCGGCGCGACCGCGCGTCGCGAAGCTCTGCGAGATTTCTTAATGAAGAGCTGCCAAGATTCAACCTTCTCTCCTTCTACCACTACAGCCGCAGTTGCTCGGTCATGTCATGCTGAGCGACCACAGGGAGCGAAGAATCTCTGTGAGACAATGACGCGAGGGGAGATTCTTCGTCGCTTCGCTCCTCAGAATGACAGAGTGCGACGGTAGGACTACACTGTCTCTGCAAACAATGGTTCCAGCCACTTGAAGATAGCATATCCCAGCCCGAGCGTAACCAGCGAGACGAGCGCCGAGATGATCAATGGACCAGCCTCCGGGAATTGGCCGTCGATAGCAAGCTGCCGAAATCCACTGACGACCGGTGTCAGCGGATTGAGCTCGATTATCTCCCGCAAGCGCCGGGGAACGCGCTCGATCGGATAGACGACCGGCGTCAGAAAGATCCAGAGGGAAAGGATGACGCCAAGTAACTGACTGACGTCACGGTAAAACAAATTGGCAGCCGAGAGTAAGAGACCCAAACCAATTAAGAAGGCGAGCTCGATCACAATCGGGATCGGCAGCAGGACGATCGTCCAATGGAACGGCACCCGATACCAGAGCATGATCACCAGCAAGACGCCGAAGGAGATGAGAAGATCGACCAACCGAGCGGCAATTGCTGCGAGGGGTAAGATCTCGCGGGGGAAGGCCACTTTGGTCAGCAGACCGGCCATGCCGACCAGGCTACCGGTCGCGTTGTTCAGGGAGTTGGCGAAGAAGTTCCAGGGGACGAGACCGCAGAAGACGAAAACGGCGTAGGGAGTCACGCCGACTGGCACCTGGGCGATCAGCGAAAAGACCACCGTAAAGACGGCCGCGGTCGCCAGCGGATTCAGAACCGTCCAATAGACGCCGAGAATCGACTGCTGATAGCGGGCGCGGACGTCGCGGAGCGCCAGTGTGCTGACTAGCTCGCGGCGTGCCCAAATCGCCGCGAGTAAGCGGGAGGGGGCGACGCTTAAAGTGTCCGTATCGTAAACAATCTTCGACATCCTTACTCGAGCCAGCGATCGATCTCATCGTCTGATACCGTCTGTCCCGCGCGAATTTTCGCTCGGCTTGCCGCGATCTCTGCCCAATGTCGAGCCAGATCCCCCAGGGCTGCCCAACGCGGCATAGCCCAGGCACGAGATGGATCCATCCCACGACCGGCGCGGCGCGCCGCTGCAAGACTTGCAATGCCGGCCGCGACGGTCGCTCGCCCGACTTGCCAGAATGCTCGCCGGGCTCTCGTGAGCTTGAGTAACATGAACAAACGATTCCGCTCGGTATAATACACGAATCGATCGGTCCAGCCAGCAGTACTCGTGCGATGGGCGTGGCGGACGACTGCCTTCGCGGCGTAGACTACTTTCCAGCCGCGCAGCCGGGCTCGCCAGGAGAGGTCGGTATCTTCATAGTACATGAAAAAGCGCTCGTCGAACGCGCCGACGTCGGCGAGAAGGCTCGCGCGAATCAGCAAGCTTGCCCCACAACCGGCGAACACTTCTTCGGTCTGGTCGAATTGTCCCCGGTCCTCGGCGTAGTAATGGAAGCCGGGGCCGACGATTGCCCCGCGGTCGCGCCCTCGGCCGTCGCGGAAGACGAGCGAACCTGCATTCTGGATCACTGGCCAGATCGGTACATCGGAGGGCATAGGCACTACGAGCGTACCGCCGGAACCTACCGTCGCCGGATGATACGGACCATCGTCGACCGAAACCAGGAGCTGGTGCCCGGCCGGTGCGACCAGCTCCAGACGCAAGAGTCGAGGGCGGTAATCGACCTCAACCGCTACACCGAGCTGACAATGCCTAGCAACGGGTGGCCCAAGAACTTCGACGACCGTGGCTTGGTCGTCAAGCCAAGCGGTCCGCTGGACGATTTGCTGGCAGGGCCCGCCGGGAAGCTGACTGATCGCGACGCGGAGTCGATTGCGCATGAAGATAAGCTTGCCAGTGGTAAGGCCGACGCGTGGGTCGTCGAGGGCCGGACGGATGAGCTCACAGAGCCAGTCCGGCGCAACGACCGTATCGTCATTCAAGGTGACGAAGAAATCGGCGGGCGCCGCGGCGAAGCCAAGGTTGCTGCCGGCCGCGAAGCCAAGGTTGTGTGCATTGTGAACGACCCGGACCCGAGGAAAATGCCGGGTGACGAATGCCCGGGTATCGTCGGTCGAAGCGTTGTCGACGACAACAATCTGGTAGCGGTCGGTCGGATAATCGAGCGCGGCGAGCGCGGCCAGGCACGGTGCAAGCTGCCGCCGGCCATTGTAGGTCGTGACGACGATCGAGACCGTGGGCCAGATCATGCCAGCCGTGCCGTGATCGGTCGAGGGGTTCCTTCAACCCCTAACCCCTCCTCCCACAGTGGGAGAGGGGCGAGAGGTGAGGGAACGCGGTGCGGATAATCAACCAGACGATTCAGATGATTCGCTCGAACCAGAGCTTGGACCGGAGATCTGGGGAGGACCGGAGACTTTTGTCTTCAGCTTGGCCAGCTCATCTTCGAGCTCGCTGTCCTGGGTCAATTGAGCAAAGCGGTCCTCAGTCGTGTCGTGCTGGAGCTCGCTGGCCGCCGAGGCGCGAGCTTCTTCCAGGCGAATCCGCTCGTCCATACGATTCAGCTCGCTGGCCGGATCGAAGGTTGACAAAGCCGCGGTCGTCTTGGCTATCTGTTGCTGCGCCTTGGCGCGACGATGGCGTGCGAGGAGCACTTCCCGATTGCGAACCGCACTGTCATATTTCTCTTCGAGCTCGTGAAGATCGGCCTTCGCCTTTTCCGTTGCCTGATGCTGAGCGGCGAGCTGATCCATGTAGACCTTAGCGTTGTTGGCGTAGTCCAGCTTACGGCGCAGCGCCTCGCGCGCCAGATCTTCCGAGCCCTTCTGGATTGCGAGCTCGGCTTTGTGCTGCCAATCGTCGGCAAGCTGCTGACTGCGTTGGGCGTTGGCCTCAATCTCCTTCTCATCCGCGATCATCTTCGCGACCTCGGTGCGCGCCTCGGTGATGCCGTCGCGCATGTCGCGGATGAGCTGATCGAGCATCTTTTCGGGATCCTCGGCGTGATCGAGGATCGCGTTGATGTTCGCCTTTGAAATCGTAGTGATCCGGTTCAAGATGCCCACAGTATCCTCCCCTCAAAACCGTCGGATGCTGTGATTATCTTACACCCGGATGGGTAGTGCGACAAATAGGATCTCTAATGGACTGTCGCCCCATTTGCCTGGCCTCCGGTGGTGACTTGGACCTCGGATACCGGCGTCTCGGCGGTGGTTGGATTGGTGGGCACGGTAAGCTCGCTGATCTGGTGGGTCATTAGTCTTTCGATACCGTCGGGGAATGTGGCGACATCACGGCCAACGGTCAACGCCTCATTGGCTGGAAGATGATACTTGCCGTGCTGGACGTCCTCGGCGAAGCTTGTCGAGATCTCGTAGGCGATCATCTCGCCCTGTGATCCGACGATGATCTCTTCCAGGATACCAAGGTAATTTCCCCCCTCGGTCATGACCAGCAATCCATCGAGCTTAATGTCTGACGTGAGGAGACGGTTGAGGTCGCGATCGGTGCGCGCACGAATCAGTCCATCAAGCGCTAAGATTGTCACCGCGTCGCGGCCGAAGCTGTGTACCTTCTCCATGGGAATGATCTCGGCATCGTGTCGCCAGCTCGCCTCGGAGACGACCAGTGCGGCGATCTTCCGCCCATTCGGATCGAAGACGAGATCTTTGACCTCTCCAACACGAACCCCTTCCGCCAAGCTAATGATCGGTAAGCCAATAATCGTCCGAGCCCGCCGCATCCTACTACCTCAAAGGCGCAAACTAAAGTAAACCATCCAGGCAATCGGCAAAATCTGTGCCGACCGTGGGGCCGCCCTGCAGGTCTGGTGATCAGGATGTCCAAAGTTGACATAGCTCTTTTCGGCGTGGTACCGTTCTTGGGAACATCAGGAGGACCGAGGATGACTGTCGAACGATCAGCACCACGTTGGGGGCGCCGGACGTTGCTGAAGGCTGGGCTGGCGGGGATCGTGCCGCTTCTGGCGGCCTGTAGCTCACCGTCGTCATTGATGCCCGTTGCTTCCTCGGGGTCGCGCTCGCAGTCGGCCGTCCCGGCCAGGGCGACGTCCCCGCCCGAAACGCCAACGCCGTTGCCTCAGCCCACGGCCACACCGATCCCGCTGCCCAAAGTGCCGGTCAACGTCGTGATTTGGGCCTACAAACCCGAGATCGTTCAAGAGAGCTTGGCTAGTTGGGCAACCGAATACCAGCAGCCGAAGTCGAACCTGATCGTCGTCGACGGTATGCTCGACTACGGCGATGTCGTGACCGCAAAGTTTATTGCTGGCGAACGGATCGACTTCCTCTATGCCCAGGAAGATCTCGTCAATAAATGGTACAAGCCGGGCTGGATCCGGGCCCTTGATGACGTTCCTTTCGTCAAAGATGGCCTCCTCGCTCAAGAGTATCCCTGGGGGAAACAGAGTCAAAGTGCCTACGATGGCCACCTGGTCGGCTTGCCTTACTGGTCCGGTGGGCGAACCCTCTACCTGAACCTAGAAATGGCCGATAAGCTTGGAATCAAGCCTGCCACGACCTGGGCTGATTTTATGAATCATCTGGCCCTGGCCCAGCAGAAGGGCATCAGCTATCCGCTTGCGCCCACCTGGGCGAAGGATTACTGGAATATGGGTCAGAGCATTTTCACCGAAGCCTATTCCGACGGCGTGTACATTTTCAAGTCGGCCGAGAGCATTGAACTCGACCTGAAAGGCAACGCCGGCTTCAGTGCGCTGCTCGCGCGTTGGAAAGAGATCTACGATAAGAAGTATGTTCCCCCGGACGCTTTCTCGCGCGGCATTACCGCGGGTTACGCACCCACCACTTTCCCGAGCGGTAACTTTCTCTACGGCTGGGCCGACGACTACAATGCCATAGATTGGCAGGATCCCAAAACGTCGAAGATCGCCGGAAAGTTTACTAACCTCCTCAACCCCGGTAAGACCCACCAGGCACTCATCGCCGCGCCGATGTACTGTCTGGGCACACTGCACGACGTTCCAGACGATGTTCTCTTCAGCCTGGCCCAATTCTTTGCTTACATCGATCCGCAGACCCATGATTACACCGTGGCAAAGAAGTGGGCGACCGGCACCGGCTTGGGCACGAACAATAAGCAGCTCATGAGCGATCCGTCAGTGCTCGCGGCCTGGAAGCCATGGCGGAATGTTGAAACCTACGCCCAGTTCTTCCAGCATGGCTTGCCCAAAGAGGCACAAAAGCAGCTCTGGTACCGTTCCTGGGAAGCAGGCTTCCTCTCTGAGATTCAGGACTACCTGGCCGGCAAGCTCACCGAGGCGAAGCTGATCCAAAATGCCTACGACTCCCAAGCGCGCTTGCGGGTGCAGTATCCTGACATTACTTAGTCCTCCTGCCGCCTTTTGGCTGTCATGCTGAGGAGCGAAGCGGCGAAGAAGCCATAGAGCTAGCGGGGTATGTTATACTCACGCCAAGTGGAGACCGAGGAAGGATGCAACAAGTGGGGGATGAGCAGAACGCGGTACTGACCCGTGCCGAAAAGGCGGTTCTTGGTGAAATCTGGACGTCGAAACGTGCATACGAGAATCTCGTCTATCTGTGCGATCAGATCGGCAATCGCTGGGCTGGCTCGGAAAGCGAGCACCGAGCCGCCCAGTTCCTGCAGACGAAGGCACTCGAATACGGCTTGCAGGGCGTGACAATTCAGACTTTTCCCTTGACTGGTTGGCGGCGGGGACTAACTCGGCTTGAGGTCGTCTCGCCGGTGGCCCGAGAAGTGGCCGCGATTGCCTTGCCCTACACCCCGGCCGCACGACTGGAAGGTGAAGCGATCTGGGTTGGCCAGGGTGAAGCCGAGGATTTCGAGCGCCTCTCTGGACAGATCGCAGGCAAGATTGTTCTGAGTGCTGCTGAGACGACGCCCGGTCCCGGCCAGCACAGCTCGCATCGCCGTGAAAAGTTCGCCCGGGCGATCGCTGCGGGCGCGGTGGCCTTCCTCTTCGTGAACCAGAATCCGGGTGGGCTCGCGATCACCGGGGCGCTCGCGGCCGGTTTTCCCGCGGAGATTCCAGGCCTTGGTCTGCCAAAGGAGGCGGGCGATTTCATCGTGCGCCTCCTCAGCGCCGGACCAGTTCGCTTGCGCCTGCAGATTGGTTCCGAGTTTTTTCCCACGACCAGTGCCAACGTTCTCGGACAGATTGGACCAGCATGGGCGGGCCAATATATCCTGACTGGCGCACACTACGATGCTCACGACATCGCGTTTGGCGCGCTCGACAATGCCGCCGGTGCGGTCGTTGTCCTCGAAGCGGTCCGGGCCCTGGCGACGGTGGCCGATACTCTTTCTATCCCGATTCGCATGGCCCTCTTTGGCTGTGAAGAAATCGGCCTACTTGGCGCCTGGTATCACGCGAGTCAAGCCGGCGACGAACTCGAGCGTTGCCGTTTTGTCCTCAATGTTGACTCACCGGTTGGCCCGGTTCCCGGTAACGAGACTCTGCGCCTGTGCGGCTTTCCTGAGCTGGTGCCCTATTTCGAGGGGATTTCTCGAGAGATGGGCTATGATCTGCCGGTGCAGGATCGGCTGAACGCTTACTCGGATCACTTTCCATTTGCCGTGGCGGGGGTGCCGAATGGGATGCTGGGCTCGTCGAGTGCTGGTACCGGCCTGGTTGGGCGGGGTTGGGGCCACACCCCGGCCGATACTGTCGACAAGGTCGCACCGAAATCGCTCCAAACTGCCGCGGCGACCGTCGCTCGTCTTTTGCTTCGCCTGGCCCGTGCCGACGACTGGCCCGGCAAGCACCGGAGTCGCGCGGAGATGGCCGCGACAGTCGCGGAGTCGCCAATTGGCTGGTACGTCGAGAAGTTTGGTCGCTATCCGTTCCAGCCGGCGGAACGCGCTCTTACCCTGTGATTGATCGAGGGTGCAAGGGTTTGAAGAACCAGACCGAAGCTGATAGGATTTCCGGCAGGGCCAATTGGTGCATCCACCAAAAACGCCGCGAAGCATGACAACATGGCGCACAGCTTTGATGGATCCACCACGATGCTGCGAGGAAAAGCTGATGGATGAACCCTTCGTCCGCCGGGCATATCGCGCCCGGGTGCGCGATTATGTGGAAGGTATTTCGTTTCCGGCAATGCGTGACGAGATCCTCGCCTACGCACAACGCAAGAATACGCCGAGTGATATCTATACCGAGTTGAATCGATTGCCCGCGAAGCAGTTCACTAGTCTAGCCGAAGTCGTCGACGCGGTCACTGCCTTGCGTTTTGGTGCGCCTTCCCATTAATCCAAATGGAAGCGATTGATCCGGAAGAACTAGCGCGTTTACGTTCTCTACCCTGGCTAAGTCGACTCGATGCCGGCGACGTCGCTCAGCTCATTGCCGAGTATGAAGAGGCATTACGCGAGGCGTATCGCACCGGCGATCGCCGGCGTCTGGATGGGATTCTCGCTGCCTGGCGCGAGCGCAGTGAGCCCCCTCGGATCGCGTAAGTTGACAGCGGCGATGGGCTAGATTATCCTGGCTAAGTTAGGGAGCCTGGGTTGGCATACTTTACTGGAGGCGTCGCGCATGGGAAACGAACGTACGACTTATCTTACCCCCGCGGAAGCCTGGGCGCTCAATGACCTCATTCGGCACACCTGGACCGAAGAGGGGCGACCGGTTGGGCGAGGTTTGCTGCTCAAAGTCTTCGCCATCGTCAAGGAATTCGAAGCGCGTCGCAATGACCCCTTCCCGCCCGAAGTTCTCCCGATCGCCCTGACCGAAGATGAATGCTGGGCGATCGATTTCCATGTTCGCCGGAGCTATGTTGATCCCGAAGGCTACCGTGTTGGCCGGCCGCTCTTGCTCAAAATTTTTGGTCTGATCCTCGAGATGCGTAATCAGGAGGATCTGCGTACGTTGCCGCTTGCTGACGAATCGATCGACGTCGAATCGTCGGACGTCGCTCGTCGCATGGAACAATGGCGTGAATTCCTGAGCGACGAGTCGCCCGATAACGGAGAGCAGCCGCCCGAGCGTCCATAGTGACGCTTCCCGCACTCGAGGTTCAAAGGAGAAGCACTAGGGGTGACGAGGGAGTGGCATGAGTGTGACGTTTTCCCCAGACGACCGGATCATGCAGGTAGGCGATTTAGGCATGCACCTGCGGGAATGGTCGACGACTGGACACCCCATCGTGTTTCTGCACGGGCTAGCTTCGTCATCGCATATCTGGGACTTGCTGGCGCCGCGCTTGGCCGGGCAGTTCCGCGTGATCGCAATCGATCAGCGTGGTCACGGCGAAACCGACAAGCCGGATTCCGGCTATGATTTCCCGACGTTTGTTGCCGATGTGCACGGCCTCATCCAAGAGCTCGGGATGAGCCATTTTGCTCTCGTCGGCCATTCCTGGGGAGGCAACGTCGCCCTTCACTATGCAGTCACCCATCCGGACCTTGTCTCTCACCTGGTTCTAGTCGATGGTGGCTTTATCGACATGCAGCTTCGCGAAGGGCTAACCTGGGAGGTTGCCGAAAAGCAACTAGCTCCGCCCGACATCCGGATGCCGCTACCTGCCTTCGTCGAGCGTTTACGTAATCGTTTAGGGGCCGTGTACAATGAGGAGGTACGAGACGCGGTTCTCGGCAACGTCTGGATTGACGAGCGCGGGGTGGTGCGGCCGCGCCTGACGCGTGAGCGACACATGCTGATTCTCCGGGCGCTCTGGGAACACCGGCCATCCCAGCTCTATGACAAAGTCCGCTGCCCCGTTCTGGTAGTTGCTGCCGAGCCTCCAGATCTCGCCGCCGATCTCGATCGGTTGCGTGAGAAACGACGCACGGTAGCGTTGGCTGAGCAGCGCTTGGCGCGGGCGCGGATTCTCTGGATGCGTGAGACAATTCACGATGTTCCGCTCCAACGACCAGCCGAGTTGGCCGAAGCGATTGCCCGCCTGATTCAAACTACCTAAGGAAGATCGACGATGCCGAACAACAGTTTACGGCCGATCCGGGAACGGAAAGGGATGACGGTGGCCCAGCTCGCTGGGAAAACGAGCATCTCCATCCGCACCCTTCAGGCGTATGAAGCCGGAGAGCGTGGGATTGCTCCCGATGATTTGCGCAAGCTCTCGCGCGTGCTCTACGTCTCTACCGCCGATCTTTTGCAGCCATCCGAGGGGCAGTCTCCGTCGCCACCGCCGCCCCCGTCGCCGCGTCCGATTGCGCCCGCGGTCGAACTCACTCCCCAGCCGACACCTCCGCCTCGGCCGCCAATTGCCCCCTCTCCCGAGCCGGTTCGACGGACCCAGGTCGATGGCAATCGGACGCCGCGACCGACGCCGACCGCACCACGCCCGGCCCGTGAGCCGCGCGCACCGAAGCCACCGGGCCCGGCCACGGCTGGCCAAATCGAGCAGATTCGTCACCTCGCTCGCCGCATGGGCATTGACGAACCCTCTCTGGTCGAGCGCTTCGGCGCACCACTTGAATCGCTTGACCATACTGCCGCTCGCGCGGCGATCACCAGCTTGCGGACTGAAATGGAAGAGTCGGGGACCTGGCAGCCGCGGGTCGCGGAGGGGCCGGATCAGGAAGGGGAATACCTGAGGAAGCTGCGCGAGCATGGCATTCCCATTGAGATTCTTTTGATCAATGGCGAGCGGTTCGCCGGGCGAATCTCCGACTTCACCCCCTACGTCATTCAGATCCGCGATCGCACGAATGGTGAAGAGGTAACCGTCCGCAAGCTGGCGATTGCCTACTATCACACCCTGGAGCCGGTCAATGACGCTGAGTGATCTGTTACCCTACCTTCGGGCCCGCAAAGGAGGGGTATTCTACTCCGAGGTGAGCGAAGGAACGGGAATACCCCCGCTCCGTCTCGTGCGTGCGGAGCGCACCTTCACGGTGCCGAACCTTACTGCCGAGGAGCTAGACCGGCTGGCCGCTTACTTCGATGTGCCGGTCGATCAGCTTCGTCAAGCCGCGACCGAATCTCGCTCGATCCTGACTACCTATTTGGCAACCCGAGAGAAAGATGGTCGACCAGCCCACCTGAATCTGGTCGGCGGCGTACACGTCAGTGGCATGGTGGCCTGGCGTGATCGCCACGCGGTTGGGCTACGTCAGCCCGACGATACCTGCCTGGTCGTCTATCGTTCAAACGTTGAGGGGTGGCAGCGGGTCGAGGGCGAGGCCGCCGCGGGCGATCAGCAGCAGGAGTAGTCCGGCAAGGACCACGGCTAGGATCACCAGCAGCGGCGGAATCAGCCACCACCAGCGCCGTCGAACACGGTCGATCGGTCGCGGTGGGCGACGGGGTGGACGCATGACCGCTTAGTGGAAGAACCCGCCGCCGTCGATGACGATCGTCTGGCCGGTCATCGAGTCGTTCTTCGCTAGGAAGACGACAGCCGCTGCGCAATCTTCGAGGCTGGCAATCCGCTTCAAAGCATTATTGTTGGCCATTCGCTTGAAGTGCTCGTCCGGCCATAAATGTCCCCATTCCGTATCAATCAGACCGGGAGCAATCGCGTTCACCGCAACCTCCGGGCCGAGCGCTATGGCAAGACCTCGCGTCAACTGGACTTCGGCAGCTTTCGATACGGTATAAATCAGCGAGCTTCCTCCCGCCCGTACGCCGGCCGTCGAAGTCGTCTGGATGATTCGCCCTTGACCTTGTCGCTTCATGATTGGTCCAATGGTCTTGGAAAGCATCCAGGGCCCTTTGACGTTCACGGCCATGACCCGATCCCAATCGCTTTCCGAGATTGCCTCGAGATCGGAAAAGTCCGGAGCGAAGACGGTTGTGCCAGCATTGTTGATCAGAACGTCGATCCGTCCGTATTCCGCCATGACCCGGTCGACCAGAGCCTGGACATCGGCGGGCTGCGAGACGTCGGCGCGCACGGCGATTGCCTTTACCCCTTGGCCACGCAGCTCGCCGGCCGTCTTGTTTGCTTCCGCTTCGCGGCGCGAATAAACGATTGCGAGGTCCATTCCTTCTCGGGCAAGCGCCAGGCTAATCACGCGACCCAGCCCAGTTCCTCCACCGGTGACGAGCGCGACCTTTCCCCGTAACTCCATCGTGTGTCCTCCCGAACCTGGTCGGCGTTCAGTGCGCGACCATCTTCTGCGCCACTATAAGTGGTGCTGGGGCTGGGGTCAAGACCGGGGTTAGCCGATCGGTGAGATCTCGACAATCTCTCCGTTTACAAGCTCCAGCCGCTTGTCCGAGGCGCTACTCAACCGCAGAAATTCCTCGGCGGTGATTCGACCTGCCGGTGTTTCGATCGCCATCGCTGCGCTCCGTTCATCCTGGACACGGGATAGCATCGCTCTTGGCGAGATGCTGCCGCTGGACGGTACTTTGCATGGTAGAATTAAGCGCAATCTAAACGCCATCCCAGGTGGAGACAGACCCATGGCCGATCCCAACCGTCCCCGGGTGCGGTATGCGCCAAGTCCGACTGGCTTTCCGCACATTGGCAATATTCACACCGCATTTTTCAACTGGCTGTTTGCTCGACACGCGGGCGGCAGCTTCATTTTGCGGATTGAAGATACCGATCAAGACCGGGTGGTCGCGGGGTCGCTCGAAGCAATTTACGAGAGCTTGCGCTGGCTGGGTATGAACTGGGATGAGGGGCCAGAGATTGGCGGTCCCTTCGGGCCGTATTTCCAATCCGAGCGGCTGCCGATCTATCGCCAGTACGCTGATCAGTTGATCGCTTCAGGGCATGCTTACCGTTGTTTCTGCACTCAAGAGCGCCTCGCCGAGCTGCGAGCGGCACAGGAGGCGCGCAGAGAGCCGCCGCGTTATGATCAGCTTTGTCGGGCGATTCCCCCCGCTGAGCAGGAGCGGCGCGTTGCGGCCGGCGAGCCATACGTGATTCGACTCGCCGTGCCCAATTCTGGCGAGACGACCTTCCACGACCTGTTCCGCGGTGATATCACGTTTCAGAACGCCTTGATCGATGATCAGGTGCTGATCAAGTCCGATGGCTGGCCCACCTATCACCTGGCAAACGTCGTCGATGATCACCTGATGGAGATCACCCACGTCCTTCGAGGCGACGAGTGGATCAGCAGCACGCCCAAGCACATTCTGCTTTATCAGTTCCTGGGCTGGCAGCCGCCCCTCTTTGGTCATTTCCCGATTTTGCTGACGATGAATCGGGCAAAGCTGAGCAAGCGGCGCGGGGCGCCAGACATTCTCGATCTGCGGGCGAAGGGCTACTTACCGGAAGCTCTGATCAACTTCCTAGCCTTGCTTGGCTGGGCGCCAGAAGGGAAGAACGAGATCCTCAGCCGAGAAGAGCTGATCCAGCAGTTCACCCTCGAACGGGTTGGCGCCACGCCATCGATCTACAATCCTGAGAAGCTTGACTGGATGAACGGCTACTACATTCGCCAGCTCGCGCCGAACGATCTCGCCCAGCGTTTGCTGCCGTTCTATCAGCAAGCGGGCTTGATTCCGGAGCCGGCCTCACCGGATCTGGTTCATCTGGTCGAGCGACTGGTACCGCTGATTCAGGAGCGGATCAAGACGCTTGCCGATGCGCCGCCCTTGACCGACTTCTTCTTCCGTGACGATCTCGTCTACGAGCCGGCCCTCTTGATTGGCAAGGGCTGGACACGGGAGCAGTCACTAGCCGCGCTAGGTCAGGCGCGGGAATGTCTGGTGCAGCTCACGGCGTCGGCGGCGCCGTTCGAGGCCGAGCGGATCGAGGCGGCCTTCCGCGTGCTTGCTGATCAGATGCAGGTCAAAACTGGCCAGTTCTTTGGGATTCTCCGGGTGGCCGTGACCGGCCAGACTGTCGCACCTCCGCTTTTCCAAACGATGGCCGTGCTGGGGCCGTCCCGAACGTTACAGCGGCTCGATCGGGCGATCAGTGTGCTGGCAACGGGGCTGGCGGTGCCGAGCTGACTCGGCGCCGTCGGTGGTTAATTGTTCCCTCGACCGTACCGATGATCTCATCCAAGTTGAAAGGTTTCGAAAAGAAGCGGATGGCTCCGGTCGCGGAGACGTCCTGCGACTTCACGTCGGCGCCGGTGACTAAGATGATCGGTAAAGTAGCTCCCCAACGCCGGCGGAGCGCCTGGGCAATGTCGAGACCGTTACCGTCGGGAAGATTCCAATCGAGAATCACGCACGAGGGGCGATGGCGGACGGCGATGGCTTCAAGGCGGCTGCCAACCTCCCATACTTTGAGTCCAGCTGCCTCGAACGCCAATCGATAGAGCTCGCGGACCTCGCCATCATCTTCGACGACGAGAACCACCTTCCCAGCCATCTTCTCATCCACCCTTCCGCGACGATCGTCCGTCGCGTAATTACCCTCGCCCTTGAGGAGGTTGACGAACTTGTTAGCCGCGATTGGGAAAAGCTACTCTTCAGTTCGTGCCTTTAGTATATGATCCGAACGAATGACTTGTCAAAATAAGGTGCAACGGCTCGTGGAAGACGAAGGTGTCGAACGACGATATGGCGAGACCACTACCCAGGTGGAGGCGCTACTTATCCCCCGGTCACCGGCACCACGTCGGCTACCGGTGCTTGCCAGCGTGCGCCAGTGCCGTCGAAGCCCTTGTAGTGAGCGCGCAGCTCGGCGTGCTCGGGCATTGCCAGCAGGTCTTGGAGCGCCGCCACCGCCTGCTCGTAAGTGCGAGTCTGGTGGTTCGTCAGGGCGGTCCAGAGCAGCATGCTGATGTCCCCGGATTTGTACTCCTCGATCGTCCGCTCTGCCTCGAGCCAGCGGGGCAGTACCTGCTCGAGCATGATCTTCTTCGGGAGCGGCGTCGGCTTGATCGGATGGACGCCGGTCGCGTCGATATAGGCCTGACTCTCGACGACCAGGTCGTCCGGAAGTCCGGCGAGAGTACCTCGGTTCGGCACGTTGACCTGGAATCGTCCGGCCGCGTTGTTGGTCAGCGCGTCGATGATCGGAAGCTGCTGCTCACGGGTCTTGGTCGTTCCCAGCACGTCGCTGATTTTCGATTTCGGATCGTTCGCGACCGCGGCGATCTCGCCCTTGCGCTTTTCGTGGTCGGCGACGTACTTTGGCCGGGCGATGTCGGTATCGGGTCCGCCAAATGGCTCGCCAAACCAGCGCTTCTTTGTCGCCAGGTCGGTGTGATACCACCAGCTATTCGTGTTCCGCTCACCGCGCGGCGTGTCACCGATTGGCATCAGACCATACATCCTGTACTGGTGGATCGTCCCGCGCGACATCTGGATGTCGTGGGTGCGCTCGGCGATATGGGTTCGCCAGTACTCTTCGCCTTTCGTCTCGATCCACTGATCGAGGAGTGGATAGGCATCCTGGCCGTCGTAGCGGAACTGGGTGAGCCAGATACAGTGGTTCAAGCCGGGCGCTTCCCAGGTAACTCGGGCTGGATCAAGGCCGAGAACTTTGCAGATCTCAAGGTAGCCGTAGTGGCCATGGCAGAGGCCAATGATCTTCAGGTTGGTTTCCCGGGTCATCAAGGTGCAGCCCTCGAAGACCGGGTTACCGGATTGGATCAGCCAGGCATTCGGACAGATCTTCTCCATGTCACGAGCGACTGACATCATCAGCTCGAAATCGTAAAAGCTGCCCAGGTTAACCCCACCGTAGTAGTAGCCATGGCGGGCCGTTGTCTCGCGCATGCGGGCAGCGTGGTGATGGCCCAGGGCATAGGCAGTATTGATCACAAAATCAGAGTCTTTGAGGGCAACTTCTCGATCGAGGGTCTTCTCGAAGTGCAATTTGGCGCCAAGTTCGTTCGCATAGCGGCCGGCCAGCTTGTGGATCACGTCGAGGCGCTCAGGATCGATGTCCATGAACGAGACTTCACTGTCACTGAGATTGGGGGTCAGGCACATATCCTTGACTAACCCCAACGAGAATACGGCACTCCCGGCGCCGATGACGCCGATCCGTACGGGACGAGGCATAGGGTTCCTCCTACAAAGAATTAAACTGCCACCGGCTCGCCAATCCAGGGGGGCATCGCCGCGTGGCGTTCGCTGAGGTAAGACGCGTAGAGAAAACGGTAGACATCGCTGACGTAAAACTGAGGAAATTGCTTCCGCGGAAGCGCTGCTTCAAAGCGATTCGCGACCAGCTCGGCGGTGGCCGGATCTAGGCCGGAGGCAACTTCGTAATCGAAGTAGAAGGCCAGGTCGGCATCCGGGCGCTCGATAATCCGGGTGATCCCGAATGCTTTGGGGTAAGTGAAGGCGGGAGCATAGCGCTCGAGGAGAAATGTGCCCATCGAGGCCGAATTAATCAGTTCACCATTTTCGAAGACGAAATTCACCGTTTCCTGGGCATCGTCGAGTGTCTCGCCGGGAAAGCCAAAGAAGAAGAAAGTGTGGTTCCAAATGCCGACGTCGTGGCTGTCACGCAGAATACGGCGAATATTCTCGAGACGCGTTCCTTTAACCATGATCTCCATCATCCGTTGCGAGGCGGTTTCTAGGCCAAAGAGGATCATTGAGCAGCCACCCCGTCGTCCGGTTTCGAGGAGCTCGCGATCGAGCACTTTCTCGAAGCGCATGCAGCCGCCCCATTGGAGTGGCACGCCGAGCGCGGCGAGGCGCGGCCCGAGGTGACGGATCAGACGCGGCGGCATCGCCTCGTCGACGAAAAAGATGCGGCGCGTGCCGTAGCGCGCGCTCAGACCGAGCATCTGCTCGAGCAGCGCCTCGCCGCGCAATTGACTGAAGACTTCGGCCTCGCCGTAGCCGACGTTACAGAAGGCGCACTTGCCAAAGTAACAGCCGCGTGCCATCGCCAGTGGCAGTGCCAGTTCGGGGGCGAGATACCGATCGATCGGTAAGCCATCGAAATCGGGCGGGGGAACGTCGGCGATCTTCGCCTGCTCTTTGCGCGGTGTCGTCTGGATCTCTTGACCGGCTCGATAGATCAGGTTGGGCACACTCGCCAGGGAATCACCGCGCTCCAAGGCGAGGCAAAGCTCGTAGAGCGGCTCTTCGCCATCGAAGACAACTGCGCTGTCGATCAACTCGAACATCGCCGGAATCTTCGGAAGCTGCTCGCGCCAAATGCTGACCATCGGTCCACCGATCGTCACATGGGCGTGTAAGCCAGCGCACTTGATCAGTCGAGCCAGGGTCAAGGCGGCGATGATCTGATTTACACAGGGAATCGAGATACCGACGACGTCCGGATTCTCCCGGCGGATCTCTGGCAGCGCCAGCTCTTCGAACAGCTCAATAAACATGTTGCGCTCGCGATCGTCCACTGCCCGCCGGATGCTCTTCGATGAATCCGGCCGGTACGCCGAGTGATAGGTTTGCAGCTCGAGCGCGGAGGGATGGTAGGGCAGCGAGGCGAGCTGGAGCGCTGCGATCACCGTTTCGAAGGCCGGCAGGCTCGTCGGTCCGTCGTAAAACGCTGCGCTGCGGATCACCGCTTTCGCCCGGTCGACCTCCTCGGCGATCGCCGGGCCGGTTTGCTGCGCCCAGGCGAGCATCTTTGGAGATGGGCCGCCCGTCCGGGGGTGCAGCCGGAGTTGATCGAGCCGTTTCAAGCTGCGCCGCGCGAAATCGCCGGTCAAGACCCGGTCGAAAACCTCGGCGTTCAGGTCGCGCTGGATGACCTCGATGTTGCGCTGGCGCAGGTAGGCAGTAAGCGTCGGCAGGGCCAGGTGTGGCATCGAAGGGGTCCAGTTTGGCGGGAAGAAGAGCATAACCTTGCTCACGCCGGGACCCCTTCTAACTGCAACTCTTCGGCGCGATGGCAGCTCACGAGATGCTTGGGCTTCACTTCACGCAAGGCCGGTTGCTCGATTCGACAACGGTCGATCGCGTAGCGGCAGCGCGGATGGAAGTAACAGCCACTCGGCGGATTCGCGGGATCAGCAACCTCACCCTGCAGAACGATGCGCTTCGAGCGCAAGCGAGGGTTGGGTTTGGGCACTGCCGAGAGGAGCGCCTCGGTGTAGGGATGCAGTGGGGCGAGGAAAAGCTCCTCGGTATCGGCGACCTCGGCAAGCTTCCCCACGTACATCACTGCGACCCGATCACTGATGTGCTCGACGACGCTCAGATCGTGAGCGACGAAGAGGTAGGTAAGCTGGAACTGCTCCTGGAGATCTGCCAGCAAGTTGAGCGTCTGCGCTTGGATCGAAACGTCAAGCGCCGAGACCGGCTCGTCGCAGACGACGAGCTGGGGCTGCAAGGCGAGTGCCCGGGCGATGCCGATCCGCTGCCGCTGGCCGCCCGAAAAGGCGTGTGGATAGCGTCCCAGGTACTCTGGACGTAATCCAACCACCCGCAAAAGCTCCGCCACCCGATCTTTTAGCTCCTGACCACTTGCCACCCCGTTCACGAGCAACGGCTCGCCGACGATGTCGAGCAGAGTCATGCGGGGATTCAGCGAAGAGTAGGGATCCTGAAAGATCATCTGCATGTTGCGGCGCAACTGCCGGAGCTGATTGTCGTCAAGCTTGGGCACGTTGACCCACCCGAGCGCCTTGTCCTTGAAAAGAATGTCGCCACCGGTCGGATCGAACGCGCGCAGAATCAATCGGCTCGTCGTCGTCTTGCCACAGCCGCTTTCGCCGACCAAGCCAAGGGTCTTCCCCTCGGGAATAGCGAAATTGACTCCATCGACTGCTTTCACGTGGCCGATGACTTTCCGAAAGAAGCCGCGGGTGATTGGATAGTACTTGCGCAGATCCCGGACGACGAGCAGGTCGTTTTCGTTGACCGGCCGATCGCTGAGCCGTGTTTCGGTGAGTGTCATGAGACCGGCTCCATCGCCCGGTTACAGCGTACCCAATGGTTCGGGCCAACCTCGAGCCATTCCGGATCGTCACAAACTCCGGGGCGATACATCGGACAGCGAGTGTGAAAAGCGCAGCCTTGGGGAACTGAGAACGGATCGGGCACCATGCCACGAATCGATTCGAGACGTTCCCGACTCTTTCTTCCCAGCTTCGGAATCGAGCGCAGCAGGGCCCGGGTGTATGGATGACGCGGATTAAAGAAGAGGTCATCCACCGGGGCTTGCTCGACCTGTCGTCCCAGGTACATCACGACGACGTCGTCAGCCATCTCAGCGATCACTCCAAGGTTATGGGTAATGAACTGAATCGCCATACCGTATTCCTGCTGGAGATCCCGCATTAACTCGAGAATCTGCGCCTCGGTGGTCACGTCAAGTGCCGTGGTCGGCTCGTCGGCGATGAGCAGACTTGGTTGGCAAGAAAGGGCCAAGGCGATTACCGCGCGCTGGCGTTGGCCGCCACTGAGCTGGTGGGCGTAGCGGTCGATCGTCTCACTGGGCTTGACCATACCGACGTGGTCGAGCACCTCGATCGCCCGCTGGCGGGCCTGCTCACGGCCTACCCGCTGGTGAAGCATGATCGTCTCGACGATCTGGTGGCCTATCGTGTGGACCGGACTCAAGGAAGCCATCGGTTCTTGAAAGATGTATGAGATTTCGTTGCCACGAATGTCGCGAATCTCTCGCCCCATCGGGTCCAGTCTGGTCAGATCGATGAGTACCTCGTCGCCGTGGCCATTTTGCGAAGCGCGCCGCCGGTGATAAATGATCTCACCCGAGACGATCCGTCCCGGGCGTGGCACGATCCGCAGAATCGACTGCGCGGTGACGCTCTTACCGCAGCCGGACTCGCCGACGATGCCGAGGGTACGTCCTCGGCGAATCGTGAAGCTAACCCCATCGACCGCGCGCACCGTGCCTTCGTCGAGAAAGAAGTGGGTCTTCAGGTCGCGAACTTCCAGGAGTGGCGCGCCGGTGTCGGATCGGTTGTTCGTCACGGTCGGCATCCCCTGGGTACTCGTCACGTTCTGATTACCGTCCATAGGGATCCGCCGCGTCACGCAGACCATCGCCCATGAAGTTGAAGGCAAGGATCACGATGACCACCGCGACACCGGGCAGGAGCAGCCACGGATAGATCGCGACAGTCTGCACGTTCTGAGCATCTTGCAAGAGCACTCCCCAACTGATCACCGGTGGACGCAGCCCCAGCCCAAGGAAGCTCAGTGCGGTCTCGCTGAGGATCATTCCCGGAATCGCCAGGGTAATGACTGCGATAATGTGCGAGAGAAACGAGGGAACCATGTGACGCCAAATGATCCGCATCTGACTCGATCCGCACAGTCGGGCAGCCAGGACGAAATCCTCTTCGCGCAGGGCGATGAATCGGCCGCGGACTTCCCGAGCGAGCCGGGTCCAACCGATGAGCGAGAGAATACAGGTGATGCCGAAATAGACGTAGAGTGGAGACCACTGTGGCGGCAGTGCCGCGGCCAATGCAAGCCAAAGCGGAATTGTGGGCATCGAACGCAAGAATTCGATCACCCGCTGAATGATGATGTCGGCCGTCCCACCGTAGAGACCGGAAATGCCGCCGAGGATGATCCCCAGGATCAAGCTGAGGGTTACGCCAACGAGCCCGATCGAGAGCGAGATTCGCGCGGCGTAGACGATTCGGGAGAGCATGTCGCGGCCGAGCCGATCACTGCCGAGGAGGAAAAATGGCTGATCGCTGTTGGGCCCGAGCCCAATCAGGTGGACGTTTGAGGGGATCAGCCCCCAAAGCTTGTAGTCGGGGCCAGTCGAGAAGAAGTAAATTGGGTACCACTGCTTCGGATCAGAGGTGTAGGAGAGGCGCAGCGTGACCGGATCCCGGTGCGGCGAGAGGCCGTAAACGCCCGGACGGAAAGTGAAGTTACCGTTGGCGTCGATGAAGCTAATCTGCTGTGGTGGTACGTACTTGTGCGCGCCGTCAATTGTATCCGGATTGGCCGGAGCGATGAACTCGCAGAAGATCGCGACCAGATAGAAAAGGATCACCACGATCGTTCCAACGACCGCGATCCGGTGTCGCCGGAAGCGCCACCACATGAGTTGCCGAGGCGAGGCAACGAGGATCCGTGCCTCGCTGCTGGGGAGATCCTCCGGTGCCAAGGGCGCGGGCGTTGGCGGGACAGTCGAGACAGTTGCTTTCGCGATATTCTCGTTCATCGTGCACTAAACCGAATGCGCGGATCAAGCCAGGCTAACAAAATATCCGAGATCAACGTGCCGAAAATGGTTAAGATCCCCACCAGCAGCACCAGCGCTCCGGCCAGGTACATGTCTTTCGCAGTCAGGGCATTGAGGAGGAGCGGACCCGCCGTCGGTAAGCTCAGCACCACCGAGAGGATGACTCCGCCGGAGACCAGGTCGGGCAGAGCGAAACCAACCCCGCTTACGAAAGGGTTGAGGGCGACCCGCACGGGATATTCCCAAACCAGGGTGCGCTCGCTGAGCCCGCGCGCGCGGGCCGAGATGACATAGGGCTTGTGCAGCTCGTCGAGCAAGTTCGCTCGCATGATTCGGATCAGGCCGGCCGTTCCTTCTGACCCGCCTACGAGAATCGGAATCCAAGCGTGTCGGAGCAGGTCAAGCACCTTTCCTGCCGACCATGGTGCATTCTGGTACTGTTGTGAGAAAAGGCCGCCGACGTCGATGCCAAAATGGGAGAGGGCGAACCACATCAGGACCAACGCGAGCATAAAGCCCGGAATGCCCAGGCCGATGAAGCCTAGACTGGTAAAAAGATAGTCAAGCTTCGAATACTGATGAGTGGCCGAATAGACGCCAATTGGAATAGCCAGGAGCCAGGTACAGAGCAGGGTGCTGATAGCCAATGCTAACGTCCAGCCCATGCGCTCCCAGATTAACTGCGAAACCGGCACATTCCATTCAAGGGAGAGTCCGAAGTCGCCACGGGTGACAATTCCTTTGACCCATTTGTAATACTGAACGTAGACTGGCTCGTCGAGCCCGTACGCCTGCTTCAAAGCCTCGAGCTGCTGGCCAGAAATCTCTTCGCCTTGTTGGGCAAGCTGAGCCGCGTAGTCGTCGAGAAAGCTGCCCGGTGGTAATTGGATCAGCACGAACGACAGGATCGAAATCGCAACGATCGTCGGTATGGCGATGAGCAATCGCCGTAAGATGTACTGAAGCATGGCCCTCACTGAGCGAGTAACCAGCGCACTCAAGCGCTGGGAAACAGTCAATTCAGGGATCAGCCCCCGGCTGATCCCTGATCAGCGACTCCGAACGGCGATCAGCTCGACTTAATGTAGAACTGCTGCGGGTTAATCAGACCATGATCGCGCAGGGTGTCGTCGTCGATGTAGCCACCTTTGCAATTGCGGAAGTTATTCTTGACGATTGAGGGCAAGGCCATCTCCCCGACCACGCCTACCGCAAAGGGTGCTTGCTTGTGCACGTCGATCAATTGCTGGAATAGAGCGTTACGCTTTGCCTCGTCCGGCTCGACCTGAGTTTTGTCCCAGAGGTCCCAGATCTTGCGAATTGGATGGTCTTGCGGTGGCTCGATCTTCTTATACGGGGACTTGGCGTACCAGTGGCCGTAGGCTGGTGCCCAGGGGCCGTCGTCGATCGTCCCGAGCCAGCGGCCCGGATCAGCCTTCACCACCGACGAACGGTCCCAGCCAAAGCCGGCCGTTGCCTGGACCGCCGCGTCGTGCACGCGCTGCTCGTAGAGGGCACGCTCGTCGTACTTGGTGTCGATCTTGATCCCGATCGCTTTCCAGTATTTGACCATCAGGTTCAACTCATCAAGTCCCGGGTCGCCCTGGAGGAAGGTATGCTCCATGATGATCTCCAGCGGCTTCCCGTCTGGGCGGAGGCGGATGCCATCGGAGCCCATTTTGAGGCCGAGCTTGTCGAGGAGAGCATTGGCCGTCTTTGGATCATACTGAGCCCACTTCTTCGTCATCTCCTCGTCGTACTCGGGAGAGCCTTTGACCGGCGAATACTGGCGCGAGACGCCGAGACCGTTCCAGACGATCTGGTTGATCTCATCGCGATTAACCGCCAGATTGACTGCCTGGCGGAAATCCGGTGTGTCGAAGAGCTTGGCGAGCACCGGGTCCGGGCAATTCAAGCTGAAGTAGTAGCAGTTCGTGCTTGCCTGTCGCCAATTCTGGACCTGATAGCCGCCTTTCTGCTCATTCTCCTTGTAGAAAGTGTACGACCCCGGGGTCATGTGGCGCATTTGCTCGTCAATCTTGCCACTGGCTACCCACAGATTGAGAACTTGCTGATCCTGGTAATAGGCATGCTCGACTCGATCGATATAGGGAAGCTGGTTGCCCGCGGTATCGACCTGCCAGTAGTAGGGATTGCGGACCATCACCATTGGATCCTTGGGCGGTGGATCCTGGATCTTCCAGGCGTAGAGGACCGGTAGATCCGGGTTCAGCATCCAGAAGGCGATCGGCCCTTGCATGTCGCCCGCTTTTCCCCACAGATCGGTCCACGTGCCCAACCCATACTTTTTGACTGCGGCATCGATCTTCGCTTTATCACCGTACTTGATGTGGAACTGCTTCAGATAGTGCGAAGGGACAAAGAAAGCCGGACCGCCCGGGCTTCCCCCGCCATTCTTGGCAACCTGAATCGGGAGGAGGGGGAATGGCTGCTTGTACTTGACGACGATCGTCGAGTCATCCGGGAAGCTGACATCCGCCATTTCGAGCTTGCCGTTCAGGTTTTGACTGATGATCCAGGAGGGCGTTGGTATCAGGTCCTTGTTGAGTTGAACGTCCTGGTACCAAAACTTGGCGTCATCGATCGTGACGTCTGTACCGTCCGACCACTTGATGCCTTTGCGCAGGTGGAAAGTAAATTGGGTCGCGTCCGCGCTTTGCTCCCACTTCTCGACGAAGTTGGGAACCACGTTGATCGTATTGACGTCCGGCGCATCCCAGCGGATGAGCTGTTCTTCAATCAGCTTGGTCGGCCCCCAGCGATCGGAAAGACCAGTATAAGCGCGGTGCCAGGTGCCGCCATACTCGCCAACCTCCTCGAGGGGCTTGATGATCCGGGGATTCTCTGGCAAGCGCTTTTCGACCGGTGGTAGCTTCCCCGCCTTAACCAGATCGGCTAGTTGGGGCGCTTCTTTATACTTGCTGGGCGCAATAGTGGGAGCGGGAGCGGTCGTTGGCTGGGCTGCGGACAGTTTGATCGGGGCGGCAGTTGGCACGGGAGCTTGGGTAGCCGCCGGGGCCGTCGTCGGCTGAGCCGCCGAGGCAGCAGCCGTCGGTGCACTCGTAGGCGCCGAGGATTGCCCTCCACTACACGCGGTGACCACTGCTCCTGCGGCAGTCATCGCGGCGAGCTTGAGGAAGCGACGTCGCGCGACCAGATCAATCGCCATGGCTGGTACCTCCTCATAGACGCTTGGAATTCGGTTCGCGAGCTCAATCTGCCGATAGCCCAGTCGAAAAAGGAAAAGCGAGCACAGACCTGAGACGCGATCAGGTTGACGGGCTGGCGGCCGTGATAGACACATGTATAGCACCTAGTATCAGTGAATGCAAGTTTCTCCGAATGCAATTGGGCAATTGGCCACAGAGGAGGTGATAAGTTCTTGGGCACCTTTTCTAGCAGTGGCAGACCACCACCAGGGTGCGTACAATGATGGCAAATCCGGTCGACCAGGAGAGATTCGTGTCAGATCGACCCTACCCACCGAGCTTCACTGGCTTGCTCTTGCACCGCGAGCCACGTCTCGGCTACTCTTTTTTCGTTCCCAATGGCTGGTATCGTCAGGACGTCGAAGGGGCCGAGGGAGTCGCAGTCATGTACATTCCTTCTCCTGACGATCTGCTCACCGGTTTTTCTGCGGAAGGACGCGACCTTGGGCTCGAAGTCTCCGCGGATGATTTCCCGGCCCTTCGAGCCGGCTTTCTGAGCGGCTTGCGGAAGATGAACCACTCGCGGATCGAGAGTCACGAAGGTGAGGCAATCGGTCGTCTGATCACCCTGGAGGCACGTCACACCTTTCGTGATGGTGGCGCCACCCGCAAGCGCTGGGTTCGCTTGCTCTATCAAGGGACAATCCAGGTCCGCCTCGTTGCTCAGGGGAGCACGGAAGAGGAATTCAACTACTGGCTGCCGATGTTCTTCGAGTCGATGCGCACCTTTCGCTTCGGCGACTGGGGCGTCGACGTGGGAATTCCGGCTGATGATTGGCTGGTAGGAACAGAGGAATCTCCCCCTTCCCCCTGAGCTCGTTTCTTCTGCGCCTTGATTGACAACTGTCACCTTTTCGCGAAATCATGACCAACGACCGGACATTCTGCATGGTAGTTGATGAGGAGAGACGATGGCAAATGAGGAGCAGTTCCGTCGAGTTGACCCGGCAAAGCTCGAGCGACTAGTCACTGGCATCTACGCCGGACTCGGCGTGCCTCCCGACGACGCAGCGCTGCTTGCCAAAGCGCTGGTTGACGCCGACCTCCGGGGAGTCCATTCGCATGGCTGTCGCTACGTGTCGACCTACACCCGGGGGATTCGCGAGGGAAGAACCAACGTCCATCCGGAGATCCGGACCATCCGCGACGATGGTCCGATCTGCCTCCTCGACGGTGATGGTGGCCTTGGTCACATTTTGGCAGTGCGGGCGATGCAGGTCGCGATTGGTAAGGCCAAAGAGCACGGCGTTGGTGTCGTCTCGCTCCGCAACAGCCAACACATTGGCGCCCTGGCCTATTACAGCCAAATGGCAGCCGACGCCGGTTGCCTTGGCTACGTGACGACGAATGCGGGTATTGTGATGATCCCTCCGGGGGGCCGTGAGAAGGTCGTCGGGCTTAATCCCCTCTCGTGGGCTGCGCCAACTCCTCGTCCCTGGACTTTCAACCTGGACATGGCGACGAGTGTCGTCGCTGGCTCGAAGCTGAACATGGCCGCTGAGCGCGGTGAAAAGATCCCTCTTGGCTGGGCGGTGGATCCGGACGGCAATCCTACTGACGATCCTCGTCTAGGCATGCAAGGTGGACTTCTGCCGCTCGGTGGCCCCAAGGGCTATGGTCTCTCGGTCATGCTGGATATCATGGCTGGCGTGCTCTCGGGCGGACGTTTCGGCAAGGGGCTGGGCTCAAAAGGCTCAGCGCAGTTCTTCCAGGCCATTGACATCGAGCACTTCATGCCGCTCAGCGAGTTTAAAGACCGGATGGAGCAACTGATCGAGCAGATCAAAAGCTCCGCGCTCGCGCCTGGCTCACCGGGCATCTTCTTCCCGGGCGAGCTCGAATACAACCTCAAACAAGAGCGCCTTGCCCATGGCGTTCCTCTTGATGCCTTCGTCCGCAGTGAGCTGAAGCGCGAAGCCGAAGCGGCCGGCTTGAGCTACGACATCGAGGTGTGAAGGAGGCTAGTCTCTAGCACTCAGCGTCGTCCGTCCATTGCTATTCCTTGGCCGATCGGATACACTAAGGATAGGTCTATCGGCGCGTCCGGCGCTAGCACTGGTACGTTGATAGGGCATCGACCGGCCTGGGAATGGCTGGTTGGTGAGGCTGGTTAGAGATCGAGCTTACGCAGCCGGTTCGTTCTCGCTGTTTCCGCAGGCTGCGGTGCGCGAAGCGGGTGCGGTTCGGTAACTAGCGAGCGTCAGTAGGCGCTCGACCGGGGTCTGATCGAGCGACCGCGGTCAGTTGCAGGACTGGGTTTTGGTTTCTGTCTTTCGCTCCGGACGAGGAGCCGCTTCGAGCATGGTTCACCGGGAACGAAGATTCTAAGAAAGAGAAGGGGGTCGCGATGGAAGAAGCAGGATATCAGCTTCGGGTAGCGGCTCCGTCCGACGTCGAGAAAATCCGTCGCGACATCCGCTTTACCCTGGCGAACCCGGAGGGTAAGGCGCAGCGAAAGCGCTATGAAGATGCTGTGCAGCGTCACGAGCTTCTGGTAGTCGCTCGTCACGATGCAAAGGAGCACGTCGATGAAGTGTCCGGCTTCCTCGAGTGGCATACCAAGGTCGACGGAGCGATTACAATTCGCGATGCCGGCACGATGGGCGAGGAGCCTTCGCTCGGAATCCTACGCCGACTGATTCGTGAGCTACTCAACATGTTCGAGCCGCCATCGGCATCAGTGAAAGTCCGCGCCGACCAGACCGCTTGGAACACCGTGTTCCAACAGATTCCGGGTTTTCAGCTCGTCGGTCGCGAGTTTTCTCGTCCGTACTGGCGCAACATCTGGGAGTGGACCCGTGAGAACGAGCGTCTCGCGCAGCGTCCGCCGGTGAGCGCGCGCCGGCGTCGACCGTAGCGACGAGCACTCTAGAGACAGAACATAACACACCCCGAATTTTCAGGGCACCCCTTGGAAAGTCGGGGTGTGGACTTTCCAGAGCCTGGCGAGCGCTAGGAGGAAGCGATAGATCGGTCACCAGATCTTATTGGCCTGGCGACCAGTCCGGTGAATGACGCGGAGGATCGGGGTGACCAGCGGAGAGGTGGCGTCGCCCAAGAGCCCAACTTCCCAGAGACCAGCTAGAGCGGCGCGTCGTGCTCGACCAAGCGGACCGGCACCATCCCAAAGGTCAC
>JAJPIK010000121.1 GCA_021324795.1 Chloroflexota bacterium
AAGGCCGAAGGCAGACAAAGCGTACGGCCTTCGGCCTTATTTTCGATCAACCTACTGTCCAACTGAACGGGTCGGACGTAAAAAGACGAACGTACAGTTGAGTATACCAAGCGCCGATAACGAACGTCAAGGTCGCCCAACAAATGAAAAAACGATGTCTGGACCTTTCTGACCCCATACTTTCGGACTCTGGGCTCGCCAGCGTACTTATCTCCTAAAGCTTTTGGGACCGTTTTCCCATTGGTGTCGGAGTCCCTCTAACCTAGCATCTTCCATGGACAGTGCAAGGACTTTCCGCACTTCCTGGAAGGGGCGAGGCTTACGTTAAGGCAATCGGGCGATAGAAAGAGTCGATTCGCTCGCCCCCGTACTCTCACTCGCTCGCAGCTTCTGCGATATACGATCCTCGGCGCGACAGCGATGCTCCTGCCTCGCCAAAGCCACGCGGCGGCGAGCTCCTCGGTGCTTGCCACCGCGAGTACGTCAACGGTCTATGCCCATTATTATCCCTGGTACTCGAGCTCCCCCCAGTTTCGGCATTGGAACGGTGGCGACTCCACTCGACCGGATCCCCAGGATAACCTTGCCACGACGTCATATCCATTACTCGGACCTTACGATAGTCGGGATGTCGCCGTGGTCCTCGATCAGCACATGCGATGGCTCTTCCAAGCGAATGTCGACGTTCTGATTGTCTCTTGGTGGGGACAAGCTAGCTACGAAGACAGCGTCGTGGGAGGGATTCTCAGTAAAGCAGCCCAGTATGGCCTCCGGGTTTGCTTTCAGATTGAGCCGTACGACGGCCGTACCGCCGCGTCGATAATTGACGATATTGCCTATCTGTATTCACAATACGGTCATCATCCTGCCTTTTATCGGACTACACGGCCGACTCTTAACGGCCCGAGCCGCGACCCCCGCGGCATGTTTTTCGTCTATACACCCACCGATCCAAGCTTGGCCGCCGCGATCAAAACCATGCGGGGTACGCCAAATGACGCGATCATTCTGGTCCGTACTGATGACAGCAAGATGTACTCGGATGCCGATGTCCGTACCCAAATTGGGTGGACTGGAGCGGATGGCATGTATAACTACGGATTCTACGGCGCCAACACTACCTACAACGTTCCGCTGCCATGGTCTCCCGACTACCTCTTGATCTACGCGGTCTGCCCAGGCTTTGACAATGCTCGTGCCTCGGGCGTCACCAATCCGGTCATTATCTCACGAAACGCTGGCGCCGCTTATGACACGACGTGGATACAACTCACGAGCCAAAGGCCCGAAGGGGTCGCGATTGTCTCTTTCAATGAATGGCATGAGGGCACCCAAATCGAGCCTGCCGTGCCCTACCAATACGGGGCCTACACTTATCCCGACTACGAAGGACATTACGGATTAACCGGACCGGCCGCGGCGTCGGCGTATCTCTCCCGCACCGCCTACTGGGTGAATCGCTACAAAAATCTCCGAACAGCGGCATCTCTCTATCGGGTGAGCTTGCCTATCGTGCAGGGTGGGTAGGGTTCACGGATTCCTTGACCGATTTTCCACGCCTGCTTAACCGTCGATCAACCTTTGCCTGATAGCCTCTACCAAGGGATTAAACGAGGGAGGGTGGTCGTGGGGTAATCTTTAGGAACTCTCCTCGTCTGGTTTAGTGCTGATCGGCATCGTTCGTCGTTGTCGACCTGGCGTTCATGGTGACAGTGACAACAGGTGGCTACCCTTTCAAACAGTGATAAGGCTGGTCGGGTTTCTAACCTGAGTTCTCGCCTCCACCCATGATTGTCTATCTGGCAGTGTTTCTTCCACGCCTCTCAAAATCAACGATGAGAACGGTTGCTTTCCAGGCAGCTTTGTGCCGTCGCCAGTGGGGGAGCTTGTTCACAAGGACGTAGAGCCCGAGGTAGGAAGTGGCAGTGGATAGTATTGGTTCCTCCAAAAACCGGGACTTCTGGCGCGCTCGCCCGGTGCTCGTCACCGGCGCCGGCGGCTTCGTCGCGAGTTGGCTGTGCGAAGCACTCGTCGGCGCCGGCGCCAACGTCGTTGGCATTATCCGCGACTCGGCAGGAGAGCGTCTACTCCGACTACATGGAATCGCCGACCGCATGAACCTTGTCCACGGCTCGATTGCCGACTTTGCGCTCGTCGAGCGGGCAATCAATGAGTATGACGTCGACACCTGTTTCCATCTGGCCGCGCAGGCAATCGTTGGGGTCGCTAATCGCTCTCCCCTCTCAACCTTCGAGTCGAACATCAAGGGAACCTGGAATCTGCTTGAAGCCTGTCGGCTAAGCAAGACCATCACTCGGGTTGTCATCGCATCGAGCGACAAGGCGTATGGAGATCAACCACTCCTGCCCTACCGCGAGGATACTTCCCTACGTGGGCGTTATCCCTATGATGCCTCGAAGGTCTGCACTGACGTCCTGGCGCGCTGCTATGCTGCTACCTACGATCTACCGGTCACCGTCACTCGCTGCGCCAACATCTATGGAGGAGCTGACTTTAACTGGTCGCGCCTGATCCCGGGGACGATTCGTTCGGTTCTCTTGGACGAAGATCCAGTCATCCGAAGCGACGGAACGCCCGAGCGTGATTACCTTTACGTGACCGATGCGGTCGCTGCTTATCTGACGCTCGGTCAGCATGCGCCGGAAGCAGGAGTGCGTGGCAACGCGTTCAACTTTGGGTCGAATCACCCGGTGAGCGTGCTCGCCCTGGTCGAGCAGATCCTGGTGATGGCTGGCTCGAAGCGGCGTCCCCGGATCCTCGGGCAGGCGAAAGGTGAGATCGACTGTCAGTACCTGGATAGCACTCTTGCACGGCAGACGCTCGGTTGGAGTCCCCAGATTGAATTGGACGAAGGTCTTCGTTGCACGGTCGCTTGGTATGCCGACTATCGCAAAACCGTCTTAGGCTGAGCGGTGGAGGTGGGTTAACCGTGAGTATGCCAGTCGTTATCCTGTGCGGGGGGCGCGGAACGCGTGCCTATCCCCACACCCAGACGATCCCGAAGGCACTGATGCCGATCGCCGGCATCCCGATTGTCGAGCAGGTGATGCGCATTTATGCCGCGCAAGGCTTTCGCGAGTTTATCCTGTCCTGTGGTTATCTCAAGGAGCTGGTGATCGACTACTTTCGGACGCCTCACGGTAACTGGGACGTCACCTGCGTCGACACGGGCGACGATGCCGATACGGGTGATCGCCTCTATCGTTTGCGCCATCTTTTGGATCGTTCCTTCCACGCGACCTACTGCGACGGTCTGGGCGACGTCGATCTCGCCGCGCTCGTTGGATTCCACCGCTCTCATGGGAAATCCGCGACGGTCACGGCGGCTCCGCTACGTTCGCAATACGGGTTGATCTATGCCGATGACGAAGATCGTGTGACCGGATTCGACGAAAAGCCAATCCTTCCGAACTTCTGGATCAATGGCGGCTTCTTTGTCTTCGAACCCGACATTTTCGAGTATTGGCAAGGTCACAATCTGGAGCGCGAGGTATTGCCCGCGCTGACCCGTCACAAACAGCTTCACGTGTATCGGCACCGGGGCTTCTGGCATTCGATGGATACCTATAAAGATCAGCAGGAACTCGATCGTTTGTGGATGCCTTACGCTGAACGGCTGGCATCGGTAGCACTGACTCCGGGAGTTTACACCTGGGATCTCTCGCTATCCGCTGAACGCTGAGCACGATAAGAGAAGGGGCATCAGTGGGAGCGCGTGATCCAGGCTAACCAGGTGCGACGTATTGGGTTGGGGAGCTGGCGTTGAAGGTTGCGATCGTCACTTGGGGTTCTCGAGGTGATTATCAGCCGTACCTTGCCCTCGCCCAGGGCTTTTTGCGGCGCGGTCATCAGGTGATGCTGGGAGCTCCTCAATATCCAGGTTTTGCCGAGGCAGCCGATGCTCAAGGTGTGCCATTCGCATCGCTCGGGCCGATGGTGCAGAATAAGCCGATCCACGAAGCGATCACTGCGCTCCTTACGGTTATGGGCGACGAGTCGGCACTGAGGCAGATGTACGATCAGTGTCTTGAACTTGCCCGATGGGCTGATATCCTCGTCTGTCATTTTTTTCAACCGGCCGGGCGGATGGCCGCTGAAACGCTGGGGCGCCCATTTGTGACTGGAACGATCGTGCCTTTCCAGATCCCATCCCGATACTATCCACCGTTCAAGCTGCCAGCTCAAGGTCGGTGGATCAATCGGCTGTCCTGGGTCGTGGTTTGCGCAGTTCTCAACGCCTACTGTCGACGGGTCAATACTGTACGTCGCCAGGTCGGTCTCCCCTCCCTTCCCAACCTCGCCGGCGACGGTCTTTACTCACCCGAGCTCAATCTCGTCGCGGCGAGTCGGTTCGTGACCCCTGCGCCGCCGGACTGGCCGTCACGTCATCGTCTGACTGGTTACTGGTACCTGGAGCGCCCGGAATGGACACCTCCGCCGGAGGTAGACGCGTTCGTCAACCGTGAGCCAAGGCCGATCGCCATCGGCTTCGGAAGCATGCTTAGCGATGATAGTCGAAGTCTCACGCAGCTCCTTGTTGAAGCAGTCCGACGGTCAGGCATGCGCGCGATCATCGATCCTGGCTGGGCCGGCCTTGGTAGCGAGGACCTTCCATCTACAGTGCTCTGCGTGGCTGGGGTTCCGCATTATTGGCTTTTTCCCCGGGTCGTAGCCGCTGTTCATCATGGCGGAGCGGGGACAACAGCGGCTGCATTCCGCGCGGGGATACCCTCGGTCATCGTCCCACACATTCTCGATCAGGAAACGTGGGCAGACCTGGCGTTTCAGTTGGGGGTCTCTCCGCGGCCAGTTCCGCGTCGCGATCTTACTCCCGAACGCCTTGCCGAGGCGATTGGGATCGCGGTGAGCAACCCAGAGATCCGGAAGCGAGCTACCGAGCTGGGAGAAGCGATCCGCCAAGAAGATGGCGTAGGTACGGCGGTGCAATTGGTGGAAACGTATCTGGCAGCCCCTGGCAGAACGATCAGGGTAACGAAAGCGTGGAGTGATGCGGGACGCCAGTGTGCCGACGCTGCCGAGGCGGTCCATCTAGTGGGAAACAAGATGGCGGTGGATTTCTCTCGGCAAAGGATAGCCGACGATGACGATAGCCGGTCAGGTGGAGGACCAGGAACAATGGGCTTGATGCGAAGAAAGGGGATCACACTTGGCGGTCTGGAGTTCTCGGTCGCGGTCGAGGCGAGGCGCGCGGAGCGTCTGAAGCATACTGCTTCCTATCGATACGTTCTGGGCCCCGCTATGCGTCTGCTCGAAAGCCTTGGGGACAAGCGAAATGGCCATGGTCACCCTTCGACGGTGGCCCCGGTGCCCAAGCGTGCTCCAGTTGCCTTGGCGCCTCCTTCAATGAGCCCAGAGGCGCAGGCCATTCTTGATCAGATTAAGGATATCGAGTGGTATCACTCGATTGATTTGCCACACGGTGTTACAACCCCGGGTTTTGCCGACCATCGAGGGCAAGTATCGCTCTATCAGTTACCCGAGGATATGCGCGGGCTCCGAGCGCTGGACGTGGCGACTTACGATGGCTTCTGGGCCTTCGAAATGGAGCGGCGGGGCGCTGAAGTGGTGGCAATCGACATCGCGACCTGGTCGCAGTTCGATCTCCCGCAGCGTCGACTCGAAGCCTGGCGGCGGACCGGTGCTCCGGACAAGCCAACCGGCCGGGGCTTTCAAATCGCCCACGATCTTCTGGGCTCACGGGTCGAGCGTCAGATCCTGAGTATCTACGAGCTTTCCCCTGATAAGCTTGGGACCTTCGACGTCGTTTTTCTCAGCGATCTGCTGCTGCACCTCCGAGATCCCCAGCGTGCATTGGAGAACGTAGGAGCAGTCGTCCGATCGACTGGATTCGCGATCATTGCCGATGTTTATCAGCCACGTCTCGAGGCGATCGACGACATGCTGGTCAGTGAGTACATGGCGTGCGGCAATTACGTGTGGTGGCGACCGTCAGTCGCGACGTTGAAGGCGATGATGCGGGTGGCTGGCTTCGGCCGTATCGACGAGGTAGCACGATTTACCCTTGCTTCCACGTCCAGTGATCCCATTTATAAAGTGGTTCTAAAGGGCTATCCAGTGTCATGAGGTAGCTCAAAACCATTGAGCGGTGTCCCCTGGAACGGGGGCTTGAAGCGTTCTCCACGCAAACGCAGGATGCGTGGAAACAGGAGAGAGTCAGTGATGCCACTGATCAAGGAAAAACGGATCTCCCTGGGAATCGCGGAGCTGACCGTGGCGATGGAAGCCAGTCGAGCGGAACGGCTCCGACGAACGCTCCCCTATCAGAAAGTCATTCGTCCGGCCCTAAATTGGCTGCAACATCGGGGAACGAGTCAGAACGGCCAGTCCTCGGGCGTGGCACCTATTCCGGAAACTCCGCTTGTCGCGGGGCCAATTACTCCGGAGGTGCAGGCGATTCTCGATCGAATCAAAGGTCTCGAATGGTACCATTCGATTGACTTACCGCATGGTGTGAGTACGCCGGGCTACGTTGATCACCGTCAGCAGGTGCATTACTATGGCCTACCTGCCGACATGCGGGGTATACGAGCATTGGACGTGGCGACCTATGATGGTTTCTGGGCGTTCGAGATGGAGCGGCGGGGCGCCGAGGTCGTGGCGATCGATCTGGATTCACTGGCGCAGTGTGATTTCCCCCGGCGCTTTCGCGACCAGGCTCTCAGCGCGGGAGCCCAGGCCAAACTGGGAGCCAGCTTTTATTTGGCCAAAGAGCTTCTGGGCTCCCGCGTCCAGCGTGAGATTCTGAGCGTTTACGAGCTTTCGCCGGAGAAACTCGGTACGTTTGACGTGGTTTTCCTGAGTGACCTCCTCCTCCATCTGCGGGATCCTGCTCGTGCACTCGAGAACGTCGCTTCGGTGACCCGTGAGGATGGATTCGCGATCATCGCCGAACCATACAATCAGAGCTTGGAGGCATTTCGCGGCGTTCCTCTCAGTCAATTTGGCTTCGCCGAGGCGGTTGGCTGGTGGCAGCATTCGGTCGCGACTTTCAAGACGATGCTCTGGGCGGCCGGCTTCGATGAGGTGGAGGAGGTCTCCCGTTTCCGCTTGAACTGCAAGGCGGCGATTCCACTGATCAAAGTGGTGTTGAAAGCGTATCCGAAGGCGAGAGCCCCGCTCGGAAATGGCAGGGTCAGTACTCACTTAACCGCGTGAGTGACCAAGCCAGCACAGACAAACAAGAAGACGCGGAAGAGTCGCATCGAGAGGAGTTGCAGGGTCATGCCGACGACACGCCCACGCAAGCTACGTCTCGGAGGTCTCGAGCTTTCGGTGACGCTTGAGCGTACCCTCGCCGAACGGGTCCGCGGGAGTCTACCCTATCGCCTGCTGCACGGTAGTCCACCCACCTATCCGGTGCGGAATGGCGAGCCGGTCCTCAACGGTACCAAGCTTTCTGACATCGACTGGTACCACACGATCGATCTGGGTAATGGCATCGTTACTCCGGGCTTTGTCGACCACCGAGATCAAGTGAAGCTTTACGGCCTTCCTGATTCGCTCGCTGGAAAGCGCTGCTTGGACGTCGCGACCTTCGATGGATTTTGGGCCTTTGAGTTGGAAAAGCGCGGTGCCGCCGAAGTCATTGGTATCGACGTCTACAGCCTATCCGATTGCGACTGCCCATTGAATTGGCGAAGTGAGTACCTCGGATCTCGGGCAAATGATCTGAAAGGTTTCGGTTTTGCTTACGCAAAGCGCGTTTTGAACTCGAAGGTGCAGCGCAAAGTGCTGAGCGTCTACGATCTCTCCCCGGAGAAGATCGGCACCTTTGACTTCGTGTTCATGAGCGACCTGCTTCTTCACTTGCGAGAGCCTTTGCGAGCTCTGGAAGCACTTTGGACGGTGACCAGAGGTGAGGCCATCATCGCAGAGACCTACGATAGACAGCTAGAAAGCTCAGGGGCTGTAAACTCGATGCGCTTCTTGCTCGGGCTCGATGATTACAGCGGCTGTTTCTGGTGGGGCTTTACCACGACCGTTCTCGAGGTCATGTTGCAGGTTGCGCGTTTCCAAGACGTTCAAAAAATTGCCCAGTTTGACATGAAGATAAAGAAAGGCGTCGACGTGCCGAAAGTTGTATTCAAGGCACGGGGAGGTGGCTGAGCATGCCCTTGAAGATCGCCTTCCCTTATCCGAATTACTGGCCCTACGTCCGTCGAGGGGCAGAGCATACCATTCACGATTTGGCCGTCTACCTTGGCCGGCGTGGGCACAAGGTGGACATTATCACCTCGAAACCGGGCCGTCCGCGGGTGGTATACGACGGGGACGTGCGGGTTATCTATCACCGCCAGGCGTCGCACCCGCTGATGTTTCAATATATTCCTCTGATTCGCTTGTACCATTTTGGGCTGGTGGCTAGTCTCCAGTTCATGCGCAGCGATTACGACGTCGCCCACCTGATGAGCTATTCGGAAGTACTGATCGCGCCGTTTCTCCAGCGTTTGCGCAAGTTGCCATATCTGTTTCATCTCATCGTGCGCGAGCACTGGTGGCCCAGCCGGTTTGATCGCTGGAGCTTCGAGCAAATGATTCGGCGCGCCGACATGGTGGCAGCACTCACGCCCAAGTGGGCCGAGCACGAAAGTGCGCGTTACGGCGTGCCGGTCACCGTTCTGCCGCCGCCGGTTGACCTGGATACTTTCCGTCCGGTCAGCCAGCGTGACCCGCGGCGTCCACAGGTTCTCTTCACCTCTGACGTTGGCGATCCCCGCAAGGGTGGGGCGCTGCTATTGCGCGCCTGGGATGAGATCCACCGCCGTTGTCCCGAAGCCGTGTTGGTCCTGGCTGGGCCGTTCGGCATTGCTGGCTTCCATCCAGAAGTGGTGACTAATTCGATGCTCGGGCAGTTCGATCTGATTCGAGATCCGGATGCTCGCCGGGCGGTCGAGGTGCGGGGGCCGGGGCTCGTTCAGAATCTCCCGCGCCAGTACGCCGAGGCGGCAGTGACAGTCATGCCCTCGATCGACGAGGCGTTTGGTCTGGTGCTCGTCGAGTCATTGGCGTGCGGCACGCCGGTGGTCTGCAGCTCCGATGGCGGCCCTGGTGAGATCGTGACCTCGCCGGAGATTGGCGCCACGGTGCCCGTGAACGGCGTTCTGGATACTCTCGATGCGAAGCGTGCTCATGACGTAGCGGAAGCAGTTCTGTATGCAATTGAGCTTTCACGAAATCCCCGGACCGCTGAGCGCTGCCGTGAATGGGCTTCCCAATGGAGTTTAGAACGAGTTGGCCAGCAGGCCGAGGCACTTTACGTCAAAATGGTAGACACGCGCCGATCGTCGTCAGCAACGCTGATGGCAGGGGGAATTGACCGATGATCGGAGCTGCACCAGTGACGAAGCCGGCGGGAGTCCGTGACGAGATCAGGCGCCTCGCCGATGATATCCTGGACTTTCTTCAGGTCACGGATCGGGTCTATCATCATCTCGACTTCACCAAGCCCTTGGTCTTGGAACTTGCCGCGCGCTTGCGGGTAGCCCAGACCGCGCCGGGGCGTGTGCTGATTATTGGCTCGGATTCCTTGCTCGCCCACCTGCTGCTCCATCTGGGCTACAGCGTGGATCTCTGGCATTTCGCGCAAGGCCACCTCACTGACGATTTATTCTCGTCCATTCGGGATACTGTCACTCCACAGCAGCTTGCAGACGCGGATTTCTCGTTGCCGGACGAGCCGTACGACGTTATTATCGTTCCGTTAATTCTGGAAAGTTTGCCTGGCGATGGAAAGCCGTTTCTAACTCGTCTGCGCCAGGCGCTTCGTCCGAATGGTCATCTGATCCTGGCGACGACAAATGTCAGTCGCTTGGACATCCGCCTCCGCTCCTTCCTCGGTCTGAACCCGGCGACCGCCTACCCCAAGTTTCAGGTCTCGCTTAGCTTTCCGCCACTTCCAAGGCTACGTTACTTTCATCGGGACGAGCTGCTCTCCCTGGTGCTGCGAGCGGGATTCCAAGTACACGAGTGTTCGTACGTGGTCGCGCATGCTGCCTGTTCGACGATTGATCCGTTCCCGCCGGGGCCTTACGCCATGCTCCAGGCTGGGCAAGCGATCATGCGGCTCGTTCCGCCGACCCGCCACGCGATTCTGCTCGATTTGGCGCCCCGAGTCGCGGCGTACGAGACGCCTGATCTTAAAGCGAACGGCGATCCCCGGGTGTCGGTCATCGTCTCGCATTGCCGAGGCGAACATGCGCTCCGCGAGACTCTGAGCGCTCTGGGTGATCAGGATTACCCGTCGGATCGCCTCGAAGTTATCGTCCTACACGACGGCGACTTGGTGGCGACGCAGAACGTCATTCGAGAGATCGCCGAACGCACCTCGATCACGGTGCGTGAGCTCATTCACGATAGCCCCGAAGGGCCGGCCGCGCGCAACGCTGCCATGCGTGCTGCGACCGGTGACATCTGTGCCCACACGGACGATGCGTGCCGCATTCCCCTCGGGTGGGTCCGAACGATCGCCGCGGCGTTCGATGATACAACCGGCGTTGTCGCCGGGCCAGTGGTCGAGATTCCGAACAGCCATCCAGATTTCCTGGTGCTGCCGGGCTCACGTGTCGGCTGGGATCCTCAAGTTCTCTATCCGATCTTTAACGTGGCCTATCGCCGTCAGCCGGCGCTGGTGAGCGGGGGATTCGATGAGGACGCGAATGAACGCGACCCGCTTCCCTTTGGTTGGGATACGGAGCTTGCCTGGCGATTGAACCAACTGGGATGGGATCGACGCTTCGTCAAAGACATGTTTCTCTTCCGCTCCTATGAGAAGCCGAAGCGCCTCACTTGGCCGAGGACCGAGTGGCAACTCGCGCAGGATCTGCCACGCGCGGTATCACGGGTACCAGCATTGGCCGAGCACCACCTCACGCTGCGGTGGTTCGCCAGTGTGAAGACGTTCACCTTTGACCTTTTGATCGTCGGGCTCATCGCCGCTCTCGTTGGGCGTCGCCGGAGGTATCTCCTCCTTTCCCTGCCGTGGATTGGCTACTATAGCAAGTTCATTGACCTCTGGCCGATAACATGCTGGCGAGGGAACGTACGATTGTTCACCCAGCTCGCGGCGCGACACGTGGTTTGGCTTGGTGGGCTGATTCATGGGTCGGTGAAGGCGCGGAGATTGGTGCTATGATTGACGTTCCTCCGGCCATTCAGACGGTGGATCTCACGAAGAAGTTCTGGCGACGGCGGAGCTTGCGTCCGCCGTTCCGGCGTGGGCCGGAGAAGGTAGCTCTAGATCGCATCAATTTGACAATCCAAACCGGCGAGGTCTTTGGCCTGTTGGGGCCAAACGGCGCCGGCAAGACAACGCTCGTGAAAATTCTGTGCACGCTGATGCTGCCTACTCACGGCAGGGCGATCATCGACGGCCTTGACGTCGTTAAGAACAGTCGGGACGTACGGCGGCGAGTTGGGATGGTGTATGGCGACGAGCGGACTTTTTTCTGGCGTCTTTCGGTATTGGAGAACTTGCGATTTTACGCTGCCCTCTACCGGATTCCTGGGAAAGTAGCCGACCGGCGAATTCGTGACCTTCTCGAATTCGTTGGCCTGGCTGGCGACGCTCAGGTCGAGATGCATCACTTTTCAACAGGAATGAAGCAGCGTGCCGCGATCGCCCGTGGCCTGTTGCACGATCCGGAAATTCTTTTCATGGATGAGCCAACACGTGGGTTAGATCCTCTCGCGGCTTTGGAGCTGCGAGAATTTCTCCGCAACCGAGTCGCCGATGGGCGACGCACGGTGTTGGTGGCTACCCATATCATGGCCGAAGCCGAAGATCTCTGCCACCGGGTAGCATTCATCAACCACGGTCGGATTCAGCTCATCGGCTCAATCGAGCAACTCCGGAGCGCCCTGCGGGCGGAGGACGCGCACGTTCTGGTGGTGAGTCAGATTGACCGACTGACGCTAGAAACATTATCCCATCTGAACGGAGTCCATAGCGTATCGATCACGCCACTGCAGCCGGCGACCTACCGGCTTGAGGTGACTTCCGAACGCGGGGCGGCGGCGATTCCGTCGATTATTCGCGAAGTGGTCAGGCAGGGGGGAAACGTTTGGTCCAGCGTGCCACAGGAGCTAACACTTGAGGAGATGTTCGCGATCGCGGCGCGGGAGCGAGACTTGGCCGCTCCCGGGGAAGGTATTACTGATGTGCTCGGTTCTGCTCCCCCCTTAACTCCCGTTGAGATGAAGGAAGGCGTGCGATGAGGGTTGCTCTGGCCTTCCTGCGCCGAGATCTGCTGATCTGGAGCAGCTACCGGATGGCGATCGTCTGGCAATTGGTCGGTATCGCGGTGTTCGTCGGCCTCGTGTCTTTTCTTGGTACCGCCGTCGGTGACGCACGAGGGTTCTTCCAGGGTCAGCCTGCAGGGTTCGTCGCCTTCATCCTGAGCGGGATTACGTTTACCGACGTGCTCATGCAAGGAATTTTCGCGATGCCCCAGGCCATTCGAGACAACCAAAAGGATGGAACGCTCGAGCCGATGCTTCTCACACCGATCAGTACCATGAATCTCGCAATCTCATCGGCCCTGTTCCGTCTCTTCATCGCTCTCGGACGGATGGTCATTTACCTCATTCTGGGAATAGCTGTCATTGGTCTATGGCGACAGGCGAATTTTTTGTCGTTGCTCGTCGTTTTATTGTCGGCGATGCTTGGCTTCCTCGCGCTAGGGATCCTTTCATCGGCATTCGTGATCTTTCTGAAGCAGGGTGATCCGGTCCTGGTTGCCTACGGTGCACTGACCGCTTTGCTCGGTGGCGTTCTCTTTCCAGTTGCGGCTCTGCCCGCCTGGATTCGGCCTTTTGCCGATTTTGTGCCGCTGACCTATGCGTTGAGCGGCCTGCGTGCTGCTTTGGATGGCGCCCGGTTGACCCAGGTTCTGGGACCGACCTTGGTGCTTTGCGGTCTGGCGGCCGTGCTCATGCCGTTGGGAATTCTTGCCTTCAACTGGGCGGTTAATCGAGCGAAGAAGGAGGGTTCCCTTGCCCAATATTGAGACTAGTCTAAAAGCTCATCGAATGGTACATACCGGGCAGCCAGGGAGCCGTCTTGCGTCTGCGCTTGCAGCGGTCGTGGTAGACGCGGCGTCTTCTGCCGCTGAGAAGGCGACCGAGCCGGTCCTGGTGAGTGTTGTCATACCAACCTATCAACATCGTCAGATGGTACAGGAGGCTTTGTCACGGGTTCTCGCGCAGGAGACGACACTCGAGTACGAAGTAATCGTTGTCGACGACGGATCGACCGATGGTACCGACCGGGTCATGGAACGCCTGATTCGGGAGACCACCGGTCGCCTGCGCTACCTCCGCTTGGGGCGGAACCTGGGACGGGCGGCTGCACGTAACGTCGGCGTCTCAGTAGCGCGAGGGAAGATCATCGCCTTTACGGATAGCGACTGTTTGCCGATGGCTGGCTGGATCGAGGCAGGATGGCAAGGATTTAACGATCGGGCGATCGGCGTTGTCCAGGGGCCGACGCGTCCCCACCCGGGCCAGCCTCGTCCGTTTTTTAATCACTTTATCGAGATCAAGCAGTTCGACGGTACGTTCTCGACCTGCAATATATTCTATCGCCGCGACGCGATTGTCGCGGTGGATGGCTTCGATCCGGCGATCGAATACTGGGAAGATTTGGATCTTGGCTGGCGAGTGCGGCGTGCCGGCTGGCAGGCAACCTTTGTTCCGGAGGCGGAGGTGTTGCATCAAGTCCTGCCACTGACGTTATCAGGCTGGCTTCGCTGGCCGCTGCATTTCTCCTCCATGCCAGCCAAGACGTCTGTCTATCCGGAGTATCGGCGCTACCTCTTTCTAGGATTCTGGGTTCACTGGTTTCACCTGCTTTTCGATCTGGCGCTGCTCGGGCTCCTGCTCGGCTTACTGGTGAAGCGACGCTTTCTGGGATTGAGCCTTCCCTATCTCGTCGCCTTTCCCTTTCAGCACGGACTCGGTGGGCGCTGGCCTCCCGTTAAGGTCGCGCTCCACCTCGCGTGGGATGCACTTTCGTGTGCCGTGCTCGCGATCAATAGTCTGCGTTACCGTTCATTGGTTCTTTAGCACCGGGGAGGATCGCTGATACATGGAACTCGACTATTTTGCAAGTTCACTCATACGACGGTGGTACCTGGTTGTCCTGCTCGCGCTGGTGGGAGTGCTGGGTACCTATTTGTACTTCCTTTGGAATGGCAAGCAGACGGTGTCTGCAACGGTGGCGGTCTGGGAGCCAACCGTCGTCCGTGCGGCCAATTCTGAGCAGGCCCAGGTGAGCTTCGCACCAGTCGCTCAGAGCTACGTCGTCGCCGAGCGCGTAGTACAGCGACTGGGGTTGAGCATGTCGCCGAACGCAGTGCAAGGGGAAATATCGGTCAAGCTGGCCAACAGCTTGGTGCCAGCCTTGGTGTCGCCCCTCTATACTATCTCGGTTTCCGATCGTGATGCGAGTCGAGCCACGCAGATCGCGAACGCGGTGATCGAGGAGGCCCGCCAGGAGTTCGTGCAGCTCAACACTGTCGACCCCGCGCAGATCGATGCCTCCTTCCAGCCGCGTGAGGCGGCGTTGCAGGACCAGCTCAGGCAAGCGGAAACTGCTCTCCAGCAATTCGAAGATCGTAACGATGCCTACGACCTGCCGGGGCAGCTCAATAATCAGGTTGCTCTTGTGAACGGACTTCGCCAGCAGTCGCGTTCAAATACGAGTGGTCAAAGCGCAGCCGCGCGAGCCCAGGACCAGAAGAATCTGGATGATGCCCGGAAACAACTCGATTACCTGCGCAGCCTGCAACCAGAGTACGATCGTCTTTCCTTTCAAGTAGCCCTGGCCAGTAGCGCGGTGTCTCAATTGGCCTCGCTTCAGACCGGTGCCGCGACGGTGAACACCTCGAGTGCGAAGTCTCAGATCGCCCAGAACCAAACTCGATTGACACAGGCCCTCGATGCGTTGGCTGCTTTTGAGAAGCGGAATGGCATTGGCGACCTACCGACGGAAATTGCTAACCAGACGTCGAACGTGAATGACTTGCTCCGATTGCAGGAGCAAGCCCAGCTTGCCAAGGGCACATCGTTGACTCAGGATCAGATCAAAGGCGCCGAGTTTGCAGTCAGCCAGGCGAAGAATAACCTGTACGCTGCCCAGGCAAATCGTGATGGAGTCTGTGGCAACTCGCCGAAGTATGCTTGCGATGCGGCAAATGCCCAGGTCGCGGCTGCAGAGACCGGGGTGCAGCAGGCCCAGCTTGGCCTGGATGCGGTAAGCAAGAGCACATCACCCGAGCAACTGAACGCCAATCTCAATCAGGCCTTGGCCTCTGCCCAAGCCGAGCTCAAGCGCCTGCGAGATCTCCAGCCGGAGTATACCCGCCTGGCCTTGGACGTGACCTTGGCCTCCGGAAACATCTCCCAGGGGAACTCGCGCTTGAACGATCTGGCCTTACAACCGAGTTCGTCGGCTTTGCAAGGCCAGCTCGCAATTGCCCAAAGCAACCTGGACAAGGCCCGCGCCGACCTCGCAAATTTTGAAGCGGCGCATGATATCGGCGACCTGCCGACCGAGATCTCCAGCCAGTCCGCTCTCGTCAATGACCTCCAACGTCAGGTTCTCACGGCGAATGTCCAATCAGCCGGTCTCGATCAAGCGATCTCGACCGAGGAGAGCGAACTCAAGCGGATGACCGATTTGCTTCCTCAGTATGAACAACTCAACAGTCAGGTCACGTCCATCCAATCTCAGATCAACCAGATGCAGACCGAAAAGCTCAATCTCCTGGTGAACGATAGCTTGATGCCGGGGGCGGATGTCAAAGTCCTCGATGCACCGCGGCTTCAGCCGAACACGTTCTGGCAAATTGTCTTCTATGCCCTCGGCACTTTATTGGGTGCTTTCGTCGGGCTCGTTCTTGCCTACGTCTTCGCTTACTTTGACCGAACACCGCGGACCACGGCAGATGTTCAGGATCTGCTTGGAGTTCCGGTTCTCGCGCGGGTACCAAAGGCCAGCTAGGGGGAATGTCATGGCCGTAGATCAACACGTCCGACTTCTGCTCTTTGTCCCACCCGGGACGAGCCTGGACGCATTTACACCGGGCGTCGCGGAAGCCTGTCAGCAAATGACGACCCAGATCACTAGTCGGGTTATCGAGAAGTCCGACCTAGAGATGGTAGCCGCGACCGAGCCTCGCTCGGCTTTTGCCGAGACCTTCCGTTTGCTGGCGGTGAATGTCGAGAGCTTAGCAGTGAGCCAGCAAACACAAGTCATTCTGGTTATGAGCGCTTATCCCAAAGAAGGGAGGACGACGACCGTTGTCAACCTCGGGCAATCGCTGGCCGAGCTTGGACATCGGGTCGTGATCGTCCAATCTGATCTTCCGACGCAGAACGGCAAAGGAAAAGACGATCTGAAGAAACCTGGCTTGCTCGCTGGGCCGGCGATCGGGAAGCCGATCGTTCCGGGCACGATGATGCCCTTGAACGTAACCGGCGGTAATCCCGCGGCAATGAAGGAGCTTCTAGCCACCCTCCGTCCGCTCACTGACTTTATTCTTCTTGACTCGCCGGCCTGCTTGCAGCAGGCTGACGCCTTCGTATTGGCACCACTCGTCGACGGCGTGATCTACGTGGTTCGGCAACGTCGCCACGACGTAGCTGCCCAACGCGACATCCAGGCTCAGCTTGCTCGATTAGGCGTGCGGGTACTGGGTGCGGTTTTCAATGAGGCGTAAGAGATGACCGGCGTGGACCCTGATGGGAAAGTTGCGCGAGTGGCGGCGATCGTCGTCAACTGGAACGGAGCTGACGATACCATTGCCTGCCTCGACGGACTGGCCGCGGCTCGGCCTTCGCCCTGGCGTGTTTACGTTGTCGACAACGCCTCGACCGATGACTCTCCGGACCGGATCCTGGCGGCCCACGCGGCGTGTCGCCTGTTGCGAGCGACGGAGAACCACGGCTACGCGGCCGGCTTCAACTGGGGACGCCAGCAGGCGCTCCAGGATGGCGCCGATTATCTCTGGCTGTTGAACAACGATACCCGCGTCGAGCCCGATGCGCTCGCGGCGCTTTTGCAAGCGAGCCAAGACGTCGAGAATGCAATCTTGGCTCCACTGATTTTGCGCCAGGATCGCTCCAATCAGGTCTGGTCGGCGGGGGGCTATCTGGATTGGCGCTTGAAGAGCCATCATCTACCAGTCGCTCCGGTTACCACTGAGCCGCGTGTGGTCCAATGGGCGACCGGCTGTTCGTTGTTTTGCTCGGCCCAGGTCGCACGTCTGGTTGGTCCGATGGACGAGCGCTACTTCCTCTATCTCGAAGACGTCGACTGGTGCTTGCGAGCGCGAGCGAAAGGCGTGCTCGTCTACCTTGTCCCTCGAGCGCGCATCCACCATGGGATTTCCCGCAGCACCGATCGACTCGGGAGCCCGTCGGTTTGGTACTACGCCTGGCGCAATTATTACCTGCTGGCGCGTGAGCATGGACGCTGGTGGCAGCGCCTCTATGCCTATGCCGATCTGTCCTCGCGATTCCTGAAGATCGCGGGGCGCTACATCTTTTTTCCTTCCTTCCGTCAGGATCCGCTTTACCGCGCCCGGGCGCGTGGTCTGCTCGATTTCGTCCTTGGTCGTTTTGGTCCGAGTCCGGCGACGTTGAGTGTCGATCGCCGCGCGGATCAACTCCAGGAGTCGTTGCCGTGAGAACTATGTCCCTGGCAAATCGCTGGCGGTTGTCGCCAATCCGCTATGGCCCGGGGCCGCTCACCCAAGTCGTCACTGTCCTGATCGCGGCTTTCTTTGTCTACTTCGTAACGATGCTGGGTGGAGGCTTGGTGTTTGGAGTGGCAGCGCTCGCGGCCGGGATCGGCCTGGCGATCTGGCGCTGGCCAATGATCGGAATGACCGCGATGGTCGTACTTGGGCCGCCCCACCAATTTTTGATGGTGCTCGTGCTCCACTTCACTGGTTCGCCGACGATCCTCAAGCTCGTCGAGCTCTGGAAGGAAGCGGTCATTCTTCTCTTGCTGGCGAAGGTCATTGATCTGGCCTTTCGCCGGCACCGCTCACCCAGGTTCTATTTGCTCGACCTCGGCCTGCTGATCTTCTTCGCTTATTGTGCGTTCTACCTTCTTTATCCAAGCGACGTGGAGGGGACGACGCTCGCGACCGAACTCCTTGGCTTGCGCGCCGATACCTTCTTCCTGGTCCCTTACTTCATTGGCCGCGGCGCAAGCCTCAGTCCGCGACAGGTTCGGTTCCTTTTGATTGCCTTCGGCGTCATTACGATGATCATCGCTATCGTCGCCGGTCTGGAGTTCCTAGCGCCGGGGACAGCGAACGCCGTTTTGAACGCTCTCGGCCTGCGCGAGTTTACCGATCTCAAAGTTGGGGTACTCGCTTCGAGCAACGCGGTGCGCGAGAACGATTACTCTGGCTTTCTCATTCCGCGTGCCTCGTCGCTCGTCCTTTCAGACCTGGCACTGGGCTTCTACACTTTACTGGCCGCACCGCTCGCCGCGGGTATGCTTCTTCACGTACCACGCTTACGCGACAAGATTGTCACCAATCTGCTAGTTCTGGCGGTTATTGGAACAGCCGTTCTCACCGTGACGCGCAGCGCGATCTTCTCGATGGCGCCGATCCTCGGTGCGGTCATGCTCAGGGCGCGGGGATTTTTCTTTATTGTTCTGATCCTGATCGAGTCCATCGCAGTGGTTATCCCGGTCGCCTACCACCTTCGGATTACTCCCGCTGTTCTTCGGCTCGTTTTGTCGACGAATGATCCGTCCGTTCAGGGGCACATTAGCTCGGTTTTGACTAGCCTCGAAATCGTTCGAGAACAGCCGCTTGGGCGCGGACTGGGCACAGCAGGTCAGGTGGGGCAGGTGACCGGCCTTCAGGATGCGATTACGAATGAAGACTGGTACTTGCAGCTTGCAACCGAGATTGGAGTTCCTGGCGCGATCATCTTCGCGCTGATTATCCTTGGGTTTGGTATCGTCGCGTTTTCCCAGTACGGACGCGTGCGCGACCCCTGGCTGCGCACGCTGTGCGTGGGGATGGGAGGTGCGACCATAGGCTTTGGGCTCGTCGGATTCACCCTCCACGTCTGGGAGGCCGAGACCATCTCGATGATCTTCTGGCTTTTCGCCGGTATGGTGGTGCGTGCCCCGTCGATCGAGGGCGGTGCTCCAGGAGGTGGCGATGCGAGTCGCAGTCTGGCATGATCCACCGTCCGGAGGGGCTCGGCGCGCATTCAGCGAGTTGGTGCGCCGTTTGGCAAGGCGTCATACGGTTCAGCTCTATCGCACAATCGATCCAGGTGAAGCCGCCCCGGCGAGCCAAGTGAGCGACGTCCGGATCGAAGACCTCGTCTTCTCGCCCCGCCCTCAGCGGCGATTGGGGCTTTATTGGAATGATCTTCTCACCTATCGTGATCTGCAAGACTACGACTGGTGGGAACGCGGCCTCGCATCGCGCATCGACGCGGTGGGCTACGACCTTGCCCTGGTGTCAGTACTGCGGTCTGGTCAGGCACCGTCGGCGCTGGCCTATTTACAAACGCCGACGGCCTATTATTGCCACGAGCCGCCGCGTCGATTTTGGGAGCCCTGGTGCCGCCCCGAGGCCGCGCCGCTATCCCGCTATGAGCGTCTTCGCCTTCTCTGGCGCTGGCCCACGCGCGCAGTGATCGAATCGGCGATTCGACGCCGGGACCAGCGAAACGTTGCCCGGGCCGGCTTGGTTCTGACGAACTCAGAGTATACGCGTGGCCGGATCCAAGCGGTCTACCGGCGCGATGCCACGGTCTGCTATCTTGGTGTCGATCCCGAATACTTCCGTCCCCTCCTCGATCCGCCTTCGCCCAAGCGAGTGATCAGTGTCGGGGCCCTGGAAGCCCACAAGGGGTTCGACTTCGTCATCCGCGCTTTGGGTATGATTCCCACCGAGCGGCGCCCGGAACTCACGATTGTCGGTGCCAGTGGTCACCCGCGCATGCCTTCCTCTTTGCAGCGTCTGGCCAGCCGAGTTCAGGTTCGCCTCCGGATTTGCCAGGCGATCTCTGATGATGAGCTTCGCCTTGCTTACCAGGCGAGTGCCTTATTTGTCTTTGGCGCGCGTCAGGAGCCTTTTGGACTCGTGTTGCTCGAGGCGATGGCCTGTGGCCTCCCGGTCGTTGCCGTTGCGGAAGGAGGCGTTCCGGAGATCGTCCGAAGCGGAGAAACCGGTCTCCTCGTGCCACGTGACGAAGCCGCGTTCGCGGCCGCCATAGATAGTGTTCTCAGAGACCCGAAGCTGCGTCGTCGGTTCGGCGCGAACGCACGTCAGGACGTCGACGAGCGCTGGTCCTGGGAAGATGCGGCCAACCGTCTCGAGCAGTCTCTCTTCCCCATCGCCGCTGGCAGATCATCACTCTCCCAGATGGAGTGTCGGTGATGCTCCGAGTGGCGGTGATGGGGCGATCGATCCGACCGTGTCCATCAGGGGTCGGCCGGCACGCAGCAAATCTCGTCAGCAGCCTTGCCGAGATTCTGCCAGCGCGCTCGTTGAGTGTATTCCTGACCCGTGATGCTCCCAGGATCAGGAACCAGAATGTGCGGGAGATTCGTGCGCCGTTCCCGACTCCCAACGAATACGCACGGGCCTTCTGGGAGCAAACTATTGTACCGGCCCAGGTCATGGCGCTGGGTGTCGACGTTTACCATTCTCCCAATTACATCTTGCCGGCCGCGCTAACGCGGCCGGCGGTCGTCACGATCCATGACCTCACCTTTCTCCGTCCCTCGCTTCACCGCCTCACCAGCCACCTGTACCTTTCGGTCTTGACCTCGCTCGCCGTGCGACGATCCAACGCGATTATTGCCGTCTCGGCATGGACACGTGATGCGATCATCCGGCGGTACCCCGAGGCAGCCGGTCGGGTCGAGGTGATCTATCAAGGGTTGGATCCCGGTTTTCGGCGCCCGGCCCCGGAAACGATCACGTTTTTTCAGGCGCGACTTGGCGCAATCGTTCCGTACGTGCTCTTTGTCGGCACACTCGAGCCCCGGAAGAACATTGTCCGCCTCGTCGCCGCGTTCGAGCAGATGGTTTCTGAGACGGACCTTCCGCATCATCTCGTGCTGATCGGCGCGCGAGGCTGGAAAACGGAAGAGATCGACCGCGTGATCGCTGTCTCTCCGTGGCGCCAGAGGATTCATCGTCCTGGCTACGTTTCCGAGGAGGATCTGCCATGCTGGTACGCCGCGGCCGATCTCTTCGTTTACCCATCCCTTTTGGAAGGGTTTGGCTTACCCCCCCTCGAAGCGATGGCTTCCGGCACACCGGTCGTCACCTCGAATTGTTCTGCCCTGCCTGAAGTCGTCGGGGATGCCGCGATCACAGTCGATCCGGGTAATACTCGCGCACTCAGCGCCGCGATGCGGCGAGTTCTGAGCGATCCAATACTGGCTGACTCGCTGAGACAGGCTGGCCAACGTCGCGCAGAGATGTTTGCTTGGAGCGAAGCAGCGCGTCGCCACGTCGCCCTCTACGAGCGAATCACGTCGGGAGGCCATCGATGAACGTCGCCGCTTATCACCCGTGGGTCTATCTAAAAGGGGGAGCGGAGCGAACCTTGCTCGAACTTATTCGTCGCAGCCGTCACCGCTGGACCCTGTTCACCAATCACTACGATCCGGAAGGAACGTTTCCCGAGTTCCGTGATATTCAGGTTATCGAGCTCCGACGGGTTTCGGTAAAGCGGTCGCTGGTCCATGTCGGCGCCGCGGTCTTGCAGGTCATGCTCCAGCAGATCCCGACCCAAAACATCGATGCGGTCATGGTATCATCCGAAGGGCTAGGCAATCTGGTCCCATTTCGCTGTCGACGGGTGCCAGTATTCTGTTTCTGTCACACACCGCTCAAAGTCGTTTACGACCCGTTCACCCGGGCACGCTATTCTGCGCAATCGCCGAGTCTGGCGATGCGCCTGGCGATCGATCTGTATACACGCGTCGATCGTTGGGGGTGGCGGTATTACCGTCGGGTTTTCTGCAACAGTCGGGAAGTGGCTTCGCGCGTCCTCAATGCTCACCTGATCCATCCTGACTTCGTCGAGGTTCTCTATCCGGGGGTAGACCTTCACCAATTCGATCCGCAAGGACCACAGGAGGCATTTTTTCTCCTGCCCGGTCGCATTGCCCGGACAAAGAACATTGAGCTCGGAATTGATGCCTTTCTCCAATTCAAACGGAATAACCACGCGGCTAAGGCATTCAAACTGGTCATTGCTGGGATGGTTGACCAAAAGAGCCAGCCCTATTTGCGCCAGATGCAGCAGCGAGCTCAGGGGTGCTCGGACATCCATTTTGTGATCAGTCCCTCCGACGATGAATTGCGGGATTTGTATCGGCGCTGCTTTGCAAGCTTGTTTACTGCCTTGAATGAGGATTGGGGAATTGTCGTCCTCGAAGCGATGGCATCCGGAAAGCCAGTGATCGCGGTGAATCGCGGTGGACCGACCGAGAGTATCGTTCACGGAGAAACCGGTCTCCTCTGTCCGGCCGAGCCCAGCGCGTTCGCTCTGGAAATGGCAGACCTTATCGCTGACCCGGTCCGAGCCCTGGCGATGGGCCAGGGCGGACGTCAGCGTGCCGTCACATTTACATGGGAACCGTTTGTGCGACGGATCGATGACTACGTCGATAGCTTAGCCGGGAAAACTGACCTGACAATCGCAGTGCGCTGATCGTGCCATCGTAGAATAGGGTAATTCCTCATCCCCGTCGAGGGAGCTCGCTTGGGGAAGGCGAATGATGAAGATCGGAATTGACGCGACGTTTCTCGAGGGCGGGGGCCAGTATACGGGAATGGGTGTCTATACGCGGGGCATCGCACGGGGACTGGCGTCCGTAGCGAGGGATCACGAGATCTTCCTACTCGGCTATGGACCCAGACCGATGAGTGTACCCCAACCATCCCGCTGGGAGCAGATGCCCTTGCTCACGCGCGGGCGAGCGGGACGCTGGCTCAGTCATCAAGTGGTGCTCCCGCTGACCGCGAGACGACTCGGGCTTGACGTCCTCCACGTGCCGGGCGTCAATCTGCGCCTGTCTCAACCGGGCGTTCCGTTTTGGCTCCCTTGCCCATTGGTGGTTACGGTCCACGACGCGATTCCATTGATGTATTATGGCGTGGATGGACCACCCCTGCCATGGCGCCTTCGCCAAGGATATCGCCTGGCGGTCCACGCGGCCCGCCAGGCTCAGATTGTGCTGACGGTGTCTCACGTGTCGCGGCGCGACGTCATACGCTATCTGTCGATCAGACCAGAGCGTATCAAGGTAGTTTACAACGGACTTGACGAGCCAGCGGCCCGCGGTGAGCGTGAGCAACAGGCGCTGCTGGCCGGTCTGGGCATCACCCCTCCGTACGTGTTTTATGCTGGATCGTACGAGCCACGGAAAAACTTGATCGGAACCGTGGCTGCCTATCGTCAAGCCCTCAATCAGCGTGATCTTCCCCCACTTGTCTTGCTGGTCGAGCGTGAAAGCGGTCACCGTGAAGCTGTTCTTAAGAAAGTCGCACACTTGGGGATTACCGATCGCCTTCACTTTGTACACTCCCTTTCAGACGAGGAGTTGACTGCCCTCTATCGTTTCGCTACCCTTTTCGTTTATCCATCCTTCTATGAAGGCTTTGGCTTTGCGCCCCTCCAAGCGCTTGCCCTGGGGGTACCGGTCATCGCATCGCGGACTGGCGCGCTGCCCGAAGTGCTGGGAAATGCTGCTCGTTACGTTAATCCCTCGGATCAGAATGAGCTGGCAGCCGCGATCGTTGATTTGATCGATCATCCGGACGAGATGGCGAAGCTCGCGGAAAGAGGGCCAATCCAGGCATCGGGCTATCGCTGGGACACCGCGGCTCGCCAGACCTTGCAAGCCTATGCCGTGGCGATGGGGGCCCAGGGAGCGAATCGCGCGCTGGACGAGGTTAGTTTCCCTTGCAAATGAGGCCATTTCAACGGCCACGCCGCCGCGTGCTAACCTGGCTCGGAGCCGGGGCACTCGGTGTGTTCGGTCTTGCTGCAGTGGTCGCTGGGCTGAGTAGTCAGAATAATCGTCCAACCGAAACTGCCCCACCCCCGAGTGCCGCTCCGACGCCAACGCCGGTGCCACCAGACCGTCGGCTAATCTTCACCTATTACTTTTATTGGTATGATGCGTCGACTGGTGCTCACCTCCAGCCGAGTATCTTGCGCTACCATTTCCCGCCCGAGCCACTCGTTTCCTGGCGAAATGTTGCTTGGCACCAGAAGCAGCTTTCCGACATGCGCTGGGCTGGTATCGACGTTGCCTTACCTGTCTACTGGGGCTACGATCGACCAGAGGACGACTGGAGCTGGAAAGGATTGGACGTACTTGCCCAGGCGTGGCACGAGCTGAAAGCGCAGGGCGGAGACCCACCGTCCATCGGTATGTTCTTCGATACCACGATTGTCAATGGGCGAGATTTAGTCACTGCCGATGGCCAGCAGTGGTTCTACTCGAACTTTCACGACTTCTTCACCCGCATACCGCGTGACGAGTGGGCTTTAATTAATGGGCGGCCGGTGGCTTTCCTCTTCACGTCCGATTGGACCACCGCAATGGACCAGTCGACGTTTGACTTCGTTTACGACCACTTTGAAGCAGATTTCGGAGTACGCCCCTACATTGTCCGGGAAGTCTCCTGGGACTATCCGATCCTGCGCTGGGAAAAGGGAGTTCGGATTCGAGATTATACCCGAGCGATCAAGACGGACAATAGCTACCTCTGGGCGGCGGCGATTCATGGTTTCGTCAATCGCGGTGGTGTTGCCGAGGTTGGCCCAGGGTTCGACGACCACCTCGTCCCGGGACGAGGCGATACGCCGGTCAGTCGGGAGAACGGGGACTTTTACCGACGTAGCTTTCAGGCGGCAATTAGCTCGGGGAAGCCCTTGTTGGCGATCGAAACCTGGGATGAACTGCACGAAGGCAGCAGTATTGCCGAGACCGTAGAATACGGGCGTACCTACCTTGCGATTACTCGGGAGATGGCTGCGAGTTTTCACGCAGTCGGTCGGATCTAGGGTGTCAATCTGAAATTGCACCATAAGAATCAGGCAGCCGAGGAGAGGCCATAGCGTCGTCTCACTTGAGCCGGGTCTTCTCGGAAACACAGCCGGGGGACAGCACCCAGCAG
>JAJPIK010000013.1 GCA_021324795.1 Chloroflexota bacterium
CCACTCCTCGCGGTGATTTGCCGACGTATTGTCGAACCGCTTTCATCACCTACTACGAGTGGGAACGGCGCTTGGATCAGTGGAGGATCACTGATTTCCGATACCTAGTCTTCGAGCCTCTGAAGCAGTATAATTTAATTCACACATTGTATGCGAAGGACGACATTGAACTCGCTGAGCGATTTTCTCGGGCCGAACGCTGGCTACGTGCTCGAGCTCTACGAGCGCTACCGGCGAAATCCGGCCTCGGTAGATCCGCAAACGCAGGCGTTTTTTGCGACCTGGACACCGCCCGAAGCAAGCGCCCCGGCGTCAGTAGCCTCACGCTCTGAGTCGCCAACAACCGAGCTAATCGTTGGTGCGTCTAACCTTGCCCGGGCGATCCGCGCCTATGGGCACCTAGCGGCCCAGCTCGATCCACTGGGCACGCCGCCGCCGGGTGATCCGTCGCTTGAACTCGCGACCTACGGGCTCACCGAAAACGATTTGACTCAGCTATCCGGGCAGGTCGTCGGCGGACCGGTTGGGGTGAGTGCGCCCAACGCGGCGGTGGCGCTTGCTGCCCTGCGCCAGATCTACTGCGGAACGACTGGCTACGAATTCCGCCACATCCAGAGCAATCTCGAGCGCACCTGGCTTCAGGATATGGTTGAAGCCCGTCGCTTGGTCGAGCCACACGAGCCGATCGATCGACGCAAGCTCTTGCGGGAATTGTCCGCGGTCGAAGCATTCGAGCGTTTTCTTCATCGCAGTTTCCCCGGTCAAAAGCGCTTCTCAATCGAAGGCGTCGACGTGCTCGTGCCAGTCTTGCTCGAATTCATCGGTTGCGCCGCCGAGGCGGGGACACAGTCGGTCTGGCTAGGCATGGCTCACCGGGGCCGGCTTTCCGTGCTCAGCCAGGTCTTAGGAAAGCCACTGGCGGAGATCTTTGCCGAGTTGCGCCACGCCGGGGCAGCCGAGAGCGTGCCCCCCTCCGAGCGCGATGATCGTGGCTGGAACGGTGACGTGACCTATCACCTGGGGGCGCGAACTGCTTATCAAGACGGCCGGCCGGTCGGTATGCTGGTCAGCCTCGCGCCAAATCCGAGCCACTTGGAGTACGTCGACCCGGTTGTCGAAGGGATGTGTCGAGCCGCCGACGAGCGACGCGACCGTCGGGGGGCGCCGATCCAGAACGAGGAGAAATCGATTGCCGTACTGGTCCACGGCGACGCGGCGTTTCCTGGTGAAGGAGTTGTTGCCGAGACGCTGAACCTGTCGCGGCTGGTCGGCTATCGAACCGGTGGGACGATTCACATCATTACGAATAACCAGCTCGGCTTCACAACGCCGCCGGCCGAGGGACGGTCGACCTTGTATGCCAGCGATCTGGCCAAGGGGTTCGAGATTCCGATTGTCCACGTCAACGCCGACGACCCCGAGGCCTGCATCGGGGCGATTCGCCTGGCGCATTGCTACCGCGAGAGGTTCCATAAAGACTTCTTGATCGACATCATCGGCTACCGCCGCTGGGGCCACAACGAGGCAGATGAGCCAACCTTTACCCAGCCGCTGCTGTACCAGCGGATTCAGCATCACCCCACGGTGCGTGCGCTGTTCGCTGAGCGGTTAGCTCGGGCCGGCGAGGTGACGCCGTCCGAGGCCCAACACATGGTCGAGGAGGCCACGGCACGCTACCAGGCGGCTTTCTCGACGACGACGGCCAGTTCTGGCGAGGCGACATCGGTTGCCGAAGTCAGCAAGCCGAGCGGAGAGATCAACACCGCGGTTCCGGCCGAGCGGTTACTGCGCTTGAATGAGCAGTTGCACACTTTACCGAGTGGCTTCTGCTTGAATCCCAAGCTCTCGCGCTGGATCGAGCGCCGTCGTGGCGCTTTGAGCGGAAATAGTGCGATCGATTGGGGCCACGCCGAAGCACTCGCCTTCGCGACGCTGCTCGCCGATGGTACGCCAATCCGTCTGACCGGTCAGGATTCGGCACGCGGTACATTCAGCCAACGCCATCTCGTCCTGCACGACGTGCAAACTGGTGCAACCTTCACGCCATTGCAAGCGCTACCCGACGCTCACGCATCGTTCGAGGTCCACGATAGCCCACTCGCCGAGGCAGCAGTGCTTGGCTTCGAGTACGGCTATAGTACCCAGGCACGCGACGCGCTGGTGCTTTGGGAGGCCCAGTTTGGTGATTTCGCCAATGCCGCCCAGGTGCTGATCGACCAGTTCATCGCGGCTGGTGAAGCGAAATGGGGGCAGACCTCTGGCCTGGTTCTGCTCTTGCCCCATGGTTTGGAGGGACAGGGCCCAGAACATTCGAGCGCCCGGATCGAGCGCTTCTTGCAGCTCGCCGCCGAGAACAATCTGCGCATCGCCAACTGCACGACCGCGGGGCAATACTTCCACCTGCTACGGCGGCAGGCGGTGCTGCTCCGCGAGGAAGCACGCCCTCTGGTGATCTTCACGCCGAAGGGGCTCTTGCGTCATCCGCTGGCCGCGTCGACGCTGCAGGATCTGACCGACGGAGAGTTCCAGCCGGTGATCGACGACCTCGACGCACGGGGGCGCGCGGACCAGATCGATCGGTTGATCCTCTGTAGTGGACGTGTGTACGTCGACCTGGCATCGAGTCCGGAGCGTGCTGCTGACCAAGGGACGGCGATTGTCCGGATTGAGCAGCTCTACCCGTTCCCAGGCGAGCAATTGGTAGAGATCAAGGATGCCTATCCACACCTGCGCGAGGTTAGCTGGGTGCAGGAAGAGCCGCAAAACATGGGGGCGTGGAGCTTTGTCGCACCGCGACTGCGCGCACTCTTCGAACCACGAATTCCGGTGAGCTACATTGGGCGGGCCGAGCGCGCCAGTCCGGCCGTGGGTGCTCACGATCTGTACCAAGCCGAGCAGCAGCAGCTCATCAGGACGGCATTTCGGTCCCACGACGAGAGGGCGGCTGGGCGTCGCGGTGGACGGAGGCGGCCTGCTCTGCGTACCAGTCAGCCCTCCGAATCTTCACCGCCCGTCGCTGAGGTGACGCATGCCAGTTGAGATTCGTGTCCCACCCCTGGGGGAATCGCTCGTCGAGGCGACAGTCGGTCGCTGGCTCAGGCACGAGGGCGACACGGTTACCGAAGGTGAAACGGTCGTCGAGCTGGAAACCGAAAAGGTCAATCTTGAGGTCCCGGCGCCGGCCAGTGGCGTTCTCGCCAAGATTCTCCAGCCCGAAGGAGCGACAGTAAAAGTGGGCGAGGGGCTCGGCACGATCACCCCGGCGGCTGCTCGCGCTGCCACGGTCGGTCCGCGAGCTCCTGAGACTACCCCGTCGCCAGCACCGGTTGCCGAGGCAACGCCGCGCGGGGCCGAGCCGCGACCAGTTTCACCAGTTGCCCGACGGATGGCCGAAGAGTACGGCGTCAATCTGAGCGGGATAACCGGCACTGGCCCCGGCGGACGGATCACCCGGAGCGACGTGGAAGAAGCGGTCGCGCAGCAGACAGTGATCAGCGCGCCGCCACCAACGGCGCCGCCCAGCCGTCCCCTGGAGAACGTACCATTACCTACCGAAGTGGCGGTACCGGCGCGGGTCGAACGTCCCGAGGAGCGCATCCGTCTTTCGCGGCGTCGGCTGACCATCGCCCGCCGGCTGGTCGAAGCGCAGCACGAAGCGGCCCTGCTGACGACCTTCAATGAGATTGACATGAGCGCAGTGATGGATCTCCGTAAGCGTCGGCGCGAAGCTTTCCAGACTCGACACGGCATCGGCCTTGGCTTCATGTCGTTCTTTACCAAAGCGGCGGTCGCCGCGCTCAAGGCTTTCCCTCGGGTGAACGCGGAGATGCAAGGTGACGAGTTGATTCTGAAGTACTACTACGACATCGGAATCGCAGTGGATACCGAAGGCGGACTCGTCGTGCCGGTCGTGCGCGACGCCGACCGCAAAAGCTTCGCCGAGATTGAGCAGACGATCTCCGAGCTGGCCAAGCGCGCCCGGGCGAACGAGCTGACCCTTGAAGACCTCCGGGGCGGAACATTTACGATCACCAACGGCGGCATTTTCGGCTCGCTGCTCTCGACACCGATCGTCAATCCGCCTCAGGTAGCAATCCTTGGTATGCATCGCATTCAGGAGCGTCCGATCGCGGTGAACGGCGAAGTGGCCATCCACCCGATGATGTACGTTGCCCTGACCTACGACCACCGGGTCATCGATGGACGGGAAGCGGTGCAATTCTTGGTCCGGATCAAAGAGCTGATCGAGGATCCGGAAGCGCTGCTGCTGGAAAGCTAAGGTGGGCCAGCCTTACGCCGCGCGACGCGTCGGCCGGCCAACCTCGCGGAGCGCTGCCCACATTGGCTTCACGGCGCTAGACCGATCGACGAAAATGTAGCCGTCGAATTGCTCGGCAAGATTCGCCTTGAAGTAGTTTCCTAAGTGCTCGTAGGACGGATTGTAGACCACCCCAATCGCGCGTTCCTGACGGCCGTCAAATAGGCTCGCCGCCGGGGTATCGCGGAGCTGCTTCATCGGAACAAACAGGCGGTCGATGCCAACCTGATGAAGTAAGTCTTCGTAGGTTCCCGGGCTGGCGGGCGGCACGTCTTTCATTTCCGGAGGCCCTCCCCAAGCCGATGCCGCGGTCACCGTGCCGTGGTAGGTGCCGAAACCGAGCAAGAAAACTTGATTGCCGTAATGCTCGCGAGTGAGCTGGCCAATGTTCAGGTAGCCCTGGTTGTGCTCGGCGGTCTTCGAATAATCGCCGACGTGGGTATTGTGCGCCCAGACAATCATCTTGGCCTCTTCACCCAAGTGGCACCGCAGCCGTTGGAGGGTTTCGAACATATAGCAATCGCGTACGTTCCAGGAATCCGGGTCACCACGCAGCATCGCCCGGTAGAAGTTCTCCGCTGCCTTCGTTGCCAGGACGTTTTGCTCGGCGTCAAAGAATGCCCAATCTGGACTATGCTTGGCGTATTCGGCGCGGCGCTCTCGGAGGTTGTCGAGGACACGAAGGATCTCCGGCTCGCACGATTGGATGCTGCCGGCGTGCACCAGGAGTGCGTACACTTCCATGTTTTCTCCAATCGGCTCGAAACAAGCGAATCGCTCGCGAGCGGCTTCCGCGGCTTGCGGATCGCGGCGCTCCAAGTATTTGAGGACCGCTTCCATCGAGGCATACATACTGTACAAGTCAAGACCGTAGAAGCCACAAGCACGATCATCGCGAGGGCGACTGAGATTAAAGGCACGCAGCCAATCGACGAAGCCAAGTACGTCCTGGTTTCCCCACATCCAGTTGGGAAACGCCCGGAACTGGGAAAGGGCAGCACGTGCGGTTCCCAGGCCGGTGCGAACGTAGGCATCGACACGAGCGGCGTCCGGCCAGTCTCCTTCAATCGCGATCGCTCGAAAGCCTTTCTCTTGGATCAGGCGCTTCGAGATCTGCTGTCGAATCGCATAAAACTCGTGGGTTCCGTGGGTTCCCTCGCCCAGAAAGACGAGCGACGCATCGCCGATAAGGTCGATCACTTCATCATATTCGCCGGGAATCCCCGACCGGAGTGGATGGACGACCGATGACACAGACCGGATCAAGGGTCTGATCGAGCCGTTGTCAGCTGATCTTCGCCAGGGTGAACGGTCAACCACGTTCGGCCTCCTCGATCGATTTCACCGTCCCGGGGCAGATTTCGGGCCAATGGCAGATCTCAGGGCTGCCCAAGCTCCCTTCTGATCCTGTGGGGCGTGGGCTTCGTGCTCACCATCGGAGGCGAGATTAACTTTCGGCTGCTTCAAGGAACGGTGACGGCGACCTCGATACGGCTTGGTCGTCGGGGATTCGCGTTTATCTCGGCATCGCGCTTCGCGATGTAGGCCGCCAAATCACTCAGCCGGCAGGAATAGCCCCATTCATTATCGTACCAGGCGACCACTTTGACGATTCGGTTATCCAGCACAATCGTCGAAAGACTGTCGACGATGGCCGAGTGTGAATCGCCTTTGAAGTCCATGGAGACCAGGGGCTGGTCGCAGATGTCGAGAATGTCATTCAATGGGCCACGCGCCGCCCTCGCGAACGCCGCGTTCACCATCTCGACAGTCACCGGCTGGACGGTTTCACAGACGAAGTCAATCGCTGAAACTGTCGGCGTTGGCACCCGAAAGGCCATGCCATCGAAATTGCCAGCCAGGGCCGGCAAGATCTTCGGCAGCGTTTTGGCCGCGCCGGTCGTGGTGGGAATGATGTTCAGTGCCGCCGCACGCGCTTCGCGTGGATCCCTCGTGCCACGATCCTGCACGTGCTGCGAATTCGTGTAGCTGTGCACCGTGGTCAGCAGACCCCACTTCAGGCCGAATTCGCTATGAAGCACCTTGGCGACCGGAGTGAGACAGTTCGTCGTGCAGGAGCCGTTGGAGATGATTTTGTGCTGACCGGGGCGGTAATCATCCTCGTTGACTCCCAGCACGAGTGTCACGTCGTCGCCTTTCGCCGGGGCCGAGATAAGTACCTGCTGCGCTCCTTGCTCAAGATGAATGCTCGCGGCGACCGCGGTCACGCCTTGGCCGGAGCAATCGAGCACGGTGTGCACCGCTAGCTCTCCCCAGGGAAGCTTATGCCAGTCCCGCTCTCGAAAGACACGGATGGGCTTGCCGTCGACCACGAATCGCCCTGGCTCGCTAACGACCTGGCCCTTGAACCGTCCATAGATGGAATCGTATTGGAGTAAGAGGGCGTCAGTATGGCTGCCCGCCGGGTCGTTGATGGCGACAATCTCGAGCTCATCAGGATGCCGTTCGAGGATACAGCGAAAGGTCAGTCGCCCAATACGGCCGAATCCGTTAATCGCAATGCGTCGGCGCATCCGCCACCTCCATTGTGGTACCGAATGGACGGTTTACCACCATAATATTGTTCTCAACCGACCAAAACAAGCGGCCGATCCCCCTGAGCTGACCAATCACCTCAAATGTTCACAGTATTGTAAGGAAACAGGCAAGTGAAAAGCGGTCAACTGACGGTAGAGAGGTGGTTGAATACTAGCCTGAAGTCCGATCAATCATTTGAATTGACAATTGGTGAGTCTGCGAAGTATAACCCAAGATACATCAGACAAACTGCGGTTTTCGATTATGAGGAGGAAGAATGCGATCGATCGCTGGCATTGCTGACGCCCAGCGGCTCGCCTTTGGCGTCAAAGAGAACGCACGACGTCTTCAGCGCTACGCTTACCTCGAGCAGCGCACTCTGCTTGCCCTGGCCGGCCACCTAGTTGGGACGCCAGAGTGGGAGATAAAGCAAGCGCTCGGTCGTCATCTCTGGGAGGATTCTGAGCACACGACCTGGCTGCGCGAGCGCATCACCCAGCTACGCACCGGCGAAAGCGCGCTCGATCGTGTCCCCGACGAGCGTTTGGCGCTACTCATGGACGAGGCGCTCGAAGCGCGCGATACGGTCGAACTGCTGGCCGGCTATTACGGCGTGGTCAAGCCACGGCTGCTCGCCGCCTACCGACGGCACGTCGCCGAGACCCAGCCGCTCGTCGATTTTCCGACGATCCGTCTTCTGAAATTCATCATTTGTGAAGAGGAAGAACAGCTTGTCTGGGCAAACGAGGCGCTCGAGGAATTGACCGCGGACCCCGCTGCTAAGGCGCGCGCCGAAGCATGGCAAGCTCACCTCGCGCGGTACCTTGCCGCGGCCGGTGGTGTCGTCGGCGATGAGCCAACCTCCGCCGAGAAATTGGAGCCCGATCGCTCGCGCACGCCGGCCAAGCTGCCGCGAATGCCGGCGCGCGATGCGCGCTTCGAGCTCTGCGGCGACTTCATCGACAACCGCTACGCCCAGGCCAGCACCGCCGAGCGCTACATTCTGATGGGGCGCGTTCGCTTGAACGAGATGGCCGCGGTTGAGAACGTTGCTTCGACCCTTTACGAAACTCGCGGAATGCCCTGGGAGTTTTACCACGAGCTGGCGCGTCACCTTTGGGATGAGATTCGCCATTCCTGTTTCGGCCAGGTCTGGATCGAGCAGGCCGGCTATCAGATCGACGAGTTCCCGATGCGGATGGGCATCACCGACTTCTACACCACCCTCACTCCTCTCGAACGGTATGTTCTCCTGGGGATTGCCATCGAGAATGGCGCGATGAAGTATCCACCGGGTAAGCGGCAAGAATACGAATGGTGTCGGGACGTCGCGAAGGAGCCGCTCGCCACCGTTTTCCAGGATTACGATTGGGCCGATGAAGTGCTTCACGCGCAGATCGCTCGCCGCTGGGTCGGCGCTCAGATGGGGACGGACCGTCGGGCGATGCAGGCGGAGGCTGATCGCTTGCGTGACGCGCTGAACGCGGCCAAGCCACACTGGACGGCCGCCGACCGTTACGCTAATCTGGTCCAAGCAACGCCGACCGACGAGAACGACAAGAGGGTCGGATCTCCGGTTGGCGCTCATGACGAGTGAAGGAGAAAACGATGCCAACACCGCCAACCGAAAACGTCGGTACCCAATTGATGTTCGAGAATGACCAGGTTCGCGTTTGGGATCTGGCGCTGGCGCCGGGGGAATCGCTCGAAAAGCACATTCACCGGACCAACTACTTCTTCATCGTCGAATCGGGCGGGTTGATCCGATTCAGCAATCCGGATGATCCTTCAGACTATCGCGATGTCCAGTTTGAAGACAACCAGGTAACCTTCCGGGAAGTCGGTCCCGAGGGAAAGATCGACAATCGCCTCACCAACATTGGCACCAAGCGCCACCGCAATTACGTGATCGAACTCAAGCAAGCCAAGCAATGAACGTCATTTTCATTCTCTGTGACACCCTGCGCCGTGATCACTGTGGCGCCTACAGCGGCGGAAAACCGTTGAATCAATGTTGGAGCGCCGAGGCGCCGCCCTGGTCGGTGCCAACGCCGAACATGGATCGACTGGCCCGACGCGGCACCGTCTTCGATAACTGCTACTGCGGCAGCTCGCCCTGCATGCCCGCGCGCCGGGACATCTGCACCGGTCGCTACGAATTTCTCGAACGCGGTTGGGGACCGCTCGACGAGCAAGACCTCGACCTGCCGCGCCAGGTCTCCGGTCCTCCCAATCAATCCATCCAGAAAACGCTCGCCGACGGCTACAAAGTCAGCTATCTGATCACCGACCACTTTCACCTCTGGGAGCAGGGCTCCGGCAATTACCACATGGGGTACACCGGCTTCGAATTCATCCGCGGTGCCGAATCCGACGCTTGGTATACCCACCCGCGCGACGGTTTTCCTTTGCCGGAGCGGGACCGCTGGAACAAGCAAGAGCGGCACTGGCGTAACGTCTTCCACATTCGCAAATCGGAAGCCGATTGGTTCGCGGCCCAGGTTTTTCAAAAGGCGTCGGATTGGCTCGATCATAACCACGACTACGAAGATTTCTATTTACACCTCGACTGCTTCGATCCCCACGAGCCCTGGGATCCACCGCTGGAGCTTACCCAGCAGTTCGATCCTGCGGCGTACGAAGTCGAAGGCTGGGGGGCGTCAGCACCCTACCAGGAATGGCGCGGGGTATTGACCGAGGAGCAGCTCAAGAGCTACCGTGCCCGTTACGCGGCCAAAGTCGTCCTCGTCGATCGCTGGCTGGGCATGCTCCTCGACACCATGGATCGCCTCGATCTCTGGAAGAACACCTTGGTCATCTTCACGACCGACCACGGCACCTACAATGGCGATCACGGCCGAACCGGCAAGATGCAAACTCACCTCTACGACGCGGTCAGTCACATCCCATTGATCATCGCCCATCCCGAGCTTGGCCATGGCGAGCGCCGTCAGCAGCTCGTCCAGCTCGTCGACGTCTATCCGACGATTCTCGCGGCGACTGGCCGGCCCATTCCCGAAAACCGCCACGGGATCAATCTGCTGCCAGTGCTGGCCGACCCAGCGGCCCGGACGCGTGACTACGCGGTCAGCGGCGTCTTTGGCAAGAGCGTCACCATCACCGACGGCGAGTGGGTGCTTCACCAATCGCCGGTGCCCGAGAACCAGCCGCTCTACTGGTACGGCTATCACCTGGCAAAGTTTCTGAAGTATGATCTCGGCCCCTACGTCGATGGTCGCCGTGCCGCGAGCACCCCCTCCTGGCCGGCCCCGACCTGGCTCAGCGACAAGCGGTCCGACGTGAACGAGCTGGTGAACCTAGCCGACCGGCGACCGGACAAGCTGCGCGAGCTCCAGAACGCACTGGGCGAAACGCTCAGGAAGCTGAACGCGCCCTCGGAGCAGCTCGACCGGCTGGGGTTACGTTGAGGGTGGTCCGAAGGGGGCTATTGCAGTGCTCTTGTTCGCTGGCATCTTCTGCCAGCGCCCCGAGCTCGTCGACTCGTGGGATCTTCCTAATCTTTCTCGACGTTGGCTTCCATGAAGCGCTGCGGCGAATGTTGATACGCGATCAAGGGCCGGTGAACACCGTCGAGGCGATGGAGCGCCGGCATTGGACACGATGTTGATCGAAAAGGGCCCCTCCGATCCCCTTGCGCTGATGCTCCGGGATTACCCAGAATTGATCCAGCGTGCACCTGCACTCATGGGTCAAGATTGCACTGAACCCAACGATCTCCGGGCCTATGCAGGCCGCGTAGACCTCATGGCGGCTGACGTACTCCGGACTAAGAGTCAACCGAGACTCCCGATGCGTCATCCAGTCGTCCGAAAAGCCCAAGTGCCGCTTGGCGGAGAGAGCGATCTCGCGCAGGCGACTGGTATCGTCGGTCGTGGTTCGTTTGATTTGCATTCGCTCGCATCTCACGCTGCCTATTTGCCTCGTCAAGCCGGCACTAGCTCCGCTACCTGTGGCATCACCTTCGTCGCAAACAGCTCGAGCGACCGGAACCACTTGACGCTGTCGGGATACCAATCGTGGCCAATCATCAAGACGGTACCGAAGCCGCCAACCGTATCGTACAGTGAACGGAGCTTCGCTGCGCATTCGTCTGGCGTGCCAACTACCCAGATGTTCTCGATCAGGTAATCGATCGTGATCGCTTCGTTCGGCAACTGACGATCGGCAGGCATGAATGCTTCCAGACCTCTCGCTCCGCTGCCAACCAAGGGAAGCATGTAATCACGAAAGGCGCGGGCCATCGCTCCTTCGCGGGCGTCACGGATGGCCTCTTCGTGATTTTCCGCGACGTAGATCTCCCGCGCGATGCGCCAATCGCGGCGGCTGGCGGAACGACCGGCGAAGCTCGCTCCCCTTTCCACGGCTTGCCAGTGGAGAGGCAGCGCGTCCGGGGGGATAAAGTTCGTGCTCATAGGAATCCAGCCGTGCTCGCCAGCCAGAGCAAGTCCGGCCGAGGCGCGACTCACCCCGGCGATGGCGACCGGCGGGTGTGGCTGCTGATACGGACGGAGCGCCAGGCCCGTTTTGATTTGCTGATCAGGCGACGACAGATCAATCTGGAAGAACTTGCCGTGATGGACAATCGGCTCGCCGCTCCAGACTTTCACCACGGCCTCGATTCCTTCACGGGTCAAAGCCGCCGCGTCGGCTGCCGATAGCTCGATACCAAAAGCACGCCGGTCGAGATTGATGCCGCCCGAACCGACGCCGAGCATGAAGCGCCCACGCGTCAGGTGATCGAGCGTCGCGGCCCGCAAAGCGACTTCCAGGGGCTGGTGAAACGGCATGAGGGTCACCCCCGTTCCGAACCGAATGCGTCGCGTGCGGCCTGCGGCCTTGGCAATCAAAAGATCGGGACAGGGGATGTTCTCCCAACCGCTGGTGAAGTGTTCACCGATCCATGCCTCGCGATAGCCAAGCTCGTCGGCAACCATCAGCGTTTGTAGATCGTCGTCGTAGGTGTCGGCTACCAATCGCTCCGGCGGATGGAGTGGCATGAGAAAGAGTCCGAAGTCCACGTCGTCCTCCTGGTTTGGGCACTCTCGCCCGAAACGTTGTCGAGATTGTACTCGACTCCGCCATTCGCGAGAAGTAGCTGGGGAGTGTCCAAGATGAGGATAGATTTAATATAGCCTTAATCTAAAAGTGACAGTCCGCTAACCTTCGCCGGCTATTCTCTTATTGACGGTCCGCTGATCGGCAAGAACGACGGGGGGACTTCGAGCACGGACGGCGTCGTCTGCCCGTATTCGCTTGTCACTGCCGAGCACGGGGCCGCGGTAAGCGAGCACCCTTTCGCGTCGAACGCGTAGGATTGCGCGCTCTTCCCTTTTCAACCCCGGGTCCTTGCAACCCGACCCGGGGTAGTTCTCTATCATCGCTGTTTGCCCGCACTTGAGGCGTGATTTCCTCCATGGTAGACTTCGAGCAGGAGATACCCGGATGGAAGACCAGCATCGGCCGCTGGAGGCTGGCGGGCTGACGAACGCAGTGATCGAGGATCTGCGGCGGCGTGGGTTGCGATTGACGCCACAGCGACTGATGATTCTCGAGCTCCTCGAACAGTCGAAGGACGAGCACATCGCTCCGGAAGACATCTATCAACGGGTGCTACAGCGTTACCCGATGATCAATCGGTCGACCGTTTACCGGACGCTCGACGTCCTTGAAGAAGTCGGCATGGTTCGTCACGGGCACGTCGAGGACGGTGCCGCGCGGTATCACTTGGCGCGCGATTGCCGGCATCTCCACTTGATCTGCCATAAATGCGGGTGTTCGATCGACGTCACCGATCTCTCGATCGCCGACTCCTTGATCCGAGCGCTCAGCGAGCGCTTCTCCTTTCAGGCTGACCTCACACACTTTCCCATTTCCGGACTTTGTGCTGGCTGCGCGGCGAAGCGCAATTCTTAGGGCCTGAGGAACGAGATAAGACTCAGCACGGCGAGTGAGCTAATCCCCTCTCCCAAAGGGAGAGAGGGCTGGCCTATCGCCTGCATGGTACCTCCGTGCCTAATATCTACCCCTATCCCCCCAACGCAGTTTTCAGTACAATCCTCCCGGAACGCGCGACGGTCGCCGGATGACCGACGTGCGAGAGTGCGTCGTAGGAGGAACGTCCGTGAAGATCACTCAGCTTCGCACCTTCATCGTCGACGCTGGTTCGGGCAACTGGGTCTTTGTAAAGGTGTACACCGACGAGGGCTTGGTCGGCCTCGGCGAGGGCACGATCACGAGCAAGTCGCAAACCGTGGCGGCGGCGATCATGGAGCACGAGCGCTATCTGATTGGCAAGGATCCCCGGCAGATCGAGCGCCTCTGGCAGGCGATGTACCGCTATCCCCGCTGGCGGGGAGGCCCGGTACTCAACAGCGCGATCAGCGCGATTGAAATTGCCTTGTGGGATATTCTTGGTAAGTCGTTGAATGTTCCGATCTATCAGCTCCTCGGCGGCGCGTGTCGCGATCGGATTCGGATGTATGCCCACGTCAGCGGTCGGTCGCCCGAAGAAATCGCTGAGCGCTCCCAAAAGCTCGTCGAGCAGGGCTACACCGCGTTGAAGACGTCTCCGCTTGTCGTGAACGACGGTGTCGTCCGGTCAAATCAGGGGATCCGCGAAGGCGTGGCGAAAGTCCGGGCTATGCGCGAGGCAGTTGGCCCCGACGTCGACATTTTGCTGGACGCTCACGGCCAGTTCACGCCGGTCATGGCGCTAGATATGGCCGAGCGCTTGGTCGAGCTCCAGCCATTCTTCTTTGAAGAAGCCACCCAGCCCGAAGACGTCGACGGCCTGGCCTGGCTGAGCGAGCGGGTACGGATTCCCTTGGCAACCGGCGAGCGGCTGTTTACCAAGTATGGCTTTACGCAGATTGTCGACCGCCATCTGGTGAACTACATTCAGCCAGACATCGTGCACTGTGGTGGCATTCTCGAGCTCAAGAAGATCGCCGCGATGGCCGAAGCCCATTCGATCGATGTCGCGCCCCACAATCCGCAAAGCGAGGTCTCGACGATGGCCTCGATTCATCTGAACGCCTGCACGCCCAACGCGGTCATCCTCGAGCACGTCCACGCGAATCCGCCCTGGCGCTACGATCTGTTCGACACTACATATAACGTGAAGGATGGCTACGCCGAGCTGCCGACAAAGCCGGGTCTGGGTCTGGAGCTCAACGAAGCCGAAGCGGCGAAGCACCCATATCGGGCGGATTTTCGCAACATGTGGGTGTGGGAAGATGGCTCGGTCGCGGATGCCTAGGAGAACGTCATGATCAAAGTTGGCATTGTTGGCTATGGCTTCGCGGGACGCGGCTTTCACGCCTATCTGATCAATCGGGTGCCCGATCTCAAACTCGTCGCGGTTGCCTCGCGGGCTCCCGAACGGCGGGCCCAGGCCGAGCGCGACTACGGCGTGGCAACGTTTGAGACGCTCGAGGAGTTGCTCGAGCGAGGCCAGATCGACCTGGTGGTGATCGCCACCCCCCACGATACCCATGCCTCGCTGGCCTGCCAAGCGATGGACGCTGGCAAGCACGTTGTCGTTGACAAGGTCATGTGCCTGAGCGGCGAAGAAGCCGACGCGATGATCGAATCCAGTCGAAAGAACGGTGTTGTCCTTTCGGTATTCCACAACCGTCGTTGGGACTGGGACTACCTGACCGTGCGGAAGGTCCTCGAGGAAGGACTGCTGGGAGTCCCCTACCTCTTCGAAACGGCGGTCACGCGCTACCGAGCTCCCCGGGGCTGGCGCGCTACCGCCAAGGCGAGCGGTGGTATCCTTTACGATTGGGGTGCCCATCTGATCGATCATGCACTTCAACTCGTGCCTGCGACGGTTCGATCGGTCACCTGTGATGTTCAGTATCGTGGCTGGGGGGCCGAGATCGGTAGCTACGTCCGATTACTGATGCGCTTCGCTAATGACGTTCTCTACAGCATCGAACTCGGCAATCTCGTCCGTCAGGACAAGCCCCGCTGGCTGATCCTGGGCGAACGGGGCGCGCTGGTGAAGACCGGGCTCGACCCGCAGGAGCCCGCCATGCTCGCCGGCCATATCGACGCCGCGGTCGAAGACCCGGCCAACCGCGCTCGGGTTCGCACCGAATTCGATGGCTTGCCCGCCGAAATGATCGTCGAAACGGTCAAATCCGACTGGACGAACTACTATCGAAACGTCGCCGACACCCTGCTCGGTCGAGCCGAGCTCGCGGTCAAGCCGGAGCAGGTCCGCCGCGCCATCGCCGTCTTCGACGCAGCGATACGGTCGGC
>JAJPIK010000003.1 GCA_021324795.1 Chloroflexota bacterium
AATCTGTTCCCCGACCACCGGTGATGCCGCAACACCAAACGCGACGATAAGGGCAATGAGTGTGGCGACCGTTGCACGAATCGACCATGAGCATGCCCACGTGGGTAACCCTCCCAGCAGGCTCAACCGGGGTTTCGATGTCCGGTTCCGCCCGCTGGAGACTGAAGGTGCTGATTCCTGCTCGTGCAGTCGCTCCTCGAGTTCATTGATGAATGCTGGGCGTATCGGCGTCGCCTCGGCCAGCGCGCAGAGGAGGTGGGCGATCCGTTGGGTCTTGACATCGACTGCTGCCGTTTGGCCGGTTGTAGTTGTCGCTGCACCCAAAATCTCGTCAATAAACCTATCGAGCGCTTCCGTCTTATCTGGCGTGGGCTTCACGATTCTTCCTCCTTGCGATAGGCGGCCCTAAGATTCTCCATCGCGCGGTGGATGAGCATCTTCACCGCGCCGTCGCTTCGGCCGAGAACCGCTGCCACCTCCGCTGTGTGCAGGCCCGCAAAAAAGCGCAAAGCCAATGCCTCCCGCTGGTCAGCGGGTAACTGCTGGATGAGAGTGTGGAGGAGACGAGATTCCTCAGCTCGTAGCACCTGGGCCTCAGTTGGTTGGTCACTCCCAGGCAATACGGCCGCCACGGAATCCAGATCGATCTGATAGTGACGACGCCGCTGATAATCGGAGAGCGTGTGGCGAGCGATACTGAAAAGCCACGGGGCGAAGCTGCCCTGCTCCCGGTACCGACTGATGCTCGAGAGCGCCTTCATGAACGTCGCCGCTGTAAGATCCTCCGAATCGGCCTGATTTCCAAGTTGTCGATAAAAGTACCGATAGATGCGAAGGACGTACTCGCGGTAGCAAGTTCCGAAGTCCACGCAGTCCTGACGGATCCGGTGCACGGCGCCACTATCGTCCAAGGGTTGGCCTGTTTGGAGGTTTCCCAAGTTGATGGACTCTTTCTCCCGATGGCCGGACGTGTGCGTCATCTCGTTCTGCATCGCCACCTCTGGGGCCAGTGCGTCGTGCGCCACAATATCTACGTCTTCTATTATCTCGCTGGGGTCGAAAAGGTAACGGCTCTCAGAATTAGGGACATCAATCGCTGTGGGGCAAGAATCCTGGAATCAGACTGCAAGCCATTAGGGATAACTGGCTCGGCGGATAGCCCAACAACGGCACGAAATGGCCAACGACGTGGCTTGACCACCGTCGTTGACCACTTCGTGCTCTGCCTACCCTACCGAATGGCGTGCTTCTACGACATACCCTCGGCGACTTTGATCAGATCAGGGAGACCGGCGGCCGTGCTGGAGAGGATGACGAAGACATTGTCGTCATACCAGGCCAAGGCGTTGGCCGTCGCTGCGGGAATCTGAGCTTTCGACGATCCTCTTACGCTACCTGTCCACGTCCAGGTGACGGCTGGGCCACGCGTTAGAGTTACCGGTCGGATGTTGTCTTGCACTGAGACGGATTGTAACCCGGTGTTCCCTCCCTGCACTTCGTACTGCTGAATACGAAGCCATCCTCCGTTTGGCTCGGAATAAAGAGCAACGACCTCGACGGGGTAACCGAGCGAGGGAACATTTACGGCACCGAAACCGTCGAGACTGCGGAGGGCGAAGCCGCCTGGAATGAAGGATGGCACCTTCAGCCGAATTCTTGCATCGCTCTTAGCCTGGTCCCAGGATAGCGGCTTGCCGTTCGTTTGTTGAGCGCCGGGTGCGGTCGCAATGATTGAGGGTCTGTTAGAGACAAAGCTCACGGGCCCCAATTTGACGATAGCCATGTTTGCATCTCCCAACTTGCTAGCTGCACGACGAGCAGCAGCCGAAAGACTGTTGTGAAACGACGCAGCCGGTGTCCGAGCATTTCCAACTTGGAGTACCGCAGTCGTAACAAATCGTCTCGCTAGCTTCGTAACAGTATTGCCCGCATGTTGACGCGCATCCGTTGTCCGTAACGTTACACGGATCGCAATAGCCGCACCCATTCGTGTAACAGACTGTGCAGCTACAGTCCGGGGCCGCGAAGGCCAGCTCCGGCACGTGGAGCAGCGCTCCGATGACCACGACGATGCTGGAGCCCACCGTTTTGCCCAGAAGCGCACGTCGACCTACCCGTGCCTGTACGACTGGCTGTCCAATGCTGGCTAGACGTACGCAAAGGCTTCGGATGAGATCATCCACTTTATCCTCCAACTACTCCGACAGTTCCGCCCTGTGGGATGCGAGTGGGCGGAAGGGATTTCGACGCGCCAACGACAAGATGCCAAAGTTGTTCGGCTGTGTTTGCACCCCCCGCTGCGATAATCTTGCCCACCGAGTCAACAACGACGATGTAAGGCGTACCGGCGATGGGGTAGCCGTGAACGGTTTCGTAGCCGTCGTCGATTAGGACGGGCACTGCCACGTTGAACTCCTCGGCGAAGCTCATCAGGTTGTTCGGTGATCCTCTGGCGATGAAGACAACCTGCCCGTAGCCAGGAAACGGATCGTCCACGTAGCGCTGGACGTCTCTCGCCAACCTCTGACACGGCGCGCAGTCCGGCCTGACGAAGGCCAGGATCACTGGTCGACCACGAAACTGCTCAAGGGACACCGTATGGCCGAACAGATCTGAAAGGATGAATGGCTCTGCCGTCGTTCCGATCGGCACTGCCTGTTCAGGAGGGGGCGCTGCTCGCCCGAGGCGATAGACCAGAAAATGCAGAGAGCCGATCTGGCGCAGCGCTGCATAGAGGAGAAAGCTTTGAAGAATCACGACTGCCCAAAGCACCCAGTAGGACGCATTGAGTAAATATGCCATGTATGGCCTCCTAATCCGTGTCAACTGGGCGCTTGCCCA
>JAJPIK010000092.1 GCA_021324795.1 Chloroflexota bacterium
CTCCTGAAGCGCCAAGCATACGGCCGAGCATCATTCACGCTCCTGCGGAAACGAGCACTGCGCGTGGCCTGATGAGCTCCACCGAAAGTGAGTTTGAGCCCATTTTCCCTGAGCAGTCACAAGGAAAGATTTGAATGTTGACAAAGGACTTCGGGGCTGCTACGTTACGCCACGCGAGGTAGGACCGTTGAGCCTAAACGCTTCATTCCCTGGAAAGGGCAGGGTCGCCCATCTGAAGACCAGCGCAGCAACGAGTTCGGTTCCTTCTTCGCAGATTATTCGGTACGGAGGAGAATAGTGAAAATTACTAACATCACGACCGAAGAGTACCGCTGGCCGCGCCACAAGCCGATCTCGAATGGTTTGCACACCTATACCCACTCTGGGCTCAGCCTAGTCAAGATCGAAACCGACGAGGGGATCACTGGCATCGGTCTTGGTGGAGGCGGCTTGATTGGCCGCGCGACCGTGCAGCACCTGACCAAGGAACTGATCGGCGAAGACCCGATCAACGTCGAGCGACTCTGGCACAAGATGTGGATCCCTAAGCTGATCGGCCGACGTGGTCTGACCACCCGGGCGATCAGTGCGATCGACATTGGGCTGTGGGATATTCGGGCAAAAGTGGCCAATCTACCGCTCTATAAGCTGCTCGGCGGTTTTCGGGATCGGGTGCCGACCTATATCGCTGGCGGCTACTACGAGGAAGGCAAGGGGCTCAAAGAACTCGCCCGGGAGATGGAAGAGAACGTCGAGATAGGCGCGCGCGCGATCAAGATGAAGGTCGGCGCGGTCTCAATCGCCGAGGACGTCGAGCGTGTCAAGACGGTACGCCAGGCGGTGGGCCCGAACGTGAAAGTGATGGTCGATGCCAACTGCGCCTACCGCTACTACCAAGCCATCCAGCTTGCCAAGCGTATCGAGGAATATGACATCTTCTGGTTCGAAGAGCCGGTCGCTGCTGACGACTACGATGGATGTCGTAAGCTGGCCGAGGCGACCTCGATTCCGATCGCGACCGGCGAGAATGAGTACACCCGCTACGGCTTCCGCGATCTGATCGCCCATAACTCGGCCGCGATCTTGAACGCGGACGCGAAGATTCTCGGCGGCGTCACTGAGTTCATGAAGGTCGCCGCTCTCGCCCAGGCCCATGACCTCGACATCGCCCCTCACGGCTCCCAGGATATCCACGTCCACCTGGTCGCCGCCATCGCGAACGGCCTGATTCTCGAGTTCTACCGTGACTCGGTCGATCCGATGTGGGGAAAGATCTACCATCACACCTTGCGTCTGAACGATGACGGTACGGTCAGTCCGCCCAACGTTCCCGGCATCGGTGTGGATCCGAACTACGAGAATCTAAAGCCCTACCGAGTAAGTTAGAAGAAGGCCAAGCCGTTCTCGGTAAGGAGCAGGGATAACCCAGGACACGAGGATCTGGCCAGAACTCAGATGACCGGATAGTCAGACCGCTCGCCCGGTGATCACTCCGGCGGCTACCGCGATCAACCCAACGATGACACTGCCGAGGAGGTAGGCCAGAGCGGTAAGGTAGGCACGCGCTTGAATTAGAGAGATCGCTTCAAACATGTACGACGAGAACGTCGTATACGCCCCGAGAAAGCCGACGACGAAGAACGATCGCGTGCTCGGCGGCGCGATGAACCGCTCAGTAACAAAGGTAAGAAAGAAGCCAATGACAAAGCTTCCGGTGACGTTGATCAGAAAGGTTCCGTACGGAAAGGTCGAGCCGTAGGCTTTGGCGACCCAGCCACCAACCAGGTAGCGAGCGTTCGCGCCAAGAAATCCACCAAGGCCGATGATCAGATAATCGGTCACATCATCTCCCAGGACAATTGGCTTGGAAATGGGTTTGGAGCAGTAACTAGCGCAAACGTGACCAAAAACTGCACTGCGCCCGGCCGAAGGGTCGACGTCGGGAGCCCTCAGCGTCATCGCGGTTTCGGCACTGGGTCAGATGACCTCGCCACGGGGGCTTCCAGCGCCGGGGCACCTACGCATTGTAGCATAGGGTAAAATACTCCTATCTTCCTGAAGTCACTCTACCGGGAGGCGGCATCAGGGATTGCCTGACCCACGCTTCCAGAAGGGAATGAATTCATTCCCGAAGATCAAATCGGAGATTCACCCATGAACCAACCTTTGTCCGAATCTCGAGCATTAAACATTCTCGTCTTCGGCGCCCATCCGGACGATCCAGACATCTCGGCCGGCGGTGTGGCCGCGCTCTACGTCGCGGGTGGCCACCGGGTGAAGTTTGTTTCGCTGACCAACGGCGACGCTGGCCACCACGAGATCGGTGGGGTTGAGCTAGCACGGAGGCGCTACGCCGAGACCCAGGCGGTGGCTCGCGTACAGGGGCTAGTCGAATACCAGGTACTAGACAATCACGACGGCGAGCTCGAGCCGACGCTCGCCAATCGTCGCACAGTGATTCGGATCATTCGTGAATTCCAGCCCGATCTGATCCTTGGACCGCGCCCGAACGACTATCATCCGGACCATCGCTACGCGGCTCAGCTTATTCAGGACGCGGCCTACATGGTTACCGTGCCAAACGTCACCGCGCTCAGCGATCACCTGCCGAAGAATCCGGTGATCGCCTACGTGGCCGACCGCTTCAAGCGGCCCTATCCTTTCACTCCAGACGTGGTGATTGACGTCGATTCCGTCATCGAGCGCAAGCTCGACGCTTTGCATTGTCACACGTCACAGGTCTACGAGTGGCTACCGTACAACGCTGGCCATCTCGCAGAGGTGCCCAAGGACGAGGCAAGCCGCCGCCGCTGGCTGGCAGAGAAGTATCTACCGCGCTTCGCCGACCTCGCGGAACGGCATCGGGGAGTCCTGGCTCGCTGGTACGGCGCAGAACGCGCGAGGGAAGTGCGCTACGCCGAAGCGTTCGAGATCTCCGAGTATGGCGCCCAGCCGAATGAGGCCGAGCTACGGAGGCTGTTCCCTTTCCTGCCGGCTTAGCCCGCAACTAATCGGCGTAAGCCAGCAGTAGTCAGATCAGACTTACTCGCCACCCGTCCGAGCGCCACCGGGTAGCGCGGCCCAGACGACGATCATCAGAATAAACAGTGCAACTGCGCCAATCGCGAGCATTGCTCGTTCCTCCAAGACTTTAGAGCTGATAGGCCAGCTCGCCGTGCTGGCTCGCGTCGAGTCCCGCCCGCTCCGCTTCGGCTTCCACCCGGAGGCCGAAAGCACGGTCGACGATCTTCAGAATCACGAAAGTGCCCATGGCCGAGTACGCCCACGCGGCGAGCACGGCGATGACTTGAATCAGCAATTGATGCGGATTTCCATAAAAGAGACCATTTGCACCGCCCGCGTTGATCGCGACCGAGGCAAAGAGACCGGTCGCCAACGCACCGATCGTCCCGCCCACTCCATGGACGCCGACGACGTCGAGTGCATCGTCCACCCGGAGATGCGGCTTGAGCTGCACTGCCAGGTAGCAGCCAGCACCGGCTAACAATCCGATAAAGATCGACGCGGTCACACTCACGTAGCCGGCGGCCGGGGTAATCGCGACTAGGCCGGCCACCGCGCCTGCTGCCGCTCCAATCACACTCGGTTGTCCTTTGTGCCACCAGCTCGCGGTTACCCAGGTCAGTGCGGCCATGGCTGCGGCGGTGTTCGTCGTCAAAAAGGCGGATACCGCGAGGGTGCCGGCGACGACCGCGCTCCCCGCGTTGAACCCGAACCAGCCAAACCACAGCAGGGCAGCGCCAAGGATCGTCATCGTCGCATCGTGCGGCTCGATCGGTTCTTTCCCTAAATCAAGCCGCCGACCGAGAACGATCGCTGCGACGAGAGCGGACATCCCTGAACTGATGTGAACGACTGTGCCACCGGCGAAGTCCAGTGCGCCAAGCCGGTGAAGCCAGCCGCCATTCCCCCACACCCAGTGGGCAATCGGATCGTAGACGAACGTCGCCCAGAGTAGAGTGAAGAAGACGAAAGACTTGAAGCGCTTGCGCTCGACGAAGGCCCCACTGATCAAGGCCGGCGTGATCGCGGCAAACATCATCTGGAAGAGCATATATGCCTGATGGGGGATCGTCGGAGCGTAATCCGGGTTGGGCTGCAAGCCGACGCCGTTGAGGCCAAGCCAATCGAGCCCGCCGATCAGACCGGCGTGGTCCGGACCGAAGGCAAGGCTGTAGCCCCAGAGGACCCACTGGACGCTAATCAAGCAGAAGGTGAAGAAGCTATACATCAGGGTAGCGAGCACGTTCTTCTTACGAACCAGACCGCCGTAGAAGAATCCCAGCGCCGGGGTCATCAGCATGACCAACGCAGTCGAGACCAGGATCCAAGCCGTATCACCAGAGTTCATTAGGGGATCATCTCTCCAACCAGTTCACCGTGCAGCTTACCGTGCCATAGACACGATACCGTTCAGGCATACTTCCCGGCTACGGGTGCTAGCAACAATGAAGCTAAAGATGAATTGTGCCTTCGGCACAATTCACTCGCGCCGTTCACGCTTGACGTAGATATCCGGGATGCGGAGAGACATTCTATACAGCTCACTCATAAGGAAATCATTCGCCTCTCTCTAGCGGCATGTCTGAGCCTGATCAAGCACCATCCGTAAATCGTCAGCGAAGATCGAAGATCTTGACGTCTCCATACCATTGCGCTAATGTATCCAAAGCTTTCCGGTAGATAACCGAAATAGTTTCGGAAATGTGCCGGCGAACCAACCAGTCTCAGAACCCCAGAGGAGAATGGCAATGGAAAACGAACGCATCCGGGCTCAGCACGATGCGACGAATCGGCGGTGGACCCGACGTGCCCTGCTCGCTTCGACCGGCGCTTCGCTGATCGCCGGCCTGGTCGTGCTCGCCTGCAGCCAGGCAAGCGCGCCGGTGAGTCCGACGAGTGCGCCGGCCTCGGCCAGCCAGGCCATACCAACTCAGGCAACCGCGGCCACCCAAGCTCCTGCTCCGGCTCAACCGGTCGTAGCGACGAAGCTACCCGTGACTCCGACGGGGGCATCGCAAGCACCGCTCGTCACCACGAAGCCGAAGGCCGGTCAGGCCGTCCACCTGAATCTCACCAACTTCAGCATCGTCGAGGTCGCGACCATCTTTAACAGCCTGGTCGATCAGTTCCAGAAAGAAAACCCGGACATCAGCGTGACCTACACGCCGACCACCGACAACTACTTTCCCAAGCTGCTCACTCAGGCGGCGGGAGGGCTTCTGCCGGACGTCTTCTGGATGAACGCCCAGAACCTCGGCGCGTGGGTCGTCCGTAATCAGTTGCTTGATCTTACCCCGGTGGCAAAAGCGGCAAACTACGACTTCCAAGACTTCTGGAAGGCCGGAATCGACGCTTACTCGGTCAAGGGCGAGCTGATGGCTTTGCCCGGCCAGGTCAACGACCGTGCTCTTTTCTTCAATCAGGCGCTATTCCAAACGGCCGGGATCAAGCCGCCGCCGCTCGCCTACGGCGACACGAACTGGAACTTCCAGGCGTTCGTCGACGCGGCCAAGGCACTGACTATCGGGGCGGGCACCCGGGGCGCAGCAGCCCAGTATGGCTGTCTGGTCCCGGATAGCTTCATATTCTACGCTCCTTGGATCTGGGCGAACGGCGGTGACTTCATGAACGCCGACCGCACCGAAGCGATGGTAACCGCGCCGGCCACGGTCGAAGCGTTTCAATTTCTTCAAGACTTGATTTACAAGTACAAGGTCGCGCCGACGCCGGCCGTCCTGAGCACGGAAAATGGCCTGAGCCTTTTTGCAACCGGCAAGATTGGCATGGCGACCGAGGAGCTCACCCAGATCACATTTCTGCGGAAAAACGCCGAGCACTTCAACTGGGATACCGGCTTGCTGCCGGCCGGCAGAGCCGGGTTCGCGAATCAGTCCAGCGGCCCGGGCTGGGCGATCGGAAAGTCCACCAAGTTCGTCGATCAGTCTTGGAAGCTTGCGAGCTTCCTGGTGAGCGCCGACGCCGAGACGAAGCTGGCGGCCGGGGGTGCTGCGCTACCGTCACGTATCTCAGTAGCTCAGCAGATCTGGGGACATCCAACGATGACGCCACTCCACGGCAACATCTTCCTGGACGGACTCCATTATGTGAAGCCAAATCCATTCGTGTGGAATTGGTCGGAGATCGAGAACATGCTGATCAAGGAGCTTGCTTACCTCTGGGACGGCTCGCAGACCGCTGAAAAGGTCATGCAAACGATCAAGCCCCAGATGGACAAGCTTCTTCAGACAAAGCCAAGCTAAGGCAGAATCAGGTGAACATCGCTGACATTGCTCGCGCTTGTCATACGTCGCCCGCTACGGTGAGTCGCGTGCTCAACGGCAAACCGGACGTGCGGCCAGAGACTCGGGAAAGAGTCCTCGCACTACTGCGCGAGCACAAGTTTCGTCCCCAGCTCGGGCGACAAACCCACGACGGGGTTGGGCTCTATCTATCACCAGGACAATCGCTGGGTGGCTATTACTACAGTGCAGTCGTCGACAGTATTGCCACGGCGGCGGCGGCGCGCGAGCGAGTGCTGACGATTGTCCCGGCCCGGCTTAGCGAAAAGACCGCGGCGAACGGTCTGGACGTCCTGGTCCGTCACCAGCGCTTGATGGGATTGCTCTTCCTCGGAGACGCCGACGACGGCTTGCTTCACGCTGCGCGCAAGCAAGGAGTTCGCCACGTTGTCGTCGACCGGCCATACCCTTCCCCCGGCTCGGTTGCCGTCGGCACGGACATTCCCGACGGTATCGCTCAGGCGGTCGAGCACCTCGTGCGCCTCGGCCACCGCCAGATCACCCTGCTGAGTGGTCCCCAGCTCACCGGACGGGATGGGTTAAGAGTCGAAGGGCTACGGCGTGCGCTCGAACGGGCAGGACTTCCCTTTAGCGATAAGACGGTGGTGCCGATCGAACGCCCCCCCCAAGCTGAACGAGCACCCGGTGCGTTCGTCGCCGAAGCGATCGCCCGCTTGTGGGCCCAACCACCCGTTCCGACCGCGCTGATCGCTGCTGGTGAATGGGTCGCGATCCCGGCCCTTGCCGCGCTGGCCGGCCGGGGTATCCGCATTCCCCATGACCTTTCCTTCGTAACCTTTCACGACACTCCATCGTGCCAATACTTCCACCCTCCATTGACGGCGATTCGCCAGCCAATTCGGGAGATGGGGCAGCTCGCGGTTGACCTGCTAATTCGGCTAACGGCTGGAGACGAGACGGTCAGCTTCGATCCTTACGTCCTTCCACTGAGCTTAGTCATCCGTGAATCAACCGGACTCGCCGCGACGAGCCGTCAGCGATGATGAACGGAACCCCAAGCCACAGAGCCATGGTAGGGACAGGCCCCCCATGCCTGCCTCTACCGGGCATTCCGTGGACCGCCGATGTCCCGAATGAGCCGTACCGTGTCCGCCAGACCACCCCCACGGAGGGACGCCTGCTGAGTAAGGCCAGCGTCGTTTGCTTTAGTCGAAACTTGGAGGGTATTTGAGAGATGACTCATTCACGTAGTATGCCGAGTCTAAATCGCCGGCGCCTGCTCACTCTTTGTGCAATCGGCTCAGCCAGCTTACTTGCCGCCTGCAGCGGGGGTAACGCCGCGCCAACCGCCGCCCCTAGCCAGCCGATCGGGGCGCCAGCGAGTGCCAAGCCAACCGTCGCGATAACCGGGACCAGACCGGCGCCGAGCGTGACCAGCACGGCGAGTACACCCGCGACGACCAACGCCAGCGCCGGAGAAGCGACGAAGCTGCGCATCGCCGACACGGCAACCGCTGGACCGGGGCTCGCTTTTCAGAACTGGGTCCAGGACCAGTTCACGAAAATGAATCCCAACGTCACCATCGACCACACCGCGATGCAGCTCGACCAGTACCGCACGGCTTTGCCATTGGCAGTCAAGAGTGGACAACTCTGGGATGTGTTCCTCGGACCATTCTGGCTACCCCTCTACGGACCAGTGAAGGATGGCTGGTTCCTCGAGATCGGTCCACTCCTCGACGCCGACTTCAAGCAGAAAATGCCCCAAGAACTCTGGGAGGAGGGTACCACTGTCTTCTACGGCAAGATCTATGCGATGCCGAACGTCGCCTTCCAACCGGGTGGCTTTCTCTTCTACAACAAGAACTTGATGCGCAAGGCCGGCCTCGATCCGAACAAGCCACCGGAAACGTGGAGTGAATGGCGCGATCAAGCCAAGAAGATCACCGAGGCTGGTAAGGGACAGTTCTTCGGGATTATCGAGGGCGGCAAGCAGATCAACCGCTTCATGGATGACGCCGGCTATCTGTCCTCGGACGCCGGCGGCCACGGCGCCCAGCCGAGCTTCCAGCGCTGGAATTACCTGACTGGCAAGGTCGAGTTCAATTCCGAGCCATTCGTCAGCGCGGTCGAACTGCTCCTGGCGATGAAGAAGGATGGCAGCTATTATCCCGGCTTCCTGAGCATCACCGGCACCGACGCGGTGACCCAGTACACCCAGGAAAAAGCCGCCTTCTTCGTCTATGGCCCGTGGAACATTCAGGATTTCCTGACCAACAAGAACATCGACTTCGACGTTTCCCACCTTCCCTGGCCGGACGGCGGCCGCAAGGGATACCTCGAGTACCCGCGCCAGGCGGTGACGGTGAGCTTTGCCGCCGCCCACACGAAGATTCCCCAGACCGCGGTGAAGTACATGGAGTGGCGCTGGGGTCCGGAGGCCGAGACCCAGATGGTGAAGATGGGCCTGGGCTCGTCGGCGATCAGTTACGTCAATAAGCCAGAGTATTTTCCGAGCCAACAGGCGGCGCATTGCGCCCAGCTTTTGGCTTCCGAGCGGCGGGTGCCACCGGACGTGATCCGCCGCAATTCGGAGGAGAGCGCAACCCTCGAGATCTATCACGACCCTTCGCCGGACATTCAGGCATTACTCCAGGGCATCATGTCTGGCCAGGTCGCGGATTACAAGACCGGGCTGAAAGATCTCTCGGACAAAATGAACGCGGGGCTCGATTCGTCGATCAAGGCCGCGCAAGCGAAGGGCGCCAAGGTGAGTCGGAATGATTGGGTTTTCCCGAACTGGGATCCCACGAAAGACTACGAAGACGCCGAGTACAAGGCGCTGAAATGAGCGCCGCCCTCATCAGGTCGCCGCGGACCCGCCCTTTCGGGGCGGGTCTGGGCAAGACGCTTCGCCGAGACCTTCCCTGTTACCTGTTTCTCTTACCGGCGTTGCTGGTCTACGGGATCTTCACGATCTGGCCGATGATCAGCGGGGTGTTCCTCTCGCTCTATGACACGTCCGGCATTGGCGACAACGGCACCTTTATCGGGCTGGCCAACTATCGCGAGGTCATCGCCGATCCCTACTTCTGGAACGCTTTCTGGAACACGATTGCCTACATGCTCGGGGTCGTACCGATTCAGGTCTTTCTGGCACTGGTCGTCGCGGTCATTCTGAACAACAAGCGCCTCAAGGCAACGACCTTTTACCGGACCCTGTTCTTCCTGCCGGTCGTCACGAACACGGCGATCGTCGGCGTCGTCATGGGCTTTCTCTTCAGTCCGCTCTACGGCCCGCCGAACCTGATCCTGGAACGTCTCGGCGTCATCAGTCAGGGCATCGATTGGCTGGCGGCCGGGCGAACCGCCTTGCTCGCGGTGATCGCGATCGCGATCTGGAAAAACCTCGGCATTCACATGGTCTACTGGCTTGCCGCCTTACAGGCGGTTCCCGAGGAGCTTTACGAGGCCGGCAAGGTCGACGGGGCCGGCCGCTGGGCGCTCTTTCGGCACATTACCGTGCCGACGATCCTGCCAATCGGGGCGATCATCCTGATCCTCGGGCTGGTTGGCGCGCTCAAGGTCTTTGACCTGATCGAGACGATGACCGGTGGTGGTCCCTTCTACGCGACCGAGGTCATCAGCATTTACATCTATCGCTTCGCGTTTTCTAGCGCCAGTGGCGCGGTGCGTCTCGGCTACGCGGCCAGCGCGGCGGTGCTGTTTGCCATCGTCAGTGTGATCATGGCGCTCGGACAGGGACTCGTCTTACGAAGGTTACGGTCGAATCAATGATCACGTCCCACGAATCGGCCCGACCGTGGCCGTCGAGTCAGGAAGGTGCCGGACGTCGTTTTCCGGCCTTTCGACTGCTGCCGCACCTCGGCTTGATCGTCCTCGGCACGCTCTGGGTTTACCCGTTCGTCTGGATGGCCTCGGTCGCGTTCAAAAACGATCAGGAATTGTTCGCCTCACCCCTCTCGATCATTCCCGCCCAGCCGACCCTGGCGAACTTCGTCCGCGCCTGGACCTTGGCGCGATTCGATCTCTACTTTCTGAACACGGTGATCATGACCGGCGGTGCCGTCGTCGTCACCCTTTTGACGGTGACGATGGCCGGTTACGTCTTGGGACGCTACCGCTTTACTGGCCGAAACGTCGTGATTTTCCTCTTCGCGGTCAGTCTCTTCGTTCCGCCGGGCTACATCATCGTGCCATTGTTTGGCATCGCCTATCAGCTTGGCTTGCTGAATACTCTGCTCGGCGTGATTCTCGCCGAGGCCGGCTCGCCCCAACTGGCCGTCTTCATGCTCCTCGCGGCCGGCTACTTCAATCGCTTGCCCAACGAGGTGGCCGAGGCGGCGCGGATCGACGGCTGTGGCTTCCTTGGCACGTTCTGGCGCGTCATGCTGCCGTTAGGCGCGCCGATCATCGTGACGATCTGTATCATGCAGACGATCTTCACCTGGAATGCCTTCTTCATCCCCCTCGTCTTCACCCTCACCGCGTCGAACTTGCGACCGCTGGGTGTTGGCATGTTCGCCTTCCAAGGTGAGTACACCAGCGACTGGACCGGCATGGCAGCAGGGGCGCTGATCGGCATCGTGCCGGTCGTCGCGGTTTTCCTGGCGCTGCAGCGTTATTTCATCGAAGGAGTGGCAGGTGCCATCAAAGGTTGAGGAACATAAGATCTCCCGAATCACCCCGACGGTGGTCGACGGCGAGGGCGCCCGGAGCTGGCTTTTCATCGAGGTCGAGACCGACACCGGCCTGATTGGCGTTGGCGAAGCAAGTCAAAACCGCCTCGATTGGGGCGTCGTGGCTCAGCTCGAGGCGCTCGCCCCGCTCTACGTCGGCCGCAATCCGCTCGACCTGATCGAAGACCGGACGCGTCTGCTCCGGCGTGCCGACGCCCACCGAATTCTCTATGCTGCCTGTAGCGGCCTCGAGCACGCGCTCTGGGATCTTTGTGGCCAGATCCTTGGTGTGCCAGTTTACCAGCTTCTCGGGGGAAGCGTTCGCGACCGGATTCGCCTCTACGCCAACATCGAGGTCGCGACCCGCTCGAAGTCTCCGGAGGAGTACGCCGAGAACGCGAGCAAAGCGGTGTCGCAAGGCTTTACCGCGGTCAAGTTCAATCCGTTTCGGCTCAGTCTGGAGCGCAATCCGAAGCCGGAGCGAGAGGTGCTGGCGCTCGCCGTCGAGCGGGTCAAGCAAGTTCGCGCGGCGATCGGTCCAAACGTCGACCTGCTGCTCGACTTCAGCTTCAGCCAGGACTTTCACGGTGCGCTGAAAGCTGCCGAGAAGATCGAGCCCTACGACATTTTCTGGATCGAGACGCCGTTTCGGATCGATCAGGCGAGCCAGCTTGCCGAGCTGCGCCATCGGATCACCACCCGGCTCAGCGCCGGTGAGCAGCTCTGGGGGCGGACAGCCTTTCTCGAGATCCTTGAGCAGCGCGCGCTCGACGTTCTGATGCCCGACGTCAAATGGATCGGCGGCATCCTCGAAGCAAAGAAAGTGGCGGCGATGGCCGAGGTCTACGACGTGGCGATTGCACCCCACAACATGTCCGGCCCGATCGCCACCGCGGCGAGCGTCCACCTCGCCTTCACTTGCCCGAACTTCTTGATCCTGGAATACTGTTGGGGGGTGACCCCCTGGCGAGGCGATCTCGTCGACGGGCGCGAGATCGTCGTCGACGGCCACATTCCGCTGCCGACGGCGCCGGGTCTGGGCGTGGGATTGAATCGTGAGGTGATGCAGGCGCATGCAATTCGGAGAGGAGGATAACCTTGCTCGAAGGCAAACGCGTCATCTACCGGGCGCCGATGGCCACCTCCGCACGAGTTGGAACCCGGCGATCCGAAATGAAAGGAGTAGACTGACATGGCTCATGAGCCAATGCAGGGAATTTTCCCCATTCTGTTGACCCCCTTCACCGAGCATGGCGAGATCGACGAAGAGGATCTGCGCAAAGAGATCGAGTACAACGTTAGCGCGGGCGTCCACGGACTGGGCGTTGCCCTGGGGAGCGAGATCTTCAAATTCTCGGAGACCGAGCGCGAGCGGGTCATTCGCATCGTCGTCGACCAGACTCGAAGCCGGGTGCCGGTCGTGATCAACACTGGCGCGATGGCCAACTATCCGGCCATTCTTTATAGCAAGCAAGCCGAAGAGCTTGGTGCCGCGGCTGTCATGTGCACTCCGCCGACCGGGATCACGGCAAGTGAGACACGCTCATATTTCAAGGCGATTTCCGACGCCGTGCGCGTACCTATCTTCATCCAGGATACCGCGGCGGCCACGGTGCCAGCGCCATTGATCCGTCAGATCGCCGAGGAAAGCGAGCGCGTGCGCTACGCCAAGATCGAAAGCCAGCCGCCCGCGCTGCGGGTTTACCAGGCAGTGCAAGCCAGCAAAGGGTTGGTGACGATCTTCGGCGGAGCCGGAGCGATGACTCTGCTCGAAGAGCTACGCCGCGGTTCGGTGGGCACGATGGGCTGGGCAGACACGCCGCACGCCTTCGTCAAGATCTGGAACGCCTGGCGCGCGGGCGACGCCGAAACGGCGCGCGTTGTCTGGGAGAACGAGATCGCCCCGATCGGTCGGCTGGGCGCCGGCGGCCTGCGCCAGGGCCACCAGATTCACAAAGAGATTCTCCGTCGCCGTGGCATCTTCAAGACGGCTCACGTCCGTGCTCCGGCCGATCCGCTCGATGAGATCACCCAGCGCGAGCTAGACGAAGTCTGCGAGCGGCTGGGAATCAGGTAGACTGGCGAACGGAGGAATCTCACTCGCGAAATGCGTCGGCCGGGCCCCAGGGGGCGAAGGCGACAGTAGCGTACTGGTTGAAAACGATATCCTTCGTCTGGCCAGCGAAGCGCCACATCTTGCGGACGAGCTCGTGCCTGATCTCGTCGTAGGCGGGATTATTGGCGAGGTTGACCACTTCGTGTGGATCTTCACGCAAGTCGTAGAGCTCGTCGAAGTCGAAGCCGTTGTAAACGTACTTGAAGTCGTGGGTCATCACCAGGCGCTGGCTGTAGTAAAGCTCGACTCCGTTGAACTGACTGTAAAAAGCGTCTGGCCAATCAGTCGGCGCTTCATCACGAAAGAAGGGGGTGAGGCTCCGTCCAGTGAGATCGGCTGGTGGAGTCAGGCCGGCCAGGTCAAGGAAGGTCGGCGCAAAATCGGCCAGGGTGACGAAGTCATCGACTTCGCGGCCGGGCCGACGGATGCCGGCCGGCCAGCGGGCAATGCAAGCGATGTTGTACGCCTCACGAAAGGCCGGCACGCCCTTGCAATAGAGACCGTGCGCTGCGCAGTAATCGCCGTGGTCAGATAGGCGCAGGACGAGCGTGTTTTCCGCCTGGCCGATTGCCTCGAGCGCATCGAGCACCTGGCCAAAAAGCTCGTCCTCCATCGTGCAATAGGCCCAGTAATGGGCAATCGACTCGCGCACCTCGTCTTCGCTGAGCTGTCCCCAGTATTGACGCCGCATCCGTTGATAGATACGTGGCTTGTCTTCCATCTGATCGGCGAAGCTAGGCGGTAAGGAGATCGACTTCGGATCGTACATCTGGACGAAGCGATCCGGAACGTGAAACGGATCGTGCGGACCATGTGGACCGACGTAGAGGCACCAGGGAGCGGCGGACCTCGCCAGGCGGGGCAAGACATCAAGTACCGACTGCACGACCTTCGGATCGTGATGACCGCCGTATGGCTCGGCAGCGCTGGTCGGCAAGGAGCGGTAAAGCTGGTAGTTGCCCCAGCCGGGGCGGAGCACCTGGCCACGCTGGCGAGGACCACTCTCATCGGACATGCTCGCTCTTTCGCGCCACTGCTCCAGGTCGCGATCTTTGTAGCTTCCCTTATTGCTCGTGACGACGAGCTCTTCCCAACCGCGATCGCCGGGGCCCTCGACGTCGGAGACGTGCCACTTACCGGCATAGGCCAGATTGTACCCCGCCTCCCGTAATCCCTCTGAAAACATACGCACGCCCGGGTAAACCGTGCCATGAATTCGGGTCGGATTACTGACGTTGTTGTACACGCCGTGTCGACTTGGGTAAAGGCCAGTCATGAAGGTCGCGCGCGACGGGCAGCAGTGGGCGGTCGGACAGAAGGCGTTACGAAAGAGAACACCGTCGCGGGCAAGCCGGGTCGCATTAGGAGTCTGGCATGGGTGGTCTGGATGGACGACGGCTGCCTGTTCTTGGTCGGTCATAAAGATCAGGATGTTGGGACGTTGATTTTCCATGATGTCGGTCAAATCTCTTTCAAAATCTGTTCGATGTCGATGTGGAGGTGCGGTAAGTCATCCTGAATAAGCTCCCATATCGTTAATCCACTGGATGCCGAAGTAACGATTGATCAAAATGTCGCGCATACCAGCCCACTCCTTCCCATTGGACGGGTGGATAACGGTCGAAACCTCACGGCGGGTAGATTCCTCTCGAGAAGAGTGCACTTTCCGCGGCACGGCGGGCGACCAGTCCGGGCAGCACAACTCCTTGCGAATGGATGAACTGATTCATGATCCCCGGCACGTTGGCAAAGTGGTTGGCATTGAGATCGGGCACGAGTGCGTTCAGCCGCCCGGTGTTGAAGTCAAAGCTGACCAGTGCGTCGAACTGCTCCTGACTGAGCGGTACCGTCACCTGGTTGCGGACCCGGTTAGCAGAGGCAGCAAGCTCGCCAGAAAGTAACTGCTCGCCCTGCTGACGGGTGATACCCCCCAGGAAGGGGGTTTCGCTCGCGCGGCCGTCGCAGGGGTTGAGGTGTACGAGATGACCGAATCCAATGGTGCAGTGGCCGCGCCCGCGGCCGCAGCCGGGCATCGCGTCGTCGTAAAGATTCGAACAGAAGCCCTCGAACCCGGCGACCATGTGCACGCCATTGGCGCTGATCGCGGTGGGCTGGATGAAAGGCATCTCCCGCGGTGTGATAGTGGCGACGAGGCCAAGCATATAGTTCGCGCGCGCCAGACTCTCCTGTTGTCGCGTCGAGAGCGTCGGCGGCGCAGCAGCGAGCGCAATCCGGATTGCTCCGAGGATGGCAGCGCCAGCGCGTTGGGAAGCGAGCAGGGCAATCTGTGAGTTGACTGACGAATCCATGAATGCCAGTGCAACCTCGAAGCGAGTGGTGCCGAGTTGGTTGAATGCCTCCGCCACGAATGGGGTTGCTTCGACCGGATTCGTGATCGCGCGCGTCGCGAGGGCGGTGCCACGCGCGTCGGAGTCAGGGGTAGCAGCGAGGAAATCGGCGACCGACTGGCGCAGGTCGGCCGACGAGGGCGTGACCACGGCCGAGGCTGGCCGATCGAGCAGCGGCTCCCACGCGGCGTCGAAGGCACTGGCGAGGCTCCGGATCAGATCGTTGCTGACGACGCCCTCACCGGTTGCATCGATCTCGATCGGCAGCGGGAAGTGCAGACCGCCCATCCATCCCATCATCGACGGCGTGGGCTGCGACAGCACGCGCAAGTAATAGCGGTTGTAGACGAGTAGACCCCTCGCGAGAACATCGGCGGTCAGCGTCGGCGTGACCAGCGGCGTCGTGGTCCCCGGTGGCGTGAAAGGCGCGGCCGAGTTCCAGAGTGGGAGGAGGAGGCCAGCCAGGCGGCGCAAGCTCATCGCCTGCCCAACAATGACTGATAAGCGGTTCCGACTGTCGCTGGCGAGCCCACCGAGGCCCGAGACGGGGCCGATACGCGTGCTCGTGATCTGCAGCGGGAAGAACTGCAGGCCGGTATTGGGCACCATGCCGAGGTGAAGGACCGCGGTCGTCTGACTAGCATTGTCCCGACCGAGAAATGGCGCCTCGCTATGCTCACGCAATCGGGCAAGCACCGAGGATCCGCCGATCAGCGACTCGGCGACTTCAGAGGCCTCGCACTCGAGGCGATCGTTGGGCTGTGAAAGCGGCAGCACTGCTGAAGGCGCGCGACCGCGCTGCTGCACCACATGAGCGAGCTCATGGGCGAGCAGCCGTATACCCTCCGAGGTAGCTGGTGCGAAGCGGCCCTGCCCGAAGACGACGTCTCTGCCCACGGTGTAGGCGAGCGCGTGCACCGCGCGCGCCGACTCCGCCGCCTGGTCATCGGCGTGTACCCGCACCTGGCCGAAGTCGTACCCCAAGCGAGACTCCATGAATGCCCGCGTCGCTGCATCCAGTGGCCGACCGGACGAGCGCAGCACATTCTGCACAATAGGTGGCACCAGGGTAGGTGTCGCCTGACCATCGGACTGGCGCTGCAAGCCTAACCGCTTCTCGCGACACTCGGCGCACTCGCCAGCCAAGCCGGGCGTCCCACCGCAGGCACACTGCCGTTGGAGGAGACCGTGCTGTGCCAGTGTGAAGGAAGGTATTGGTGGACGTTTTCCTCGAGCTTGTAGTCTGGTCATCATCGGCTCAACCTTTGCTGCGGCTATAGCAGTCGTACCATCTTTGTCCATGGGCTCAGAGCAAGGCAGGAGCAGAGGTGATATCCCATTCCCGCTTCTCTTTTCTTACTTTGAGGTAATCACGCTCATAATCTTCGATTGGACCTGCTTGAGACCGTCGGCGACCGGGGTTTGGCCGGTCCAGATCGTGGCGCTGGTCTGGACCCAGGCGTTGTTCAGCTCGACGTAGCGGTCGAGCGTCTTGCCCGGGGTGACAAAGCCCTGCTTGAATGCCCCGGTGATCGCCTGCTGAATCTCCTCGGCGGATTGAGTCATGCCGGGAAGCGCCGCCATCGCCTTGGCTGACTTCTCCCAAAGATCGAGCCGCGTTGGCCAGAAGCCCGTCGACGTGGTGTAGTCCTCGGCGCCCGCATCGAGGGTGAGATATTTCAGGAATTGCCAGCCCGCGGACAATTGCTTGGCACCCTTGCCGAGGAAAAACGAGTCATTGTAGAGAGGGCTCGTATTCAGTCCCGCGGGTCCATACGGCAGGGCGGCAATACCCCACTGCCACTTGGGCTTGGCATTCGCCACGACGGTGAAGCTGAATTGTCCACTCACCCACATGCCTATCCGTCCCGTTACGAAGGGGTTGGCGACACCTTGGGAAAGGGCCTGAACGTCGGACGGATGGGGCGAGACTTTTGCTTTGAGCGCCAGGTCGGCATACCACTGCATCGCGGTCGCGAACTTTGGCGCGTCGTAAAAGGCTTCGGTCACCTTGCCGGTCTGGTAGGCCTGGGTCTTTTCCGGGCCACCGAGGTTGTTGTATGGATCAACGCCCCAGAGCCAGGAGCCAACGCCGAGCTGCATGGCGTTACCGTCGACGATCAGGCCCCATTCGCCCTTGCGCGGGTCGGTCTGATCGTGGCTCAATTTCGTGGCCGCGGTCAGCAACGCGTCAAGCGTCCAGGACTTGTCGCTCCAATCGATGGGTGGCGGCTTGATCCCGGCCTTATCGAAAAGCGTCTTGTTGTAGAAAAGGATCGTCGGCTCGTCGCCGTCGGGCATGCCCATGAGCTTGCCATCGCGGGTGAGGGCGTCGACGGCCGACTTCTCGAACCGTTTGCTCAGGTCGAGGTTATCGTTTTTGACGAAATCGGTCACTGCCTGGAGGGCGCCATTGATCAGGAAGGTGCCAAAGCCAGCCGCCCAGTTGCCGAAGACCTCGGGAATCTGGTCGGCAGCGAACATCGCCAGCAGTTTGGCGTTATAGTCGCCCCAGGGCACGCCGACGAGGTTGACAGTGACGTTGGGATTCGCCTTCATAAAATTATCGGCGCTGCGTTTGTTCCAGGCGGCGATCAAGGGGCCCATGTCCGAGCGAATCAAGAAGGTAATGGCCGCCTTGCCGCCGGTCGTGGCCGACGATGCCCCGGATGGGGGAGCGGTTTTCGCAGCCACGGTCGCGCTCGCGCCAGATGAAGCAGTCGCGCGGCCACTCGCCGTCGTCTGGCCGCTACCGGCGGAGGGAGTGCTGGCCGATTGGCCGCTGCAGGCGGCCAGCGCCACGCCGGCCACCGCCAGACTAAGGGTAGAGAGCATCGTCCGGCGGCTGAGGCGCCGGTTGGAGAATACGTCGCGGGACATCAGATTAGTCATTAAGCAATGGTCTCCTTTCATTCGATAAAAGTCGCAGAAATAATTGACTGGAGAGAGTGTGATGGTTAGGTAGAAGTCCTTGCCTTGAAAGGGCGGGGACTCCGTCACTGTCCATTGACCAAGGTCTGCATCTTCGCCTGCACTTGCTTGAGGCCATCGGCGGCGCTGGCCTGACCGGTCCAGATCGGCGCGCTAGTCTGGACCCAGGCGTTGTTGAACTCGACGTAGCGATCGATCGTTTTGCCGGGAGTCTCAAAGCCATGGTCGAACGCGCCGGTGACCACCTGGCGGATTTCCTCCTCGGTTTGCGTCATGCCGGGTAATCCAGCGATCGCTTTGATCGCCTGATCGTACAGATCGAGGCGGGCCGGCCATTCGCCGACGGTTTGCACGTAGTCGACAGTCGGATTCCCTAAAAGTAGGAATTTCAGGAACTGATAGCCCTCGGCCGGGTGTTTGGCGCCCTGGCCGAGGAAGTAGGCATTATTGAAAAGCTCGTCGGTGTTTATCCCGGTTGGCCCATAGGGCATCGGTGCCATGCCCCACTTCCAGGTGACTTTGGCAGTGCGGAACGAGCGAAATTCCCAGATTCCCTGGGCGAACATGCCGATCCGGCCGGTCATAAAGGCGTCGCCAACTCCCTGCTGCAGCGCTTGCACGTCCGAAGGATGAGGAGAAGCCTTCTCTTTCAGCGCTAGGTCGGCAATCCACTGCATCGCCTCGACGAACTTTGGATTGGTGTAATCTACCTCGGTGATCTTGCCGGTTTCGTAGCCTTTCGTCTGCTCTGGTCCGCCCGTCTTATTGAACGGATCAACCCCCCAGAGCCAGGAGCGCGTTCCAAGCTGACCGGCGTCGAAGATGATGCCCCACTCGCCTTTGCGGGGATCGGTCACGTCGTGGCTTAGCTTCTTCGCCGCCGCGAGCATGACGTCGAGCGTCCATTTCTTGTCGCTCCAATCGGTTGGCGGTAGATTGACGCCGGCCTTCTCGAACAGCGTCTGGTTATAGAAAAGCAACTGGGGGTCGTCGCCAATCGGCATGCCGTAGAGCTTACCCGACCGGGTCAGCGCGGTGATTGCCGATGGATCGAACGTTTTGGCGAGATCGATTTTGTCCGCCTGAACGAATGGCGTGAGATCGGCGAGAGCGCTATTCAGCAAGAAGGTGCCAAAGCCGGCCGCGTAGTCGGCGAAGACCTCGGGGATCTGGTTCGCCGCGAAGAGAGCCATCAGCTTAGCGTTATAGTCGCCCCAGGGCACGCCGATGAGCTGCATTTTGATGTTCGGGTGCTCCTTCTCCCACGCCGCGACGTCGCGTTCGTACCACTTTTGGACGAGCGGGCCCTGATCCGAGCGGGTGAGCCAGCTAATCGTCATCTGCTCGCCGGAGGCAGCGGGATTCGCGACTGGCTTGGCCGTGGCCTGGGCAGTGGTATTCGCCGCTGGTGCCACCGTCGTCTTGGTAGCTAGAGTGCTTACCGTGCTCGTTGTCGAGCCGGGGGTTGGTGGAGCGCTCGGCGAGCTCGCGCAAGCGGCGACAACGACGGCGGCACTGGCGAGTCCCACCGCCGCGAGAAAACGACGGCGCGCCAAGCGCGGCGCGATTGGTCGACTGCGAGCCTCATCCCTCATGGACAAACCTCCCTACTTTGACGTCACTACCACTCCCGAAATGATGTAGCGCTGGAAAAAGGCGAACAGGAGCACCGGCGGCAATGCCGCGACGATCGAGACAGCCATGATCTCGTTCCAAGGGCTGCTGCCGAGACTCGAGCGCAGCGTTGCTAGGGCCAGCGAGATCGGATATTTCGCATTCGAATTGATGTAGATCAGTGGCCCCAGCAGTTCATCCCAGGAATACTGGAAGACGAGAATGCTCGCCGTCGCGAAGGCCGGCAGCGAAAGCGGCACCATGATCTTCCAGTAGAGTTGGGGATAGTTGCAGCCATCGATTTTCGCCGCCTCGAAGACTTCCTCGGGCACCGACTTGAAGAACTGGCGGAAGAGGAAGACAAAGAACGGCGCGGCGCCAAGCCAGCCCGGCACGATCAGGGGCTTGTAGCTATCGAGCCAGCCGAGCCATTTGAACAGCACAAACTGGGGAATCATCGTCACGCTATAGGGAAGCATCATCGTCGAAAGGACGAGCACGAAGAGCACGTCGCGGTCCGGCGCGCGCAACCGGGCGAAGGCAAAACCGGCGAGGGACGCTGAGAGAACAACTCCCAGAGCGCGCAGCAGGGCGTATTGAGTGGTATTCAGAAAATACTGGCCGAACGGCAGCACGCTCAAGCCGTCCGGATAATTCTGCAAAACGAGCGGGTTCGGAATCAGTGACGGAGGAAAGGCAAGTACCTGGGACATGTCTTCCAGGGAGACCGCCAGCATCCAAACGACCGGGAGCAGCACCGCCGCCATGCCCGGAAGCAGCACGACCAGGCTGAGGATTCGCGCGATTTGCTCTTCGCGGCGGCGGCTGGAAAGCCCCTTCCGGGTAGTAACCGTCAGCGTCGATTTCTCCAGCGCCATCGCTCAGCTCCCTCCGTAATAGACCCAGCGCCCGGCGCTGCGAAAGAAGACGTATGACAGGGCAAGGATGATCACGAAGAGGATCCAAGCCTGGGCCGAGGCGAGGCCGAGCTTGAAGTAGGTAAAGGCGTTGTTGTAGAGGTAGAGATTGTACATGTACGAGGCGTAGTTCGGGCCGCCACCGGTGAGAACGTACACGTTGGCGAAGATCTGGAGGGCGCCGATCAGGCCGATGACCAGATTGAAAAAGATGACCGGCGAGACCATCGGGATGGTGATCGTGAAGAAACGGCGGACCCGTCCGGCCCCGTCGATCTCGGCGGCTTCGTAGAGCTCGGGTGGCGTGCTCTGTAAGCCGGCCAGGTAGATGATCATCGAGCCGCCAACGCTCCAAAGGCTCGCGAAGATGATCGCCGGCATGACCCAGTAGGGATCGCCGAGCCAGTTGGGGCCGTGCAGGCCACTGGCCAGATAGATCAGGAAGTTGATCAGCCCGAAGTTGTAATCGAACAGCCAGATCCAGACCAGGGCAACGACGACCACCGGCATGACCGTGGGCAGGTAATAGATGGTGCGGATCAAGGGCATCGCCGGGATGCGCTGGTTGAGGAGAACCGCCAGGGTGAGACCAACCACGAGATGGAGAGGAATCGCCACCGCGGCGTAATAGAAGGTCACCGCGAGCGACTTGGCAAAGACCGGGTCTTGGAGCAAGACCCGGTAATTGTCCAGGCCGATGAACACCGGCGGCCTGATCGCGTTGTATTGAGTGAAGCTGTAGTAGACCGAGGCCAGCGTCGGGTAAAAAGTGAAGGCAAGGAAACCGACGATCCAAGGACCGATAAAGACGTGGAACCAGAGGGCTTCTTTGGTCCGGAGCGAGAGGCGCGAGCGGCGCACGGGTATGGGTAAGGACGAAACACCCATGTCTTCCTGGGGCCTCCAAGAAACGAGCTTTCAACCATGGTTCAGACGGCGCCCGACTGGCCTGAGAGCCTAGGATGATAGGTACTCTCACAGCCGTACTCAGGATAACGAATGTGCGTCAGAGCCGTCAAGATTGACCGAGATCTGCCAGGCCGGGCTCCCTCACTCATGGCTGTTCTCACGGTGCGTATCATTGCCCTCACGCGTGCGACGTGCGTCGAGGCAGCACGTTATCCGTTCGGACGATCTCCTCCATTAGCCGCACCAACAGCTCTTGTTTGACCGTCTGATAGCCCGGGACGTTCCAGACATTGTGAAGCTGGAGCGGATCCTCGCGGCGGTCGAACAGCTCACCGTAGGGCTGGCCGGGATAGGCAGTGATTTGGAAGTCCGCGGTGATCAGCGTC
>JAJPIK010000117.1 GCA_021324795.1 Chloroflexota bacterium
AGGGTGCGCAGAGGGGGAAGTTGCAGTAGCTGTGCTGAAAGACCACGCCACGCTCGGCCAGCGCCTGGAGGTTAGGCGTTTGGACGTCCGGATTGCCGTAGGGCGAAGTCGCCAGGGCGCTGAGCTGATCGGCCATGATCAGCAAAATGTTTGGGCGCCGCGATCCTGCTGCCATCACTACTTCTCCCTCGGCTGCTCGAAGCCAGCGACGACCGTTTTCACAGCGTCCGGCCCGTTTGCGCGGTGGCGACGCGAATAGACCTTCGTTGCGTCGAAGAGCGGCTGGAAATCCCAGGGGTGGTTGTGACCAACGTCGAGCGCGCGCTTGACGAACTGGCGAACCCGCTGGCTCTCGATGATCTTTTCTTCGAGCGCGGCGCCGTCCCAACCGTCGAGAGTGCGCGCTCGCAAGGCCGCGGCGACCTCGGCATAGCGCGGATCGTCGGCAAGGTTGTGCCACTCGCCCGGATCTCGATCGAGGTCGTAGAGCTGAGGCGGCAGATCGTAGACTTCGACGTACTTGTAACGGTCCTTGACCAGAGCCCGGACCGGTTTGATCGTCCCGGCGCCATAGTTTTCGACGAACACCTCGTTGGGCCAATCGACCAGCTCGCCGCGGAGCAAAGGGGTAAAATCGTGGCCGTCGAGCTCGAGTGGCAGCTCCAGGGGGATCTCGACGCCGGCCATGCTCAGCAAGCTCGGGTAGAGATCGACGAGCGAGACATTCTCACGGATCCGTCGTCCGCTTGGATAACGACCGGGCGACGAGACAATCAGCGGGACCCGCGCCGACCACTCGCGGGCGCTCCGCTTGAACCACATGCCGTGCTCGCCGACCATGTCGCCGTGGTCACTGGTGACGATCACGATCGTGTTGTCGAGCAAGCCAAGTCGGCCAAGCTCGCCGACTAGCGCGCCAACCTTGTCGTCGAAATACGACGTCATCGCGAAATAGCCCCGTCGCGCTCGTTGAATCTCCTCGGCGGTCAGGCCCACCGCGTCGACGCCGCAGTAGGTGATCACCCAGGTATCCGACTCGTGCGGAACGTGGCCTGGCGGTGGCGTTTCTGGAGGTGGAATCTCGACGTTTTCGTAGCGGTCCCAGTATTCCGCGGTGATGAAGGGCGGATCGTGGGGGTGGGTGTAAGACACGCAGAAAAACCAGGGTTGGTCGGCGCTCGCCCCCTGGCGTCGACTATACGCCCGGAGCTGCTCGAGTGCCCGATAATGCACTTCCTCGTCGTATTCGAGCTGATCGCTCCAGGCGACCGGGCCAGCGTGCTTGAGGTGCTCGGCCATGGTCGGTCGGACCGGTCGGGGCGGATTCCCCTGGACCTCCCAGGGCCGGTACAGGTTGTAGTTGGCCGGGAAGATGTCGGTGGTCAGCCGTTTTTCAAAGCCGTGCAACTGGTCCGGGCCAATAAAATGCATTTTGCCGGAGAGTACGGTGTGATAGCCGGCCAAACGTAAATGGTGCATGAACGTCGGCGTCGTCGCCAGCAGTTCGCAGCCGTTGTCGTAGCTCTCGATGTTCACGCAAAGTCGACCGCTGACCATCGAAGCGCGCGACGGCACGCAGAGCGGGAAATTGCAATAGCTATTCTGAAAGACGACTCCGCGGTCGGCGAGCTCTTGCAGGTGGGGAGTCAAGACGTAGGGATTGCCGTAAGGGGAGGTTGCTAGAGCACTGAGCTGGTCGGCCATGATCATCAGGATGTTGGGGCAGGCGGTCGTCGCCATCCAAGTACCCTCCGTTTCCAAGGATGTCGTGGTTGCTGGTTGCAGGGTACCTGGTGGCGGGATTTTGGTCAAGCTGAAGAACAACTACCCGGTCTCCAGCCTCACGCCATGCCCTCTGTCTCCGCCCCTGATAGTCAGAGCGCGAAGACTGACCAGTCGGCTACGGACGCGGCAGGGAGCGAGGCCGTCGACGGCGCCGAGAGATTCGCTGCCGCGTGGTACAACGCCTGCACGACGTGGTAGGCTGCCTTGCTCGGCGATCCTTTCCGTCCGTCGTGGACCGTGCCATCAGCATAGACCGTCGCGTTCCACTCGCCGACCGACGGATCACGCTGCTTTTCGAAGATAAACCGCGCGAGCGCGTCGAGCCAGCCACGGTAGAGAACGTCGCCGGTCAAACGGTAGGCGAGCGAAAGCCCACCGAGTAGCTCCGCCTGCATCCACCAGACCTTGTTGGTGTCCACCGGACGACCGTCGGCGTGACCGTAAGAGTAGATGCCGCCATTGGTCTGGTCCCAGCCGTGGCGCAAGACGAAGCCCAATAGTGAGCGACCAAAGTCCCGGACCTGGGCATCGCCAGTGTAGGCGGCAACGGTCGCGGTGAACCACGCCGCTTCTGCGATGTGGCCGTAGTTGATCAGGCCGCGTGTCCGGTCGAGGGCTTCGGTCCAGTCGGGATTGAACCACTCGTGGGTGCAGCCATGCATCGGGTCGTAGGTATAGCGGATGATCGTCGCGCAGAGCTGATCGAGGCATTCCAGATAGCGTCGCTCACCGGTCGCGGCGAAGAGGGACGAAGAGGCCTCCATCGTGTGGAGCATACTGTCGATCCGCTTGGATGGGTCGAGGGGCGACCAATCCCGTGCGAGGTTCCAGAAGATGCCACCCCGCTCCGCATCCCAAGATTTCTGCCAGTGCAAATCGAAGGTCTCGACAGCGAGCCGTAGGGCGTCGCGGTCGCCGCTCGCTCGGTAATAGTCGGCCAGGGCGTAGATCGCGAAGGCGATCCCGTAGGGCCACTTGTCGCGATTGATTGGCTCGCCGTCGCGACTAGTCGTCCGGAACCAGCCACCGTGCTCTTGATCGTAGAAATGCTCGCGGAAGAACGCGACTCCTTGGCGCGCGTTGGCGAGGTAAGTCGAGTTCTTGGTCAGGCGGTAGCCCAGGGCATAGCTATAGATCATGCGGGTCTGCATGACCAGGTGCTTCTCACCATTGCCGTGGCGCTCGCCACGGGCGTCGATCTCAGTGATGAAGCCGCCATACTCGCGATCGACGCTGCGTTCCCAGAACGGTAGGACCTCTTCCAGCAACGCGCCGCGAAAGTCCAGCGGGTCAGATACCATCGTTCCTCCGGTCAGTGTCGTGTGTCAGAGATCGGGAGGGCGGGGGCATACCTCTCCGATCTCGAGCTATCAAGGCAACGGCTTGTCCATGATATCCTGGAGCTTCTTTTGGAGTGCCTGGACGTTGGGGTCGGTGAATGGCGTGGTATTGTAGGCCATCGCCTGCCAGCCGTTATTATAGGTGTCCGAGAACTCCTGCTGGCGCGTATTCGTCGGTACCGGGATATTGCCGACCGTGGTCAGCGTATCCCACCACTTGGCGTCGACCTCGTAAGGAGGATTCGTCTTCCACACGTCCGGGTCGTGCCATGCCTTGATCACCGCGCCGGGCGTCATGTTCGGGGGGTTGATCGCTGCCCACTTCGATGCCTCCTCCGACGAAAGCAGCGACTGGAGACCCCAGGACTCCTGGGGATACTTCGTCTTGCCATAGACCACCGTCGCGTCGGCGCTCGGGACTGTTCCGATCACCCCGCTCGGCTTGCTCGGCCAGATCGTGTTGCCCAGGGTGAACTTACCCTTGACCGCATCGTTAAAGCCAACCCAGATGTTCGCGGAGCAGTTGACCGCAATCGCCAGCTTTTCGTTGTAGAAGAGCTGCGCCTGCCCACCCTGCTGTTCCTGCTGCCCCGGTTGGATCTTGTACTTGTTGATCCAGTCGTAGACGAAGTGGTGCGCGGCCTGCGTCTCCGCGAGGCCGAAGCCGGCTTTGGTGCGGTCCTCTGAGATGAGGTACCCCTTCCAAGAGCGCGAGTGACCCTCCATCGTCCAAGCGTCGAGAGGCAGGAGGATTGGCCAGACGTCGGGCAGTTTCTGTTTCAAGCTGACGCAGAGCGTGGTCAACTCGTCGACCGACATGTTATCGGTTGGCGGGTCAATGCCGGCTTTCTTGAAGAGCTCGACATTATACATCAAGCGGTTGTTCTGACCGGTGTGGACGCCCATGGGCATTGCGACCTGCTTGTTATCCGGCCCAAGCTTGCAGGTGTTGAGTGCCCATGAGTAAAAGATGCTCATGTCGAGGTTATCAGCTTTCGCCATGGGCGCGACATCCATCCAGACGCCTTTCGCTGCCAGCTCCGGAAGCATCAGGGCGGCGTGCTGGAAAGCAACATCGGCCATGGTGCCAGCCGCGACGTAAGTGGCAACCTTGGTCACCAGGTCACCCCAACTCGCACTCTCGTTCTTGACCGTGATGTTCGGGTGCCGCTGCTCATAGACCCGGCTAAAGTGACGCATAAACTCGCCCAACGCACCCGCCCGGTCCATGTAGCGGAGGGTGATCTTCTGCTGCGACGTGTTCGCTTGATTCGCCACGGTCGGCTTCGCCGCGCCCCCCGCGGCCGTCGTCGGTTGTGCCTGCGAGGCGACGGGCTGGGTTGCCGCGGGCGCCGAAGCGGAACCGCAGGCTGCGACGAGGGGTAGGACGGCGGCACCGGCCGCCGCGGAAGCGATAGCCCCGAGTAGGCGGCGCCGATTTGTGATGCGGTTTAACATCCGATGAGTCCTCCGTACTCTTCAAAGAGTATTGTCACGCTAACAACAAGGGCAGATAGGCGACGGTCCGAGATCTCACCTCCTCTGCGTTTGCTCATCTGCCGACTGTCATTCCGAGCGCGGCTAACGAGGAATCTCTACGGACACACTGGGGAAGACTCCTCGCCACGGCTCGGAATGACCGGTTGGATGGACTTCGTAGCTGCCCACATAAGGTTTGCACGTCTACCCCTTGATACCTGAAAGGACGACTCCTTCAACGAAGTAGCGTTGCGCTATGAAAAACAGCGCAATGATTGGGACAGTGCCCATCACCACCGCCGCCATCAGCAGGTGAAGCTGGGGAACCCCTGGCTGGTTCGGCGTGACGTCAAAATAGCGTAGCCCGACCGCCAGGGTGAAGTTCTCCGGGGAAGTCAGGTAGACGAGCGGACCGAGGAAGTCGTTCCAGCCATAAATGAAGTTGATCACCGCCACGGTGGCAAGAGCGGGCTTCATCAATGGCAACAGGATGCTCCAGAGGATGCGCGCGTACGAGGCGCCATCGACAATCGCCGCCTCGTCGAGTTCGTGGGGCAAACTCAGAATGAACTGGCGCAAGAGGAAGATATTGAACGCTCCACCGCCGAACCAGGCTGGCAGCCACAACGGCTTCAGGGTGTTCAGCCAGCCAAGGTACTTAAACAATAAGTAGGTCGGGATCAGGGTAACTTCGGCCGGCAGCATCATCGTCCCCAGGGTAATGAGAAACAAGAGCTCACGCCCCGGGTAGCGGAAGCGCGCGAAGGAATAGGCGACGAGGGAGGCAGAGATCACCACCCCGAGGGTTTGGAGAACAACGACAATCACACTGTTGGCGAACCAGGTGCTGTAGGGGACGAGCTGGAAGACCTGGGGATAATTGTCCCAGCGGAGCACGCCGGGGATCCAGATGGGCGGGTAGATGTAGACGTCGGAGGCGGCTTTCAGTGAGCTCGCGGCGGTCCAGAAGAATGGGAAGATGAAGAGCACTACCAGCATGGTCATCCCGACGTAGGTGACGATGCGGCCCGGGAGGCGGCTCCGCGGGGTGGCGAGGCGTGGAGTGAGAGCGATGGTAGCCATCAGGAGTTCCCCCCCGCGTAGTAGACCCAGCGATTGGCAAGACGGACCTGGATGACGGTAAAGATCATCAGGATCAATGCGAAGATCCAGGCGAGCGCGCTGGCGTAGCCCATCTGGAAGTAGCCGAACGCCGAGCGATAGATGTGCAGGGCAAAGAACCAGGTCGCATATGCCGGTCCTCCCTGGGTAGCGACATAGGCAAGGGAGAAGATCTTCAGGGCGCCGATGATCCCCAGCACTAAATTGAAGAAAATCGTTGGTGAGATCATCGGCAAGGTAACGTGGATGAATTGACTCCAGTGCCCTGCCCCATCGACCGCTGCGGCATCGTGCAGCTCCTTGGGCACCCCCTGCAGCCCGGCTAGGAAGATGAGCATGTTGTTCCCCCCCCAGATACCCCAGAGGCTGATCAGGATGACGGCGGGGAGCGCCCAGGCGGGAGAGGCGAGCCAGCCCGGTTTGGGCAGGCCCAGGCTCCCAATCAAGAAGTTGATCGGACCGACTGAGGGATCGAAGAGCCATTGCCAGAGGATCCCCGCCGCCACTGCGGGGGTCAGGCTCGGCAGGAAGTACAGGGTGCGGAAGAGGTTGGTCCCGGCTAGGCCGCGGTTAAGCAGGAGCGCCAGGAAGAGCGCTCCGGAGAGGCCAACCGGCACCACCACCACGGCGTACTCAAACGTACGCTGAAGCGAACCCCAGAACAGATCATCCCCGGTGAACGCGGTCACGTAGTTGGTGAGGCCAATAAACCGCGGCGGGGTAATCACATCATACTTGGTCAGGCTCAAGACCAGCGAGGCGAGGATCGGGCCGACGATAAAGACCAGCAGGCCGACCAACCAGGGAATCGCGAAAATGTACCCCCAGATTGCCTCGCGCACACGGGCCGGCGAGCCAAGGCCAACCCGACGTACCCAGGGCCGTGGGACCGGGGCATCCCGGCCGGGACGAGTAACGATCTGAACCATCCACACCTCCGTGAGTGGATCGAGAGGCAAGAGCACTCCCTTCGGGCTCGGATACGACGCCTTGGATCCATCGCCGCACCGGATAAGCCACATCATAGTTAGCGCTGCGAGGAGCTTCAATGGGGTTGGAGGCTCTCGGGAAGAAAGCGGCCATGCAACGGACGTCCACTGCATGGCCGCACCTGATATAATAAACGCACTATGGAACGGGCCGTTTTTGTTCAGCGCGTCTTGAGCGCAGTGGGGCACCTCGATGACAGCACGGAACTGAGCGATCATCCTCTCGCGTTGTTCCTGTTTCCAGGGAGAACCACCAACGAGCGCGGTCGCGAGTTGGCTGATCTGCTCCGCGCCGCGATCGACGAGCTCCGCCCGGCCGACGTGACCGAGACCAACCTCGCTGCACTGCGTCGCTACCAGTACCTGGACCTACGCTACCGTCGCGGCCTACGCGCGTCGCACGTCGCCCGGGACCTCGGCCTCAGCGACCGCCAGGCACGACGGATCCACCAGGAGGCGATCGAGGCCCTCGCAGGAGTCGTCTGGGCTCAGCGCCAGCGCATAACTGAATCCGCGACAAGGCTGACGCCAGCCACTGGCTCGGTGCCCGAACCTGCCCCGGCGTCTGATCTGGAGGTCGAGATTATCCGACTGGGCGCAACCCCCTCCCTGGATGGGACTTCGCTGAGTGAGGCCCTGCGCAGCGCGCTCGGGACTGTCACGCCCCTCGCCACGCGCCACGAGGTGGACATCGAGGTCGTCCCCCTCGCGCCGTTGTCACTCATCGCTATCGACCGCGCTGTTCTTCGCCAGGTGCTAGTGAACCTGCTGGTCGCTTTAATCGAGACCGGCGTGCGTCGGCTCGACGTTAGCGCCCAAGCCGGCCGCGAGGCTGTCGAGGTGACATTCACGACCCATTTCCGGAGCATGCCCATCGGCCAGCCCAACGACCAACTCCAGCACGACGAGCTACTACGCGTCGTCCAGCGTTTGGTTCAGCTCCAGGCGGGCTCGGTCGAGGTGCAGACGCTCGACCGAGCCAAATATGTTGTCACCCTGACGCTGCCAGTGATCCAGCCGGCCACTATTCTCCTCGTCGATGACAACCCCGATACGCTGCGCCTCTTTCGCCGTTATCTGAGTGGTGGCGGCTATCGGCCGATCGAGGCAGCAGACGGACACCAGGCGCTCGAGCTGGCCCGTCAGGCCCGGCCGAGGGCGATCGTCCTCGACGTGATGCTGCCATCCCAGGATGGCTGGGAGATCCTCCAGGCACTGCAGAACGATCTAATGACCGAGCGCATCCCGGTCGTCATTTGCTCCGTACTGCACCAGGAAGAGCTGGCTCAAGCGCTCGGAGCAGCCGCCTACCTGACGAAACCAGTCAGTCGAGATACCTTGCTGACGACACTTCGTCAGGTGCTGACGCACCCAGTAGCGTCTCGAGTCCCGCCCGAACGAGTCGGGTGAGCTCACCAACAGAAAGTCCGCCCGGGCGAGTCACGGCAACCGCATCGGCAACGATTGCCTCTTCCTGTTCGCCCCGTGCGCTGACGACGACTACTGCCAGATCGTGCAACATGGGCTCCTGCCGAATGGCGGTGAGGACGTCGTAGCCGCTCACCTCGGGCATGAGTAAATCGAGGATCACCGCGTCAGGGCGCGCCGCGCGCATGAGTTGGATCGCGGCTGGGCCACTCGTTGCTGCACGGATATGATAGCGACGCGGAGCGGAGCGGATGAGACGGGCGAACAGGCGGAGCGTGTCCGGATCGTCGTCGACGAGGAGCAAGCTCCGGACGGAGGGACCCAGTACCTCCAGGGCACCAAGTAAGTCCTCGCGCCTGACTGGCTTGACCAGGTAACTCGCGACGCCGAGCTCACGCGCGAGGTCACGCCGGGTCGGGAGGGAGCAGGCGACCACCGGGAGGGTAGCGGGCAGCGCATGCATGCGTTGGATCTCCGCCAGGTTCTCACGTGTCGAGACGCCGGCGATAAGCAGTGCGTCCACGCGATCCTCGGCACACAAGTGCACCGCGTCTGCCAGGCTCGCGGCAGAGACCACGTCGTATCCATCGAGGAAGCGGTGCACGAGGTGAGCGACGGCCGGGTCTGCCGAGACGACGGCAAGGGTCTTCCTTCCGGTAGTCCACTCGACAGCGAGGCGCTCCCAGATCGGCCGCTCTCCGGAGTAGGGCGCCGTGATGACGCTGGCCCCGGCGATCGGCAGACTGAAGGAGAACGTACTCCCCTTTCCAACCTCCGACGTGGCCCAGATACTCCCCCCGTGCAGCTCGACGAAACGCTTGCTGATCGCAAGCCCGAGGCCGCTCCCCTCATGACGTCTCCGCGACGAGCCGTCAAGTTGGCGGAATTCCTCGAACACCTTGGGGATGTCTTCTGGACGGATCCCCGGCCCGGTATCGCTGACCGAGACGACGACGTCGTGATCGCGGACCACGGCCTGAATGGTGATACCCCCCCGCTCGGTAAAGCGCGCGGCATTGCCCAACAGGTTGATCAGCACCTGGCGAATGCGGGTTCGATCTACCAGGAGCTTCGGAAGATCCGGGCTGAGCTCGATCTTGAGGAACAGGCGTTTGCTCTGAAGAAAGCGGGTGACAACGGCTAGCGCTTCGTCGACGATCTCGGCGAGATCCGCCCAATCCTTAGCCAGTCCCATCCGCTCCGCCTCGATCTGGCTCAGGTCCAGGACGTCGTCAATGAGCTGAGCCAGGTGCCGGGCACTCCGATAGATCGCCTCGACGTCTTCCCGGTAGCTTTCCGGCAGTACCTCGCCATCGTAAGTTTCCGGGGCGCTCACCATCACCTCCGAGAAGCCAATGATGTGATTCAGAGGTGTGCGTAGTTCGTGGCTGATGTTCGCGGCAAACTCGGCCTTCAGGCGCCGTGCCTCCTCGGCGGCTTCGCGGGCCCAGGCCAGCTCCTGATTAAGCTGTTCTAGACGGTGTTGGGCCACGTTCAACCCCTGGAGGGCCCGGGTGAGCTCGCCCTGGCGCCGTTCGAGCTCTTGCTGTGTCCGGGTGGCCTCGGCGTAGCCCATCCACGACCAGGCGAGAGCAACGAGCGCCGGGCGGGTGGCCAGCCAGGTCAGGACCAACGCGCCGGTCCCAAGGGCCAGGGCATCGAACACGTCGTTCAGAGGAAGGGGAACGAACTGGCTCGCTACGACAAGGCTGAGCACCAGAAGGAAGAGCGTGGCCACGCCGCCAATCATTCCCAGACTCGCCGTCGCACCAAGGAGGATGAGGACGGTAAAGGGAAGCACGCCCGGTGCGGGGATGGCAACGAGAGCGACAAAAGTGACAACCAGTAGACCGATGATCAAGACAATGCCTGCGAGGCGGAAGCTCCAGCGCAGGATTAGCGCACAAGCAACGGCGAGGCCGGCTAACCCGAAAGAGAGTCCGATCACCCAACCAACAACGTTGCGTTGGTCTGAAAAGATCGCCAGAATGAGGACCGCGATCACGACGACCACAACCAGGACGCCCAGCACCATTTGCTTGCGAATCTGATCGAGGTCCGCCTGAAGGTAGGCAGAATGTGACCGAAGCGCTAAATCCTCGTGCTCCGCGAAAATTTCGGGCACCTGCTTCCTTACGACTCCCGACTCCTGTGTGAGTGCGACAGCGACACTTAATTTAATCCGGTCATTCCGAACGACCGAAATGTTAGGCTCGTGGCTTGCGGTACTTCGCCTTCGCCAGCAGGGGGTCCACCGTGTCCTTGACCATCTGGGCTACTTCTTTGCCGGTCTTCGTCCCGTTGGCGAGCAGATCCATCTGCTTTTGAATCGCAGTGTCGATCTCGTTCCAGTTATCGGTCTGAGGATCCAGACGCAAGTACGGCTGGCCGTCGATAAACATTTGCAAGTGGAGTGGCGCCTTCCCCTTGTAGAGCTCGAGATACTGCTTGTAGACTGAATAGCGGCTGGGAAACGTTGCGCCCGACTTGACGTGGGCTAACTGGGCTTCGGGACCATCGGCGAAGGTAAAGAACTGCCAGGTTGCCTCGGGGTGGGGTGTCTTGGCGTACATCGCGTAGCAGCTTCCACCGCCAGTGCAAGCATAATTCCCTTTTCCCTTTGGAAAGTGCGTGCAGTCCCAATCGAAGCCCTTGATTTGCTGCTCAACCGTATCGATGTTTCCGGGAATCGCCTCGATCATCCCCAGCCGACCGGTCGAAAACATCGACAAGCCGTTTTGCTCCTGCAGGTCACCGGGCCGGGTTGCCACTTTATACTTGTAGGTCAGATCCTGGAGAAACTGAAGGGCCTCGACACAGGGGGCATCGGTGATCGTACACTTGGTCAGGTCTTCGTTAAGCCATTCGCCACCGTTGGTGTAGATCCAAGGCGTCCACTGGCGCATCGTGTAGCCGGTGCTGTAGCCAAATTGCGACGTTCGTCCGTTGCTCGACTTGGTCAGCTTGGTTGCCGCCTCGAGGTAGCGGTCCCACGTCCAAGACTCGTCCGTGTAATTTCCGGGCGGCTCGGTGAGTCCGGCTTGCTTGAAGAGTGTACGGTCGAAGAACATACCCCGCGTTGGGAAATCCTGGGGGAAAGCGTACTGCTTACCCTCGAACTGGAGTTGCTGGAGGGCTTTGGGTGGATAGTCCGACGTATCGAACTTGTCCGTGGCCATGAGGGGCGACACGTTAAACGAGATATTTTCAGTCGCGTAACGAATCAGGTCCGGCGGCGAGTGCATGAAGATATCCGGGGCCACGTTGCCGGCGATCATCGTCAAAAGCTTTGCCTGGAAATTGTCGGACGGAATGACCTGCCAATCCGCCTGGATGTTCGGGTGCTGGTCGTTGAACTCTTTGGTGAGCCCCGCGCGTACTTTTTGGCGGACCGCGTCACCCCAGGAAAGGAAAACGACTTTGACCTTGCCGCCCGCCTGCGGCTGGGCCGCTGCGGCGGGAGTCTGAGCGGCCATCGTGGTTGGCTGAGCCGCTGGCGCCGTGGTTGGCGGTACGCTCGGTACGCTGGTTGGTTGAGTTACCGAGGCCGCGCTCGTCGGTGCAACCGGGGGAGCATTGGTTGGCGCTGAAGGGGCGTTGGTGCCGCCCGAGCAGGCCACGAGGGATACGCCCAGGGGAAGAGTGACCAAACCCGCGAGGACGCGACGGCGACTGATCGACTGATGAAGGCTCTTGTCCACATTCTCTCCTTAGCGCAGCACGGTTGAAGAACTTCCCTCCATCCCGCCACAAACGACTGTATCTTAAAAAAGCGGTCCGGCGGTGTCAATTTCCCCTGCAGTGGTGAAGATGAATCACGCCCCGGGGCTCGGGATTCGCGAGAGCGACGACAGAATCGGAGCCAAGTGAGATCCGTGACAAGATCACCCCCTCAACTCGATAGGAACTCGAGTAGCAATTGGTTCAGCAGATCCGGCTTATCCAGTGGAATCCAGTGGCTCGCGTCTTCGATCCGAACATACTTCCAGGGACCGGTCACCTTTGCTGCCGAGGCGAGCATGCCCCGTTCAGTGAGGTACAGATCACCGGTGCTCCAGATCCCCAGCGTTGGCGCCTTGACCGGCGGTAGCTCAGGAGCGGACAGTAGCCGCTCCGGTGGCAGGTTCGCGCGATACCAGTTGAAGCCCGCAGTTAGCGCACCTGGCTCGGAGAGGCTCGCGATGTACAGCTCTTCGTCGCCTCCCCCATGGAGCAATTCACGGAAAAGATACCAGCCATCCTGCTGGATCAGCTCCTCGGCGATGCCCTCGAACTGGAGGAGTAGACGGTACCAGCCCTTTTGGAGATCTTCAAGCTTTGGCCGGCTAGCGGCGCCGGGGTAGCCGACCGAAATCGCGACGAGGTGATCAACCCGGTCCGGGAGAAATGCCGCGAAAAGCCAGGCAACTGCGGCCCCCCAGTCGTGTCCGACGACGTGGGCGCGCTGGATGCCCAGCGCCGTCAGAAGCGCGGCCACGTCCTGGACGATCAGCGGAAGGGCATAGTCGGCGACGTTTGGTGGCCGCTCGGTCTTGCCGCGGCCCCGTAAGTCGGGAGCAATCACCCGAAAGCCTGCTCTGACCAGCGCGTCGATCTGCCGGCGCCACAGCTCAGAGGTGTCGGGAAACCCATGCAGCAATATCACCGGCGTGCCCTGACCGGCGTCGAGAACGTGATAGCGGAGTCCGTTCACCTGAAGCTGTTTGGCCTCAATCGGAACAGCCCCATTTGTCGCGGCCATCATCGTGATCCCTCCTGGGCTAATCGTGTTGCGCCAAAACGCTGCGTTCGTGTCATCTGGGATCGATCGTTAGTCTCATGTCCTGACGGCGTATTACCTCGCCGTCAGGACAGCTTACCGTCCGCTTGTCGTGGGAATAACCTATCATACTACTCTCGGCGCTTCCATCCTGATTTTGGTTGTGGTGTATCATTAGCTCTGAACCGCCGGCCCGTACTCCACGGCAAGTCCCTCTGGAAGAGGGTGAGGACTGCCTGCCAATTTCATTTGCTTATCGACACTTGGAGGTCCGTCCCATGAGCCCAGTTTCAACCAATCGCCCCAATCTGCTCTACATCCATTCGGATCAACACAACCCGGCCGTTATCGGCGCCTATGGCAATCCGATCATTCGCACTCCTAATCTGGATCAGCTCGCCGAGAATGGCGTACTCTTTGAGAACGTCTACTGCCCATCGCCGCTTTGCGTTCCTTCACGGGCGTCCCAGCTGACCGGGCGCTTCCCTTTCGAGAATCAGGTCTGGACCAATGAGCACGTCCTCGATTCGGGGATCCCGACCTTCGCCCACGCTTTGGGCGCCGGAGGTTATCGACCGGTCCTCATCGGCCGCATGCACGCGATCGGCCCGGACCAACTCCACGGCTACGCCGAGCGGCTGGTAGGCGATCACAGCTCGAACTATCTCGGTGGCAAGCCGGTCGACCATGGCATGCTTCAGGGTACCGCCGGACCGGACCTGATCAGCCTGGAAAAGTCCGGTGCCGGCCAGAGCGCCTATCAGGTTCACGACGAAGACGTGACCGCAGCGACGGTCGACTATCTGAACCGTCTTGGCGTCCAAAAGCGGGCCGGCTTGCTCGACCAGCCTTTCTGTCTGACCGTGGGTTTCATGCTGCCCCATCAGCCGTTCGTCGCGCGCCGCGCCGACTTCGCGGAGTACGTCGGCAAAGTAGGCTTGCCGATGACACCGGAGCCATTCACGGACATGCTGCATCCGCACTTTCGCTATTGGCGGACGAAGTGTCGAATCGAAAGCGTGCCCGAGGAGATGGTCATCCGCGCCCGGACCGCTTACTACGCCCTGGTCACCCGCTTGGACGCACTGATCGGCCAGATCTTCACCGCCTTGCGTGAGAACAATCTTGCCGATAATACCTTGATCGTCTATTCCTCGGATCACGGCGAGCAGATCGGCGAGCACGGGCTGTGGTGGAAACAGACGTTCTACGAAGACTCGGTCAAGGTACCGGCGATTCTTTCCTGGCCAGGAGTCTTACCCCGCGGTATTCGTAGCCAACGAGTGCTCAGCTCGCTCGACCTGAACGCCACTATGCTTGAAGCACTCGGTGCCCCGGCCCTGCCCAACTCGCACGGACGGAGTGTCTTACCGCTGATCATGACCCCCGGCGCGGCCTGGGAAGACGTCGCCTTCTCCGAATACTGCACCGACGAAGGCTGCTACCAGCGGATGATCCGGAGCGGTGACTGGAAGCTAAATTATTACCATGGCCAGCCGGTTCAGTTGTTCAACCTGGCCGACGATTCACGTGAAACATTCGACCGAGCGAACGACCCAACGGTCCAGGATATCTGCGAGCGGCTCACCCGGCAGGTTCTCGAAGGCTGGAATCCGGACGAGATCGCGCGCGCCATGGCCGCCAAGCGCGCCGACCAGCCGATCCTCCACGCCTGGGCGCAGCAGACCCAACCGGTGGAGCAGTATCGCTGGAATCTGCGGCCGGAGATGGACTATCTCGATGACGCTGCTTTCCTACGGGGGATTGCCGCCCACGTTTAGAGGTGAGCGAGCTATCGATAGTTTACGAGAATCGGCAGGGACTGAAAGCATGGTAGGGATAGCCGCACAACATCACTACTGCGAAAGGAGAATCACTCAATGAGGCTGCAAGACCAGGTTGCCATTGTTACCGGCGGCGCCCAGGGAATTGGCGGGGCGACCGCGCGTCGCCTGGCCGAAGAAGGCGCTAGCGTTCTGATTGCCGACATCGATGGCGATGCCGCGGAGAAAAACGCGGCGCGGATTCGTGATGCTGGCGGCCGGGTGACAACTCTCATCGTCGATGTCACCCGGCCAGATGATCTTCGCACGATGGTCGATACCGCGGTGCAACAGTTTGGCAAGCTTTCGATTCTGGTCAACAATGCCTACGGAGGTAGTCAACGCGGCCAGCGGGGTGGGGCGACCGAGGTGACCGAAGAGGCGTGGGAATATGGAATGGCTATCATGTTGAAGTCGATCTTCCTCGGTGCCAAATACGCGGTGCCCGAGATGCAGCGAGCCGGTGGGGGCTCGATTGTCAACATCTCGTCGGTGCATGGCCTGCTGACTGCACCGGGAAAGCTCGTGTACGAGACAGGCAAGTCGGCGATTATCGGCATGACCAAGCAGATGGCCTGTGAGTTTGGTCCTCTAGGGATTCGGGTCAACGCGATCTGCCCGGGCCACATCGTGACCGAGCGGATGCAGGCCCGACAGTGGGCCAACAATCCCGAGGGAATCCACTTCTTCGAACAGCAGTACCCGGTTCGCCGGGTCGGCCGTCCGATCGACATCGCCAACGCGATCGTGTTCCTTTGTTCAGACGAGGCGTCGTTTATCACTGGCCACGCCCTGCCAGTCGATGGTGGTCTGACGATCCAGCTTCAAGAAGATCTCGGGGTGCGTTTGGCGCATTGGATCCTGGAGCATCCCCAGACCCAATTGCCCTATTAGAGTAGTGGCAGTTCAATCAAGCAGCCAGACCGTCAACAGAAGCTATGGGACGGATTTCGGGAAACCATAGGTGGCCAGGAAGGGAATGAGATGGTTCGCGATTGGGCTTCCATAGCCCGTTGAGACGTTGAATCCCGGGGTCGCAGTGCACGTTGGACAGATTTGGGGATCCCCATGGCCAACGATCTCGTGAAAGTTCTGTTCATAAACCGGCGGGGCACCGGCCGCTGCGAGGGCCTGTCGCAGCTCCATCGACGAGAATGGGTGCCCCGATCGCAACTGATCAACCCGCGCTACCAGCGCTGCCCATTGGGGCGCACTTCCACTCGTTCCGCCATCCAAGTACCAGTTCGGCGTCCCGCTGCCATTGATAGTTCCATACACCGGAAACGCGAGTTCGGCCCCATAGGAGACGTCCGGTGTTAGCCGCAAGTGGCCATTGGCGAGACTATCGTGCTCATAGGTGCTACTGCCACCTCCCCAACCAGGACCAACGCTTTCGGATTTCCACGTTCCATTCGGTGCAATATCAACGTTGGTTCCACCGACGGCAAGAACATACGGCGAAGTAGCGGGGTACTGGGTGGTCAATGGCTCGTCGCCGGTAGAGGCGACAAAAACGACTCCGGGGCGGTTAAAGAGCGCATCATACTGGAGGTAAGCCGGAAACTCATAGTCCCCCCAACTCATTGATACGACCTGCGCTCCCAGGTCAGCGGCGTGAATTGCGCCGTCGATCAAGTCAGGAATTGTATTCTTTACTGCCTCGACGAGGAGGATGTTCGCCCCGGGAGCGATCGCATGCGCCCATTGTAGGTCCATGTCTGTTTCCATGTCCCAGTCCGAGTTGCTTTCCCCCTTACGGTTGAGCAAGACCTTCTCGAAACAAGGATAGGGACCAGCGGTCATGCTGCATGCCTTCATTCCGGGCAAACCGTACATGGGCCTTTCGTGAAACTCAGCAATAGCACGGGCAAGATTCGCGGCGGCATCTGGATGGTCCATCGCGGAGACGACCGCGATCGTCTCTCCACGTCCGTCCGCTTCGATTTGATCAAACCCATAGGCATGCTGAACTTGCTGCGGAGTGAACCCATTAAAGCCATTGTCGGAAGCATTGACGACCGTAACGTTGGGCAAAGCGGGAGAAAGGCCGCCATTGGAGAAACTCGTTACGATGCTCGACAGACCGAGGAGAATTGCAACGCCCCATCCCGGCATCAAGCGGTTAAGCTTCGGCATGTATTTAACTCTTTTCTACCTTGATGTTGGTCAACGCGGTGTCGCTGTCCTGAAAAATGGGGCTATCGGTAGACCGGTATTTCAGTAGGACGTCTGCTATTTTCATCCCCTCGGCGTTCCACTGAGTCATCGGGGCTCAGGACAGACTTCTCCTGACCACGCCTCCACCCGTTCTTAACAAGATTCGTTCCATTCGCCTGGTCTCCCAGATCGATGGACCACCGCCCAGGTGGTTTGCACTCCTCGTGGCGACGTCTCCTCTCGGCGAAGGGAGACCCGGCGTCCGGGTGCCAGGACCGGCCAAAAACTTGCCGGCAACAAAGACCAAGGGATAAGCGGGTAAGTTCCGACGGGAGGTGAGCAATGTATCAGCGGATCCTCGTGGCTATCGACGGCAGTACCGTATCCCATCGCGCGCTACAGGAGGCGATCAAACTGGCGCAAGACCAGCGCGCGCGCTTGCGCATCATCCACGTGGTCGACCTGGGACCAATCTACGACGCGGCGGCGGGGGGGGCCGACGTTACGAACGAGGAGCAGGTGATGATCACGGAAGGACGGAACCTGCTCGCGAGTGCCAAAGCGCTGGCCCAATCGGCCGGGGTGACCAGCGAGACCGCTCTTCTCATGATTTACGGAACCGGAATCAGCGACGCGATTGTCGACGACGCCAAACTGTGGCCGGCTGATTTGATTGTCCTGGGAACACACGGTCGTCACGGTCTTACCGAGCTATTGCTCGGTAGCGTAGCTGAAGGCGTCGTGCATATCGCTCCCGTCCCGGTCCTGCTGGTGGGCGGATTAGCTCACTTGTCGTGAGCATACGAGTTACGCAGGTAGCAGATGGCCTTTACTCTTTCGCTGTGCTCAGGACAGGCTCTAACTCTCTTTCAGAGGGAGGGCGAATTTCAGCATCACCTCTCCCAGATGGGGGGAAGCGGACACGCGCGGAATACGGCCTTCAGGCTCAGTGGTCCAATGATCTTCGTCACCAGGATGACGAGCACGACCAGGTCGAATAAGTGTGAGCTAAGGATCCCAGACGCCCGTCCAAGGCTGGCGATGACCAGGCCGGTGGACCCCCGTGGCTCCATGCCTACCGCGATGATCAGTGCTTCTCGCCAACCCAGCCCCCAAGCACCGGCGCTGCAGCCAACCAACTTCGACGCGATAGCTAGGATCACTACACCAACCAACAGGGTGAGGTCTCTGAGATTCAGGATCTGGAGAACTGACACGTCAGCCCCGGCTAAGACGAAGAAGAAGGGCACCAGGAAGACATAGATTGGCTCCATCTCGCGCGACACCTCCTCCCTTAGCCCAGCCTCGGCGATGATCAGCCCTGCTAGAAAGGCACCAAGGATAGCTGGCAAACCGACGGCCGCCGCGAGCGCGGCAAGCCCCAACGCACCAGCCAGGGTGATTATCAGGCTGACCCGGCGCAAGTGGAGGCGGACGGTCAAAGGGCGCGATCGAGCGAGCAAGCGCGCCCCCACGGTCGTCAAGAGTACGCCCACCGTGACGACCTCCCCGAGAAAGAGGACCAGCCCGAGAACAGTCCAGCCAGTCAAGAGTACGAACCGGTCGAGGATACTCGCGGCGATGACGCTCAGCAGGTCGTCGAGGAAGGCGGCGCCAATGATGATCTGGGCTTCTCTGGTGGAGAGACAGCCGAGGTCTTCGAGCACGACACTCGTGATTGCGATGCTACTCGTTGCCACCGCGAGGCCGACCAGCAAGGACGGTCCCACCGCGTAGCCCTCCAGGTGCAAAAAGACAGGCACACCGAGAGCCGGCATCAACAGGCCCAGGCCGCTGACGGCCATGGCGCGGCGGCCGACCTGAACCAACTGCCTGACCCGAAACTCGAGCCCGACTGACAGCAACAAGATCACGGCACCAAGGTTGCTCACGAGGCCGTGCACAGTCTGAATCGCGGCAATCGTGGCATCCGGATGAGGCTCCCACGCCGTCAGCAGTGGTCCGACCATCATGCCGGCGATGATCTGGCCGACCACCGGTGGCTGCTTGAGTTGCGTGGCCAACGCCGCGCCAACTTGGGCCACCACAAACAGGAGAAAAAGATCCGTCAGGACGGATGTCATCGCGGTCCCCAGCCATCACCAGCGCAACAATCGGACCCGGCGCCTGGGCCGGAGAAGGATCAGCCCGCGGCATCCTCACACTGCTGGACGGGCGCACGCCAGCGTTCGCAGTGGCGAGCGATCCAGTCGCCGACGACGCGGACGACCTGGGGCGTGTCGGGATCGTAGTACAGGCCATGGGCAGCGCCTGGAAAGTAGACCAGTTCTTTGTCGCCGGTTGCCAGACAGCGGAAGAACTCCGGCGCGCTCTCCGGGTTGTCTACCCGATCGCACTCTGCCTGCAGGACGAGGACGGGCAGGTGAATCTGCCGAGCGAGCGTACCGGCCCGCCCGATGAGCGCGTAAGCAGTCACGATCGTACGTACCGAGACGCGGTTCACCCGGAGGGGGTCGCGACGCGAGCGCTCGTATACCTCCGGCCCCCGGGCGACCAGCCGCTCCCGACCGGTGATGTCGATACTGGGACGGTACGACCAAAAGAGCAGGAAAGGAAGGTGCTTGATGAACACGCGGACGGTCTCCCAGCCGCCCTGAGCGGTCAACTGAGTTGGGTTCAGCTCGGGCGACGAGAGGATCAAGCCGGCCAGGGTAGCCGGCCGGGATGGTCGGACGGCCAGCTCCATCGCCAGTGGGGCTCCAAGACTCTCACCGAGCAGGTACACTGGCGCGTCCGGGAATTTCTGCCCGACGTCGGTGATCGCATCGGCTACACCGTCGACGACGTCGGGATAGCGAGTCAGATCTCCGCGTGGCCCTTCGGAAAGTCCGTGCCCCTCGGGATCCAGACCGACGAACGCGATCCCACGCGCACCGAGAGCTCCTAACGGATGGAACTGGCGGGAATGGCTGCCGAGCCCATCGAAAGCGATCAGCACTGCCTGTGCTGATCCTCGTGGAGGCCAGAGACGGTAGAACAGGCGATAGCCGTGGCGATCACGGAGGAAGCCGGTCTCCGGCGCATACGGGGCGGCCACGGCGATCGAGACCGCCGGCGGGATGGTCGGTGGTTGCCACGGGTGAACGCCGAGCCAGCGATAGAACACATCCTGGAGACGAAAGAGCGCCTCGGCCAGCGGCAACAAAGCCAGCAAGAAGCGATTTCGGAGCGACAGCCGGAGCGAGCAGCCGGACATGGGCGGCCTCGTGAACGGATTAACGGATGATCCCCGCAAACGGCGTGCCGGTGGCGGCAAGCAGACCGAACACCTTCCTCAATCAAGAATCAAGAGGGCCGGCCGCGGTCGATAGTGAGGATCTCCCAGCCGCCCTTCGGCTACCTGCTCAATCCTAGCTGCACGACTTGGCCAGCAGCGGATCCATCTCCTTGGCGACGGCATCGGCGGCGGCTTGGGCGGGCTGGGTGCCGTCGAAGACGCCACTGAGATCCTTACTGAGAACGTTCTGGGCTTGGAGCCAGCCATTGGCGTGCGGGTCGGTGTGCAGGTAGGACTTCGATGCCTGGACGAACATCCCGACGTTGCTCGGGTCTTTGCCCTGGTTGACCTTAACGAAGTAATCGCCCACCGAAAGGCGCGAGCCCATCGACGTGCCACCGTCCACCTCTTGCTTCTGCACGTCCTCGCTGGTTACCCACTTCATCAGCTCCCAAGCCGCGTCGGGCGCCTTGGTCTTGCCGTAGATGCCGTAGCCAGCACCACCGCCGCCAACCCGGCGCGCTTTCCCGTGCGGCCCCATGGGAGGCGGAGCCACGTCGAAGTGGAAGGACTTGATCTGTTTGCGATAGGTGCCGAGATTGGCCGGAATGCTGATCGTCATAGCGACGCGACCGGTGAAGAAAAGAGTGTCGGCAGTCTGTTGAGCCATGTCGGCCGGACGCGGCGCCACGTGATACTTCCCGACCAGATCGTCGAGGAATTGCAGCGCCTCAACGGCGTTTGGCTGGTTAAGCGTGCAGGTTTTCAGGTCATCACTCACCACGTCACCACCGTTGCTCCAGACGAACGCCATGTACGCACGAAAGCCGGTCGGCACGGCAAAGCCAAACTGTTTCGACGGCCCCGAACCCTGGGTGAGCTTCTGACAGGCTTGGAGGAAGTCGTCAAAGGTCCAGCCGGAGGCGTTGAAGTCCTTGGGCGGCAAAGCAATCCCCGCCTTTTCGAACAGATCCTTGTTGTAGAAAACGTCCTGGTTGGCGAAGTCGCGCGGCAGCGCCCAGAGCTTGCCGGCGATCGTGTACTCGGTGATTCCGTCTTTGTAGAAATCGCTCAGGTCGTACTTGTCGCGACTGACGTAGGAATCGATCTCGAGCAAGGCGCCGCGACACTGCAGGTCGACAACGTGGGCCGGCTCGAGGTAATACAGGTCCGGTGCGTCGCCGCCGGCCATCTGGGTTTGCAAGGCATCCCAATAGTTCTGCGGAGTCGGTGTGTATTGTACTTGGATCTGGGGATTCTTCTGCACGAACTCGTTGACGTACTTCGCTCGCAAATTCGTCTCGTTGATGTCACCCCAGGTAATGAAGCGCAGCTTCCCGGCGGCGGTTGACGGTGCGCTGGCCGCGGCCACCAGGGCGGTCGACGCCGTCGGCTGAGTGGCAGCGGCGGTGGGCTGACCCGAGGTCGGAGGCAGCGTGGCTGACTGGCTTGGCGCGGCGGTCGGTACCGGTGCGGCAGGCTGCGAGCACGCGGTGATCAGGGATGCCGCGGCGACAACACCGATCGAGCCGAGTAGCCGCCGCCTGGTCAAAAGAGCACCTGTGTTCCCGAGCATCACATTCCTCTCAACGTGTCCTACCGAACCCTTATCTTAGCACGAAACAGACAGAACGAGTGCGTTGGACTTGATACGCATGCCCAGACGCGGTTAGATCACATATTGACACTTAAATCCAACCGTTGATATACTCTGGCCACTTTGATGGGACATGCGCGCCTCGCCGGGTGCACGGTCCGGAGCGGCCCGCTGAATGGGTCAGATCTCTCCAATGCCGAGGAAAGGGAGAAAGAGAATGTCTTCGCTAGTATTCAGTCGACGCCGCCTTCTCGCGACCTCCGTTGGCCTTGTCACGGTCTCTGCTCTACCACTCTTCGCCGCCTGTAGCCAGGCGCCCGCACCGCCGACCCCAGCCCCGTCAGCAGCTCCGACGAGCGCTCCAGCCTCGCAGGCAACAGCGACCGCCGCGCCTCAGGCGACGACCGCCCCTGCCACGAATGGGCAACCGGTCACGGTGGTCCTTCACTGGTGGCTCGAGGATCCTCAGAACACCTTCTGGGGCCCGACGATCGCTAACTTCGAGAAAGCGCATCCGGATATTAAAATCGAAAAGCAATGGTTCCCTCGCAACGACATGCACACCAAGGAACTGGCGCTCGCGGCGACCGGCCAGATCGGCGACGTCGTCCGGATCAACGTCGCCCCGTTGGTCTCCGAGCTCCAACTCAAAGGCGTTGTCCAAGCTTTGGACAACTACATCAAATCTGACAAGAGTTGGTCCGAGAACGACCAACCTCAGTTCTGGCCAGCCAACATCGCGACCTACACGATCAAGGGCCAGCAATGGGGCTTCCCAATCGTCGGGCATCCGGGGGCGATCGAATACTTCTACAATATCGATGTGCTGACCAAAAATGGCGCGCCCCTGCCCCCCGCCGATATGGACAAGCTGACCTTCGACTACACCAAGTGGAAGCAGTCGGACTTCCTGGCGAGCCTTGCCAAGGCGCAAGTTGTCGGCTCCGATGGCCGAGTCTCGACCTACGGTATCCTGCCGAGTCTCGGCGGTGAGGGCACCGTCGCGGTGCTTCGCTCGTTCGGCGGTAACTACTACAGCGACGACGGCACCAAGTGCCTGATCAACTCGAACGAGTCGGTCCAGGGCCTCCAATTCCTCTCCGATTACTGGAACAAGTACAAAGACGCCGTTCCGTACGATCCGAACGTCGACTGGACCAAGTTCTTCCCAACTGGGCGAACGACGTTTTGCGTGCTGACCGCGGTGGCCGGCACGGTCACTAATCTGGTGAAAGACAAGTTCAAGTGGGGGCTGGCGCCGCCACCCCTCGGCCCGATCGGGAAGCCGGCGACCCAGGTCTCTTCGGACGGCATCGGGATGTCCAAGATCACCAAACACCCCGAGCAGGCCTGGGAAGTGATGAAGATGTGCCTTTCCAAGGAGTTTGGCATCGGCCGCCACCTGGCGGGTCTAGGTAGCCCGGGCAGCCGCTACGACGTCTGGACTGATCCGATGTTCAAGAAGGCGGAGCCATTGCTCGCCACGATCATTTACGATAACCTGATCAACCCCAAGACGGCGCCGCCGCTGATGCCCTGGTCGCACCCGGCCAATGGTCGCTTCTTCGAGTCGGATAACGCGATGACCAACATCCTCGGGGATATCTGGCTGGGCAAGAAAACACCCAAACAGGCCGCCGACGAGGCACAGTCGACGGTGCAGGCGATCCTGGATAAGCCACCGGCGTAATACCATCCGTAAGGGCACTCCTCCCGTGGTTGCCCTTACACCAATACCGATCTATGAGGGGCTCTCCCATGTCCATGGCGCAGCTCGCAGAGACGCGCACCGTATTTCGGACGGTGAAGCGCCACCGCTCGGCAATGGCGCGACGGGAAGCACTCGTCGCCTACATCTTGCTCTTACCTTGGATCGTTGGCTTCGTCTGCTTCGTTGCCGGGCCAATTCTCGCCTCGCTGTTCCTCAGTCTGACCCAGTACAATATCGCGCAGCCACCCCAATTCGTGGGCCTCAGCAACTACGTCCAGGCCTTTACCAATGATCCCCTCTTCTGGGGCTCGCTCGAGCGAACTTTCGTCTACGCCATCGTCGTCGTTCCGCTGGGGGTCGGAGGTGCGCTGCTCGTCGCGATTCTTCTCAACCAGGGGCTGCGCTTGACCAGCATCTATCGGGCTCTGTTCTTTCTCCCGCACCTGACCCCATTCGTCGCGGCGGTTTTCATCTGGGAATGGCTTCTCGATCCGACGTTCGGCCTCATCAACAACGTGATTTTCGCGGTGTCTCACTCTCTAGGCCCGGGCTGGCTTACCTCGCCGGACTGGGCGATGCCCGCGTTGATCCTGATCGCCTTCTGGGCAATCATCGGCGGCGATATGATGCTGATCTTCCTGGCAGGTCTTCAGGGCGTACCCACCGAGCTGTACGAAGTCGCTTCGCTCGACGGCGCCGGCCGCTGGCGTCGATTCTGGAACATCACCCTCCCGATGATCTCGCCCACGCTATTCTTCAACTCGATCCTGGCGATCATCGGCGCGCTCCAGACGTTCACCACCGCTTTCGTAGCGACGCAGGGCGGTCCATCCTACGCGACCTACTTCTACGCCCTCCACATTTACAACACCGCGTTCAGCTACACCGAGATGGGCTATGCCAGTGCGCTTGCCTGGATCTTCTTCATCGTGCTGATCGTTTTCACCTACATCCAGTTCCGGGCTTCGCACCACTGGGTATACTACGCGG
>JAJPIK010000072.1 GCA_021324795.1 Chloroflexota bacterium
AGGGTGCGCAGAGGGGGAAGTTGCAGTAGCTGTGCTGAAAGACCACGCCACGCTCGGCCAGCGCCTGGAGGTTAGGCGTTTGGACGTCCGGATTGCCGTAGGGCGAAATCGCCAGGGCGCTGAGCTGATCGGCCATGATCAGCAAAATGTTTGGGCGCCGGGGCTGGTCGGGCATACGTGCGTCTCCACTGTGATGCGTTCCAGGTCGGGTTTCTCCGTCCGACGTGCTAGGGCAGCGCCGAAGGGACGTCACGGTCGGGGAAGGCGAGACGTCATATAGATAGACCGGCGCGGCCTCAATCGACCGCAGAATGGCCAATTTGACGGGGTAGTGTCAAGGCTCGGGATTCTGCCCTGCGATCGCTCGTTGTGCCGTGAGCGACTGCTGGGCAGGTGGGGTTACATTTGGTTGCTGCCGACCCACCGTTCACCCGGCCGGGCGGCTTGGGCGCGAGCCTGGCGCAGACCTCCGGCGGTGGCGGCAATACTCGGCGGCAGGAAGCGATGCTGGAACACCGCCGGTAAGGGCTGGCCCAAGACCGCCTCGAGCCGACGGACTTGTTTGGCAACCACCTCGGGATGCTCGCTCGCCACGTTGTTCGATTCACTGGGGTCGGCGTGCAGGTCGAAGAGACGTAAGTCGTCTGACGGATTGAGTACGTCGACGATCAGGTTCCAGTCGTGGTCGCGAACCGATGCCCACTGCTGCCAGCCCAGCACGATGTGGTCACGCACTGGTCGGGCGTGGTCGACGACGAGCGGCCAGAGGTCCTCGCCGCTCAGCCGCGGACCGGGGATACCAAGGAGTGGTAGTAAGGTCGGCACGATATCCTGGTTCTGGACGAAGGAATCGACGTGGGCCGGTGCGCCGTTCAGGTCCGGGTGGCGAATCATGAGGTTGATCTGAGTATTGAAAGGGTAAAGGCGCGAGCCGAGCTTACCGAAGTTTCCTTTGTCCCAGACCTCAGTGCCGTGGTCGGAAAGCACGACGACGATGCTGTCTTTCAAGGCGCCGGTCTTTTCAAGGGTGTCCAAGAAGCGGCCGAAGCGCTCGTCGCAGAAAGTGACGTAGCCCTGGTAGAGTGCTTTCGTCCGCGCGATGTCGCGCGGGTCCGGCTCGGCGCCAGGCTCGAGGGCGGCAGTTCCCTGGGTCAGCCGTCGGGCCCGTGCCGCCGCTTCGCCGGCCGTGGTGTTGGGCAAGCAGTTCAGCAACTGGGGCACGATGTAATTCTCACGCCCCTCGGCGGGGTAATACGCGTCGGCGAAGCGCAGCGGCGGGTCCCAGAACTCATGCGGAGAAAAGCTCTCGATCCAGAGGCAATAGGGGTCGGCGCTCTGAATCCCTTCGATGAACTGGCTCGCTCGGTCGAAAACCTTGCTGACGAAATAGTCGTCATCGCTCCGGCGATGGCGTTGCTGGTAAAGGTAGGCGGCCGGGCCAACCCGAAGGGGATCCAGTTTGCTGGCCGCTTTCAATGAGCTCGCGCCCAGCTCGTACGTATCGCCTTCCTGGCCCCGGATGAATTCCCAACCGACGAAGCCGCGGATAAAGTTCTGAGTGGCTTTGAACATGTGGTAGACGTCGGCGATGAGCTGGGTCGCGTAACCCCGAGCGTAGAGGTATTCGGCGATCGTCGTCTGGGACTCGGGCAGGCAGTGCCAGCCGAAGAGGTTCGGAAAGAGACCGCGCTCGGGGCCCTGGTCGTTCCAGGGGTACGCCCGAACGCCCGTGTGAAGCGCTCGTCGGAAGGGAATGGTCGGCAGACCTTCGCCCCAGGCGTTGTGGAAGGAAGCCGATTGCGCGGCGAAGCGGTCCAGATTCGGCGTTCGCGCCAGATCGCCAAAGACGGCGTCGTAGCGGAGGGTATCGAAGACAACGACGATCAAGTTGAGAGGCATTTCTTCTCCTAGGATTTCAGCAGGGCATTGATGCTGGTGGTGATCTGCCCGGCCACCTGCTCCGGCGATCTGCTGCCATCGAAGAGCGCATCCAGGTTCTTGTCGAACACGCTGAATATCTCATTGTCCTTGGGATGCGGCGGCCAGGCTCTGGCCTCCCCCCGCTTCAAGGTGTCCGAGAAGGCGGTGTTGATCCGGTTATCCAACGCTTTGGGCGCATGGAAGTTCTTGTACCAGTCCTCGTCGACGAGAGCCGCGCGGGAGGGAAAGCCCAAGCCCTGGCGGCTGATTCGGAGTCGCTGGCCCTCGGCGCTGGTCCAGTAGCTCAGGAAGGTGTAAGCGGCGTCGGGATCCTTGGCCTTCGACCACATCGTGCTATAGCCGACGTAGAGTTGAACCAGCCGCTTTTCCTTCCCCGTGGGAATCGGCGCGGCGTCGAAGGTGAAGTCCTTGACCTGGAGTAAATTGGCGATAGTCGCGCGGACCGCGTACATGGTGCCCAGCCGTCCAGTGGTGAACAGCTTCCCCGAGTCGATCTGGCGAAGCTCGGCCGGCAGGGGCGAAGACTTGTCTTTCGCAGTCGCGGTCTGCATCCAGGTGAGGGCGGCGATGGCCGGGGGCTGGTCGACCACGCAGACCTGTTTCTCTTCGTCGAGGATGTCTCCACCAAAGCTCCAGATCCAGGTCAGCCAGAGGGGCGGACCCAATCCGAACTGACTTGCTCGCCCCTGGGCGTCCCGCTTGGTCATGGCTTTCCCGGCGCTGAGCAACTGGTCCATCGTCCAGTCAGCGGTCGGAAGATCCAGACCGGCCTTTTTGAACATGTCGACGTCGTACCACATGCCTTGTGGGGCGCCGTCGTGGGGCAGAGCGTAAAACTGCCCCTTGTACTTGCAGGCGTCGACGTGCGCGGGGAAGAAGCCCGCGAGATCGGTTTCTTCCGGCTGCCCTTTGACGTAGGCATCGAGCGGCTTTAACACCCCCCGCTCGGCAAACGAGCCAAGGAAGCCGACGAGGGTTTTGAAGACGTCGGGGGCGGCGTTGCCAGCGAGGGCAGTCTCGATCTTTTGATTGTACTCGGCGGTGTAGCCGGTACCGGCCGGCGAGTAGGTCGCCTTGATGTTGGGATATTTCTTGGCAAATCCCTCCATCATCGGCTTGTAGTCGGCGTCCTCGGCAGCGCCGCCGGGCACAGTGAAGATGACCGTGCCGGACGCTTTTGCCGACGGACTGGTTGCTGCGGACGGAAGCATCGTCGGCGCGACCTTCGGAGCAGACGTGGGCGCGGTGGCCGGGGCAGCGGTGGGCGACGTGGCCGCAGTGGTAGGCTTGGCCGACACGACCGTCGGGGCCGCAGTTGGCGCGGCCGGCGACGCCGCCTGTCCGCACGCCGCCACGAGCGGCAGGACGACCGCGACCAGACTCCCCCGGAGAAAGCGCTTCCGACTGATGGAACGAGTCATCTTAAACGTCTCCTTTGATCAGCTATCTTGGCCACCGCTCGACGAGAGGCGGAAGCTTGGGGAACGCGGTGTGGGGCTCGGTCTGGTACCAGTAGGCGACCGAGGCGATGTCGTCGGCCAGCGGCTGGTAAGTGCGCGTAGGCCACCAACCAAGCGCTTGGATCGTGACGCGGATTTCCTCCGAAAAGCAGATCGGGTCCATTAGGTGCCAGCGATACATGCTCCACTTCGGAGGACCATTCTCGCGAGCCACCTGGCGCAGGGGAAGGCCGGCGTAGGCATTCGAGTAGGCCTCGGGAAAACAGTAGCTGCTGCAGAAGTAATCCTCGGTACCGGTCCCACAAATGGTGGGGAACTCACGGTCGCCGTCCAGGTAGAACTTGATCTCACCCTCGCCAAACCAGCCGTCGGAGAGCTGCGTCCAGGCGAGGAAAGTACCGACGTAGCGGCCACGACCGGTAATCCGGTCCAGGATGACGTAGTCCGGGTTGCCGCGGTCGGTCACCGCCCGGCGCCACTGGGCGTGGAAATAGCCCGCCTCGCTCGGGATCTCGGTCTCGGCGTAGGTGATTTGGTAAGCGAGGAGGGTCAGATCGTTGGCGTTGTCGTTGGTAAAGGTGATCCGGGCGTGCTTCCGGAAGGGCATGGGCCAGTAGCAGTTGAGCGCGCTCTGAGGAGTGGCGACGACGGCGAGCGAGTTCACCGGTGCGAAAACGTCGTGACCAATCGCGAAGAAGTCGGTCAGCGGCACTTCGACCGACGGCGTTTCTTCGTCATCCCAATAGAAACGCAGCACGCAGCCTCGGCCATTCCCCTGGAAGGAGCGCTCGGTGGCCAGCCAGATGTGTTGGATGACCCCCGGACCGTCGACGTCCATCAAGGTGATCGTCTCGCTGGCGTGAGGTTTGACGAACGGTCGCACCTTCCAGCCCTGACCGAGATTGACCGAGGCGTGGGAATACGGCAGGTCTGGATCATTCGGGTTCGGAATCGCCATCCCGCCCCGTCCCGGAGCGCCAGTCGGATTTTCGGGCGAAATCGAGCGCGTCCGGGCGTTGGTGAGCAGGGGCAAAGTACTCAAGCCAAGGCTGAAGCCAGTTAGGTCGAGCATGCTATTTTTGTCCTCACGGTCTTCCTTCGCCAAATTCGGGCTGCCGAATGAACGAGCGCGGGGTGAGCCCCAGGCCGCGCCGTTGGCCGTCGCGGTAGATCTGTTGGTAAGCGTCCGGCTCCGGTCGGGCGGCAAGCGCGGCGGCGGCGCCGGGCTCGTTGCGCCAAAAGGCGAGCAGCTCCGGGGGCGCGTCGTGCTTGGCGAGGAATTCGAGAAACGCCCCGTGAAGCTCGTCAGCGATGCCCGGCCGCTCAGCGATCACGTCGCGCGCCTGACCGGAGTCCTCGCGCAGGTTGAACAGCCGGCGCTGGGCCGGATCTGGGCTATCGAACATCGCCCAATCGGCGGTCGTGAGCGCAGCGTGGCCGACGCCGGGCTTCGGATCGGTGATCGCCGCAGCGGTCACCGCCAACTCGCGGCGAGGGATCGCTGCACCTTGCAAGGCCGGCGCGAACGAGATCCCCTGGAGCGCGGGGCTCGGCGGGACCGGAATCCGCGCCAGGTCGAGGATCGTCGGCATCAGGTCGCAGGGTTGAATGAACGAGTCGACCCGTCGGCGGTCGGTCTGGCCCGGCTGGCGAACCATCAGCACGGTGTGGCCAATCTCCTGGTAATAGGGCGCCGGCTTGCCGCTCAAAAGGCGATCCCCGGCGTAGGTGCCATGGTCAGAGGCAACGACCACCGTGGTATTGTCGGCGAGACCAAGCACCTCGAGCTGATCGAGCAGGTGACCCAGCCAGCGATCGACCATCGTCACCATCGCGCAGTAGAGCGCCCGAAAATGCTTCACCTCGGCCGGCGGCAGATGCGCGAGCGAGCCGTAATGGGGAAAGGTGAGAACCTCGCCTTGGTAGCCCGGATCGTACAGATCCACGTAGTGCTGGGGAGGATCCCAGGGCTCGTGGGGCGCAAACGAATCGATCCAGAGGAAAAACCGGTCATGGGCACGGTTGCGCTCAAGCCAGCGGGTCGCCGTCTGGAACAGTCGAAACGTGCAATGGTCTTCCTCTTTAGTCAGATCGAAGGTATTGCGTACGGTCTGAGCCCCGTAGCTATCGGCAAAGCGCATCTTGGACGGATCAAACTTGACGTGCTCGCGGCGAATCGGATCGGTGCGATAGCGGTCGATCTCCTGACCGCGAATCATCTCCCAGCCATGGAAGGGCCGGTCGAAGCCGAAGCCAAAGTTCACCAGGTGCGGCGTGTCGTGAATCAGCATGGTCACGTAGCCAGCATTCCGCATCAGCTCGGGAAGCGTCACCGTTTCCCAGGACAGCGGCCCCCACGGATGGAGCGGCTCGCCAAAGCGGCCGGTGAAGGCGTCCTTGCGGAAAGGAATCGTCGGGAACGAGCCGGTGTAGGCGCGGTCGAAACAGGTGGCCTGGCGGGCAAAACGGTCGAGGTTTGGCGTCCGGATCGTCGGATTGCCGTTGATGCCCAGGAAATCGTAGCGGAGGGTATCGAGGAGAATGACGATAAAGTTCATAACCTTTCTCCGTGTCTCGGTGGTTCGGTTCGGCTCTCTTTTGCCGTACCTCACTGTTTCAAACCGCTGCTGATCACGCCTCGGATGAAGTGGCGCTGGAAGACGAAAAAGACGACCAAGACCGGTAGCAGGGCTAGTAACGAGCCGGTCATCAGATCGTTGTAGTAGCTACCGTGGTCGCTCAGGAAATAACGCAAGCCGACCGGCAGAGTGTAGCGAAGTCGCTCGGTGATAATAATCAGTGGCCAAAGAAACGAATCCCAGTAGCCGGTGAAGCTCAAAATCGCCAGCGTCGCGGTGGACGGGCGAATCAGGGGCAAAACGATCTGAGCAAAGATGCGAAATTCGCCGGCCCCGTCGACTCGTCCGGCGTCGAGTAGCTCGTCGGGAATTGCCAGCAGCGATTGGCGCATTAGGAAGATGCCAAAGGCATGGATCATTTCCGGGATGATCAATCCTTGCCAGGTATTCAGCCAACCGAGCTCTTTGACGACGACGTAGAGACCAATCAACGTGAGCTGACCGGGGACCATCATCGTGCCAAGAATGAAGGAGAAGAGCAGGTCGCGGACGGGGAAATCAAACTTTGCCAGGCCGTAGCCGATCAGCGAGCAGAAAAAGACCGTGCCGAGCGTGCCGAGCACCGCGACGACGACACTGTTCAGATAGTACTGAAGATAGGGAATGAGGTCGAGGGTCTCTTGGACATTCTGAAAAAAACGAAACTGGGACGGAACCCATTGGATCGGGATCGTCGTGACCTCGGCGTTCGATTTCATCGCCGCGCTGACCATCCAGACGAGCGGCGCCAGCACGATGACACTGATCAGGGCAAGAAAGACAACCAGGACCGATCGCGCCACGCCGCGATTGATCCGTGGCCAGTAGCTCGCAGGGCGACGCGCGAGAGCGGGCGCCGAGACCGGCGAACTCGAGCGGGAGATCATCGGCTACACCTGCACCCGAATCAGCCGAACGTAGAGGACGGTGGTCACGGTGAGCACCAAGACCATGAAAACGGCAATCGCGCTCGCGTAGCCGAAGCGCAGGTACTGCCAACCGGTCTGGTAGAGATAAAGCTGGAGCACCGTCGTCGAGCCGGCGGGTCCACCGTTGGTGACGAGGAGGGACGGAGCAAAGGCTTGGAATGCGCCGATCGTCCCGACGATGAGCACGAAGAGCATCGTTGGCTTCAGCAGCGGGAGGGTGATGAACCAGAATCGGCCGAACCGCCCGGCACCGTCGATCGACGCTGCTTCGTAGTAGTCCTTCGAAACGTTCTGCAGACCGGCGAGGAAGATCAACATGTAGTAACCGGAGACGCGCCAGATGCCGATGATCGCCAGACCCCAAATCGCGTAGGTCCCATCGTTGAGCCAATCGATCTCCGGTAGGTGAAAGAGATCGGCAAACTGCGGCCAGAGGCCGTAGGTCGGCTGGTAAACGTAGAGCCAGACGAACGAGGCGGCGACGAGCGAGACGACGAAGGGGGCGAAGAAGATGCCGCGAAAGACGGCCCGTCCCGGAAACTCCTCGTTGAAAAGCAACGAGAGCAGGAAACCGAAAATGAACACGGCCGGCACGACACCGACGACGTACTTCAAGGTCACGACGACGGCATTTACAAACTGCCGGTCGGTGAGCATGTTGGCGAAGTTCTGCAAGCCGACGTAGTGCGGCGGGCTGACCAGATCATATTTGGTCAAGCTCCAGGCGAGCGCCGAGAGGACCGGATAGACGAAAAAGACGGCGAAGTAGAGAATGCCCGGCAGGACAAAGGCCAAGCCGGTCCAAGCGCGATGATTCATACGTCGACGACGTCGTGGCCACAGTCCGGTCGTGATTGCCATCGCCTGCCTCACCTACTGAGAGGCGAGCGCCTTGCTAATGTCGGCGGCCGCTTGCCGAAGTGCGCTCTTCGCATCTTTGTTTTCGACAACTACCGCCTGGGCCATCTGGAACAGCGCCGTCTGGATCTCGGCGTAGATGTAGGACTTCACCGCCGGTCGCGCGATCTTGTAATCTTCGAGGAAGGTGGGAATCCAGGGCGCCTTCTTCAGGTCCTCGGATTGAAGCAGAATCTTCCGGGTGACCAACAGGTTCGCCACGTTCCAGAAAACCTGAGGTCGGTCCCACATGAACTTGATGACCGCGTAGAGCTGCGACGTGACTTTTGACTTGGGATTGGGCGTGAGCGAGGTCGGCCCCCAGATGTAGGCGACCGGCTCATCGCCCGGCACCTGCGGGAAGCGGCCGTTGACGAAGTCCTTGCTATACTCGAGCTTGGAGTTCACTGAGAGGACGGTAGCTGGCTCGAACGGACCAGAGATTAGCACGCCCTGCTTGGCATTCTCGAAGGCTTGGGGCACGTTGAACGCCTTACTCGCGGCGCCCAACTTATAGGCGCCGCCATAGATCTCCAGCGCCCGCAAGCCTTCGGGCGAGTCCAGGGTGACCGTCTTGCCATCGTCGCTCAAGATCGACCCTTTGACCTGGGCGAGGATCGGCGAAAACTGGTGCATGGTCCAGATGTCGTTCCAGGTCCAGTTGAAGCCAATGCGACTGATCTTGCCGGACGAGTCTTTCTGAGTCATTTTCTGGCAGAGCGCCCAGAGGTCATCCCAATTTGCCGGTAGCTTGCTTTTGTCCATGCCCAGCTCGCCCATGACGTCGAGACGGTACCAGGGCTCGAGGACGCTCATTTCGACTGGAATCGAATAAAGCTTGCCCTCCCAGATCCAGCCGTCGACCGAGGACGGCGGATCGTACTCGTTGAGCAGCTCCTGATGGCTAGACTTGCCGAGCGCGGTCGGGTCCAGCGGTTTGACGATACCCTTGGTCACGTAGCTCGCAGTGGTCCAGGTGGGCATGCGGAAGATGTCGGGGCCGGCCCCGGCGGCGAGGGCGGTGAGCAGCTTTTGCTCGAAGTCGTTAGCCGAGACGGTATCAAACGCGACGGTCACGTCGGGATTCGCCTTCTCGAAGTCGGCGATCAGCATTTTGTAGGCTTTGTCGTTCGGCGGATACTCGTGTTGCCACAGGTTGACCGTCACCTTGCCGCTACTCCCCGCCGCGACCGGTGCGGTCGCGGCCGGAGCCACCGGTGGACTGGTCGAAGGATTCGTCGCCGCCGCAGCCGGACCGGCGCCGGGGCTGCTGCTACAAGCGGTAACGAGCAATGCGCTGCCCAATCCGCCGGCGAATCTCAAAAAAGCGCGGCGTGAGACGTCCGTCGATTTCACGAACCTGTCCTCCGACTCCAATGCACCCTCCCCGGGGCGCTCCTGAGCCTGCCTCGTGGCGCCACCGGGCGTATTGTAGCACTTTGAGCCAAAAATACAAGAATAAGGTGGAGATTTGGGTTGAAATTAGCCAGAAAGGTGGCATATACTGATAAAAATGGTGAATGAAACCATTTTTGAAGATTGACTGGGTTGCGCCAGCGGATCAGGAGGGTTGACAAAGTAGTTGTGAACATCGCCTTCGCTAAGCAGGTCACCCCGAGCGTCGCCAAGGCCTTTCGCATCCTCGAATGCTTTTCCGAGCGTCGACCGCGGCTCACCTTCGCCGAGCTCGCCGAGCAGGTCGACCTTCCTCCGACGACGCTGCGACGGCTGCTCGCCACGCTCGAATCGCTTGACTACGTCCAGCACGATCCGCTCGGCCTCTATCGGCTTGGTCCACGCGCGCTCGCCCTTTCTCCGGCCGCGTTGGCCGGTTACGACGTACGCAACCAGGCTCTGCCAGTCTTGGACGATCTCGCGATTCTGACCAGCCTTAATGCGAATCTCGGGACGCTCTACCAGGGACGGCTCCTCTACCTGGCCTGCGTCTCGCACAACGTCACCCGCCGGATCTTCAGCGTGCCCGGTCGGCTCGCCATGGCGCATTGTACCGCGCTGGGGAAAGTGATGCTCGCCTCGCGACCTTTGGACGAGGTGCCGTCGATCGTCGCGTTGGCGGGAGGTCTGGTGAAACGGACGGTGCATACCCGGACAACCTGGGAGGATCTGGAAGCCGAGCTGGCTCAGGTCCGTGAGCGGGGCTACGCCGTCGACGACGAGGAAGTTGCGATTGGTAGCCGTTGCATCGCGGCGCCGGTCCGGGGCCAATCCGGAGAGGTGATCGCGGCGTTGGGGGTCAATGGCACGACCGAGGAGATCGAGCGGGACCGAATTCCCGAGCTGATCTCGGTCGTCCGTCAGTCGGCCGAGACCTTATCTTACAAGCTCGGGGCAGCATTCGCCCGGGAATGGTAGCCACGCCACCCGGCCGCCAGATCACGACGCCGGCTGGCCAGACGGAGCAGCCAGATGACTCTGGCTCCGGCTTCGAGCCATTCGTGGACCTTCTCCCAGACCTCGTCGGCCGTCTCGCTAAGCGAGACGATCTCGACGAGGATCGGGAGCGCCCCCGCGGTGATCTACTGACCGGTCTTGATCGTCATAGATGCCGGCCTCATCTGCCGTCGCGTGATGGTCCCTACTCGGCAGATTCTAGGCTCGGTCGGCTGGAGTGTCAACGCACTACAATGCCGCTAACTTACTCCGGATTGCGGAACCAAAAGGCTCCTTCGGTCCGGAGAAAAAGGCGAGAATGGCGCCAATGACGTTGCTTAGAATTGGAGGCCGTGGCCATCGTGTTGCTCCTCTCCAAACAGCCTAAGATAATTTAGCCGGTTAATTCTAAGTTTGAACCAGAGATGTCTAACCGCGTGCGTCTGGCTCGGTCGTATCCGTCGGAGGACTCTGTGGCATCGCGTCTCCATGTGGCGTCAGTAAGGCGTCGAGCTTTACACTGGAGGTTCGCCAAATATGCCAGAGTATCGCTGCGATAGCGCAACAATGCGCCTTCTCAGCGATCCCGCGTGAGGCAAGCCGAGGAACTCGACTTACGGCGTCTCGTCGGTGACGCTCCAATCGTGAGGTGCACCCAGCTTCGACAGAATCTGGATGGGCCTCCCACGAATCAACGCCCGTGCGTATTGCCAGGTGAAGGGCAATACCAGCGACTGCTCTTTGGGCAAACCGGACAACGTCGTCCGCATAGAGACGTAGGAATCCGGGAACCTTGGAGCCGTGATTCTATCGTCCTGCGTGTCAGTCCTTGATCGGGCCATTACGGTAGGACTGGTTAACGACCCAATTGGCTTCCCGTTGTTGAATCGCCTCATCAAATTCATCTTTGGCAAGCGACGCGCCGATGTTAGAGTTGGATATCGCCGCGAGGTCGGCGACACGATCAGTGGCACACTGGGAAATGAAGTCGTCATACCAGTCCGGGCGTCGGTTGCGCCAGGGCATCGGCAGGGTTTGCAGCGCCGCGCGCACTCGACGATTGACTCGCGGCCGGTCATACGCACAGTCTGCCCACCACGCTGCGAGGCCCGACGAGAACCCCAAGTTGATGCGATGCATTTCGCTCTGCCCGATTTGTGATAGGCAGCTGTCCTGACGTAAGGGCGGGTATGGCTCGCCCACAGTCAGCACATGAGCATACGATCCATATCTCCAACAGGATGCGACGATCGCATCCGCTTCGTCGACCGTCGAAACTTGGTCCGCAGAAAGTGTCGTGCCGATGTCGTCTATTGCCGCGAAGAGATTGCGCCACGGTGGCTTGAGTGGGAATCAATCGCGCTCCGTGTTGCACGGCCTCATGGTCATCCAAGCAAATTCTTCCCAGCGACCATAGTTAAAGATGGCAGGAACGGTGATCGCGGTGCGAAAGCGGTTCGAGACCGCTAGGATGTCAGTCTTATCGGTCGATAGCATTATTTCTCCGCGCAGATTCCTAGAAGGTCACACCTGGGACGAGCGCAGCGAGGACCTCGTCTCCGAGGCGCTGCCGAAGTGTTCGCTCAATCGTTTTCAGCGGGAGAAAGAGACGGTCCGCGTCGTCGATCGTCCGGAGGAAGCCATATCTCTCATAGAATTGGCGGGCGGCATCGTCCTTCGCATCCACTACGACTGCCCATGCGCCCATCTGTTTGCTAAGTACCCAGCAGCGACGCAGGGCGTCGACGAGGAGGAGTTCGCCGATCCCTTGACCACGATAACGAAGGTCACGCGCTAGCCTTCCGATGATGATGGCGGGAATGAGTGCATAGCGACCGATACGCCGTGCTTCCCCCTCGGGGAGGCTCGTCGGATCGATGCCGAAGCTGCTGAGTGTGTAGTACCCCGCGATATGCCCGGTCGCCACTTCGACAAGAACATAGGGAACCGCCAAGTCACGGCGCAGATCCTGGTTCGCTTGCTGTTTGAGATAGCGGTCCAGAACCTCAACACCGCAAGAGAAATCTTCGCGCCGATGGTACTTCGCGAGCTGTTCAGCGCGAAACGGTGCATCCGTCACGCGCTAATCGCTCACGAGCTTTCGATACCGGTCAGCCGCAGCGAGGAGGCGCTCGTTCGGTTCGGGTGAGTTTTGGATGGCATCGAAGAATTGCTTTGCTCCTTGCACACTGAGGCGGAGAACCTCGTGGACCTGGATCGTCTCGCGGGCAGCTGCCTCGGCGCTTGCAATCACGTAATCGGTGAGGCTCCGCCCTTCGAGATTCGCGGCACGCTGAATGAGCGCCTTTTGTTCGGGAGTGACCCGTGCTGCCAGGCGATCGTACTTGGGTTGGCGTAAAGCCTTCATTTTGGGTCTCCTTAATGCGGTCATCTCGCCATTCCTCCCTACCTAGGCCGTGTTGACGGTATCGTGCTTCCTCAAGTTAATTGTACGGCAAATCGGCATACGTTATCAGGTCATTTCTTATGCGTGCGACGTGCGTCGAGGCAGCACGTTATCCGTTCGGACGATCTCCTCCATTAGCCGCACCAACAGCTCTTGTTTGACCGTCTGATAGCCCGGGGCGTTCCAGACATTGTGAAGCTGGAGCGGATCCTCGCGGCGGTCGAACAGCTCACCGTAGGGCTGGCCGGGATAGGCAGTGATTTGGAAGTCCGCGGTGATCAGCGTC
>JAJPIK010000023.1 GCA_021324795.1 Chloroflexota bacterium
GGATCTTCTGATCCAGAGTCAGACGTGTTACCGCTACACCATCCGGCAATGACTTTCTATATGATACCGGCCCCGCTGCCGAGAGTCAAGGAAAGAATCGTGTACTGGAAAGGACGTTCCCATGGTTTTGAGCTTGTTGTCGGAAACGCTCGGCGACAGCGACCAAGTGGACCTCGGGAGTGGTCTTAGCCTCATTGTTATCCACATGCTCGGTCACATGCTAAGAAGCTGCCGTTTTACCTCGGAGCGGGAAGGATTGCGGATCGTCGGCGATTCGGTGCTTGGCTCCGACTGTCGCGCCGGTGGCTTACCACTAACCCCGGTTCTCCGCCAGGTAACGACGGAAGGTTTCGCCGAGGACGACGGGGTCTTCGAGCAGGTACGGCGTCTTGGCATTCTGGGGGCTGATCCGGACGCGTAAGAAGATTGGGCCCGGCGCCGTCCGACAGCGGATCAGTTCCCGTTCGAGAGACGCTTCGTCTTCGATCTCGGCTGCTTCCAGACCACAACCCCGGGCGACTGTACAGAAATCAATCGCTTCCGAGGCGGTTTTCTGGCCGCCGGTCGCCGCGTAGATGCCATTGTCAAGGACGATTAGTAGCAGCTTGCTCGGCTTGAGCAGACCGGTCGTTGCCAACGTGGAGAATCCCATCAGCAGGCTGCCGTCGCCTTCGATCACCAGGCACTTGGTGAAGGCCGAGTCTTCCAAACCGAGCGCCAGGCCCAGACCGATGGCCGGGGGTAACCCCATCGAGTCGAGGACGTAGAGGTGATTGTCCGAGCGAGCGATCGCGGCTAGCTCGCGGGCGGTGGCGCCCAGGGTGACGACCATCGGCTCGCACGGAAAGATTTTCACGATGGATTTCAGGGCGTCGATTCGGGTCATCACGGCTGACCTCCCATTAGGTCCACGAAGACGGCGACCGGACGCCGGGTGACGACACTGTGCTCGAACGCCTTAGTGACCGTCGACGACCAGAGGGGGAGTGGCACGCGGCCGTCGAGCTCCCAATAGCGGAGGGCGGCGGCGTCAGCGATGTCGATCACTCGCTCGCAAAAAAGGTGGATCATCGAGTTATACTCGTTCAGACCACCGCGACGCGAAACGACCATGAATAGAGGAATGTGGTAGGCGACCGGGAAGGTGTTCAGCGCGGTCAGTAAGTTGCCGATGCCGTTATCCTGAATGACCAACGCCGCCTTTTTGCCCGCCAGGGCGAGGCCGGAGGCGATGCCAATCGCCTCTTCTTCACGCGTGATCGGGAAGCTGCGAGGTTTGCTGAGTGATTCGAGGTGGCGGATGACACCGGACAGGGTGCTCGATGGCAAATGAAGAACGTAATCGAGGCCAATCGCCGTCAAGCCATCGATCACGGCCTGGCTGCGTTCCTGAGGGGTGCTCACCAGCGAGGCAGGCATCATCGCTCCTTGCCTCCTCGGGGGCTAAAGACGTTCACTCTACCCATTCCTCTCCGTCTGGGCCGATCTCCTTTTTCCAGATCGGGACTTCTCTTTTTAAACGGTCGATCGCGTATTCGCAAGCTTTGAATGCCTGCTTACGATGGGGGGTACCAACTGCGATGACGACGCTCGGCTCGCCGATCGCCAGTCGGCCGATCCGGTGAGTCATTGCGATACACTCGATTCCCCAGCGCTGGCGAATCTCCTCGGCGATCTCGGCCATCTTTGCTTCGGCCATCTGCTGGTAGGCTTCGTATTCGAGAAAGCTCGTTCGTCGTCCACTCAAGGCGTGATCGCGTACGACTCCGTAAAAGACACAGATCGCACCATTGCCGGGATGCTCGACGCGTCGGATGACTTCCTCGGCGACAATTGGCCGATCAGTCACCTGGAAGCGACGCTCGACGTCAGTCATCATCGATTTTCACCTCCGGCGACGGGGGGAATGAAAGCAATCTCGTCGCCTTCCTGAAGAATGCGGGTTGTCGGTGCGTATTCGCGGTTGACCGCGAAACGCGCGGTACTCGCCAGCGCGGCTAATTCCGGAAATTGAACGATTACCCGCGTGACGAGGTCGGCAACGGTTGCGCCCTCGGAAAGCTCAACCGGTACGAGGTCATTTCCGACTCGCTCACGGTGAATCGCGAAGAAACGAACGCGGACGTGCAAGTTTTGCCTCGTGCTCCGGGATAATGAACTGCAATCCATGATCGACTATTTAGGAGGAATTCGCAACCTCTGACCAAGCGAGAGCTGGTTGGGGTCGCTGAGCTGGTTTGCCCGGGCGATGGCGTCGATCGTTACTCCGAACTTGCGGGCGATACTGTCCACCGTGTCGCCGGATTGGACGACGTAGATGACCACCGCCGGCGTCGACGTCGAAGTCAAGGCGATCGTCGGCGACGCGACCGCCGACGTCGTGGTTGCGCTAGGAACACTCGGCGTGACTGGTAAAGGCGACGGGGCCGGCGTAAACGTGACGGCGGGCGCTACCGTAGCGGTCGGCGAACTCGCGGACTGAACAACCGGGGTGGTGACGAAGGACAAGACGTGGCGGGCGACTACCGAAGTCCCGGCGTAGCCAACGACGAGTGCCAAGAGGACGACCAGCAGATCGACCAAGAGCGGACGAGGCATATTACCTCCAGGTGGGCCAAGTGGGAACGACTGGCACGTTGTTTGCCGGGGGCGGCCCCGGACAGCGGGTAAGGAAGCGACGTCGGTGAGATTGTAGCCCAGTTCTCCCTGCTCTGGCAAACCGTTGACGGTAATTCATGGCAGACGTACAATATTTAGCTAGGAGGCGACGGGCAAGGTGCCGGAGAAGTACGAACGCGAAATCGAAGAGATTCTGCGTCGGATGTCGTATCCGACGCAGAGTAGGCGACGGCGTTCAGCCGGATGGTTGGGTGACCTGAGCACGATCTGGCGGCGCTACACGAGCGATGTTTCCCCCACGCAATTGTTAGTTCTGGGAATCGCTTTGGCGTTCTTCGGCTATTTCGTTCGGGCGTTTATTCCCGCGCTTGGCTTTCCATTAAGTTTATTGGCTTTGGCATGTTTGGTTGGCGGACTGGCCCTGTCAATGAGACAACGGAACAGTCAGCGCCCGTCCGTCTGGCGTGGCGAGACGATCGATCTCTCGAACGGCGATTGGTGGTCGAATCTCAAGCAACGCTGGGACGATTGGCGTCGACACCACGGCTGAGACAAAGGGTAGGGTGTGCCCAAGAAGCGCCTTGGCAAGAGTAGCTTACTCTGGTTTATTCGTAGCCGTTCGTATGTCAGTATCCCCGACATCCGACGGCGATTCAACTTAACTTGCGCAGAAGATGAAGTCAGCGCGATCACCACGCCCCGAAACGGAACGGTCTACGTTGGCTTACCGCGCGAAGCAGCTCGCTTACTCCAGGATTTGGTGCGCGAAGACAAAGTAGGAATCGAGCTCGAAGCAGGGATTATGGCAAATGCCGTGGTCGGGGTGTATGTCATGCCACATCGTGGAGATTCAGCGGCGCTGCCCTCTTCCGGGGAAGAGGAAGAAGCCACCGGGGCTGAAACGGCACTCGCGACCTAATTGCTGTCAAGGCGAGGAGGCCATATACCCCGGGATGCTCAGCATCCCGGGGTATATGGCCTCCTCGCCGTCACCTTACGAGGTTGGGTTTGGCGTCGCAGAGTTCGACGCCGTTGGTGCTGCCGCAGGGACCGCCCCTCCGCTGGGGCGGGTGCTTGCCGCGGTCAAAATCATCGACATGGCCCGCCCTTCCAGAACCGGAGGGCGCTCGACTGTCGCTACGCCTTGCAGCCTGCCGACGATTTGATCGAGAACCTGCCGGCCAAGCTGAGGGTGGGCCATCTGACGGCCTTTGAAGCGCACGGTGACCTTGACCTTGTCACCTTCTTCGATGAACTTTTGGATCGTCCGACTCTTGAAGGCGATGTCGTGCTCGTCGGTCGCCGGGCCCATCCGAACTTCTTTGAGGAGAGCAACTTTCTGATTCTTGCGCGCTTCTCGCTCTTTCTTGTCCTGCTCGAACTTATACTTGCCGTAATCAAGCAAACGACAAACGGGGGGAATCGCGGTCGGGGCAACCTCAACCAGGTCGAGGCCACGGTCTTGGGCGATCCGTAGCGCTTCGAATAGAGGAACGACGCCAAATTGTTCGCCGTTGTCGCCGATGAGTCGTACCTCGCGGGCGCGAATGCGCTCGTTCACGCGGAGATCTTTACTGATGGGTTCCCTCACAATTGTGTGTATTTGTTCTACAATATAGCACACGGCTAAGCGCAACGTCAACAAAAAGTCGACTGAGCGACTGATCGCGCTGAGGCGTTAGGCCGAGTTGATGACCGATGGAAAGGGTGAATTGATTCTTGCAAACTACCTGACAGGTTGTCGTTCGAGCGCTCTTGACAGTGCCCTTTGGCTAAGCGTAGAATTCGGCGCACGTCCCCCGATTTCCGCCTCGATGGGTCACCGGGCCAGTGGCGGATCTTTTGAATGAAGGAGATCGTCCCATGTCTGATCGAGTTGGCTTCGTCACGATGGGCGAGGCGCAGGGCCCATCCGACAACATTCCGTCGATTGGCGTTGGTATGCTCGGCTATGCGTTCATGGGCAAGGCACACGCGAACGCTTACAAGAAGATTCCTTACATTATGTGGCCGCCGGCGGCGATACCTCGCTTGGTTTCGATTGTTGGACGGAACCAGGAAGCAGTTTCGGTCGCCGCGCGACGCTACGGCTTTGAACGCTATGTCACCGATTGGCGTGACCTGGTCAACGATTCGGAAATCCAGTTGTTCGACAACGGTGGTCCCAACAACCAACATGCCGAGCCGTGCATCGCTGCGGCCGAAGCCGGCAAGCACATTATCTGTGAGAAACCACTCGGGCGAACGGCTGCCGAATCAAAGCAGATGCTCGAAGCGGTGCGTAAGGCAGGGGTCAAGCACGCCTGTGCATTCAACTATCGGTTTGTTCCGGCCATTCGCCAGGCGCGCCAGCTGATCGAGCAAGGCGCGCTTGGTCGGATCTACCATTTCCGGGCGCGCTACCTCCAAGAGTGGATCGCCGATCCGCAGTTCCCGATGGTCTGGCGCCTGAAGAAAGACGTTGCCGGTTCGGGCGCTCTTGGTGACCTGGGGGCACACATCATCGACCTGGCCCGCTTCCTGGTTGGCGAGCCGAAATCGGTGAACGCGATCACTAAGACCTTCATTACCGAGCGGCCGCTAGGCGATGGCTCCAGTAGGACTGATAAGGTCGACGTCGATGATGCCTTCGCCGCGCTGGTCGAGTTCGAGAATGGAGCGATCGGTACCCTCGAAGCGAGTCGCTTCGCGCTTGGTCGCAAGAACACGAACACCTTCGAGATCAATGGCTCGAAGGGAAGTATCAACTTCAATCTCGAGCGACTGAACGAGCTCGAAGTCTATCTGGCCGACGCCGGCCCACGGGAAGCGCGCGGCTTCACTGATGTGCTGGTCACCGAGTCGTACCATCCCTACTACGCGAATTGGTGGCCGCAAGGGCACATCATCGGCTGGGAGCACACCTTCGTCCACGAACTGAACCATCTGATCGAGGCGATCGTTCAAGGGAAGACGGTCGAGCCGTACGGAGCGACCTTCGAGGACGGCTACCGTGCTGCGGTGATTTGCGATGCGATTCTTCAGTCGGCCGAAAACGCTGGAGCACGCGTGCCGATCACGTATTAAACCCTACTGCGGATGAAAAGTGCCTGGGCCGTGACTCGGCCCAGGCACTTTTCATCCGCAGTAGGAATAGATTGAAGTTTGATGGCGACGAATTACGAGCCTTTTGCCCGCTTTTACGATCTCGATACCCAGGGCTTCGACGCCGACATCCCGTTTTGGATTAATCTGGCTCGCCGTACTGGCGGGCCAGTGCTCGAAATTGGCGCCGGTACTGGGCGGGTGCTCATTCCGCTTGCCGAGGCGGGGTTCTCGGTCGTCGGCGTCGACAATTCTCCGGGTATGCTCGCGGTGGCCCGTTCGAAGATCGCCGTGGCGCGGCTTGGCAAAAAGATCAGCCTTGTCGATGCTGACGTGCGTGAGCTGAACCTTGGTCGGCGCTTTCCCCTCGCTTTCATCGCACTCAACACGTTTGGCCATTTCAGCGAGTCGGGTGAGCCCGAGCGTGTGCTCGAGCGACTGAGAGCGCACCTCAGCCCGGGCGGCGTGCTTGCCCTCGATCTCCCCAACCCGACCAGCGGAGCGTTTGGCAATACCGATGGCCTCCTGCTCCACGAATACACTCGGTCTGGACCGACGCCAGGCTGGCAGACCATCAAATTGCGCAGCCAATGGCTGAACGAAACTGGCCAGCGCGTCGACGTTAGCGTGATGTACGATGAAGTCAATCCCGCGGGCGAGATTCGCCGGACCCTGGCGTCGTTCGTCTTGCGCTACTTCTCCGCGCACGAGATCGAGTTGATGCTGCGTTTGGCGAAATTCACCCTTGAGGCAATTTACGGCAGTTATGAATTAGACGCGCTTACCGATCATAGTGAGCGGATGCTCGTGGTGGCGCGAGCGTATCCCGAGGAGGCAGAGTGACGAATCCGGTTGATCTGGGAGTAGGCATTATCGGAACTGGCCTGAGCGCGACGATGCACGTACAGGCGCTCGCGAGCGTGCCGGGGGTGCGCGTACTCGCGGTGGCGGGAACCACTCCCGAGAAAGCGGCAGAGTTCGCAACTCGTTACCAAATTCCTCATGCCGTCGTGGGAGGCGAGAAGCTACTTGCCCTGCCGGGGATCGATGCGATCCACCTTTGTACGCCACCGTTTGCCCGGGAGGAGTACGTTCGGATGGCCGCGGCGAAGGGCGTCCACGTGCTGATCGAAAAGCCTATGGCCCGCACTCTCGCTGAAGCCGATCGGATCATTGCCGTCTGTCGTGAGGCGGGCATTACCCTCGGTGCGCTATTCCAGTTCCGCTTCACGCCCTTGCCTCGGCAGATTAAGCATGACCTCGAGGCCGGCAAGCTTGGGCACATCTTCCTGGCCGACTGCTATGCCAAGTGGTGGCGGGAGCCTGCCTATTACGCGGGGAGCAGTTGGCGGGGCCGCCGGGATTTGGAAGGCGGCGCGGTGCTCATCAATCAGGCGATTCATAGCATTGATCTACTCCAGTGGTTAGCTGGACCGGTGCGAGAGGTCGCGGGCCGCGTCGCGACGGCAGTCCATCAAATTGAGATGGAGGACGTCGCCGCGGCGACGTTCACGTTCGCGTCCGGAGCATTTGGTGTATTCGAAGCGAGCACCGCGACCTATCCCGGGTATGCTGAGCGCATCGAGTTGCATGGCGAGCGTGGATCGCTGATTTTGAACCAGGGACAGGGGATCGCCGAGTGGCATCTGAAAGATAGCGAGCCGGAACGCGTCGTGGCCGCAGACCAGCGCAACGATGCCTCCCGAGATCCGTCCAAAATGTCACTCGTTGGTCACGTCGCTGAGTTCACCGACTTCTACGCTGCGTTACGCGAGGGGCGCGCACCGGCGATCGATGGACGGGAAGGACGCAAGGCACTCGAGATCGTCGAGGCGATTCAGCGATCGAGTGATCAGGAAGGAAGACCGGTGCGATTGCCGCTGGAGTGACGCATGGTCCCAATGTGAGGGGTGTAGACCGTGGAAACCGAGATCAAGCTCGAAGTCAGGGATCTGGAACCGGTTCGTCAGCGCCTGCAGGCGCTCGGCGCGGATTGCTTGAGCGTCGTTGAGGAGACAAACGTCTATTTTGACCGTGATCACGAACTGCAGGACCGTCAGGAGTCCCTCCGCTTGCGTCAGGACAGCCAGGTGCGTTTGACCTGGAAAGGACCGACCGTCTTTGAAGAAGGTGTGGTGAACCGTCCGGAGGTCGAGATCACGGTCTCGAGCTTTTCCGACGTGCTCGCGTTGCTCGAACGTCTTGGCTACCGGGAAATCGAGCGATTAGCTAAGAGACGAGAGACCTGGCGCTTCTTAGGTGCCGAAATTGCACTCGATTCGCTTGCTTTCGGGCAGTTCGTCGAACTGGAAGGCCCGACCAAGATCATCACAGAGATGGCTCGGAGGCTCGGACTCGATCCAAGGCAAGGATTGTCCGAGTCGTATCGAAAGTTAAAGCGAGAGCGTGGCTTCTCAAAGAGTATCTGAGAAGTGAGCTTCGGGGGAGTGAAGAGGACCGATTCCCCCTTAATCCTCTCAGGGACAGGAGAAAGACTCCCTCTCTGTCCAAAGGGAGAGCTAGGGTGGGGAGCTTCCGGACACACGGTAGGGAGAGAGCAGATGGCAGACTTGCAAATAACCGTTTCGGCACAACCGCCGGCTGCATTGGCGGTTGATGCACTGGTCGTGAACATTTTTGAGGGCGAGAAACCGGGAGAGAGCACTCTAGCGGCGCTCGATCAGAAGCTGCAAGGCGAGCTCGGCCGCCTTGCCGATCTCGATGAGTTACCCAGTAAGCTCTATCAGACGATTCTCTTGCCAACGAATGGGGCGATTGCCGCTCCGCGCTTGCTATTAGTCGGTAGTGGGAAGCGTGGTGAATTCTCGACGAACTTAGCCCGAAACGTCGCGGGAGCAGCGGTGCGGGCGCTGCTTCACCGTCCAGTCGAGACCGCGGCACTCTGGATCCGGGGCACCTCGGACGGGGCCGATTTAGCCGAGGCCGTGGCAAATGGTGCGGTGCTGGCGACCTACGATCCGGGCGAATATAAAACGACGCGGGAAGCACCCAAGAAACACCTTAACGCGGTAACGATTCTCGAGTCGAGCGTACAGCGGGCGAACGGCGCCGACGCAGGCGCGGTGCGTGGTCGAATTCTCGGTGAGGCAGCCAACTTCGCTCGTCATCTGGCAAATGCCCCCGGCAATATCTTGACGCCTCAAAGCCTAGCTGCCGAGGCGATGCAGGCTGGAAGGTCAGCGGGTTTCGACGTGGACGTGCTTGACAAAGCGCGCATGGGCGAACTGGGCATGGGTGCGCTCCTCGGTGTCTCGGAAGGAAGCGAGCAGCCACCGGCGACGATCGTGATGCGCTATCGAGGACGCGGGGACAGTGACATTGACCTGGCATTGATCGGCAAAGGAGTGACCTTCGACACCGGTGGTATCTCGATCAAGCCCGCCACGGATATGCACCTCATGAAAGAAGATATGGCCGGGGCAGCGGCGACGATTGGTGCGCTGGTGGCGATTGCCCGTCTCGGGCTGAAGCAAAACGTCCTCGGGGTGGTGCCGGCGGTCGAGAACATGCCGTCAGGCCATGCGATGCGGCCAGGCGACGTGCTGACCGCGCTGAACGGCAAGACGATCGAAGTGTTGAATACCGACGCCGAGGGGCGCCTGATCCTCGCCGATGCGATCTGCTACGCTCAGCAGCTAGGAGCCAGGCGTCTGGTCGATGCTGCTACCTTGACCGGTGCGGTTGTCATCGCCCTTGGCCACGAGGCGGCCGCGGTGCTGGGCAGTCCACAAAATTGGGTTGACCAGGTCATGGCGAGTGCGAACGCGGTTGGCGAGCGAGTCTGGCAACTCCCTCTATTCGACGAATATCTCGAGCAACTCAAGAGTCAGGTTGCCGATGTCGCTAACGTCGGCGGTCGGGCGGCAGGGACGATCACTGCTGCGAAGTTTCTCCAACAATTCGTGAACGACGGTGTCGCCTGGGCGCACTTCGACATCGCTGGCACCGCGTGGCTCGAGCGTGAGGTTCCTTACCTGGCGAAAGGGCCGACCGGTTTTCCACTGCGGGGTTTCGTCGAGTTAGCTCGTCAACTTGAGAAGTCGGCCAGCCGATCCCCAACTGTCACGGAACGGCAATGAGGGTAGGGGACCAAACTTTCATTGGCTGTTCAACCGCTGTTCAACTCGAACTAATCCTCTCATGAAAGAATAAGCATGTTCTTTGAAGAAAGCATGGCTTTTCCCTGCCCAAAATATTGGGTCTTGTCAAGCGATATCACAAGGAGCATACTACTCCATCATTGGCGTGTTCTCTGATTCGATACGTTTGAGAGTCACTCAGGAAGCGATGTTCGAATCCAGATGGGAGATCACCATGAAGAGAGGTTCAACGATGAGCGCCACTCGCCGACGTTTTCTGCAGTACGGGACCTTTTCGGTACTCAGCGTAGGCGCAGCCGCGCTACTCGCGGCGTGCAGTAGCGCTGCACCCCCCTCGCCCACCGCGCCGCCGGCTGCTCCTACCTCCGCTCCGACTGCCGCGGCGTCGGTCCAGCCGACGGTGGCGGCGACAACCGTGGCGCAAGCGGCTCCGACTGTGGCTTCCAGCGCACCAACGGTTGCGCCCGCCGTGACGACCGCAGCGAAGGCGACCGGTCCGGTGACGATCAATCACTATCTCAGCGGCGACGTCAACATCCGGGATCTTTGGTCGAAGACGCTCCTTCCCGCTTATCAAAAGGTCAATCCGTCGGTCACGATCAACGTCACTTTCTCCGAGCATGGAACGGGCGATGCGACGACTTTTGATCGGATTGCGGCGGCAAAGCAGGCGGGTAAGCCGTCGGGGGTTGATAGTTGGGAGACCGGTAACTATCTCCTGCAGGGCGGCCAAGCTGGCTTGATCGAGAAGCTCAGTCCCGAACAGATTCCCAATCTGGCCAAGGTGCCATCCGCGGTAATCGGACAATACGACAGCTATGGTGTTCCCTATCGAGGTAGCTCGGTCGTTTTGGCCTATAACAGCAAAGAGGTGTCAAATCCGCCCAAGACGCTGGACGACTTGCTGAAGTGGATCAAGAATAATCCGGGCAAGTTCACCTACAATCCGCCGGATACCGGCGGCTCGGGGGCAGCGTTCGTGACGCGGGTCCTGATGATGGGCATCCCTGATTCTGACTTGAAGCTCTTCCAGACTGGCTACGATCAATCAAAAGAATCGGAATGGGACAAGGGATGGGCGACGCTCAAGGACTTGAACTCGGCGATTTATAACAATGGTTTCTACCCGAAAGGGAACGTTCCCGTCCTGCAAACCCTGGGCAAGGACGCGATCAGCGTGGCCCCGGTCTGGTCAGATCAGGGGCTGCAATATCTCAACCAAAAGTTACTGCCTCCCGAGGTCAAGCTTCTCCAGATCGACCCGCCGTTCTCCGGGGGTGGGGCGTTCATCGGGGTGATCGCCGATAGCCAGAATAAGTCGGCGGTGTATGCGTGGCTTAACTGGGTGCTCACGCCGGAGCCACAGCAGATGATCATTGACACGATTCAAGGATATCCAGGGCTCGACTGGCAGTACATGCCCGACGCGGTCCGGCAAAAGTTCGCGGACATCGCGAAGAACTTCAGCTTCGGCTTCAGCGCGAAGTTCTCAAGCGACATGAACCAGCAATGGTACGAGAAAGTCGCAGGAACTCCGCCGCCGAAGAAAAGCTAGTCGCTCGCTAATAGAACCACCAGTGACCGAGACCGTTCGTGTGTCCAGAGCTTTGGAATCGCTCCGGCTACGGAGCCAGGAGGCAGCGCTGGGATTGATCCTCGCGTTGCCTCCGTTTCTCGTGCTAATACTGCTTATCGTCTATCCGGCGATTGAAGCCTTCACCTTTTCGCTTGGCCAGGTGCCGACGGATAACGCAGCGTTTAGCACCGGTATGCACCTGATCGTCAGTCCGACGCCAACGCTCGAGGTCTATCGTCAGCTTTTTGCGAGCAGTTTCTTTCAAGCTGATCTCTCCCTTACCTTCACAGTTACTTTCCTCTCGGTCGTGTTGATTCTCATCGTTAGCTACGTTCTGGCGCTGTACGTTCGGTTTGGCTCCGGTGGGCTGGTGTCGATCGTTCGCTCGCTCTACCTGATTCCGATGTTCGTGCCGGTGGTCATCGCTTCTTATGCCTTGATTACTTTCTACGTTGATCATGGTCTCTTACAAGCGCTCTTATCTCAGGTAGGCATGGGTTACTCCTCGCCAATCTATAAGATGCTTGGCATCGTGATCGGTGAAGTCTGGACGAATATTCCATTTGCCGTTCTGCTCCTGGGATCCGGGCTGGATGGTCTACCGCAGGAGATGGTCGAGGCAGCGCAGGACGCCGGGGCCGGATTTTTCTCCGTTCTCTTCCGGATCGTCGTGCCGCTGAACCTGGTGCCGGCGATGATCGTCGTCACCTTTAGCTTCATTGGAGTGTTGGGAAGCTTTACCATTCCCTATTTACTTGGTCCAAATGCGCCCCAGATGCTCGGCGTTGCCATGCAGGCGTATTTCATCAGCTATCAGCAGCCGCAGCCGGCGGTGGCCATGGCGGTCATCACCTTCTTACTCGCGGCGATTGCCGGTGCGGTCTACGTCTGGGCTACCGCTCGATCGGGGAAGGCAGTCTGAGATGAAGTTCACCTGGTATCTCGGCGTACCCGAGTTTCGTCGCGCGCTAGGAGTGCTGCTCGTGTTGGCCCTGGGCTCCTTCCTCCTCTTACCCTTGGCGACGATGGTGATTTGGGCGTTCGCCGATGCTTGGCGCTATCCGAGCCTGCTGCCTCAGACGTACTCACTCCACTGGTGGCAGTGGGTGTTCGCCAACGGAGACGTAACCCAGGCGGTTTTCTACAGCGTGACGACCGCGCCGGTCGTCACGCTTCTCTCGGCGGTGATCTGTCTCCCCGCGGCTTACAGCTTTTCCCGATTGCAGTTTCCCGGTCGTCGCTTCTTCTTCATCTCGCTGCTTGCCGCGAACGCTTTCCCCAAGTTTGGTCTTTACATCTCGATCGCGACTCTCTTTTTCGAACTGAACCTGATCAACACCTTTTGGGGAGTCGTGTTCATCCAGTTGATCAATACTCTCGTCGTCATGGTCTGGATTCCCTCGGCGGGGTTCGATAGCGTCCCACGGGAGCTCGAGGAGGCGGCACGCGACGCTGGAGCGGGGCCGTTGCACGTGTTCTGGGGCGTGACTTTGCCGATCGCGATGCCGAGTATCATCGTTGCTGGTGTTCTCGCCTTTCTCGCTGCTTTTGACGAAGCGCAAGGGACATTGGTGGTCGGTAGCCCGCGGATCACGACCATGCCGGTTCTGATGTACACTTTGGTCGCGAACTATCCGGAGCCGGTCGGCGCGGTCTTCTCGATTCTGTTGTCGATTCCGTCGCTCGTGTTGCTTCTCCTGGCTCGGCGCTTTTTGATTGCCGGCTACCTCGCAGCCGGTTTTCGAGGTAAGTGAGGTGTGGCGCGTTTAGAGATTGAACATCTCGTCAAGCAATACCAGGCTGGCTACGCCGTTCGCGACCTGTCACTCGACGTCGCCGATGGTGAGATGGTCTGTCTTTTGGGGCCGTCCGGTTGTGGAAAAACAACCACCCTGCGGGTCATTGGCGGCTTCATCACCCCGGACAGCGGCGACGTCCGGATCGACGGCCACAGTGTGCTGCGACTACCCCCGGAGCGCCGCCCAACCGCGATGGTTTTTCAGAAATATACGCTTTGGCCGCACATGGACGTGTTCCACAACGTTGCATTTGGCCTCGAGTTGCGACGGCGACCACGCGCCGAGATCGAGAAGGCGGTCAAGCAGGTGCTCGATCTGGTCGGCCTCCCCGGTGCGGAGAAACGCTATCCCTCGCAGTTGTCTGGTGGGCAACAGCAACGCGTGGCACTCGCCCGGGCGCTCGTCATCGAGCCGCGGATACTCTTACTTGACGAGCCGTTTTCGGGCCTCGACGCTCAGCTCCGTATTCGGATGCGCGAGGAGCTCACCGCGATTCAGCGGCGCGTTGGCATCACCAGCGTCTTCGTGACCCACGATCAGGAGGAGGCACTCTCAATCGCCGATCGCATCGCGGTCATGCGAGCTGGCTTGATCGAGCAGGTTGCGACGCCTGATGAGCTCTACGCTCGACCATCGACTCGTTTTGTCGCGACGTTCATTGGCACGATGAATTTGCTCGACGCACACGTCGAAACCGACGGTATTGTGGTCGCCGGACCATTTCGCATCCCTCTGACCGAGGGAGTGCGGTCCGGGTCCGTCGAGTCACTCGCAGTGGGAGTTCGGCCGGAGGATTTTGTCCTTGGTCCTTCGGGTGATGGGGAGCGCGCAGAGATCCTGCAAGTTACCAATCTCGGTCACTATCACCGGGTCGTGGCCGACGTTCCCTCGGCGGGTCGCGTGACCGTCTTTACCGACAAGTCGCAGGCAGTCTCGGTTGGTCCCTGCGGGATCCGTCCGCGCCGGGCGCTGCTCTACCAAGGTGACCGGCTCGTCGGCGTGGTAGAGGATCTCGGAGCAGTCAGTCGGGTGTAGAGACTGGCACTTCAGGCGTTCACTGGCCGCCGCTCCCGGGCGAGGTTAGCGGCGAGCTTGACCGATTCGAGCATGCTTCCGGCGTTGGCCTTGCCCTGACCGGCGATGTCGAAGGCGGTGCCATGGTCGACCGAGGTTCGGATGATCGGGAGACCGGCCGTGGTGTTGACTCCGGCTTCGAAGCCGAGCATCTTGACTGGAATGTGTCCCTGGTCGTGATACATCGCGACGACTATGTCGAACTCGCCCTTACTGGCGCGATAGAAGATCGTATCGCCGGGCCAGGGGCCGCTCGCGTCGATTCCTTCGCGGCGTGCTTCTTCGACGGCCGGGCGGATCTGCTCGATCTCCTCGTTGCCAAACAGCCCATTTTCGCCAGCGTGACAGTTGAATCCAGCGACAGCAACCCGTGGCGCGGCAATGCCAAGGTATCGGCAGAAGCGGTCGGCAAGGCGAATGATCTTGAGGATACGTGGGTGCTCGACCAGATCGAGCGCTTTGCGCATCGAAACGTGAGTCGTCACGTGAATGACCCGCAGCTTGCCAGCGATCAGGGTAAGCGAGAAATCCTTAGTGCCGGTGAGGTCGGCAAGCATCTCGGTGTGGCCCGGGTAATGGTAGCCGGCCTGATTGAGGGCATCTTTGTTCAGCGGCGCCGTGGCAATGGCATCGATCTGACCAGTCAGGGCGAGTTGGGTGGCTTTGATGACGCACTCGGCCGCGGCTTTTCCCGCGGCCGGTTGGACCTGACCGGGGATGATTGACGTCAGATCGTCGGTTGTCGCTTGCAATACGTCAATCAATCCGTGGTGATATTGGCCGTCGGCGGGTCTCGTGATGCTGTTGGCTGCTAGTGAGAGACCAAGCTGGGCAATTGCTCGCTGAAAAGTGGCGAGGTCACCAATCGCCAAAGGGCGACATTGCTCGAAGAGCGAAGGTTCGTTCATCGCCTTAACGATGATTTCCGGTCCAATGCCGGCCGGATCGCCCATCGTCAGGCCAATGATGGGGCGCTCGTCGTGGTTCATTGGCGTAATCCTTCTAATACGTCGACTACCTGGGCCAGAGAGTCCGGGCGGCCAAAACCGCCGGCCTTCGTGACGACCGGTAAGCCATCCCAGCGGCCCCCTTGGAGCAGGCTGATCGGAATTCCCGGCGCCGCTTCCGAGCGCACTTCAAGGCTCGTTGCGCCGAGGGAAAGACAGACCGCGCGCGCGGTGTCACCACCAGTAAGAATCAGCGCCGCTGGCGCGACCGTTTCTAGGGCGCGGCCAACAACGTCGCCCAATGCTTGCACCAGGCGTCCACCGATCGTCGCTGGGTCGGCGCCCGGTGCTTCGATCGCACTGCGTAGCTCGGCCAGGCCTTGGCGGGGATCCGCCAACCCGACCGCGACGCAGGTAGATTCGCGGAGCTGGCCAGTCAGCTCGGTCGCAGTTTCCCTTACTGCGTCGGGCATTTCTCGCAGAGTCCGCTCGGGTGACAGCCAGACGAAGCGAGCACCTTCCTCGACTAGACGGGCGATTTGTACGTTCCCGGTCAGACTGGCCGTACCGGCGACGACCAAGATGGGCCCAGCGCCCAGGGTCAGAGGGCTGGGTGGCCGGACTGGTCGTTCGAACCAGGCGACAAGCCATTCTGCCAAGCCGGCCGAGCCAACCGGCAGAATCGCTCCCTGGGCTTGGCGGACGGTTTCGCTCAAGTTACGGAGGTCCATGGGAACTTCCGCGTCGGCGACAATCACCCGGTCCCCCGCTTCGAACGAACGACGAAGTCGCTCCTGGATCGCTCGGGGGCCACTTCGGACCTCAGCGAGTGGCACGAACCCGACTGACAAGCGCGATTGCCGATGAAGAATTGCTTCGAGCGAGGCAGTTGTTGCCGGCCATTTTGGGTCACGCACGAACTCGCTCTGATCGAGGGGCACACCACGCACGAAGATCTGGCCGTCGCGGACCGTTCGGGCGAGGGGCGGAAACGCGGGGCAGACGAGCGCGAGCTCGACGCCAAGCGTGTCGAGCATGCCATCGATCTCGGCGCCAAGATTGCCGCGGCCGGTCGAATCGATTTTCTTGTAGAAGCGGCGCGCACCGAAGCCACGGAGCGCTTGGGTTGCTACGACAGCGCGCTTGCGCGCCTCGGTCGGTGAGCGGTTGCGCGAGTCCGTATCGAAAACGAGCACGTCACATGGCGGATTGGCTGCCCAACTCAAGCAGACGCTCGTCCGTCGGCCGCACTTGGCGAATTGCAGGCCACTGTCGGTTGCCCCGGTCAGATCGTCGGCAAGGATTCCCAATTCGGGTGGCACCAATCACTCCAGAAACGAAGCTGAAGCGATTTTACACGTGTGGACCCATCCGGGGCAACTCACCGAAGGGGTCAGGGGCTGGGGGATCTCTGCACTTCTCCCCAAGCTCGAGCGAGGTCAGCCAGCATCGCGTCGCGTGCTGCCTCGTAATCCGGACCACGCAGGCGAAGCAGATAGGCCGGGTGGTAAGTGGCCATGAGACGAGAGCCGTGAGGACCGGGAAACCAGCAACCACGCTCATCGCGCATCCGGAAGCCGGGGTGGATCAACGTTGACGCAGGGACGGCGCCCAGGCAAAGAATGACCTTCGGGCAGATGATGGAGATCTCGGCTTCCAGGATGTCACGGTCGCGGATGATCTCGCTGACTCGCGGTGGACGATTCACCTGGTTGCGACAGCCCCCTCGGACCGGGCGGATCTTGACCACGTTGGTGATCCAAAGCTCGGATCGCGGAATGCTCAAGCGGTCGAGGAGCCGATTGAGGACAGCGCCGGCCGGCCCCACGAAAGGACGCCCTGTCTCGACTTCTTCCTTGCCCGGCGCTTCGCCAACGAGCATAAGGCGCGCTTCGAGATTTCCTTCGCCAAATACCTGCAGCCCCCGTTGCAGCGCCTCGACGCGGAGCGCGGCCATTTCCGAGCTGCGATCCGTGGGAGGAATCTGGCAAGGTGTATTTTCACTGGAGTGTGGCTGCATAGCATTAGTAGCTCGGCAAGATCCACGCCGTGCTCTTGAACCCGAGCCCTGAAGGCGCGACATCTCTATCTGCTATAATCGTCCTGGTATGACCAGACCGCCGCGCTCCCGTCCGAACGCGCTGATTCGATATAGCCGTCCTTATCGTCGAGAAGATGGCTTTCTCGGCTGGGTCGGCATTGGAATCCTCGGCACGATGTTGACGACGACGTTCGTCGTCAGTGTCTTGCTACTTGCCGTCTTCGGATTTCGCATTGCCAGCGCCATTTATAGCTACGCCACGCGGGATCTGCCCCCCGTTGACGAAGTCTTTTCGAAAAGCGAGTTCCAATCTGCCCTGATTTACGACCGGAAAGGGCGTTTGCTCTATGAGATGTTCGACCCACAAGGGGGGCGTCGGACGCCGGTCAAGCTCCAAGATGTCCCGCCGGTTCTGATCGATGCTACGTTGGCGACCGAGGATCCGAACTTTTACACGAATCCGGGCGTCGATCCGTTGGCGATCCTCCGGGCCCTGGCTCAGAACGTGGCGCATCAACGTTTGGAATCCGGGGCCAGCACGATTACTCAGCAGCTCGTCCGCAACGTTCTCATGACGCCGCAAGAGCGACAGAGTCAGACCATCCAGCGGAAGGTCGAAGAGGCTATCCTCGCTTACCGGGTGACCGAGCGCTACAGTAAGGATGAAATCCTCGAGCGCTATCTGAACGAGATTAACTACGGAAATCTCTCGTATGGCGTCGAAGCGGCGAGTGAAGGTTACTTTGATAAGCCAGTCCAGCAGCTTACCTTGCCCGAAGCAGCGCTGATCGCTGGCTTGCCCCAGGCACCAGCGATTTATGATCCCTACCAGAACCCGAAGGCGGCGAAAGAACGCCAGCTCGAAGTTCTTGGTCTGATGGTCAAGCACGGTTACATTACCCAGGCCCAGGCCGATGCTGCCGCGGCTGTTCCGCTGAGGTACCACTCGGCGCCGACTCAGATGCAGGCGCCGCACTTCGTCACCTACGTTCAGTCGCTCCTGGAAGATCGCTACCCGCGGCAGCAATTGTACCAGGGTGGATTACGGATCTATACGTCACTTGATCTGGACCTCCAAAACAAGGCTCAACAGATCGTTCAACAAAGACTGGCTACGATCAAAGAAGATAACGCCAATAACGCCGCGCTCGTCGCGATCGATCCTAAGACCGGCGAGATCTTGGCGATGGTCGGCAGTGCGAATTTCTACGATGACTCGATCCAAGGGCAGATCAACATGGCGCTCGCCCAGCGGCAGCCGGGCTCGACCTTGAAGCCTTTCACTTACTTGTACGCCTTCGAGCATCACGAGGCAGCGCCAGCGAGCATTCTGAACGACTCCCCGATTCAGTACTCGATGGGCGTCGGTCGGCCGCCCTACCAACCGCACGACGCCGACCTGCGGTTCCGGGGGCCGGTGACCGTCCGTCGAGCGTTGGCGAACTCCCTCAACGTGCCGGCGGTAGAGATGCTCAATCAGATCGGCATCAACTCGCTACTTCAGACCTTGCATCTCTTTGGCATCACCACCCTCCAGCAGCCGGCGAGCTACTATGGCCTGGCCCTCACTTTGGGCGGTGGCCAGGTGCGCTTGCTTGATCTCGCCTTCGCTTACGCCACTCTGGCAAACGGGGGGGTGCAGATAGGAGAACCGGTCCCGAGCGCTCAGCCTGGTCAAAGTCAACTCGCGCCCGTCGCGATTCTGAAGATTACTGATGCCAACGGAAAAGTGCTCTACAACTACCAGCCCCCCAGCGGGATTCGCTTGGCGAGCCCGCAGGCTACCTGGCTGATTACCGACATTCTTGCCGACGATAATGCGCGGGCCGAGACGTTTGGAGCGCACTCTTACCTCGAGATCAACCGCCCCGCTGCGGTAAAAACCGGCACGACCGAAGAGTTTCAAGATTCCTGGACGCTCGGTTACACGCCGCAACTCGTCGTTGGGGTTTGGGTTGGCAATGCGAATGACCAGCCGATGAAGAACGTTTTCGGCGCGCGGGGCGCCGGGCTGATCTGGCACGAATTCATGGAAACGGCCTTGCAGGGAACACCGGTCCTGCCATTCACCCGACCATCTGGACTGGTCCAGGCGACGGTCGATGCCCAGACCGGGCTCAGACCGGTGCCAGGGCGGCCGACGGTTACTGACTGGTTCATCGAAGGGACATTGCCGACCGCGTCGGCTCCTCTACCGACACCCACGCCTGTCCCGACGATGCCGCCCACGGCAACTCCGGTGCTGCGTCTACCGACTTCAACACCAACATCTTTGCCATTGCCCACTTTGGTCCCTGTCCCGACGCACGCGACGCCAGTGACGGTCCCAAGCAATCCGAATTTCGTCGTGGTGCCCAACTTCGTCGGGATGCCGGAAGCCGCTGCCCAGCGGTTGATCAACGAATCGGGATTATCGACGACCTACATCAACTACCAAACGATCGACGAGGTGCCGGATCGCAGCTACTTCCTCTCGATCCCCCCAGGGGCGGTTTTGAGTCAACTGCCCCCGGCTGGCTCTCAGGTCCCCAAGGGAACGCGGGTCTTCCTCGCGGTCAGGAAGAAATGAGCGTGTCATGTGACGGACCAGCGACCTCATCCACGGAGCCACGACTCGCGTGGCTACCGTGCGCCCGCCATGCTGCTGGGGTGCCGCATGGTTGCACTGCCGATCGCGTCGATTTCGCCGTGAGTCTTCAAACTCTGACTAGAGATCAAGGCGGATGACGTGTTGAATTGCCATGCTTGAGCCGGCGCCGTGCCATCCGCGTAGTCGTTTCGCGCTTGGACGTACCAAGCGTAACTGGTGTTGGCTAGGAGCGGCCCGATGGTGATGCTTGGGCCAGAGACGTAGGCAAAGTCGAACGACGTTGATGCGTTGGCCGGATACCAGACGACGAGATAATCGATCACATTGCTTACTGTTGTCCATTGAAGGGTGACCGAGTTCGGTGGAACAACTGTCCCGTTTAGGGGCAGCGAGAGGTCCGGTGGAGGAAGCAAAGTGCCACCAGGAGGGCCCGATGTGAGTGACCAGATTGCCGAGTAGGGGCCTTGCTGGTTGCCACAGATGACAAACACCCGCCAGTAATAGACGGTTGACGGGTTCAGATTCCCAGGCAGTCGGGTCCCGCCGTTGGTCCAAATTGCCGACGATGGACCGAAGCTGATGCTCGCGACCAGCGAGGTATCACTGAAAGACGGATCGGTCGCGACCTCGAGAACCATGCCCGTAGCGTTTAGGTCGAGGACCGGGGTCCATTGGAATAGCGGGACGAGAGTATTCAGCGAACTGCCGTTCTTCGGTCCGCTGAGCGTCGGTGGAACCGAGCAGGATGGAGCGCTGAAGACCAGCGGGAGAAAGATGGTTGTCGTGGTTTGGGGCGACGCCGAACTCGACGTGGCCGGGGAAGCAATGGTCACGGTGAGAATCAGGGTGATACCAGCGGCAACGGCGAGGATAGTGGCAAGAGCGGCTCTGATCATGATTACTCCTGATAACGGGACTCGGACGGCACTGTCCTCTCCGAATCCACGCTGATGGATGAAGGAGTCGGGGCCCGAAACGAACATGGTCGCGGCACTCGTGTCGATGCAATGCTTTCCAGGCGGACAGCGATCGCCTGGTTGGCACCAGCGGAATCAAGGATAGACAGGAAAAGCGCGCTTGAATATCACCCTGAGTGGGATGGTTTTGTCACCCAAGCGATGACAAAACCTTTGCCCCAGGGCGACGGATGTTGTCATCGCTTGGGTGACAGCCTTTCCACTGCAGGTCCCCTTTCAGGATTCCTGGCAATAGACGACACGGTGTCCGGTGTCGGTGTGATAGACGTAGGTCTTGTCGGCTACCTGGAGGAGAATGGTGTAGCCCGGCGTTACCATCTGCGCATAGATGGCGCCGTTCCGCGGATGGCCGAGCGAGCTGTCCGCCCACGTGACGCTTCTCACCTGAAGGACTTCGATTTGGTCCGGCGGGATGCCGATTCGAGCGGCGAGATCTTCCTTGGCGAGATGGAGGACGCGCATCTCCTGAGCGGGAGATGGTGGCTTGTGCCAGAACTCCTGTCCGCTAGCTAGCTTGGTCGGCGCTGGGTCTGGCGAACGCCAATAGGCGGTGCCCGAGGATGGTGATGGACGTGGAAGATCGACGGCCGCCGGCTGGGGGTGGCGAAACGTGATTGCTCCCGCCGCGTGGCCACTGGCCACGCGGACCGCCAGTCGAGGTGGCGAACTGGCGGTCGTGGACACTCCCTCGGCGTAGGATGGAAGTACCTGGAAGACGGTCAGAGTCAGACCAAATATGGTTGAGATGGCGATGACTGAAATCCCGCGAATGGCTTTCGTGCTGAACACAGCCTCTTCCCTCCTTGATCTCGCCTCAATCTCGACGCACGTGGCGTTTATCTTTGGCGATCAATCGCTCTACTGGCTAGCGCGCCAAGCTTGAATCTCGTTGAGCAATCTGAGTGCATCGATCTCGAGCGCCTCGGCTAGACGCGCAAGGTTCTTGGGCCGAATCCCTGCTCCTCGCTCCCACGCTTGAACGGTGTTGGTGCTGACGCCAACACGCTCCGCCAACTCAGCCTGCGTCCATCCCTTCGCGGTTCGGTAGCGCCGAATCGGATGCAACGGTGACCATCTTCCTCGACTCAGCCCGGGCTCGACGGGCCTTTGCTCGGCGTCGTGCCTTCGGCGGACTGCAGATCGTTGATCCATCTCTCGATCTCGGTTCGGTCTGCCACCTTGGGAACGAGCGATAAGTACGCCCGGTAGTCGACAATGGCGTTTGAAAACTGCCCGAGGTCGGTGTTCGCGACGCCGCGTGCACGTAGGGCCCAGACGGTCCACCGGTCTGGTTTGTCGCTCTGGTCGATGACCTTGGTAAGATCAGAGATAGCACCCGCCGGCTCTCCTTTCCAAAGGTAGGCGATGCCGCGCCCTACCCGACACGAGCGATCGTCGGGCACGAGGCTGAGGGCGTGGGTGTAATCGGCGATCGCTTCGTCGTACTGTCCGAGGTGCAGTCTGCTATCCGCGCGCCAGCAATAGAGAATGCCAACGTCCGGTGCTCCCTCGATCGCCGCGGTAAGATCGTTCACCGCCTTGGCATAATCTCCGTCCTGCCGCGCGGCGAGCACCTTGGCGAACAATGCTCCACCGGGCGCCGGCGAAAGCGAAAACGGCTGAGTCACTGCCCATGCGAGTAAGGTGTTCTGATCGCGGAAGAGACCGGCGGCCAGTGTCAGTGTATGCACGCCCGGGCTAGGCCGGTAGGTTGCCGTCAAGTGGATCTGGCTGCTTCCCGAGGATACCCAGGTACCATCTGACGAGTCCGTGGTCGAGGTGTTCGAGCTATCCTCGAAAACGAAGAGGAGGAAGAACGCTCGCGGCGCAGTCTGTAACCGATAATCGACGATCGCCTCGAAGCTGACCGGCCCTTCGGCGCTTGCGTTTGTCGGTCTGGCAGCGCTGACTTTGGTTAGCTGCACGATATCACCCGAGGGTGTCTCGCTAGCTGCTATTGCACTGGATACGCCGGTCGATCCGAGCCAGAGTGTCAGAGCGACGACGATAAGGAGCCGAGTGATCCGAGCCCGTCCAAGCATGAACGTCCTCCATTAATCAAGGTAGATGAATCAGGAAAAGCGATGACTTGACAAGGGCGACCAGCCATAGGCGCCGTCGCCAGCCGAATCTGATGGCCGCGAGCGCCATGGCGAGGAGGATGCCCGCGACAATGAAAGTAGTCGTTGGTTTATCACGGGACGAGGCTGGCACTGCTAAGGGCTCGGGCCGGACTGTCGTCACCACCGGCGCAGTCGCCTGTCCCGGGAGGCTCTCTGCCACGTCTGATCTGGAAATCACTTGATCGGGCGGTGTTGTCCTAGTAACTAGCCGAGCCCCCGGCATCGGTGCCTCGCTCGGTTCGCCGATGATCGCCAGGGTGTCCATCTCGGTCGCAGTTTGACCGTTTTGTCGACTCACAGGTTGGCCGCGGTAAGTCGGAAGCCGTGGCCGGGGCATAAGTGGCAGACCGGGATCGGGCAGTGTCGACCACAGGGTGACGTCAGTCAGCAAGTTGCCCGATCCGGCCTGTGGCTGACCGTTGGTAGACGAGCCAAGTGAGCCGATCGTACTTTCTGGTCCGCCAGACCCGCCGTTGTCCGTGCTCGGTGCTGGCACCCGATGGAGAATAATGATGCCACTTCCCTGGGGGGATGCCCTGGAGGGCAGCACCGCTACGCCACTGGGGATTGGCTTCGGTGCGGATCCTTGCGCTGAGATTTGCGGTGGGATCGGAATCGGCCCGGTCGATGCGCCGCCTGAGACCACGCTGGTCTGTCCTCGGGTCTGGACCAGATAGTCGGCCGTGTTGGTTGCCGTGCGCTTCAGGCTGCCCGGGGTGGAGGCTACGCTTCCTTGCTGATTAGTCGCGTAGACCGTCGTCTCGACACTGCTGGTCTGGGCATTGCCGGTCCTCGATCTGGTGAGAGGGCCGTTAAACGCTCTGCCGGAAAGGGTATCAGACGGTAGGGGGGCTGTAGTCATTGTTCCGATGGTTGACCCCGGGCTCGCTGAATCGGCGGCCGTGCCCCCATTGTTCGAGGCTGAAGCGGGAGATAGCGCGCTGCTGCTCGCCAGGGCTTGACCAGTACTAGCCGACGCTTGACCGGTGTTAGCGAGCTGGGTGCCCAAGACGACGTAGACGTCGATCGGCGCGTAGTTGGAGCCGGTGACGTCGATGGAGACGTCAGAAGACAAGTCGATCTGATTCTGAGCTTGCAAGCCGATCGCCTGGGCAGAACCACTCGTGGCAGAGGTGGTCAGGCCAATCGGCGCGGTCAAGGCTGCCCCGGATGGTCTGCCAGTGTCGCCGGGAATGGCGGGGTAGGAGGTCGCTCGGGCGCTGCCCGAGAGTGCCGAGCCAATGCCTCGGTTGGCGATGTTCACGACGAGCTGAACCAGCACCTGAATCGGGTTAAAGTTGTTGCCATTTACCAGAACAGACGCGGATGAGCTCAAATTTACCTGGTTGGTCACGGTAGCGCCGGTCGCTCCCACGTCACCGCTGATTGCCAGGGCCGACCCGGGGACGACGTTGCTACCGGGCGAGGCTGACTGTGAGGATGTCATCGGCGTTCCGCTGGTCGCTGCGGCGATGCCCGATTGGGTCTCTGCGTCACCCCAGTTGATGAGTGCGCTGATGGTCTGGACGATGACGTGAATGATCCCGAAGTTGGACCCGCCGATGTGGACGTTCACGTTCGCGCTGGTGTTTACCGAGTTCTGAGCTTGCAGTCCGACTGCGCTCGCGCTCCCGCTACTGGCATGGACTATGCTTGGAAGGCCCTTGGTAGGTGTCTGCCCCGCCGCCCCTTCACCACTGCCGTTCGCGGGCGGGCAGCTATTGCCGATGCAGGCATCAGTGCTGATGCTGGTAGCTTGGCCACTGTTTGTGATCGTCGCGTTACCATACTGGGTAATGCTCACCGGGCCGGTCGGTCCATTCACCGTGCTACTCAGGGCGCCGCGCGAGACGTTCGATACGCTGAGGCCGGTGCTTGATAGGTTGTTACTACGCACGATTCCCGGCTGGCGTGCGAGAGGTGGTGTAATTGCCAAACGCGGGTTCGCGTTGACCACCGCTGATGCTTGGAGGGTCTGCCCCTTCGCGACAGTGGAGAGTGCTGCTCCGGAGACCGCACGGGCACCCGCGCTATTGGTGATGGCGACGCCATTCGTGGACTGGACGCTGATGTCGGCGTGGTTCGAGCCATTGACGAGGACCGCGGCCCGTGCGATGTTAGTCAGGTTGTTCTGAGCAATGAGCCCGATAGCAAAGGCGCTCCCCGAGTTGGCTCGTGGCATGGCACTCGACCCGTTGGAGAATGTACTGGTCCCGCCGGTAACGGCAACGTCCTGCACGTTGCTCAGGCCAGATTGAGCAATCGCGGCACCCCGGTCGTTGATCGCCGCGCTGTTCGAATTCTGAACGACCGCGGCGCCCTCACCGCCACCAGTCACGATTACGGACGTCTGGACGTTCGCAAGACTCGTCTGGTCCTGCACCCCGCTTGCTGCGGCGATGCCGCTGCTGGTCGTCGTCATGGACGTATCGGTCGCACAGGTAACAACTCGAGAGTTGGTGCCAGGGGGAGAACAGGGCACGGCGGCCACCGGACGATTCGGCGTCGGACTCGCCGGAGCTGGCGGAGTAGGATCGGCCAAGACCGTGCGCGTTGGCGAGGTCGTGGCCTGGGGTAAAGGAGTAACTTCGGATCTTGGTACCTCGGTGGCAGTCGTCGTCATTTTCGGATTCACCGTGGTCATCGCGACCGTCACTGCCTTCGGCGTCGATTGAGCGGACAGGGTGGTGCCGGCCGGCTTAGCGGTGGGGCTCGACGGCTGGGCGGTCGACGTGCTTCTCGGCTTGGCGGTCGAGGACAGGTGAGCCGTTGCGACAGAGGTGGGATCCACGACCGGCGCTGGCGTCGCGTTGGTTTTGGCCGAGGTGTTTAAGGCCGTGCCTTGCGACGTGCTCGCGACCGGGGTTGCCGCGGGGGGAGCCACGCTCTTCGCCGTGGACGAGGCGCTCGGAGAGGATCTCGTCGTGGGAGAAGAGGAGCCCAACACTCTCGATGTGGCGCTGCCTGTCGCATTTGTCGTCTGCGCGGTCCGAATATTACCCTTCGCGGGGGAAGCGGAATTGGGCGATGGGGAGTTGGCCGAATTGGTTATGGGGGCTGGTGCTCCGGTTAAGAGCTTATTCACCGTTGGGGGGGCACTCCCAATGGGGGCTCTGGACGGCATGCTAGCATGGCCGACCGCGTTTGCACTCTTTGGTGAAGGCGAGCTTGAGTGTTGATTGCTTTGAGCCGATGCGACTGGCATATCGCCTGGCAGTAGGCTTGATATTGGCAGCGGTGAGATGGTCATGGATATGGTGATGGTGAGCGCCACGATTGTCTGCTTACCGCTCCTGAGCGGTCGCCAGCTTCTGCTTTTCGGTGGATCGCCGCGTGTCCAATCACGATGACTCGGGTAGTTCAATCGGTCACTGCCATCTGCTGGTCGCATACTCATTACACGCCCCCTCGCGCGTCGTCTTGGTTGCCGCCCGTCTCAACTGCCCGGGCCAATGGTCACGTGGGTCGTGCCGTTCTCCGAGACAATCTGGACAGAAATCGTGTGGACCATGCCTCCCGAGCCAGACGAGACACTCAGATTCGTACTCTGGCGCGCGCCTGTCTGCTCGGACGTTGAACCTGGCGAGACTGTAATCGTCAGATCAGCACAGCCATCAGAGCGGCTGACCAAGCGAGCACTGAATCCGCGCCCGGCGATCAGGTTCTCGATTGATTGCTGGATCTGGGAATCCGGGGTACCGCAAAGCTGGAAAGTTGCGGTAAGACCTGCTGTCGTTCTCGATGGAATATTTTGTGCAGGGGCAGGAGCGCCAGCATTATCGCCGACGAGGGGTGGAGGCGGGATCGGAGTTGGAGTCGGCGTGGAGCCACAAGGCCACGCTGCACCCCACCCCTCGTCAGTCAAGGTTGGCGTCGGAAACGGATCGTCGGTTCCGAGGTCTTCAACGTGGGCGGCGTTGGCTGTCTGGAAAATCGAGCGAGGAACACTTTCTCGGATCACCTGGATCCAGCCAACCGGCGCGATCGACCAAAGAGTAGTGCTGATGATCACGAGGATCCATATCCATCGACCACTCATTCAACTCCTCCCGGCTCCCCCTGGATCAGATCAACAATGTCCGTGGGCTATGCGAGCCCTCGCAAACGGTCGAGGATAGGAGGAAGGCTTCCGACGTTTGCCGTCCTCCTATCGGATCCTAGGTAATTCGTGGTGGGGCAGTTGCCCCGGCCGACTAATGTGGCGTCGAGGTCGTGGTATTCGTCTGCGTTACCCCGTTCGAGTTCGTCGATGTCTGGGTGGACGTCGCGATCTGCGGATCGCTCTGGCTGACGCTGCTGCTCGCAGACGGCGTGTTACGCAGCGACACCCAATTCGATGGGTTGGCTTTTTGAGTCGCCGTAGTCGTGGCAGTCGAGGTCGCATCTCCCGTGTTGGAGGCATTGCCGCTCATCGCCGTGGCGTTGCCTTGGGTCATTGCTTTCACGGTGAGCCCGTTGTCGGCCGTGCCACCCGCGAGGACGGCACTGGCGGAATTGCGGCCGGTGTTGCCACCGTAGGCCATGTTCGAGGCGGATCCGCCATCGGCGCTAGCCGTGTTGGTATCCGCTCCGTTATTGCTACCGGAGCTTCCACCCGTGGCCGTGGCGCTCGCGGTCGAGTTGCCATGGCTACTGGCAGACCCACCGTCAGCAGAAGGATCGTCGATCTCGCCGCCATGTGCTGACGACTTAGAGGACGACCCGCTGGCCGTGCTGGTACCGCCGTCACCGGCAGCACCGGTCGAGACGCTGCCACCGTTCGCCTTCGCCGGGGCGATGGTTTTAGATTTCGCCGAGGACTTGGCATTGCCCCCGTCGCCGGTGGAGGGGGTGTTCTGCTGGTCGATCGAGCCACCATTCGCGTACGCATCGCCGGTATAGCCGTTCGCGTCGCCGGTGTCGTTGGTCGCGACCGCCTTGCCGTTGGCGCTCGCGTTCGCGGACTGCCAGTTCTTGATGCCAATCGTGGTGCTAGGACCATACGCCATGGCATCTCCGCTGTAGGTATCGATCTGAGCCTGACTGTCGGACTGGAGATCAGCAGTCTGCTCTGCCTTGAAGCTGGCTGACGCTTTCTGGGTATTAGGCTGCGACTGATCCACCTTTGACTTCTGGGTCGAGGTCAGAGTCGGATCCGTGCTCTGCGATGTCGACTGCCAGTCTTTGCTTACGTTCGCCTGAAGGGCGAGCTTGCTGTCGTCAAAGTGGACGGTGATCGGGTAGGCAAGCGCATTGGCCGGCAAGAGTAGTGACAGGGCCAAGGTTGCTGCCGAGAAGCCGGTGATCGCCATGCGCTTGAATCGGCTGTGATGCTCTATCATGGTCTTGTGTTCTCCCAGTGTTTTTCCTAACCGGAACAAAAGGGCTCGGCTTCCGAAGTTATGGAATCTCTGGTCGGAGTCGGAAGCGGGCCACTTGGGAATCTGCCGCGAAGGAGCGGCACCTTTGCTGGGTGGCGGCCCGCGGGCGAACCCGCAAACGGGACGCCGGAAGGAATCCCCCGGACACCGGGACTTCGACAGCATCGTCGTCTCCGAATCTGCCTCACCGGCTAGGTCCGATCCGGGGACGAGCGTGACGCTCGTCCCCACTGGCGGTCACTCGCGTGAACTGTCAGCGTACCCGAGGCCCCAGCACAGCCAAGCATAGGTGAGGAAGATTGGCTTGAATATCACCCTGGAGAAGACAATTTTGCCACCCGAAGCAGGACACCCTTTCAGATGTACGATTGGCTCAGTTTGTCACTCTTTTGGATCACCGAGTAGCCGGCCGTAACCCTCCGTCTGCTAGGATGATCTTTGCAAGGTGACAGGGATAGCAACCGATCGGGTGACAGAGGAAAGGTGACCGTGTGATCTTACGAGCAATTGCTGGCGAGGACGGCATTTGGCGGCTCGTCCGGCCAGCGAGCCGGAAGAAGGCCACGTTCTAAGGCGAGGCTGACCGCGGCTGCCCGGGTATCAGTCTGGAGCTTCTCACGGATACGTCGCAGATAGGTCTTCACTGTGTTGCGGGAGAGGCAGAGCGTGTCGGCAATGTCGTCTTCCCTGGCACCAGCCGCGGCGAGGCTAAGTACTTCGGACTCCCGTTGTGAAAGTGGCACGTCCGTGCCCCAGCGCGGCGGACCGACGGATGCCCATCGGAAGGCCGCGTCCAGCAGTCGACGAGCGGTCTGGGGGCAGAGCCACATGCCCCGGTCGGCGACAGCGACGATGGCGCTGCAAACATCCTCTGGCCAGAGTGCGGTGTGGATGCCATAGCCATGGACACCGAGCCGGAAGGTCTCGACAATCTCCGCGTAACTCTCATTGGCAGTAAAGATCAGCACTTTGGTCATCGCCACGGCGTCGGCGAGCCCTTTCATGATTGGTCCAGCCTCGAGGTGCGGAATATCTGCGTTGAGGATGAGAACGTCGCAAGCCTGCTGGCGAGCGTGTGTGATGGCGTCTTGTGCATCTTGCAGACGATCGATCAGCTTGATGCGGGCGTCCTGCTCGAGTGCCGCGATCATACCGGCCTGCAGTAGGGGTGATCCACCAATGACGGTGGTCCGGATACACTCCATAGATCGTCTCATTGGATTGCCTCCTTGCAACCTCTTGACGTCATGGACGCGGACGTCGCCAGCAATCATTGCTGGCACGACAAGCTCCGCTATCGACGTCGGGCCCGATCTTGCCCTCAGCGACGGCTTTCGGGCTGTCTTACGCCGGTTCGCCTTCGAACCTGGCCGTTAGCTGGTCGGCTCGGAACTAAAGGACAAGGAGAGTTGGGCTACCGGGGTGTGGCTGTCGAGAAGATTAAAGATAGGGGCCTCTCCCAAAGTCAGGAGGGAGATGGGGAACTTGGAGTAGGGAGCCAAAAAAGTCCACTCTTCCTACCGGTGCACCTCCTCATCTCATCGATTTCATTCAGCGATTTCATCGGCCGTGGCAGCCCAAACTGCCAGGTGTCACTCTATGAAAACTATTAAATCTTACAAGCGACAATCATAGCATACGAAGGTTGAGAATAGGTAGAGTTAAACCTGCAAAAAACATCCCGATTACTTGGGGTGATCATTTTTACAAGCTAACCTTTACAAGCTAACTGCCGACGACGGGCGTGAGCCCGTCGTCGGCAGTTAGCTTGCCCACGTCCAGAAGACGCTGGCGGCGAAGTTCCAGGTGGTCGCGGCGCCAATCGCGATGAGATTGGCGATGACGTAATAGAGACCGAATAATTGAATCAAGACGGTAAAAACACCGGTAGTGATCGCCAGACCACCAAGCGAGGCGACGTTGAAGCGCACGAAGCGGCGAACTGAGACCCTCTGCTGGCCGAACGTCCACCAGTTGTTCCACAAGAAATTGTTCACCACGGCGAGTTCGGACGCGAGAGCCGCCGCCAACGATGGAGACCAGTGGAGGTGACCGAAAAAGAGTCGCACGAACACGAGATTGACGACGATGCCGCTGAGGCCGACGACGCCGAAGCGGAATAATCTTCCCCAGCTAACCCTCGCGCGCACCCATGCGCGCCAATTGGGAGGATTGGGGCGCAACCTCTGTTTGGGGGTCAGCATTGACGCCGATGCCTCTTTTAAAATTTTCATGACCGTTACAACTTCACGATGCGGTGAATTCGGGATTTTTGAGGCGCTTGGACTCTTCTAAGCGCAATCGCCAGACCAGGAGCATTGCTTCGAAGAAGATCTGCCCTGACATCTTTGACTCGCCAAGCTTGCGGTCGACAAAACAGATCGGGACTTCGATCAGGCGTAAGCCTTGTCGGTGGCATCGCCAATTCATCTCGACCTGGAAACCAAAGCCGGTCGAGTGCACATGGTTCAAATCGATCCGGGCGAGAGCCTCTCGTCGAAAACACTTGAATCCGCTGGTGGGATCCCGCACCGGTAGCCCCAGGATCATCTGGGTGTAGAGCGATCCGCCGCGGCTAATCAACCAGCGACGGAGAGGCCAGTTCACCGCTCCCCCTCCTGGTACGTAGCGCGAGCCGATGGCGACGTCAGCCTGATTAGCGGCGTTGACTAGGCGGGGCAGGTCGGCCGGATTGTGGGAGAAATCAGCATCCATTTGGATGACGAAATCGTAGGCTGGACTGGCGCGCAAGGCCTCGCGGAAACCGACAATGTACGCCGTTCCGAGACCTTGCTTCCCGTCCCGATGGAGAACTCGTAGTCGGTTCACGTATTGCTCGGACAGATTGTCAGCGATGATTCCGGTGCCATCTGGCGAGTTATCGTCGACGATCAAGAGCGAGAAGTCAGGATGTGCGAGAATCTCGGCGGCGAGCCGCGGTAAATTGGCCGCCTCGTTGAAAGTCGGAATGACAACCAGCGTTGACATGCCGACAGGACTCCGCAGCATTGAGTCTCCTTGTTCACGGACTACATTGCCCGCCCCATGTCACCAGTAGTCAGCTACTTGTACCTCTAGGAGAATCGGGCGAGACGATTGACCAGGGACGCTATGTGGGCGAGATTCCTATTATACAACCTCGACGATCGCCTAGGGATTTTCTGGATCCACTAAAATGGTGCCCATTATGACGATTGTCGCCTTAGCGCTCGTTCTCGCTTCAGCGTTTGCTCATGCTACCTGGAATTACCTGGCGAAGTCGAGTCGAGACACCTACGCGTTCACCTGGGCCTTTACCAGTTTGGCCGGCTTGATCTATCTGCCGGTTTCCGTCACCCTCAGCCGGACGTGGCCATCGCTTCAGGCCCTCTCCTTCATTGCCGTCACGGCATTCCTACATGTCCTTTATTTCGGGTTACTCAACGCGAGCTACAGTCGCGCCGACCTTTCTCTAGTCTACCCGGTCGCTCGTGGCACTGGACTCGCATTGATTCCCCTTGGTGCAGTGTGGTTGTTGCAAGAGCACATCTCGTTCCTAGGAACTCTTTCGATCCTGATCATCGTCAGCGGAGTGCTGACCGTCCATTCCCGGGGGCGAGGTCGCGCCGCGTTGGTGGGACTAGGAAAATCACTAGGAGAATCTGGCTCGCGTCTCGCTGTCCTCACCGGCGTAGTGATCGCGAGCTATAGCCTTTGGGATGCACATGCGCTGTCGGTGACGTCGCCGATCTTGCTCGATGCCGGCATCTTTGCCGGCCAGGCCATCTTGGTCGCCCCGTTCGTACTGATCAAGAAGCGGACGGCGGTGCGGCGTGAGTGGTGTGAACGGCCGTTCGCGGTAATTGCCGCGGCAATCCTCTCGCCACTTGCCTATTTCCTCGTGCTGACCGCGATCACACTGAGCGGCGTTGCCTACGTCGCACCAACCCGAGAAATCGGTATGGTGTTTGGCGTACTATTAGGATGGCACTCCCTCAAGGAAGGTCACGCCGCGAATCGATTGCTCGGCTCAGCCTTGATCGTGGCCGGCGTTTTTGGCTTAGCGCTTTCCCCGTGAGGAATCAGTCGGGCCAAAACGGGTTCGACCAAGCACGCTTGCCGTGCTCGTCGATCACGGTGATCCGAGCGTACGAATCTCCGAACGGCTCGAGCGAGAACTCACAAGTCGTGATGTCCGTACCATGGATCTGGCGCGCCAGCGGAGCTTTCCCCGAGAGATAAACGTGCGCGACGGGTGAGCAACTCACGCGCAGACGCCGGGCATCGATCTGAACGTCGTGGATTTCGGGGCCCTGGCTCGAATAGAACTGACCGGCCTTCAAAGCGGCGAGCAGCGACTCCGGGGCGAGCGACTCGGCGCGAAGCTGAATCCACGCAGCGCAAGCGTCCGGGCGCGTCGGAAGAAAGTGGGCGTCGTCAGCGGCGTAGGCGAAGTAACGGTGCCCCCGACTCAAGAGTAGATCAGCAACATACCAACTCTCTCCCCGGTCGTTCAGAGCAAAACACGTCTCGTTGTAGATCTCAATCGCATGCGCGACATCGAGCGATCGTACGTCGTCGAGAGTGAGCCCGTACCAGGCAGGATGAGCGATACCGATGAAGGCGCCGGCCGCGGCGGCGCGCCGAGCAAGTTCCATGGCAGTCTCTGACGGAGCGGTTGGGGCAAAGTCCAATGGCAGGCCAACCGCCACGATGTGCCAGAGTTGGCCGTTTTCAAGGCGGGGTGCGTGAAGCTCGGCACCAAGCAGCGTCGTGAACGAGTCCGTCCGGAATTCCCGCGTATCGGTGATTGGGAAGCCATATTGAGCAAGGAAATGATCAGTAATCGCGAGAAAGTCGTAGCCGGCTTCTCGATAGGCAGTGGCAACGGCGACCGGATCGAGCGCACCATCGGAACGCGTCGAATGGGTGTGAATGTTCCCCCGGTAGAAGCGGCCGGGTAAGGAAAAAGGAAGCTTACTCACAAGAAATCCTCCTTTACGCGGCTAGTGGCTGAGGACACATCAGCTAAGGGATTGGGACGACAACTCCACATTGGTGATGGAAAAAGTATCCCGTCGTCTCTGCGCGAACGCTATTTATGAGATTCTTTGGACCCCGCGGACGCGGTACAATTGTACAAATATGGAGGCCATGGGGCGACCATGGCTGATGGCGGGATCAAACTGGGCCGCTTTCGACCCAGTTAAGGAGGAAAGAGTGGAGAGATCATTACCGCCGGGCCCACACGGGTGGCCGGTCATCGGAAGTCTGTTCGAATTCAATGCCGACCCTCTGACGTTCGCTGAGCGTCTTTTCCGCCACTATGGCGAGGTCGCGTCATTCAACCTCTTCGGCACCCGCTTCTTCATATTCTTTCATCCGCGAGCGGTCAAATACATTCTCGTCGACAACGCCCGCAACTTCACCAATCGCGAGGCTAATCCGGAGCTTCGCCAGATCATTGGTGATGGCTTGCTAACGCTTGACGGTGCCGAGCACCGGCGCCACCGTCGGATCGTGCAGCCTGCCTTCCATCGCACCCGGATCGAGCGGTATGCCCGGACAATGGTTGAGCGGACCGAGCGCCTGCTCAGTCAATGGCAGGCGGGCCAGGAGCTCGACGTTGCCAATGCTATGGCCGATCTGACACTCGAGATTGCCGGCGATGCCCTTTTTGGTGCTGAGCTTGGCGCGCAGGCCCGTGAGATCGGCGAGGCATTCCTGGCCGCCAGCGAGTACGCGAATTTACCAGTGCTCTCTCCTTGGCGGATTTCGCTGGATCTGCCATTTACGAATACTAAGTACGGGAAGTACGTTCGGGCCCGGCGCCACTTGCTTGAGATCGTCGAACGAATCATTCAGCGGCGCCGGACGAGCGGGGAGACCGGTGAAGACGTACTGTCGATGCTGCTGGCAAGCCGCGATGAAGAAGGAACTAGCCTCGACGACGTCGAGGTGCGTGATCACGTGCTGACCTTTCTCGCCGCCGGCCACGCGACTACTGCGAATGCGCTGACCTGGACTTTCTACCTGCTTTCCGAGCACCCCGAGGTGCGGGCGAAGCTGTTGACCGAGCTGGACGATGTGCTCGGCGGCCGAGCGCCAACGGTTGGCGACCTCCCGAACTTGCCATACCTTGAGATGGTGATTAAAGAGTCGCTGAGGATCTTTCCGCCAGCTTGGGGGCAGGCTCGTCGCGCCATCGACAGCTTCGAACTCGAAGGGTATCGATTTCCGGCCGGGGCTTTCGTCGCGGTCACGCAATGGGTGACTCATCACCGGGCCGATCTTTGGGGTGACCCCGAGGCTTTCCGACCCGAGCGTTTCGCTCCGGACACGCCTGAGCCACCAGCATTTGCATATTTCCCCTTTGGTGCGGGCCCGCGGATCTGTATCGGCATGCCATTCGCGCTGATGGAAGCGCGGTTGATCCTGGCCACCATTCTCCAGCATTATACTCTTGATCTTGTCCCCGGTTATCCGGTTGCACCGCGTGCGTTGATTATCGTACAGCCTCGCTTCGGCATGCGCATGCGGCTGATCCCGACGAGGATTGGTACTCATCATGGATATGCCTATATATAATGGTGGGGCAAAAGCAGCCGAGGCTGCCTCATTGGGAGGATCTGATGTCAATGGCGGGGTTTGGCTCTCTCGTCGGGCGCTCGAAATGGGATCTGGATACACCGGCGCTCTGCGTGGACCTCGATGTGATGGAGCGCAACGTCCAGAAGATGGCTGGACGCATCCTAGGCGCAGGCAAGAACTGGCGACCGCATACGAAGGGGCAAAAGATTCCGGCGATTGCCCACAAAGAGATCGCGGCCGGCGCGATTGGAGTTACTTGTGCCAAGCTGAGCGAAGCCGAGGTGATGGCGGGCGCAGGCATTCGTGACATCTTGATCGCGAATGAGATCGTCGGACGTGAAAAGATCACCCGCCTGGTCAATCTGCAGCCGCATGCCGACGTCATGGTCGCGATCGATTGTCAGGAAAACGCTCGGGAGATTAGCGATCTGGCGTTCGCAAAGGGCGTGGCCGTGCGCGTGGTTATCGAGGTCAACGTTGGGATGAACCGCGCCGGGATCGAGCCGGGCGATGCGGTCGTTCGCCTCGCAGAATACGCGGCAGGATTGCCTGGCCTTCGCTTCAGCGGGGTGATAGGTTGGGAAGGCCACGCCACTGGCATCAAGGACATCAACGAAAAACGCCGGGTGATCACGCGCGACGTCGGCTGTCTCGTCGAGAGCGCCGAGCGTTGTCGAGTGGCGGGATTGCCGGTGTCGATCGTTTCCTGCGGGGGCACCGGAACTTACTGGATTACCTGTACCTTACCGGGCGTTACCGAGATCCAGGCCGGTGGTGGCATTTTCAACGACGTGCATTATTCCGAGGACTTCGGGGTCGACCACGAGTTCGCAATGACAGTTATCGCGACGGTGATCAGTCGCCCGACGCCAACGCGGATCATCGTCGACGCCGGCCACAAGACGATGAATGGCAATCCCTCGGCCCCCAGACCACTCGGTGTTGGGAAGGGCGCGCGCGTGAAGCTCTCGGCCGAACACGGCACGGTCGAGCTGGCCGAGCCAGACGATCGCCTGAAGGTCGGCGACAAGCTCGAGTTCATCGTCGGCTACTCGGACTTCACGACCTACGTCCATGAAGAGATGTTCGCGATTCGCAAGGGGATAGTCGAACAGGTGTGGCCGGTGCTTGGGCGCGGGAAGCTGCGTTAGTGCTGCGATGTTTCCCTCTCTCAAGCGGAGAAGGTTAGGGTGAGGGCTGTTTGATAGATAGGTTGGCAGCCTATCCCCAATAGCTGCTCTAATCTGGTCCGCTGCTCTCTACCTACCCTATACCCACACACCGATTAGAGCAGTTGTGTCAACCACCAACACCTGAGGATTCTCATCCGGTGGCGGAATCGGATGGCCGGCCGCGGCGAGGGCGATAAGATGATTCTCGATCGCGAGCAAGGCTGTCTGGATTGCCTCATCGCGTGTGTTTCCCTCGGCCATGAGCCCCGGCAGCGACGGAACGGTGACGCCATATCCGCCTTCCTCCAGGTCCGGGTGCAGGACGATTGTATAAGGTGTATTGGGATTGGTAAATCTCGTCGCTCTTTCCATCTCGTTTCTCATTATAAGGCTCGAAGCGTTATGCATCCACGGTTGCCACGTTCTGGATGCCCAAGATAATGCAGGCACGCCTGGAGAGCCAGCCTCCGCACCTCTCTCATCGGGCGTTTCTGTCTGTGCCGGAGGACATCGAAGTTACGAGGTTTCTGAGAGAGGACGCGGAAGGTTAATCTCTGCATCACAGTGTCGATCGGCGGGCCAGGCGCCGGCACAGCACGAGAATCGTGGCGAGATCCCAAAGCGGTAGCCAGTAGACCGCCGGCTGATAGCCAAACGGCGGCTACCAGATGAGATAACGCCCGGTTAGCCAAAAGCCCCGACCGAAGCCTTGACCGAGGTGAACGCCAGAGCGTAGCATGAATGCCACTTCCCAGTCAGTTGGAGGACGTTCGTGCCAAATATCGATTTTGCCCTGGCGACGGTTGGCTGGGCGCCATCCTACGTCGAAAAGCTCCGCGACGTTTTAGGGGCCAGAGAGTTTGTCCATACCCGCGACGTGGCAGAGATCGAGCAATACCTGGAGGTGGCCGACGTCGCTATCGTGGGGGGAGATCTCGATGCACGGTTTCTGGCGGCCCCGAAGCTCCGCTGGGTCCACTGCGATCACGCCGGCCTCGAAAAGTCGGCGAAGCCTGAGGTTTTCAAAAGAGGACTGCTCGTCACTAGCTCAGCCGGTCGATCTGCCCCGGTTCTGGCCGAACACGCCCTATTTTTCATGCTAGCGTTTGCATTCCAGTTTACGAAGTTCATGGAAGCCCAGCGTGCCCATCAGTGGGGCTTCCCGGGGCAAGACCAGCTTCGGGGGCTCTACGGCCACACCGTCGGCATTCTCGGTCTGGGGAATACCGGCCGTGAGCTTGCCGTTCGCTGCCAAGCTCTTGGTACGCGCGTCCTGGGCTATCGCCGCAAGGCTGGTGAGGTGCCAGGGGTCGACCGCCTCTACAGCGTCGAACGCGGTGAGACGATCGAGCCCATTTTGCGTGAGAGCGATTATCTTGCGCTTGCGCTACCGCTCTCGGATCAGACCTGGCACATCATCGGTGCAGAGCAGCTCGGTATGATGAAGCGCTCAGCGGTGATCGTGAACATGGGCCGCGGTGGCCTGATCGACGAACCAGCGCTCATCGCGGCGCTACGTAAGGGACAGATCGCCGGAGCGGGGCTGGACACTTTTGAGCGCGAGCCGCTTCCATCGGAGAGCCCGCTCTGGGACTTCCCGAACGTTCTCATTACCCCACACACGACGCCGCAAGTTCCGGACCGAACAGGGCGTTCCTTCGAGATTATTGCCGAGAACGCCCGCCGCTATCGCAACGGACAAATCGACCTGCTGAACCTCTTGCGCCCTGAAGACGTCTATACGCACGGGCACTGATCAAGGTCGCGGAATTATTTAGAGCCATTGGACCACCATCGCAGATGAAATTTGCAGCTTTTGTGGAGGCAAGGCATGTCAGACGAGTTGTACGAAACCGGAATGCAGATTCGCCGCGCGGTGCTAGGTGACGAGTACGTCGATCGGGCGACAAAGAACGTTGACGATTTCAACCGCGATTTCCAACGGTTGGTGACCGAGTACTGTTGGGGAGCAACCTGGGGGCGCGGGGGCTTGAGTCGCAAGCAGCGCAGTCTCAACAACCTTTGCTTGCTTGCCGCGCTCAACCGTCCCACCGAGTTCGAGCTCCACATGCGGGGGGCGCTCCGGAACGGCTGTACTCTTGAGGAGATTCGGGAAACGCTAATCCAGGTCGCGGTCTACGCCGGGATCCCGGCCGGGGTCGAGGTTTTCCGCATCGCACGAAAGGTGCTGGTCGAGGAAGGCATCACGCCGTAATTCGCGTAATCCGATTCGCACCATATGCGACCATATGCGCTGGAGGAGCCAATGGCAACCACCATCTATGTTACAACCGGCGACGCTCTGGCGGTGATCCGCCGGCAGGACGGGCGCTGGCTCACTAATCTTCAGCTCGTCGGCCATCCCACTCAGTGTGTCGCGGCGGATCCGCTGCGACCGTCGTGTGTCTACTGCGGCACGTTCGGCGAAGGACTTTGGCGGAGCGAAGACGCCGGTGCGACATGGCAGCCGGTCGGTGAAGGTATCAGGTCCCGTGAGGTGATGTCGGTCGCGGTAAGCTCACTGGAGCGTGAGCGTGGTTACGGCATCGTCTGGGCCGGAACCGAGCCGAGTGCGCTCTATTGTTCTGCCGACGCTGGCCAGACCTGGCAGGAGCGGCCGACACTGACCCGACTTCCCTCCGCGTCGACCTGGAGCTTCCCACCGCGTCCCTGGACCCACCACGTCCGCTGGATCTCGCCCGATCCGAACGTCGAGGGACGGCTCTTCGTCGGCATCGAACTGGGCGGTGTGATGCGGAGCCTGGACGATGGGCTGACCTGGGAAGATCGTAAGCCCGGCTCTCAATACGATTCACACACGCTCTGCACCCCTCGCCGTGCGCCCGGCTGCGTTTATGAGGCAGCCGGCGGCGGATTCGCCGCGAGTTTTGATGGCGGGGCAACCTGGCATGGCGATGACATGGGCTTGCGCTGGCATTACCTCTGGGGGCTCGCCGTCGATCCGGTGGATCCAACGACGCTGGTCGTATCGGCTTCGCCGAGCGCGCGGCAAGCCCATTATGGTCCCCAATGGGCGGAGTCAGCGATCTACCGGCGGACAGGGCATGGACCATGGCAGGAAGTCAACGCTGGCTTACCCAAGGCACGGGGAACGCTCGCCTACGTCTTGGCTTCCCACGACGCCGAGCCGCATACTTTCTACGCCGCTCCGCACCAGGGCGACCTGTGCCGCTCAACCGACGCCGGACTGACTTGGGAACGGCTCAGCATCTGGCCCGACGGCTACCTGCCCAAGGATGTCACCGGACTGACCGTGGTCGACCTCTAGTTCCCTACTCGGCGTCCATCCATATAGGACGACCTACGCTCGCTCTCTCGGTCGGTACTGCACCGCCTCTGCCAGGTGAGCCGGCCCGATGACGTCGGCCCCGGCCAGATCCGCGATCGTCCGCGCGAGTTTCAAGACCCGATGGTAGGCGCGGGCAGATAGGCGAAGCTGCTGCATGGCAACGCGTAGCAAGTTCTGCGCGGCACCGTCGGGTTGGCAGAAGTCGCGAACGTCGGCGGGGTTCATCTCGGAGTTCGAGGCGATTTTGCGACCACGGAAGCGAGCGCGTTGGCGCTCGCGACAGGCTTCCACACGCTCGCGAATCGTCGCCGATGGCTCACCGATCCGCACGTCGGCGAGCTTTTCGTAGTCGACCCGGGGAACGTCGAGGTAGATGTCGATGCGATCGAGGAGAGGACCGGAAAGTCGGCCTTGATAACGGGCGATGGCTTGCTGCGAGCACGTACATTGGCGGAGGTTATCGCCGTAGTAGCCGCATGGGCACGGATTCATCGCGCCGATCAGCATGACTTTGCCCGGAAAGCTCACCGTGCCCTGGGCACGGCTGATCGTGACGATGCCATCTTCGAGAGGTTGCCTTAAAACTTCCAGGATATGCTGGCCAAACTCGGGCATCTCGTCGAGGAAAAGAACGCCACGGTGGGCGAGGCTCAGCTCGCCGGGCCGCGGCCAGCGTCCACCGCCGACTAGTCCGGCATGGGAGATGGTATGGTGGGGCGATCGGAAGGGCCGATTACGAATTAAGGGAATCTCGGGCGGGAGCAACCCGGCGACACTATAGATTTTGGTGACTTCGAGTGCTTCGTCGGGACCGAGGGGAGGCATGATCGAGGGCACGGCTCGGGCGAGGAGGGTTTTACCGGCGCCAGGGGGGCCGACCATGAGAACGTTGTGGCCGCCGGCCGCGGCGACTTCGAGGGCACGCTTGGCGTGCTCCTGGCCTTTGACGTGGGCAAAGTCGCTACTGAACTCCTGCTCGGTGCGCAAAATCGAGCGATCCGGCGTAAACGGTGGAATGAGCCGATCGCCGCGGAGGTGGTCGACCAGGGCGGCAAAGCTGGCAACCGGAATCACGGTCACGCCTTCAACGAGGCTGGCTTCGAGCGCATCGGCGGAGGGCACGTAGACCGTCTGAATGCCCTTGTCTCGGGCCAAGCTGACCATTGGCAGAATCCCATTGGTATGGCGGACTTCACCGTCGAGCGACAACTCGCCCAGAAAGAGGGCGCGCTCGGTCAGCTCGGGTACCTGCTCGGAAGCCAGCACGACGGCGAGCGCCAAGGGGAGGTCATAAGCGGGACCTTCCTTCTTCAGGTCTGCCGGGGCAAGGTTGACGATAACTTTGCGCATGGGGAAGACGCAGCCCGAGTTGCGAATCGCAGCGCGGACGCGTTCGCGGGCTTCCTGAACCGCGGCATCGGGGAGACCGACGATGGTAAACGCGGGGAGTCCGAAGCCAATGTCGGCTTCGACTTCGACGATGGCGCCGTCGAGTCCGATGACGGCGCAGGTCAAGACCTTGGCAAGCACACAGCCCTCTCCAGCCCCGAGGTTCAGGAGTGATCTTAGCAGTCAGAGGCTGGCTGTGTCGAGTCGTCAGCTTCGGCACAGCTTGCCGAAGCTGATAGGTAGAAACGACGAACGCGCTTCAAGGAATTTCGGAAAACGGGTCATGGCAAGCTAGGAGTAATCCCCTTAGGGTGCAGTAGCCGAAGTCCGAAGGCGTGCTCTAGAAAGATTTCTGCTTCGACGCGCAGCAAGCCGCTGAAGGCGATCAAGGCACTTTGCATATCTCAGGGGAGAAACCTCTCGATTTCACGTCTCCTTTGTGAATGGGTACACTGGTCTTCTTCAGGATGGGAAAGGATACTGGTCGGTCGGATCTCATGATGAGCTTGCCGGTCGGCTGGCATCAAGTGGCAGCGCGTCCCATCGATCCTCACCGCACAGATCTTTCCCGGAGCTGGCCGGGTCCTAGCATGATCTCGCGGAATCGCGGCTTCGAGAGGCTCTCCTACGGGAAGAGGCTCGACCCGGATGATCCAGCCGGTGTTGCCAGCGCGTGAGGAGATTACACGTGCGCTGGTCCCCGCGGGATCGAGCGCCACGGCATCGGCTGGCACCGCCAACTCCCATGCCTGGTTCTCTAGCTCTGGCGCTCGAACGAGAACTGGCCCCCAATCGGTCACTGCCCAGACACATCCGGAGGAGGCCGGTTGGAGTACATGCACCATGAGAACGTTGGGAATGCCAAGTAAGTGCGCGATAGATCGCTTGCTAGGATGGGCAAAAACCTCTTCGAGTGGACCGACCTGACTGATCTTCCCCTCCTCAAGGATGATGACCTCATCGGCCAAGGCGAAGACGTCGTCGCGGTCGTGGGTGACCAGGATGATCGGAAGACCGGTACGCTCGTGGAGGTCGCGTACGAGTGCCCGGATTTCACGCCGCGCCGCAGTGTCGAGCGCCGAAAAAGGCTCGTCCAGAAGTAGTGCCTTGGGAGCTATGGCCAGAGCTCGAGCGAGACTGACTCGCTGGCGCTCACCTCCGGAGAGCGTTTCCACGCCTGCGTAGCGCACGCGTTCGAGGCCCATCGCGGTGACCAGCTCATCCACCCGTTGACGGCGGATCGCAGCCGGCCAGCCGGCAAGGCCAAAGCCAATGTTGGCCGCCACGTCCAGATGGCTGAACAGGGCATCGCGCTGGGCAACGTAGGCGAACTGGCGCTGTTCGGGAGGAACGTCGATCCCGCGGGTCGTGTCCAGAAGAACTCGGCCAGCCAGTGCGACCAGACCGGTTGGCGGTGTAACCAGACCGGCGATAGTGCGGAGGAAGAGCGATTTACCGGCGCCCGAGGGGCCGAGCACCGCGATGACCCCTGGGGGCGCCTCGACTTCGACGTCCAGCCGAAACGCCCCCAGGGGGAGCAGGGCACGCACGTACACGGACTCGCGAACCGGCGTGGCGGTGGGAGTGATCCAGGCGAGGGGAACGGCTGGGTCCAGCTTTGGTAGCTCCGCCGACAGACCGGGAACGCGGCGCGGGCGTTCCGCGTCCAGCCAGAGCAGGAGGCCAGCGGCGACACTCCCGACCAAGGCGAGAAGTGCACCGGCCGGTAAAGCTGTCGGCAGTCCATCCTCGGTCAGCCGGACGAACGTGAGCACGGGAAGAGAGTAGGGATGGTAGGCGACGATGGCGGTGGCACCGAACTCGCCCAGGCAGCGGACCCACCCGAGGACCAGGCCGGTCGCGATCCCGCGCCGAGCGGCGGGGAACAGGACCCGGACGAAGGCCTGATCGAGTCGGCATCCCAAGGAACGGGCCGCGTCCTCCAACGCTGGATCGAGCCCGGCGAACGCGGCCCGGGCGGAGATCACGACGAAGGGAGCAGCGACGAACATCTGGGCAAGGATCGTCCCGGTCAGCGTGTTGAGTGGATCCAATCCCAGGGGAGCGAGCACTTGGCCCAGCCAACCCCACGGACCGACCCAGAGTAAAAGCACCAGTCCTCCCACCACCGGTGGGAGCGCGAGGGGAACCAGCACGGCCGCCGTGACGACGTGCCGGGCGGGCGAGGATGTCCGACTGAGCCAGAAACCGAGTGGGACGCCCAGGAAAGCATCGACCAGCGTGGCGACAGTCGCGGCGACCAGGCTCACCGCGAGGGCATCGAGTGCCCCCTGACCAAGGAACGCCGAGCGGTCCACTCCAGGTAAGGCGCCAACCAGCGCGATCACGGGCCCAATGAGGTACCCAAGCATAAGTGTTCCGGCGAGGAGAAAAGGCCAGGGGAGCCCGCGTTGCTTGATCACGATGCTTTCACCACCGCCTTCAGTACTGTCGGCACCTTACTCGGGTCGCCCGACACGATTGGCGTGGTGGAGAGCAGCCCTTCCTGATTCAGGAGCTTCTGGCCGTCCGGGCTGAAAAGGTACTGGATGAAGGATTCCGCGCCCCTTTCATTGCGGACCGTGCTGGGAATGGTCACTGTATAGAGAATCGGCGACCCTTTGTATGTCATGCCTTTCGGATCAGTGTAGCTCACCGTGGCGTAGTGGGCGTCCTGGGTCGGATCCCCTTGATTCACCTCTGCTGGCAGCTCGAGGAAGGGGAGATTGGCTTCGACGGCTTCGATCTGGTAGAAGACTCCGGCATCGAGTTGACCACCTTGCAGCCGCGCCACGAGCTGCTCCTCGGGGAAGATCTGGGCCGGATTGTCGGAACTTCCCAGGATCCGTTGCGTCTCTCCCTTGTCGCCGGTTCGTACTTCGTCGAGCTGGAATAACCAAAGTGTCCGGTAGCCCTTGGGATCAAGCGCGGGATCCGTTCGCCCCAGGCGCATGCCCGGCTCTTCGAGCACCGATTCCCAGGTCCGTTTGCCAGCTTTGGCATCCTCGAACGCGCTGGCGAAGCGACTCTGCGGGCTCCAGGCGATGACCAGAGCAGTCCGCGCGAATGGTACCCACCAGGAGACGTAATTGCCGTTCGCGGGTCCTTGCAGGAGCGCGTTTACCGACGGGTCGGCGCTGATAAAGATGTCGGGCGTCCGGGTCTTTCCTTTGATCAGGTTGGCGATCGCGACCGACCCTTTGCCCTCCCCTTGGAAAGTGAAACCGGTGGCCGCGTTGAAGGCCGGTCCGACGTGCTTCTCGAGCAACGTGACCAGCGACCCCGCGTACATGACGTTCACCGCTCCCGAGCCGTGGATCAAAGACGTGGCCGTTGCTGGCTGAGCAGTCAAACTCTCTGGTGCAGTGGTGGGCGTACTCGCAGACGTGGTTGGCCCCGCGGTCGGTAACGTGGCAACCGGGCGCGTTGACGGCATGGGAGTTGGCACTGACGTGCCGGGGTTGCTCGAGGCCGGAGATGGGGAGCCCGTTGGGGCGGTCGTTTGGCAGGCGACAAGGCTGCCCACCCCGAGCATCAGACAACCGGTTGTGAAGCCACGGCGAGTGATCGCACGGGTGGGGGGCGAGAGAGGTCGATCCATAAGCTCCTCTTCGTGATGATGACGTTCTAAGCGACTGCCGCCGGGACTTCCGCGACGACGGTTCCGAGCGCATCGACGTCGTACCCGGCTAATGCTCGGAGGTCTGCCCGCAGTGCCCGGCTCTGGAGGAGCTCAAGCACTAGCGCCACGGTCGGGTGGTCGAGCTGGTCGCGGGGGATGATCAGATCGAAGTGCACGGTCGCCAGGGGGATAAACTCGAGACCGTATGCCCGCGCCACCGCCTCCAGTCCGATTCCCACGTCCGCGACGCCGTCGGCGACCGCGCGGGCCACCGCGAGATGACTAGCGACTGTCCGATCATAGCCCGTCACGACCCGGGGCGGCAGATCTGCTCGGGTCAGGAGCTCGTCCAAGAAGGTACGGCTTCCCGACCCGGGCTCGCGGTTGATCAGCCGGACGTCGGGTCGGGCCAGGTCGACCACCGTCCGAATCTTTCGGGGATTGCCCGGGGCGAGGACAAAGCCTTGCTCCCAGCGTGCGAAGGCCACGACGAGCCCTCCGGTGGCCCCAAGCGCCCGGCGTGCCTGGGGTACGTTGTATTCCCCGCTTGGCTGATCGCGGAGGTGCGACCCCGCCAGGTGCGCTTCGCCCCGGGCAACGGCGTCGAGGGCCGGCTGGCTGGCCATTGAGAGCCAGAGCAACTGCCCCTCCTTCGGCCGGTGTGCCAGGTGTGCGCTGAGAATACCGAGACTCGGGTCGCACCCCAGCAGGAGCGCCGACCGTTCGACATCTTCGGGTGAACCAAGGAGACGCGCTCGTCCTCCGTCTGCTTTCTCGTCGCGTAGGCTGTTGGCACTGACGAAGCCTTCCTGAACTTCCCGTCCCGCAGTCAGCGGGTAACCGACCCAGCGCCCACGGACGTTGACGACCGCGAGACGACGCGCCTCGGCCGGCGCTGGGGTGGCCAGATCGACAGTAGTCCCGATGTCGGTATCCGCCAAGATAAAGAGATCTTCGACTCGGCACCTCAAGACGTGCGCCAGCCGGAGCGCCACTGCCGTATTGGGGATGTACTGGCCGCTCTCAATCGCTCCCACGGCCTGCCGGGTAAGTTCAACCCGCTGGGCCAATTCTTGTTGGGACATTCCCCTTGTCACACGGAGCGCCCGGACGCGGCTGATCAGATTGGGACTCGGAACACGACGACCCATGTCACACCTCATCGAGGAATATTGTAATGTATAGATGACAGATTGACAACTATCTATTTCTTTAGTAGAGTAATTCCCGTGGCGGCACGGCACCCAGCGGTCCCATTCAGCAGTGTGTCATCACCCGGCGAGTCGTTGAAGAGCGATACGAGGTTGACGGTGAGCAGCAATGAAATTGTCGTCTTCGCCGCCGGTTCACTCGTAGACTCGTTTGCCGAGCTGCAAACGGCTTTCGAGCGGCAGGAACCGGCGACCGAGGTGCGACTACGCTTCGCCAGCGCCGATCAGCTCCGCCGGGCGATTGGCGACGGAGCACGTGCCGAGGTCTTCGCGTCCGCCGACTGGGCTCAGATGCGGGAGGCCCAGCACCAGGGGCTCATCGTCGGTGAGCCACGGGCGTTCGCGACGAATCGTCTAACCCTGCTAATCTCCCGCGCGAACCCTCGGAGGATATCCTCGCTCGCCGACCTGGCGCGGGATGACCTGCGGCTCGCGGCTGAACATACGGATGCGCCGTTGACCGTTTACACTCGCGCGCTGCTCGCCAATCTTGGTCGTGCCCCTGTCTATGGTCCAACACTCGCGCGGCAAATCGAACGGGCGCTGGTTCCCACCGCCCGAACCGTTCGCGAGATCGTGACGCAGGTCGTCGATGGGAAGGCGGACGCCGGTATCGTCTACCTGACCGATTACACCCCCAGCGTGCAATCTTTCTTGACCTCGATCGAGATACCAGCGGATGTCAACGTCACTGCTACTTATACCATCGCACTGACGCGTACGGGAACCAATCTCGAGGCCGCCGCCGCCTTCGTCGATCTCGTCTGCAGCTCCGTGGGCCAGCGCATCCTGGCGCGGTGGGGCTTCGGTCCAGCGGCAGCAAGCGAGGCACGCTAACCGGCGTGAGGCATCACTCTGCGCTTGCATGACGATACTCCGGAGGTTCAAGCATGGGTTTCCCGTTTCCGGCAACCACGAATCACATACGTAGTGTCATTTCCCTCCTCACCGTGATCATCGTCGGATCGATTCTGGTTGGCTGTGCTGGCGCTTCATCGTTGAGCTCTCCCCCGGCGAGCCCATCTGCTGCCGGACCGACGAGGAGGCCACTATCCGCGACCGCTCTGTTGATTGCCTTGACGCCCACGTCGACGATGGAGGTCTCGAACAGCGACGTGGTCACGCTGACCGGGCTGGTCGACCAGCCCGGACCGATCACGGTTGCGGCGCTTCAGCAGTTCCCTTCCCAAACGCAGACGATCTCCTACCAGGTCGGTCGCAATTGGCAAACGCACACGGTCGAAGGGGTACCATTGTATACGGTCCTGAGCCGAGCCGGCATCACCCTGGATCCCAAGATCAAGAATGATCAATTGCGCAAGTACGTCGTCCTGACCGCCAAGGATGGTTACAAGGTGGTCGTCGCGCTGGGAGACCTCGACCCCAATCTCGGGAACAAACCGATGCTGCTCGCCTGGAAACAAGATGGGCAATCGCTGTCGGGCAGTCAGATGCCGCTCCGCCTCGCGATTCCCAACGATAAGCTCGGAGCACGCCAGATCTTTGGCCTGACGACGATCGAGGTGCGCGATGTGGACAGCCCGCCGGCTGCAGGAGCGGCCCCAGTCGGCTCTCCGATGCCGGACATTCAGCCAACTCGTATGGTTCAAGCAACGACTCTTGCCGTGACCGGCCAGGTGAATCAACCACGCGACATGACCGTGGCAGATCTCCAGAAACTCCCTAACGAGTCAGTGGACGTATCCTTCCAGGGCCCTCGGGGCCTCGAGACGCACACGTTCCAGGGAGTACGCCTCGAGACAATTTTAAATCAGACGGTTGTCGCCCTTGATCCGAACGTGAAGTATGACCAGTTGCGCAAGTACGTCCTCGCGACCGGTAAGGATGGTTATGAGACTGTGATCGATCTCGGGGCGATCGATCCGAACTTCGGCAACGAGCCCATCCTCGTGGCCTGGAAACAAGATGGGAAACCACTGAGCGGCGCCGCCGGCCCATTTCGCCTGGTGACGCCCGGGGACGCTCACGGCGCGCGTTACGTGTCGGGACTGATCCGCCTCGAAGTGCGTGATGTCGACAGTCCTCCCCATACAAAATAGCGTGTCGGGGTGGCGTGAATCATTTTTGATCAATGAGGCGATGACAAAAGATGAGCGAGCTGAGGAAGAGAAATGCAATAAAGGAGCGATCCGTGAGGATCGCGTGCTTTTGCGGTACGTTGTCTACTCCTACTGAAACGACCCGAGAGGTCTTCTACCCGGCGTATCACCGTCGGGCTCACCCGTTTGATGTGCTCATCATTGGTCGACTCGGGCGTGAGCTCGCCGAGATCCTCGATCAAATCTCCTTCAATGATGATTCTGAGATAGAGTGGGGCGCTAATCGATGAAAGTCTTGACGCTGGCGTCCGGCCCCGAGGCAGGGACCGAATTTCGTGGCACTATACTCTGCCAGACCGTGACGCGCCATGTAACGAGTAAGGCGATTGTCCTCCGGAAGGGACAGATCCTCGACGACGCGGACATCGAAACGCTCCGCACGCTCGAACGTCAGGAAATCCGGGTGATCCGGCCAGAACCTGGTGATCTTCATGAAGACGAGGCGGGAAGACGCCTGGCCCAAGCCATTGCGGGGCCTGGTGTGACGCTTCGGGGCCCAATCCAGAGCCGCTTTGATCTCCTCGCGACGGTTCGGGGGATCGTGGAGATCAAAGTCCACGCGCTCAGTGCGCTCAACGCAATTCCGGACATGTCGGTGTTTACCGTGTTCCCATTTCAACCAGTTTCCTCCGGCGATGTTGTTGCTGGCGCGAAGGTCATTCCGTTGGTCACACGCGGCGAGTGGATCGCAAACTCCGAGCAGATCGCCCACGAGCACTGGCCGATCATCCAGGTGAAGCCGTTCCTGCCGCGGCGCATAGGCGTGGTGTCCAAACAGCGACCGGATCCAACGCTCCGCCAACGGTTCGAGCTGATTCTTCGGCGAAAGCTCGACTGGTACGGTGCTTCCCTTGGTCTTGTCTGCTATACCGAACCCGACGTTGCCTCCGTGACGGATGGTTTCCGTCAGGTCTTGGCCGATGGTGCGGAGATTATCATCACCGCCGGCTCGAACTCGTCAGATCCGGTCGACTCACTCCTTGTCGCTATTGAGAAGCTGGGTGGACGCGTCGAGGTCCGCGGAACGCCTACCCATCCCGGTAGCTTTTTCTGGCTGGCATATCTCGATGAGCGTCCGATCTTCGGCATGCCTTCCTGTGGGGCCTATTCCGAGGCGACGGTCGTGGACCTTCTGCTGCCGCGGGCTATGACAGGTGAACGACTTTCCCGGCCTCAGATAGTTGAACTCGGAGCCGGCGGATTATTCGGGCGCGGCATGAGCGCGAGGTTCCCACCCTATGACCAAGCAGGAGGAGAAAGTCTTTGAATTGCCGCTAACGAGCATGAGAGAATCGACAGCGCACAGGAACGAGGAGATGGAAGATGAAACTGAGCGCGCGAACTAGTTACGGGGCGTAGTCCAGACGGTCACAAAGGACCGGATCATGGCCGAGATCACCATCGCCTTCCCCGTGAGAGAAGCTCCTCTTGGCCACTAGAATAGCATCCGCCAGCTTGCGACGTGCTATACTGAGCGAATGTCGTGACGTTCGCGGTACGTGTGCCTCACGACGGTGAATGTCAGGGAGATCCGCTGATCTATGGCGCGATACGGGTTGTTGTTACCGGTCTATGTCCCCACTTTTCTGCTCTCGTTGGGACAGGGAGTTCTGATTCCGACCCTTCCGCTCTACGCGGAGTCGCTGGGTGTTTCGATTGCACTTGTCAGCCTGGCAGTTGGCAGCGCTGCGATTGGGACGCTGCTCGCCGATATTCCTTCCGGCGTTCTGTTGGAACAGGTTGGGCGGCGGCGAACCATGCTCGCCGGCTGTGGCTCGGTCGCGGTAACCTGCCTGCTGGTGCCGGTCTTTCAGCACTTTGCCGTACTCGTCGTGCTGCAATTTATTGGGGGTATTGGCTCAGCGCTTTGGGCGATCTCCCGACATGTCTTTCTCGCGGAATCCATTCCTCTTGAGGAACGGGGGCAAGCGATTTCGACGTTTGGCGGTATCAATCGTCTTGGCACGTTTGGTGGTCCAGCCGTTGGCGGTCTCGTCGCTGCTCACTTTGGGCTGGCGTCGGCGTTTTGGGTGAGCGGCGGACTCGCAGTCGTCGCTTGGACCATCTCTTTCTTCTTTATCCCCGAGTCGAAGCGACCTAAGACGGCAGTGAGCACTGGGGCCTATTTGCGGACGTTGGGAAGGGTTGTCGTCAACAACGGGCGAGTCCTGAGCACAGCGGGCTTCGCCCAATTGTGCTCTCAGATGATTCGAGCCGGCCGGCAAGTCATCGTGCCGCTGTACGGGGCATATGCACTTGGTCTTGACGTGTCGGCGATCGGCGCGATCATTAGTATCTCGTCAGCGATTGATATGGTCCTGTTCATTCCAGCCGGCATGTTGATGGACCGGATCGGCCGAAAAGCTGCGATTATCCCCTGCTTCGTGATTCTCTCGATCGGAATGGGGATGGTTCCCCTATCAAGGAACTACGCGACACTCCTCTTCGCGACCACGATTATGGGCTTTGGGAATGGCATTGGCTCGGGGACGATGATGACCCTCGGTGCGGATCTTGCGCCCGCCGGGGCGGTCGGGTCCTTTCTTGGGGTTTGGCGTCTGATTGGCGACGTCGGTGGGGCCGGTGGCCCGCTCGTCGTCGGCGTGATTGCCGGCTTGCTTGGCCTGGCGACCTCGGCGTTCACCCTGGCCGGAATCGGTCTCCTTTCAGTCGCGCTCTTTGCGTTCACCGTTCCGGAAACTGGCGGCCGTCTGCGCGAAACTGAGGACGTGGTGAGGCCTCGAGTCGGTTGACCGATGATGAATGGTCAGGGGGCGTGGCCATGGCCATAATCACTGCCCCTTGACCATTCCAGGACAGAGAGAGTTCAGAGAGGCTTACTGGTGCCTCCACCAAGTCCGTGCCACGTGTCATGCTGAGCCCTTCGCTTCACTCAGGGGGAAAATCCGCGAAGCATCTCGAGGGGCACGCACCAGGAGATGCTTCGCTATCGCTCAGCATGACCATGCGCGGCATTTTTGGTGGCTGGACCACTTAATTCGGCACGTCTACGACGACGTATTCTTCTTCGATCGATACGGAGTAAGTCTCGGCCACGTAGGGACCTTTTTGCAGTCCGGCCGGCGCGGTTTCGATCTCTTGGACGAGTACTGAGCCTGGCTCGACGCGTGCCTCGTAGCTGCGCACCCGAGTATGAGTCGGATCAAACCACGATTGACCGGTTCGAACGTCGAATTCCCATCCGTGCCACGGACAGCGCAAGATTTCGCCTTGCCGACTGTACCGATATTCGCCCGGAACGCTGGCGGTAAGGAAACCGGCTAGTCGCCCGGTGCAGAGCGGGCCGCCCTGATGTGGACAGCGATTGCGAAGGGCGAAAAACTCGCCGCGGATGTTGAAGATGCCGATCGAGCGCCCAGCGACCTCGACGATTTTGCGGTCGCCGGGCTTGATTTCACTAACGGTTGCGACGACGTAGCGAGCCATCTTCTCTCATTCCCGGAGATTGATTGGGCGCGATAGAAAGAACGAAACCGAACTGCCGAGGCGCCGAGAATCTCTGGGAACTCCCAGAGATTCTCGGCGCCTCGGCAGTTCCGAAAAATTCTCCTATGGTAGATTGTAGAGCGCCTTCGCATTACCAGCCATGATCTTACGCTCGAGCTCGGCGTCGAGACGAGCCGGAATCGCCTGATCAGGTGCGTCGAAATCCCAGTGTGGGTAGTCAGTCGCGAACATGAGCCGGTCGTTCATGTCCAGATGCTCGAGCAATTGTAAGAACTGGGCAGGCTTTGGTGGCTCCTCCATCGGCTGGGTCGTAATCCAGAAATGCTCGCGAATGTACTCCGAAGGCAGCCGCTTGACGTGGGGAACCTCTTCGTGCAGCTTCTTCCAGAGATTATCCAGGCGCCACATGAGCGCAGGCAGCCAGGCAAAGCCACCTTCAATGAGGACGATCTTCAAGGTTGGAAAGTGCTCGAAGATGCCTTCGCAGATCATGCTAATAACTTGGCTTTGGAAAGCGGTTGACATGCCAGCGTGGTCTTCGATGTAGAAGGAAGGGTAGCCGACGCCGGTAATCGGGTGGCCACCGGAGCCACCAAAATGAATGCCGATTGGCTTGTTATGACGGCAGGCAGCCTCGTACATCTTCCAGTACTTGCGCCGACCAAGCGGCTCGGCGGTCCGGATCGAGAGAAGCACTTGGACAAACTCGGGACGATCGCCGACCCGATCGATCTCAGCCGCGGCCAAATCGCCGTCTTCATTGGCTACCAGAATCGATCCCCGCAACCGTGGCTCGAGAGCAACCCATTCGGCGGCTTCCCATTCATTGATCGCAGTGGCTAGGGCAGCTCCATATTCCAAATTATTCTGGCTACCGGCGCCCAATAGTGGGTTCATAATTCCATATTCGATATTCCAGGTATCCAAGAGCTGGTACTGCAGGAACGGCAAATCCGAGCCGGGGGGCTGACCGTTTGGTGGCCAGGAATCGGTGCGCGCGGCGTTCTTATTCGCCCGTGGGTAATAGGCGCCGGAGCGGCCACGACCGCCAAAGATCTCGTGATGACGTCGCCAGCGTTCCGGCATATACTTTGACAAGGTTCTATTCGACGCGACTGCGGTGTGGATGTCGCAATCGATTACTGCGAGCTTGGTTCGGTCCGGGCGGGTCTCTCGCTCAACCGTTAGCGTCATGGTTCCTCCTTACCGCCAACTCGAATGCGCAAAGTATCCCTGCAGAATGATACAGGGCCAAGTCTGCTCACCGAGTCGAATCATAACGGCCGCGCGGCCAGGTGTCAACGCATTTGCCTTGACGGGGCTTCGGGCAGTTGTTATAGTCGTCCCGCTGTTAACTCTTTTCACGCTGTGAGCGGGTTGCCTCACCTTTGTCTCCTCTCTATCTCGATGCTGGAGAGATCTCCAGAGGGTACCTGCCGCGAGTGGAGTGAGGCGGTTCTGACGCAGAGTCTGCATCGTAAGCTTTTACAACCTCAGTGTATGAGATGAGGAGGCGCTTCCCAATGGCTGATACGCGAATCGTCCTTTCCGAAAATGAGCTGCCGCGTCAGTGGTACAATATTCTTGCCGACTTCAGGAATCCGCCGCCTCCGGTGCTCCATCCGGGCACGCTTCAGCCGATCGGGCCCACGGATCTGGCGCCTCTCTTCCCTATGGCGTGCATTCTCCAAGAGGTAAGTACCGAGCGTTGGATCGACATCCCAGATGAAGTTCGCGACGTTTACAAGCTCTGGCGGCCAAGTCCGTTATATCGCGCCTTGCGCTTGGAAAAGCACCTCCAAACGCCGGCCCGGATCTATTACAAATATGAAGGAGTAAGTCCGGTCGGCAGTCACAAGCCAAACACCGCGGTTGCCCAGGCCTATTACAACAAGCAGGAAGGTATCCGCCGAATCGCCACGGAGACTGGTGCTGGCCAGTGGGGTAGCGCCTTGGCGATGGCCTGTCGCATGTTTGGGCTCGAGTGCACGGTGTATATGGTAAAGGTGAGCTATCACCAGAAGCCGTACCGTCGAGTGCTGATGGCAACCTACGGCGCGACGGTGCACGCCAGTCCGAGCACGGTAACTAGATCTGGCCAGAAGGTGCTCACCGAGCATCCAGACTCGCCGGGCAGCCTGGGGATCGCGATCAGTGAAGCGGTCGAGGACGCGGCGACTCACGACGACACCCACTACAGCTTGGGCAGTGTCTTGAACCACGTATTGCTCCATCAGACGGTAATCGGTCTCGAAGCGAAAGCGCAGATGGAGAAGGTCGGTGACTACCCGGACGTCGTGATTGGCTCGTGTGGGGGTGGGAGTAACCTGGCTGGCTTGAGCTACCCCTTCCTGGGCGATAAGCTCACTGGTAAGCAGCCGGACTTACGGGTCGTCGCGGTCGAGCCGGCTGCCTGCCCGACGCTCACGCGTGGTCGCTATCTCTACGATTTTGGCGACACAGTCGGCTTGACGCCCTTGATGAAGATGTATACTCTCGGCCATTCCTTCGTGCCCGCCGGGATTCACGCGGGTGGATTGCGCTACCATGGTGATGCGCCTAGTCTCTGTCAGCTTTATGACGAAAAGTGGATTGAAGCAGTGGCCTACCGCCAAAATCCGGTTTTCGAGGCAGCGGTCACCTTTGCCCAAACCGAGGGTATTGTCGCGGCGCCGGAGTCGGCGCACGCGATCAAGGCGGCAATCGATGAGGCGTTGCAGGCGCGCGAAGCCAACCAGCGCAAGGTCATCCTGTTCAACCTGAGCGGTCATGGTAACTTCGACCTTCAGGCTTACGACGACTACCTGGAAGGTCGGCTTGTCGATACGGACTATTCGCAAGCGGAGGTCGATCAGGCGCTGGTCGAGTTGCGTCAGCCGTAGGAGGAACTCAATGGATGTTGTCATCGTCGGTGCTGGCATCGTCGGTCTCGCGGTCGGTCGCGAGCTGCTGCGTCGTTGGCCAAAGCTGCAGCTCGCGCTGGTAGAGAAGGAGAGCGAAATCGCCGCGCACCAATCTGGACATAACAGTGGTGTGATCCATTCGGGGATCTACTACGCGCCAGGATCTCTGAAGGCACGCCTCTGCGTTGCTGGTAGCCGCGCTTTGATGCGTTATTGTGACGAACGGGGCATCCGGTACGAATTGTGTGGAAAGGTGATCGTAGCAACCGACGAGGCCGAGCTACCCCGTTTGGCTGAGCTACGTCGACGTGGCGAGGCGAATGGCGTGATCGGATTGGAAGAGATTGGCCCGGAGCGTCTCCAAGAGCTCGAGCCGTACTGTCGGGGGATCCGCGCTCTGTATTCGCCGAAGACCGGGATTATTGACTATCTGGCAGTCTGCCACGCCTATGCCGATGATATCGGAGCGGCAGGCGGTCAGGTCCTTACTGGCCTAGAGGTCACCGGAATTAGCAAGGTGGGAAAGAGCGTCGTGCTGCAGACGACGGGGGGCGAACTCGAGACGCGGTGCCTCATCACCTGCGCGGGATTGTATTCCGATCGCGTGGCGGCGATGACCGGCGCACCTCGAGAGCCGCAGATTGTTCCTTTCCGTGGTGATTACTACGTGCTCCGTCCAGAATGTGCAGGTCTGGTCCGGGGTATGATCTATCCGGTGCCCGATCCGGCCTTTCCTTTTCTCGGGGTCCACTTTACGCGCCGGATCGAAGGCGGCGTCTGGCTCGGGCCAAATGCCGTGCTTGCCTTTGCTCGGGAAGGCTACGAGCGGCTCAAGCTCGATCCGACCGACTTGATCGAGACGCTGACCTTCCGAGGCTTCCAGGAGCTCGCGCGCCGGTATTGGCGAATTGGGCTCGCGGAGATGTATCGTGATTTCAGTAAGCAGGCGTTCCTCAAAGCGCTCCAGCGGTACATGCCGGCTTTGCAGGAAAATGACCTCTTACCCGGACCGTCGGGAGTACGCGCCCAGGCGCTTTCGGCCGATGGCAAGCTGGTCGATGATTTTGTGATCGACCAGGAAGAGAATGTGATGCACGTACGCAACGCGCCGTCGCCAGCCGCGACCTCTTCTCTGGCGATTGCTGGGCTCATCGCCGATCGGGCGGGTGAGACTTTTGGTCTTGGCGATGCTGTGCCGGCCTCGAAGGATACAGTATGAAGGGGGCGAGCGGGTGAACGGGCGGCACCGGGTTAGAGGCGTCAAACGCGAGCACAGCATTATTCCAGGGCTCTTGCCAATCCTCGAACAGCTCGCCCAATCGCCCGCCGTCTCGGCGGTGATTCCCGGACGGATCTCGGTCACACGTGCCGGCTTGCCCACCCTCCAGCTCCGGCTTGGCACTCAGACTATCACCGGCTTCAAGCTCACTGCGCGCCGGGGCACGACCGCGCAGGAAGTGTTCGTCGTGACGACGGACGCCGAGAGCGTCCTCGGCTTTCTCCGACAAGAGATCAAAGAGTTCGTGGAGTAGCTGGGGCGCGGATGTCTCGCTTTACCTGTCTCCCCTCTTGACAACTCGTATACACTTACGAGCAAACAGTAACCTCAGTGAGGAGCGGGTGGCATTGGTCGCTGACGTCGTTCCGAAGATCCAACAGTTGCTGTCCCCTCGGTCCATTGCCCTGGTCGGAGCTACGGAGAACTCCTATTGGTCCCGAGCGATCATTCAGAACCTGGTTTCGCTCGGCTATGCCGGGCGCATGCATTTGATTCACCCGACCAAGAAAGAGCAGTTTGGTCACCCCTGCTATCCGAGCTTGCTCGACGTGCCGGAGCGAATCGACCACGCCTTTGTCATGACTGGTACTCGCCACGCGAAACAGATTCTCGAAGACTGCGCGGCGATCGGAGTGCCGAGTGCGACCTTGCTGACCGCCGGCTTCAAGGAGGCAAATGAAGGCGGTGCCCGGCTTGAGCACGAGCTCGTCAAGTTTTGCGAACAGAACGACATCACGCTGCTTGGTCCCAACTGCCTTGGATTTGTCAATGCACTCGCTCCGGTGCCTGCCCACGCGCTCCTGATCGAAGATGCTCCCTTGCCGGGGCACGTCGGCGTGCTGTTGCAAAGCGGCGCGATTCTCTTGCGGGTTCATCAGCTTGCCCGTTACCGGAATATCGGGCTGAGCTACCTGATCAGTAGTGGTAACGAAGCGATGCTCGACGCGGCCGACTTCGTCCGCTTCTTGGTCGAAGATCCGGATACGAGGGTCATTGGTGCCTTGGTCGAGGGGATTCGCCGTCCAGTCGCCTTTGCCGAGGCGGCGGCACGAGCCGTTGAGCTGGGGAAACCACTCGTTGTCCTCAAGACTGGCCGATCGGAGGCCGCGGCCCGCACTGCGGTTGCTCACACCGCCGCGTTGACCGGTGCCGATGCGGTCGTCGACGCTTATCTTCGGCAAATTGGCGCGATTCGAGTGAGCGGCGTCGAAGAGATGGTCGAAACGCTTGGCTTTCTCGCGGCGTATGGCTGGCCGGAGGGGCGACGAGCTGGAGTTGTCACACCATCGGGCGGCGTTTGCGGTGTGTTTGCTGATCTCTGCCAGCAAACGGTGGTCGAGCTACCATCGTTCGAGCCAGATACCAAGCAGAAGCTGCGGGAGATCTTGCCGGAGTTCGGCACGCCGGAGAATCCGCTAGACACGACCGGGGTGATCGTCCTCGACGCGACCCTCATGTCACGCACCGCCGAGGCAGTTGTCGCGGACCCGAACGTCGATCTCTTGGTCGTCGTCCAGGATGTACCGCGAGCACCCGGACCGGTGCCGGGCCGTAACGACGAGCGGATCAAGCTCCTTGTCGACACTCTTGCCCGCAGCCCTAAATATTCCTGCGCGATGACGACCGTCGCGGCGGAGCTTACGCCTTATGGGCGCGAATTGACTAAGCGCTTCAGCATTCACCTGGCGAATGGCATCACTCTGGGCATCCGTGCGCTCGATAACGCGATTCGCTATGGTGAATCGCGGCGCCGGCTGCTGGGACGATCCTTTCCCTGGTGGCTGCCCAGAGAGATGGAAGCGATGACCGGCGGCACGCGTCGGTCACTGAATGAGGCCGAGTCCAAGGCATTACTGCGATCGTTTGGAATCCCGACCACCGAGGACGTCGTCGCACTCAGTGCTGACGAAGCGGTGGTCGCAGCCGAACGTCTCGGCTTCCCGGTCGTCCTGAAAATGCTTGCCACCGATGTTCCCCACAAGACCGACGCGGGGGGTGTCGCGCTCGATTTGACATCGGCTGGTGAGGTCCGCTCGGCCTATGATCGAATCATCGATGCGGTGCGCCGGCATCAGCCAGAAGCGCGCATCGAAGGGGTCTTGGTCTCCAAGCAGGTGCGCGGGGCGGTCGAAATGATCGCTGGGATTAGCGTCGATCCGCTGTATGGACCGACAGTGGTGGTAGGGTTGGGGGGAATCTTCGTCGAGACCCTGGGCGACGTCGCGCTCCGTCTGCCACCTATTGGCCCGGACGAAGCTCGGGCGATGCTCGACGATTTGCACGGTCGGGCCATTCTGGCTGGAGCGCGGGGCCGGCCGCCGGCCGACGTCGATGCGCTAATCGAAGTGCTGACTCGCTTAGGAGAGTTGGCGCTGGCGTGTCGGGGACGACTCGTGGTGCTCGACGTGAATCCATTGTTTGTCTTGCCGCGCGGCCAGGGAGTGAAAGCTGCCGACGCCCTCGCTGTTGTGTGCGACTAAGAAAGGAGACCAAACGTGGACTTCGGCTTGACCCAAGAGCAGAAGCTGATCCTGGAAACGGTCAAGGACTTCACCCGGACTGAGCTGATGCCGCTTGAAGAGGAGATGCGCAAGGCCGAACTCGAGGGCTGGGGGGATCAGTTCCCGGATGCCCAGACGACTAACCGTCTGCGTCTCAAGGCGAAGGATTTGGGGCTGTGGGGATTGGATACCCCGGAAGAGTACGGTGGACTGAACCTGGGCACGGTGATGATGGCGCTGATCAGCATCGAAGTGAGCCATTGTCTCGTTCCGTTCCGCTTCGGTGGCTCGGCCGACAACATCCTCTATGCGGGTAATGAAGAACAGAAAAAAGAGTACCTGATACCGACGATCAATGGCGAGCGGAAGTCATGCTTCGCAATCACCGAGCCAACGGCCGGCTCGGACGCGACAAATATTCGCATGACCGCGACCCGCGACGCTTCGGGCGATTGGATCCTCAACGGCGAGAAGATTTTCATTACTGGTGGTAATGAGGCAGACTTTGCGATCGTCTTCGCGGTCACCGATAAAGAAAAGGGCTACCGGGGCGGGATTACCGCTTTCCTGGTCGATCGGGCGATGGGCTGGACCTCCCGTTACGTGCCGACGATGGGGTCCTGGGGGCCAGCACGACTGCTGTTCGATAACGTTCGAGTGCCGAATCGTAACGTGCTCGGCGAAGTTGGCTGGGGGTTCCGCCTGGCGATGCAGTGGATCGGTGCTGGCCGGGTGCTCATCCCGGCTCGGGCGGTTGGTCAGGCCGAGCGTCTCCTCCAGATCGGTCTCGACTATGCACGCCAGCGCGTTGCCTTTGGCCATCCAATCGCTGAGTACCAGGCGATCCAATGGATGCTCGCTGACTCGGCGGTTGAGATCCAATCAACGAAGTGGCTCACTTTCCATGCTGCCTGGAAGCAGGACCAGGGACTCGACAATCGCCACGAAGCCTCGATGGCCAAGCTCCATGGTGCCCAGATGGTGAACCAAGTGGCCGATCGTGTGCTCCAGATTCACGGCGGCATGGGCTATACCAAGGAGCTGCCGATCGAACGGCTCTATCGCGAAGTGCGGCTCTACCGGATCTACGAAGGGACAGACGAAATCCAGAAACGGAGTATTGCCGGAAATCTCATCCAGGGCAGAGTCCGGATTGGAGAGTGGGACTGATGGCGCGGGAAGCGGCGATTGTCGGGGTAGCCGAATCGGATCTCGGCGTAGTGGCGCCGAAGACGGTCCTTCAGTTGCAGGCCCAGGCCGCGAAAGCGGCGCTCGAGGAAGCTGGCTTGAGCTTCCGGGATGTCGACGCGGTGTTCACCGCGACCTCGGACTGGAGCTGGGGACCATCGATGCTCTTGAGCGAGTATCTCGGGGTTCGTCCTAAGATCACCGATAGCACGAACATTGGTGGCGCCTCGTTCGAAGCGCACGTTGGCCACGCGGCGTCGGCGATCGCCCTCGGTCGGTGTGAAGTTGCGCTGATCACCTACGGCTCGACTCAGCGATCACTGGCCAGTCGTACCTTGGGCCGGCCCGGGCCGGCCAGCTACACTGAGCAGTTCGAGCGTCCGTATGGTCCACCGTTGCCGGTTGGCGCCTATGCGCTGGCGGCACGGCGTCACATGTACGAATTCGGCACGACGTCCGAGCATCTCGCCGAGGTTTCGGTCGCTACCCGGAAGTGGGCGACTTTAAATCCGAAGGCCTACAAGCGCGAGCCGATCACGATTGCTGATGTACTCAGCTCGCCAATGATCTCCGACCCGCTCCATCTGCTCGATTGCTGCCTGGTCACTGACGGGGGCGGCGCGGTCGTGGTCACGTCGCTCGAACGCGCGCGTGACTTGCGCAAGCCGCCAATCCGGGTGCTGGGCCATGCCGAGACCCATACCCACATGACGATCAGCAACATGCCGGATCTCACGCGAACCGGCGCTGCGATCACCGGCCCGACATCGCTCGCCATGGCTGGAGTGAAGCACGACGACCTGGACGTGGTTGAGATCTACGACAGTTTCACGATCACCGTTCTGCTGACTCTGGAAAATCTCGGCTTCTGTGGTCGTGGTGAATCCGGGGAGTTCGTTTCGGGACAGCGAACCGCACCGGGCGGCGATTTTCCGATGAATACCAACGGCGGCGGGCTCTCCTATTGCCATCCGGGCATGTACGGCATCTTCCTCTTGATCGAGGCAGTGCGTCAGTTACGCCTCGAAAGTGGCCCGCGCCAGGTGCCCGATGCCCGATTGGCACTGGTTCACGGCACCGGGGGAGTCCTTTCGTCGGCCGCGACCTGCGTTCTGGGGAGGGACTGAGCGATGATCGAGTACAACCGCCCATTACCGGTGCCGGATGGCGATACGAAGCCGTACTGGGACGCGGCAAGAGAGCACCGGCTGGTCATCCAACACTGCGCCGATTGCGGGCTGGCGGTTTTTTACCCCCGTGCGATCTGTCCACACTGTGGCTCGGATCGGTTGCACTGGGTCGACGCGTCGGGGCGTGGTACCGTATATTCTTACACGATCGTCCATCGGGCTCCCGTGGGCTTTACCGACGCCGTCCCCTACGTCGTCGCTTTGATCGACCTGGAAGAAGGGGTTCGCTTAATGAGTAATGTAGTAGATTGCACACCGAGTGATGTCCAGATTGGCGAACGGGTCGAAGTCGTCTTCGAGGACGTCACGCCGGAGATTAGCTTGCCGAAGTTTCGGCTGCGCCGGGTATAAATGTCTTCTCCCAGGAGAGGGTTAGAGTGAGGGCGGCCTGGCCGCCGGAGATTCCTTGCCAATTATGGGGCAGGCACGGGGGCTTGCCCCATACAGCGTATGAGGTGAACCAGTGCCAATCGATCGATCGATCATCGGCGCGACGTCTGAGCCGGTCGTCTTCGAAGTCGAGCGCGGCGCGATTCGCAAGCTCGCCCAGGCGATCGGCGACCCAAATCCGGTTTATCAGGCCGGCGAGGTGGCCCCACCGACATTCCCAACGACTTTTCGGCTGAGCATTCCTCGGCTGAAGCTCGATCCGAACCGCATTCTGCATGGCGGCGAAGAATACGTCTACGAGCGGCCAATCCGCGCGGGTGACCGCATTACCTGTGTCCGACGGGTAGCCGACGTCTACGTCAAAGAAGGGCGCTCCGGCACGCTGACCTTCGTTGTCAGTGAGACGGAAGGACGGGATCCAGAAGGCAAGCTCGTGTTTCGCGGCAAGAGTACGGTGATCGTGCGATGATTCTCAGAAATCTCAAAGCCGGCGATTCCCTGCCGCCACTGGTGAAAGAGCCGATCAGCAAAGTCCAGTTACTCAAGTATGCCGGAGCCTCCGGCGACTACAATTTGATTCACACGGACGTCGAAACGGCAAGGGCGGCTGGATTGGGTGACGTGATCGCCCACGGTATGCTCAGCATGGGGTTTCTCGGACAGTTTCTCACCGACCTGGCTGGCCCGGAGAACGTGCGACGACTCCAGGTGCGCTTTGGGGCGATGGTTCGGCTTGGCGACGTGCTCACCTGTCGTGGCATGGTGCAGAGCGTCGAGCCAATCGACGCGGAGCGCAGCTTGGTCACGTTGGACATCTGGGCAGAAAATCAACGTGGCGAAAAGGTAACGACAGGCGCGGCCGAGGTGTTTTTGGAAGGAGGCGGGCGTGGGACGATTTGACGGACGCGTAGCGATTTTGACCGGGGCCGGACGAGGCATCGGCGCGGCGACGGCGCGAACCTTGGCAGCCCAAGGTGCCGTGGTCGCAGTGACCGACTACGACCGCGAGCCGGCCGAGGAAACCGCGGCAGCGATTCGCGAGGTGGGGGGAACTGCGGTCGCTTACCAGCTTGACGTGACCAATCGTGAACTGGTGGACGAAGTAGTCGAGGAGGTGGCGAATCGATTTGGTCGTCTCGACATCCTTGTCGCCTGCGCCGGTTTGATTCGAGACAATTTGCTTTTCAAGATGACCGACGACGACTGGGACGTCGTCATCGATACCCATCTCAAAGGGAGCTTCCTGGTCGCGCGTGCTGCCCAGGCCCACATGGTGAAGCAGCGTTACGGCAAGATGGTCTTCACTTCGTCGACCTCGGCGTTGGGTAACCGGGGTCAGGCAAACTATTCGTCGGCCAAGGCCGGCTTGCAAGGACTCACCCGGACCCTGGCGATCGAGTTAGGGCCATTCAACGTCAATGTGAATGCGATTGCGCCGGGCTTCGTCGAAACCCGCATGACCCGCCAAACCGCCGAGCGACAGGGTATCGATTGGGAGCAATTCGTTCGGGACGCGGCTGCCCGCATTCCGCTTCGACGGACTGGGAAGCCCGAGGATATCGCGAACGTCGTCGCCTTCCTGGTCAGCGACGAGGCAGGCTATGTCAGCGGTCAAATTATTTACGTGGCCGGCGGACCGAGAGGATAGGAGTTCATGCACATCGTCGTGCTCATTAAGCACGTACTAGATCCAGAAATTCCTGCCCGAGCCTTCCGGGTGGATCGTCGAAGGAAGGTGCCGGACGTACCGCGTGCAGCCCAAACCATGAGTATCTTTGACGGAAATGCACTCGAGCTCGCCCTGAAGCTGCGCGAGCAGCGCAGTGGAGATACCAAGATTACCGCCGTGACGCTCGGCGATCGTTTGGCGACTGATGTCTTGCGGAAGGCGTTGGCCTTGACTGCCGATGCGGCGGTGCTGATCAGCGATTCGGCCCTCGACGGACTCGATTCGGTGGGCAAAGCGCGGGTATTGGCGGCCGCGGTCCAAAAGCTCGCACCGGTCGAGATCGTCATCGCAGGGCGACAAGCGGCCGACTGGGAAGACGGACAAGTTGGCGGAATGCTTGCCGAAGTGCTGGGCTGGCCTTGCCTGAGCTTTGTCTCGCAACTGACGATCTCTGATGAGGCGATCCAAGCCCGGCGTGAGATCGACGATGGCTACCAGGTGTATCGGCTGGCCGGGCCCACGGTGCTGACTGCGACGAACTCCGAGCATAACGTGCCGCGCATCGCCAAGGTGCGCGACGCGATGCTGGCGGCGCGCAAGCCGATCACGACATGGACCGCGAGTGATCTTGGCGTGAGCGCTGACGAACTGAAAGATACGGCAGTCGAGCTCGTCGATCTCTTCGTCCCGGAGCCGCCGAAGCGCGCCGAGATGATTGACGGCGAGACGGCGGCCGAGCGTGCCCGTCGGCTTGCCCAACGCATGCGCGAGCTAAACCTGATCTGACCGAGGAGACACGGTGGCATACGTATTGGTCGCGGCACTGCTTCGCAACGGCGCGGTGACGTCGAACGTTATGGATCTGCTCGGCGGGGCTCGGGCAATGGCCGACGCCACGAATGGCCGAGTCGCGGTGCTGGCGCTTGGCGCGGGCGAGGAAAAGGTGACGAGCGAACTGATCGCGCGAGGCGCGGATGACGTGCTTACCTGGAGCAATCGTGCGCTCGCCTCGTGGTCGGGCGAAGCCGGGGTGGCGGCGCTGGTGGCGGCGGCAGAACTGACCAGTCCCGATGTGATTCTGATGGTGGCGGATAGCGCTGGCCGTGACTGGGCCCCGAGGCTGGCCTTTCGCCTGGGAGCCGGGCTGATAACTGAGGCGACCGGTTGGAAATTGGATGAAGGCAAGCCGGTATTCACTCGGATGGTCTTTGGTGGCAAGGCCCATGCAGTGCAGGCGTCACGGCGGCCGGTCAGTGTAGCGACGGTCAAGCCGGGCGCGACGAGAGCACGGCCGCCTGATGCAAGGCGAACCGGCAACGTGCGGCCGCTCGACCTCGCTTTCTCCCCCTCTGCAGGATTCCCCGTGCTCGTCGAAACGGCAGTCGAGGCGCCAAAGGGGCCACGTCTCGATGATGCCCGGATTATCGTCTCGGGGGGACGTGGTCTCAGCGGTTCAGAAAACTTCTCCTATCTCCACGAACTCGCCGAAGTTCTGGGGGCAGCGGTCGGCGCCTCGCGCGCCGCGGTCGACGCCGGCTGGGTGCCAGCATCCTGGCAGATTGGCCAGACCGGCAAGGTCGTCGCGCCGGACCTTTATATCGCCGTTGGCATCTCCGGCGCCAGCCAGCACCTGGCGGGTTGCGCCCAGGCAAAAGCCATCGTCGCGATCAACATCGCCGAAGACGCCCCGATCTTTGATCAAGCCCGCCTCGGCGTGATCGGCGATTTTCGCGAGGTCGTGCCGGCACTCACGGCAGCGTTGAAGGAGATGCTGGGGAAATGAGGGACTCTGCATTGTGCATAAGAGATTGAACGCCCCCGGACGCGGTGAGTTTGTTTCCTTGACTATGATTGGAATTCCTGAATCGGGCGTTAGTTGACACGCTGGTAAACGTAGACTTCGCGCGCATTCCAGGCCGGAAAGGGAGCGTCGATCACCTTGATGAGATGATAATCCTTAATAAACCAAGGAGCCATGGTTAGTGGATTTTGGAGAAAGACATCAATCGATACGATGTAGTTGGGGCGCGCATCGCGGACTAAATCCGCCGGCAGGGCGTGTCCCTGATATTGTAGCGGCAGCGGGTAGTAACGTGTAGCTATGGGTGAAACTAGCCCTACGGTGTCCAGGACGTTAACGCTCGTGTGATAGCCAAAGGCACCGATTTCCGGGAGAGCGACGACGTCACCGGGCTTGAGTTGGGGGGCAAGAAACTGCGCCGCGGCGATATAGGCGTCTTCGCGCACGAGCACAGTGCCAAGCGGACGGAATGGGCTCTGACTTGGATTGCGCCAAAGGTTGAGACCAAGAGCCATCCAACTCATAAGGAGGATGGCACTGCCGGCTCGGAAAAGCCACGCCCGGTGCCGGGTGAGCAACCGGAGAAACGCAGTGAAACCAAGCAAATAGAATGGAACGAGCGGAACGAGGTACCAATGAAAGAGCATAACATTTCTAAATCCGGCAATTGCGTAAGCCAAGGCAAGCGCCGGAGCAAATGCGACGGCAGGTAAGGTTTCTGGACGTCGACGGACGAAGCGGACGAGGCGAGGCAGGGCCGCGATTCCGACGACGAGGACTATCCTTCCAAGAAATAACCCGACGTCATAGGCTGTCGGTAGAACGACGGTTTCAGATACACTCAACCCAGGAAGGCCGAGTTGGACTAGCAGCCACTTGGCATTCGCGAGCGGGTCAGAGCTCGAGTATACTACCGCTTTCGCGTCCATGCTCTGTGGAATTGGGCTGCCAAAATACATGAATGCAAAGGCAATCCACGGGGCGAGTAGTGCAAGGTTGATTAGAGCGATCCGCCACGGCTTTCTTTGGTCAGTCAATAGTCGTCGGCCGATGATGAGAGCTGTTACCAGGATTCCTTCGGGTCGGGTTAGAGTCGCCAAGGCAGAAGCAGTGCCGGCCAAAGTGGGGCGGTCGTCCACGTCGGCTAAAACCGCTGAAATGACCCACATGATGAACAGGGGAGTTTCCATGCCACCAGTTGTAAAGGCGATGCTCGCAGCCGAACCGGCGAAAAGCAGTGAGACGAGACCGGCCCACGTGGTGGGCAAGTCGAGGCGACGCGCGAGCCAAAAGAGTAAGAATGTCGTGACTCCGTCTGCCGTTGCTCCAACGGCGAGTGCGATCTTGGGGAGACTACCTAAGCCCAGATGGTCACCGACGGCCAGTAGGAGCGTCCAGAGTGGAGTGGTAGTGCCAAGGACATGCTGGTTAGGGTTGTAAACGAAGCCCACCCCCGCTGCTACGTTTCGCGCATAGCGAAAGGTGATGTAGGCATCATCGATGGTTAGCGGTCCAATAGACAGCCGAATGAGAATCGCGAGCAGCCCAATGCCAAGGGACAAGAGCCAGGGCACAAGGTATGCGAAGGATCCATCCCCACGGGTTAACATGCGCACATTTAACTCCTGAATTCACGCTGGCAACGATTGTGGTCAGGCATTTCTAGTCAGGAGATCTCAAAACGGCTTTCGTTTGCTTCGCAAGCCCTGACTGGAGTGGCCGGGGGGCGATGGCCGGGTATCGTGAGCAGACGTCAGACACCAGTAGTCCTAACGTCGCGACCAGACAAACCATCCAATAGGAACCGAAGCCAACCTCATGACCAAGCAATGGTCCCAAGGCGATGAGTACGACCGGAAATGGCACGATCAGGAGGCCGGCGACGATACGCCAGGACAAAGACCAGGGCCGACCAAAGAAGACCGGCAGCAAAAGCACTGTGTAGCCGACCCAAGTGATCGGTGACGTGAGAAGCGATGCCACGATTGCAATCCCACTGAGATCTTCTGCTCCTGGGCGCAGGCGCCAGACCAAGGCGGCGAGAGCTACGAGGAGGAGGGCGCTCAGCATTGCGCCAACCGGACCGACTCCGAGGCGCGCGGCAAAGCTGATCAGCGATGCGTTGCTCTCCGCCTGCACCCAATAGACATGCGCCGAGGCCTGATACCACTGGAGATAGACCTGCGGACCGTAAATGACGGCTGGAATTGCACTGAGCACCAGGGTGGTTGTTCCGGCGACCATCGCTGGTGTCACGTACCCGCCGAGCAACAATAGGCCAGGCCAGACCAGGAAGTTCGGCTTGATCGCGACGACGAGGCCGATCAGGATACCTGCCACGATCTGATTCCGGTTGTGAAGAAAGAGGAAGGCTGCCGTCAATGCGAGGAGGATCGCGATATAGATCTGGCCGAGTTGGAGTGTGCCCCATAATCCAGCTAAAGCAAAAACCCACAGCAGGCGTCGAAAATTGACGAATCCGGGGAAAGCCCGGACCAGAAGGGTAACACTCGTGAGGAAAAGTAAAAAGGAGAAGAGGTGCCACGCTCGAAAAGCGGTGTAAAGAGGGAAGTCAGCCACCGGCTGAAACGCTAGGACCGATAGTGGAGGATTGAGGTTAGGCGCTGCTTCCCAGGTGTGCGGATCAACTTGAAGCATAAAAGTTAATGGATAGACAAGAAAAGGATTCTGACCGCGGGCAGCAGCTTGGCCTGATGCCATGAACGATGCGAAGTCATAGGTCGGTAAGTCTCGATGATTGACAATAATGGACGAAAATGGCAACCCGGGCGGAATTGCGTAGCTAACACCAAAGACAATGACCAGAAACATCGCGACGTATATCATGACGTTGGCAAAGGTAATGCCAAAACGATAGAGAGCTCGCCGCCAATTGCCTCGGCGAAGACAGGTAACAAAGTCGTCCGTGATCAGTGGAACTGTCGGGCGGCTCTGAGCCCATCTATCGGAGTTATCCCGACTCGCCCAGGAAAGCTCCCTCCGACTGATCAGTTCGTGCATAGCATCTCCTTCGTGATCCGGATCACGATACGGCAAAGGATGATCGACGAGCGCGGCGAACGTCGTTAACGCACACGACGAGCAAGATCAGCAGCGCCCATAGCCAGAACGAGCCAAAGACAATTTGCTGCCAGAATGCGCCGTCGAATAAGGCGTAGACGATCGGGAACGGTACCAGGAGAAGTGTGGCAGCGATGCGAAGCCAGGTATTCCACGGGCGGCTGAATAGCCAAGGAAGCAAAAAAATGGTATAGCCAACCCAGGTAATCGGCGAGGTCAAGAGCGCGGCGACGATTGCCAGGGAGCTGAGTGGAAGGACAGTTGGGCGATAACGCCAGACGAGCGCGCCAATAGCGACCAGCAGCAGGACGCTCATGATCACCCCTACTTTTTCCATTCCGAGTCGCCCGGCTAGGCTAATTAAAGAGCCGTTGCCCGCGTAGATGATCCCCGGAAAGCTCGTCGATACTTTGAGCCACTCAACGTAGATCAGCGGGCCGTATACTAGCGCCGGCCATGCGCTCAAAAGCGCTGCCGTCACGCATGCGCTCAGCGCGGCGGTCGCGTAGCCGCCAATAAACAACAGCCCTGGCCAGACCAGAAAGTTCGGCTTGATCGCGACCACCACGCCGATCAGGATGCCCGCCGCGAACTGGTTTTGGCGCTGCAGCAAAAGCCAGGCACCGGCGACGGCGAGCAGCATTGGCATGTAGATTTGTCCTTGCTGGAGCGTGCTCCAGAGGCCGGTCAATGCGAAAGTCCAGAGAAGCCGTCGGCGGGTGGCGAAGCGCGGGTAGGAACTGACCAGAAGCATGACGCTAGCCAGGAAGAGGATGAACGAGATCAGATGCCAAGCGCGAAAGGTTAGGTCGAGCGGGGCATCAGCGATCGACTGGAAAACGAGCACCGAGATCGGTGGATTGAGGTTTGGGGCAGGTACATAGGTATTGCCAACCCGCACCATGTAGGTGAGCGGATAGACGAGATACGGATTCCCGCCGGCTTTGGCCGCCTGGCCGGAGGCAATCCAAGACGAAAAGTCAAAAGTGGGGAGATCTTGGCCGTGGGAAGTCACCAGCGAGAATGGCAACCCGGGCGGGATCGCGTAGGAGGCGCCGAAGCAGATCAAGCCGGCGAGGAAAAAATATCGGCAGATATTGAGGAACACCTGTGTGAGACGGAGCAACGCAGCCAGCCAGGCACCCCGACGCAGGCATGGGAGCAGGGCGTCCTCACTGACTTCTTCTGCTGACAATCGACGCCACTGGTTTGCGACGCTGCTCACTGCGACCTCCGCTCCACTGAAATTCCCTCACCCTCATCCAGAGGGTGAGAGCTGCTTGTCAATTTCATCTGCCGTGGTAGTCTCACGGGCCATATGTAACTTCTCGCCAAGCACACTACGGAATCCCGGTCTTCTGAGTATGGAAGAAGTTGATGATGTGAATCGCCGTCGGACCAAGAACTACCAGGACCAGCGCGGGAAAGATGAATCCGACCAGTGGCCCCAGCATTTTGACCGGTACTTTGGCCGCGGTTTCCTCGGCGCGCTGCTTCCGACGCACCCGCATGGCCTCGGCTTGGACGCGCAAGACCTGACCAATTCCAATACCAAGCTGCTCGGCCTGGAGAATCGCTGCGATAAAAGCTTGCAGGTCGGGTACGCCGGCGCGCTGCGTGAGGGCATGCAGCGCTTCCCGACGCGATTTCCCCAAGGCGATCTCGTGTAACGTGCGCCCGAACTCTTCAGTTAGCGGGTTCTTGAGCCGCTGAGTAACCGTTGCCAAGGCACCTTCCAGGCTGTGCCCGGCTTCGACCGTAACGACGATGAGATCGAGGGCGTCCGGCAGCGCGCGCTCGATCGCCTTTTGGCGAGCGCTAATGCGGCGAGTCAACCAGAGATCGGGCAGACGCCAGCCGAGAAAACCCAAAGCCACGCCCATGACGACCTGACGTAGGTCGAACGAGCGACTACTGAGAATGCTGCCGAGCAATGGCAGTAGCGGCAACCCAAGCATCAGCCCAGCCTTGATCGCCAGGAAAGTATTGACGTCGAGCCGCTCGAGGCCGCCGGCCTGCGATAACCGCTTGCGGGTCGATTCCTCGATCATTTTCGGTGAGATGTGAAGGACGATCCGGGCCAGTCGGTTGAGAATCGGGAGGACCACCCGCTCGAATAAAGGAGCTGCCAGATCGCGCTCGGGGCGCTGCCGTCCGTAGATCCGCAGGCGCGTCACAATCACCGATTCGTTGGGCCGCAGCAACGCCCAAACGATCAAGGTCACCGTGACGAAAATAATTCCCGACAAGGCGAGATCAGACACGTCCGATGCCTCCTCACACTTCGATGTTGGCCATGCGCATCATGACCATGTAGCCGATGACTTCAAGGAGACCGGCTGCGCCGAGTAGCAACCTTCCGATCGTATCGTCGACGAGCGGCTGGACGTAGCCGGGGAGGAACAGCAGCAGAAAGACCAGCATGCCGACCGGCATCAATCCGACGACGATCGCCGAGAGGCGCTGCTCACCAGTCAGTACTTGAACCTGGCGGAATAAACGAATTCGTTCGCGAATGGTTTGAGCGATGCGATCGAGAATCTCCGCCAAGCTACCACCGGTCTGGCGCTGGATGAGCATCGCCGTGACGACGAGATAAAGGTCGTAGCTGCTGATGCGACGGGTCAGATTGTTCAACGCCTCGTCGATCGGGGAGCCAACGCTAACCTCGGCGACGACCTGAGCGAATTCTTCTGAGAGCGGAGCCGGTAATTCGCGCGAAACAAGGTCGATTGCTTGGAGGAAGCTCGATCCACCCTTGAGGGCGTTTCCCATCATCGTTAGGGCATCGACCAATTGGTCGTTGAACTTCGAGACTCGTTGCCCCTGACGTCGCTTGACATACATTCGGGGTAACAGGAAGCCAAAGAGACCAGCCGGCGCGGCAAGGAGGAAAGGAACTCCAAGCAGATGGACGACGAGGACGCTAGTCAGCCCGCAAAACCAGCGAATCAGTAAATACTCACCTACCCGGAGCGAGAGGCCGGCGGCGGCTAGCTCGCGCGCTATCTTCTCGGAGGACGCCCAGCCCTTTAGGATCTCCTGGAGGGCGGGGATCCGGCTGAACTCGCGCTGCTTGAGAATCGTGCCCCCGACCAAGGCGACCGTCTGCGGAGAATGGACCGGGCGATCATATTCTGCCAGACGCTGCTCGACTGGCGACTTATCGCGGACGATCAAGCTGAACGCGGTCAGAGCCAGTATTGTTACGGTAACGAAGACAAAGGGAGCGAGCAGCGTGCTCATCGGTAGGATCCCCGATCGAAGCTACGCGGGGCAAAGAGGTCCGGTGGCAGGTTGATGCCCTCGCGCTCGATCTTGTCAATACAATGCGGGCGGAGGCCTGTTGGTTGGATCGAGCCAATGATTTTTCCGTTCGCGTCAACTCCTTGCTGACGAAAGACGAAGATGTCCTGCATGGTAATCACTTCGCTTTCCATGCCGATCACCTCAGTCACATGAGTGACGCGCCGCGAACCATCGCGGAGACGGCTAAGCTGGAGAATGAGGTGAATCGCCGACGCGACCTGTTCGCGAATCGCCTTGACCGGCAGATCAAGGTTGGCCATCAGGACCATGTTCTCGATCCGGGCGAGGGCATCGCGCGGTGTGTTGGCGTGGATGGTCGTCAAGCTACCGTCGTGACCGGTATTCATTGCCTGCAGCATGTCGAACGCCTCGCCGGAACGTACCTCGCCGACGATAATCCGGTCAGGACGCATGCGGAGAGCGTTGCGGACAAGCTGACGCTGAGTCACTTCCCCTTTCCCTTCAATGTTAGCCGGTCGAGTTTCTAATCGAATGACGTGTGGCTGACGAAACTGCATCTCCACGGGATCTTCGATCGTGACGATGCGCTCGCGGTGGGGGATAAAGCTGCTCAAAACGTTGAGCATTGTCGTCTTGCCCGAGCCCGTTCCCCCGGCGACGACCATATTGATGCGCGCTTCGATGCAAGCTTTGAGAAAGGTGATGACCTCTTCGCTCAGTGAGCCGAAACGAATCAGGTCAGCCGCGGTGAGAGGATCCTTGGAAAATTTCCGGATCGTTAGGATCGGGCTATCGACGGCGAGGGGAGGGATGATCGCGTTCACCCGAGATCCATCAGCGAGGCGCGCGTCGACCATCGGGCTGGCCTCGTCGATGCGTCGTCCAAGCGGGCTGACGATCTTTTCAATGATCCGCATGATGTGCGTTTCGTCCCGAAAGTAAACGTCGGTGAGCGACAGAAGACCGTTCCGCTCGACGTACACCTTGCGCGGTCCATTGACCATGATCTCAGAGACAGTCGGATCATCGAGAAGCGGTTCGAGCGGCCCGAGGCCAAGCGCCTCGTCCGCGATCTCGCGGACGAGGCGTTGGCGTTCAGCCCGGCTGATCGGTGTTTCCTGATCGAGAAGCATAACCGCCAGCGCGCCTTCCACCGCCTTACGAAGCTCCGGCCCGCGCTTTTGCTGAAGTTTGTCGAGATCGAGCTCACGCACAAGCTGTTCATGAACGCGCTGCTTGAGTTCATTGAGCTGGTCCGGCGGCAGAAGGTGGCCACCCTCTGGAGGAGCGACTGGGGGCTTTTCAGTAAGGATGGCCGCCGGTTCGGAAGGCTTGGCCTCGATAGGCCGCGTGGTCGAGTGATTGGCGGAAGGGCTGGCCGGGTCACTTCCCTGATGACTATTGCCGGAAAGTGCCGTATCACCACGACGACTCAACCACGTCATGCGTTTCTCCTCTCCCCTTCAAAAATCTGCTGCCTAAGGTTCACCGTTGCCAGAGGATGCCAAACAATCCACGCGATGGGCGGCGAAGGCCGCAAATCGAGCGGGCCAACTCGACAACGTTCCGGCTAAAACGCGCGTTGCCCTTCGTCTCCACGCAGGGGCGGCCGAGTCGGACCGATTGGCCGACGGCGGGGTCGTAGGGAATCTTCCAGAACACGGGGAACTCCAGAGAGGTTTCAATCTCACTGATCGAGACGCCGGGCACCTCGTATGGGTAATTGAGTAAGAGTTTGATTCGCTCGTCAGGAAACTGCCATGTCTTGCGGAGCAGGCCAAGGGAAACTTTCGCGCGCTTGAGCGAGGGCACTTCCGGAGTTGTCATTTGGAGAATCAATGTTGCTCGCTCAAGTGCAGCCAGGTTGATCTCGCTCAAAGCCGGCGACGTATCGACGATGGTGTAATCGAAGGTACGGCTCAATGCGTCGAGCACCTGTCCGACCTGGTCGGCGGTCACCTCGATGCTCTCCTCAGGAGTGACCGGGGCGGCCAAAACGTGCACGCCGGTCGGATCGTTGTGAACCAAGTTTTGCAGAAATTCGGCTTCGAGGCGGTCGACATTGGTCGTCGCGTCGATAATGCTACGTTCGGGGGCGAAGCTGAGCATCAAGGCAACGTCACCCATTTGCAGGTCGAGATCGACTAATGCCACCCGCTGCTGGCTTTCCGTGGCGATCGCGGCGGCTAAGTTGACCGCCAACGTCGTCTTGCCAATGCCACCCTTTGCCCCGGACAGAACGAAAACGTCGCCAGACTGAACGACCTTCTGAAGCGCCGAACTGCTCAGACCTTGCTTCTTCTGCTCGACCTCACAGAGGGCGAGCACGGCGCGGGCGAGATCGTCGCGGCCGATTGGCTTGCTGAGGTAATCACGAGCCCCGGCTCGCATCGCCTTGCGCATCACGTCGCGATCGCTGAGTGAAGATGTGACGACGATGCCTGCCTCGGGGACTGCGAGATGGAGCATCTCGATAGTACGAATCGAGCGTGCTAGGGGCTCTTCGAGACCAAGAATGATCACGTTTGGTTGGATCTCGCGGGCCGCAGTCACCGCCTCGGTGCCGAAGCCGGCCTCGCCGGCCACCACGACCGGTGCGTTGGCCAGGGCTCGGGTCAATTGGGTCCGGTTTTTCGCTTCTTCGATCAGGAGAACTCGAATTTCGTTGGCCATGGCGGTATCCCTCTTTCACCCTCTACTTCGGCGCGATGATCCAACCGGCTGCGACGTAGCCAGTTCGTCCGTCCGGCATCTTGATCTTGAACCAGTCCTTCTCCTGGCCGAGAATTGGGACCTCAGTGCCATAGCCCAATTGACCGACGACGCTGGCGGCGAGATCAGGACCGCTGCGGACGTTGGCCGCGTCGACCGAGACCACCGCGACGTTATCGGGAAGCACCGTGATCAACGTCGTGCCTTCGTTGTCCTGGAGCACCGTAGCTGGCTCTTCGATCAGGCCGGCCCAGAAATTGGTTGGCTTCATGTCGTAAGTCAACTTGACGTAACCAACAACAGTCGTGCTTGCCCCGGGAGCCAGGTCTCCGCCGAGGCCCCAGCGATATGGGAAGTCGATCGAGGGATGTCCATCGAAGCTGACGCCGACCCGCAGTGCCCCGTTCTGAGAAGGAAAGTTCTGAGAGAAGAAGGTCTGGCCCTGGATGTAGGTGAACTTGGGATTTGGTCCCTGGGTATGGATGACCTCGTTCGACGTATTCTTGACAGTGATCGTGATGGTCAAGGTATCCCCAGCGCGGGCATTCGTTGGCGACATCGTGACACCAGTGATCTCCGCCACTTGTTGCTGAAGTGGTGAGCGAATCGTGCTGAGAGTCGCCTCGGGAATCTCGACCGTCGTCGTATCACCGGTTGGGCGGAGAGCCAAGCTAAGACGCCCTTGTTGCTCGGCGAGAATCAGCCGTTCGGCTTGTTCTGGGGTCACCGCCAGGGTAACCGTTTTCGCGTCAGGATGAATGAGGGCAGAATCTGCCACTGGTGTGGGCGGCTGGGCCGGGGGAGGCGACGCCCCTGCCGAGGTGCCCGGGATCGCGCTCACGACATTGTTAATGGCAGCCGGCGCCAACGTTTGAGACGATTGTTCATTGACATAGGATTGAGCAACCGCTAGAACGTCAATGTTCTGGAGAATGATCTCGGTGAGATCCTTACCAGCCGTCTGATGGTTGAGAGTCACCAGTACGTCGACGTGATCACCTGGCACGAGCAAACCACCTGCTGCGACCAGCTCGTTGATCTCGATGGAGACGGCAAGCTTCCCCGCGGGTACGATGTCGGCGAGGCCGTAGCTGACTTTTGGCGTGGCAAATTTCATCGGCAGAATCTGCTCACCGTTGGCAATCGGATATTGCGTTGTTTTGCCAGCCACGTCTTCGACCTTGGTCAGCGCATCGGGCAGCTTTAAGCCGGGCGGGACCTGGGCCACTTTGACGAGATCCGGCGTAAGAAGCGTGTGCGCCGGAATATCACGTACTGCGACGACGACGGAGACGGGTGTCTCCACTGGCGCTGGTTGGATGGCCTGCTCCTGCTGAAGCTGCGACTGCAAACGCTGATTGTTATTCCAAACGAGCATCGCGGCGACAAGGCCGAGCAACAATGAGACCACAACGGCGAACTTGCGGTTACGGAACATCGTGGCTAGATCTCCTTTCAGGCGACCAACAATGCCAGGATGCCGCCAATCAATAAGGCCGGTCCGAAAGCGAAACGTGATGAGACATAAGTTCGAGAAGTCCCCGACGTTCCGTGCAAACTCGGCCAGATAGGAAGCAGAGGGACGATTGCCAAACCAATGCTGCCGAGTAAAGACAGAAGGACGACCTGAGCCTGACGAGCAAGACACTGGATGAGTGGAAGCAGTTGACCTCGCCTGATCAACAGAATAAGGGCAATGAGCCCCCCGACGACAGCGGCGTAGGCGAACGTCGCGAAAGTATAGTGTGGGCCGACCCAGGCGCCGACCGCGGCCAGGAGCTTTACGTCACCCCCGCCGGTCGCCCGCATTGCGAAAGGAATCGCCAGCAGTACCACGCCGATTGCCCATCCTTCGAGACTGGTTACCGCGCCGGGACCGCCGAAGACGATGGCGTTCGTGATGAGGCCCAACAGGGCGCTTCCGAAGGTCAGGCTGTTGGGAATCCGCCGAGTACGGAGATCGAAGCTGGCGCCCAAGAGAAGCACGGCCAATACGCCGCTCTTCAAGACGATTTGACTTAGGTCCATTATCTGATCTCCTGAGGCGTCGTTCGGCACGACGTGGTTTTCCTTCACATACTTGCGTCATTGACCCCGCTCTCAGCCAGAACTGAGAGCGGGGTCAATGACGACTGTCGATAGACTTGAGCGAGCGCGGCAGCCTCCCGGTGACAGCGTACGAATCGACGTAGCTTGAACCGAATCTGCGCGATCAGGGCATCGTGGCGGTCTCGTTCATGAGCAACGAGCCCATGCTGTTCCACCAGCTCGCGATGGTCGAGCCGGCGCTGGACACTCCCGCAATCACGGTCAGACCGACGAGGCCGAGAATCAGAGCGTACTCCACGGTCTCGGCGCCATGATCTTCGGTCACGAATCGAGAGATGAGACGCATGGTCGTTGTCTCCTGTATAGCCACCAAGCGGTCGTTACAACGCGCCGGAGCGAGGTTGAAACATACCTCTGCCCGGCCGGGCAGAGGTATGTTCGCTCGGGAACGACGATTAGGGCATACTGCCCGTCTCACTGCTCACCAACACGCCAAGCTTATTCCACCAGCTAGTAATGGCCGAGCCAGCCGAGGTCAGGCCTGCGATGGCGGCGAGGCCGATCAATCCCAGGACTAGGGCGTACTCCACGGTTTCGGCGCCGTGCTCTTCGACGATAAAGCGATGGACCAGTTGCATCTTGATAACTCCTTAATTATTGACGCTTTTGTTCCCCGACTTTGAATCGGGAGTGCTTGTTTTGAGCTCCCCTTTCGAGGGGGTACCTGGGTAGCCGGTGGTTGTACTCATCGGGCTCGCGAACTCTCATCCCTTTCTAATGCCCTCACCCCCTATGCATTGGTGATCCGCCGTGTTACACTCTTGGATGAGCCGAGCGAGAGGTCGAGACCAGTAACCAATCTGTTCCCCCCATCGCTTTCCAGGGCCAGGGGGGCAGATGGCAACCACCCGAGACGCGAAGTTTAATTCTCGGTCGGCCTCCTTTCTTGGTAGGGTGTGCAGCTGGCACACCTAGTCGAGTTCTTCCGGTCATTACTGCGCGGCGGTAATGACCGGTTTTTGCTTCCTGCACCTACTACTTTGCCCTTCGTACGCTTGATCGTCAATCCTACTTTTGGCCCCCCCTTCCTGGATAGCCTGGTTGAGGAATCCCATAGACCACCTGGGCTATGCCAACTCAGTCTATCCACTGTAGTGCCTTGTGCGACCGTCTGATCGTCATCACTGGACGATCCCCGGAAGGCCCGCGCGCGGGTAGTTCTGCGATTTGGTGAAGTTGACGACCACGCTGCCGTTCCCCTTGAGCGACGCCGAATCGGCGACAATCAAGGAGTTGACAGTAAAGGTGCCACCGTTGCCGGTGAGCGTCATCTGCGCTGACTTTGCGTAGATCGTCCCGCTCACACTGTCGTCCCCATTGCCGGTGAGCGTCAAGGCGCTCGTGTTGTGGCGGTCATAGAAAATCGAGATACCCTGGTAGTCGCCGCTCGACGGCGGAGAGATCACATATTTGCCGTTCCCGTTTAGTGTCAAGGACCCTCCAGCTTGGCCGCCGGATGAACACGCCGTCGGAGCGGAGCTGGTACCACAGGCAAAGTAGAAAGTTACGCCGGACCCTGAAAGAACCCCACCACCCTCGGCATCGAGTTCCCCGGTGATGATGTACATTCCGGGATTGAAGCAGAAGCCTCCTTGACCCGAGGTTTTGATGTCCTGATAGACGCCGGGATTGAGGCAAGTGGTTTGCTGGCTCGACGTACTGACCGATCCCATGTTCGCTCCGGACAAGGAAGGGACCGGAACGTCGGCGAGTGGATCGGGAACCGGGCGCACATTGACCGGCGTGGGCTGGAAATAGCCAACGCCAGACCAACCACCAACTACTCCGATTGAGGAAGCGATGAGCATGCCATTGTTACTGGTGGCGCAGATCGCGCAGGCAGCGGTCGAGTTCACGATCACGCCTCCGTTCTCTACCGTCGCGTTGCCATTACCGATGAGGCTGAGCTCAGTCTGGTTGTAATTACCAACCATACAGAATGCGCAGAGGAGATTCTGGGCGATACCGGCCATGGAGCTAGCGCTGATCGAATCGGATTTGATGCCGAGAAGCTGCAGGAGCATGGTGGCATACGTTGCCTGGATGGACGTCTGGACGTACATGACCTGGTTAAGGTTCATCGTCGGATTCTTTTGATAGTCGAGGTAGGTCAGGGTGAATGTCGAGATTGGGACCGTGCTGGACTGGACGATGTAGTTGGCAGAGCTCGTGGCGCCACTCAAGTTGGAGCCCGACGCGATACTCCCAGCCGCAGCGAGTGCCGCGCTGTCAGCGACATTTTGCGCGATGCGGTAGCGCACCGCCAGCACGCCGAGGTCGGTCACCAGCCCGACAAATCCCAGCAAGATGATCATCAGCGAAGCGACAAGCACTAGGGCTGAGCCTTGCTCGTCAACGACGAAAGCACGCAAGATCTGCGATGGTAAGAGCACGGTGAAGAATCGTGTTTTCATATTTCCTCGAGCATCGTGCTGCTCGCCGTCAACGTTATCCCTTGGGGAAACAAGCCGATGAAGACCGGCGTCGCAAAGCTATACGTGTACGTTACTGCGACTTGAATGAGACTACCCGCGACGACGCACGTCGATTGGGTATAGCCATTGGCCCCGACGAACGCGTTTTGGGCTGCGCTGTACTGACCGCAGGTCGTCGCGGTGCCGCTCCCGGGGATTAGGTAGCTAATCGTGATGTGATTATCGTCATTCGGAATCTTCGCCAAGCCACCAGAGTTCTGGATGATCCCTTCGATCGTATTTGAAGGAGCCGAAGTAGCATTGCTCCAGTTCGTCGGGTGAGTCGTCGCCCAACGCGCGGCGCTCCGCACGCTATTGGTCGTCGCGATGTCTGTCGTCAAGAGCATGCCAAAGTCGACGATCCCGAAGACCAGCGATAGTAAAATTGGGAAGACGAGCGCGAACTCGACAACCGCCGAGCCGCGACTGGAGTGCCAAAAGTAGTGACTGAAGCGTCGGATGCAGCGCTCTACGGCACGCGTCCAGCGAGGAGAAACGAGGTCACAAAGCGAGTCATTTTGAGGGAGATCGTTCGATTGACTGTTTTTTGTTGACTTCATCGTCTACCTCCGAGTGGGTGCTCATCGCTCATCTCGGACTTCCTCACCCCTCAGTTGCGACTGAGGGGTGAGGAAGTCCGAGGCGCTAGCCGCGATAATCGGTTCCCTACTGAGAATGCAGCGAAGCAGGGTGAGAATCAAGCGCTAAGGAGTGTACTTTCGGGCGAGTTGACGTAGTATTTTCGTCTCATTAGCAAACGGTCGAGGAAAAGTTCCTTGACGATGGCTAGTTAATCCCGTAAGGTTTTCATGAATGATATAAGGAGAACAATAGACATGACTCGGTCACCGGAGACCAATTCAGTGACGATGACCTGGGATCTGTCGGAGCTATTTGCTGGTCCGGACGATCCTCGGATCGCGGCCGATCTCGATCGTGCCACCAAGGATGCGGAGAGCTTTGCCAATCGGTACCGGGGAACGATCAACGTTCCGGGTGGGCCCACCGCCTTGCACTTGGTCGAGGCGTTGCGGACGCTCGAAGATCTTATCGAACGCGTCGAGCTTGTCGATGCGTATTCACATCTGATTTTTACCTCCGATACCACCAAGCCGTCTCACCGCGACTTGCAACAGCGGGTGCGGCTGAAGACAACGGCGATTCAAAATCTGCTTTTGTTCTTCGAGCTTGAATGGCAAAAGGTGGACGATGCCGACGCCGAGCGGCTCATGGCCGCGCCGGAACTGGCGCCGTATCGGTATTATCTGAAACGTGAGCGACAGAATCGCCCCCATACGCTATCGGAGCCCGAGGAAAAGATCATCAGCGAGCTGCGGGTGACCGGCGCCTCTGCCTGGCAGACGCTATTTACCGAGCTAATCTCGAGCTTAAAGTTTCCGATCGAGCGCAACGGCGAGACCAAGAACCTGACTCTCGCCGAGCTCCTGGCATTGATTCGAGATCCCGACCGTTCGGTTCGCCAGCGGGCTCACGAAAGTCAGTATGCCGTGCTGCGTCAGCACGATCAGGTACTTGCCTACATTTACAATACCCTGGTCCAAGAAAAGCATACGATGGACCGGTTGCGCCACTTCCCGAACGCGATGGCATCGCGGCATTTGTCGAATGACGTGGATCCGGCGGTCATCGATACCATGTTGGATACAGTCGAGGCGCACGCTGGACTGGCGCAGGAATATTTCCGGCTGAAGGCCAAACTGCTGGGGCTGCCCAAGCTGGCGATTTTCGACCAGTACGCGCCGATTGGCAAAGAAGCGACATCATGCGATTACGTGACCGCTCAACGGTACGTTCTCGACGCGTTTGGCGCCTTCAGTCCGCGTTTCCGAGAGATGGCGAGTCGCTTCTTCGTGGAGCGCTGGATCGACGCGGAGATTCGCCCCGGGAAGACCGGCGGCGCTTACTGCATGTCGATCTCACCGCGGCACCATCCCTACATCTTGTGTAACTATACGAATAATCTACGAGATGTGATGACTGTTGCTCATGAGCTTGGGCACGGCCTGCACGGTCTACTGGCGCAGAAGCAGGCGTTGTTGGAATACAACCCTTCGCTTGCGCTTGCCGAGACGGCCTCGGTGTTTGGCGAGATGCTCGTCTTCGACCGATTGGTCGAAGACGAGCAAGATCCCGCGGCGAAGATCGCCCTGATCGGTGGCAAACTGGAAGACATCTTCGCGACGGTCTTCCGTCAGACGATCCTGACTCGCTACGAGCAGTTTGCCTTTGCCCGCCAGGAGAAAGAGCGTTTGACGCCCGAGACGCTTGGCGACGATTGGATCGCGGCGAACCGTCGCTACTATGGCGATTCGGTCGAGTTAGATGAGAATTACCGGTGGGGGTGGTCCTACATCCCCCACTTTATCAACTCGCCTTTCTACTGTTACGCTTACAGCTTTGGCGAGCTACTCGTCCTCTCGCTCTATCGCATGTACCAAGAGCAAGGGGAGGCGTTTGTACCGGGCTACGTCGAGCTCCTGGAGAGGGGAGGGAGTGGCTCGCCAGCCGAGCTTCTCTCAGCTCTCAGCGTTGACATTTCGGAGCCACGATTCTGGGCGAAGGCCTTCGTCGAGATCGAGCGTTTGATCCGCAAGATGCGTGACCTGGTGGAAGAGACGGCCTAGTAGCAGCCGATGCCGATGAAACTGTCAGGCCGCCCTTAC
>JAJPIK010000099.1 GCA_021324795.1 Chloroflexota bacterium
CCGAAGCGGAAGTTGCGCGCATCCTTGCAGGGGAAATGCGCATTGATGAGCGAGTGCAATGGATGCAGAAAAGCCACGACGCCTGGGCTGAAGCGACCATACGTGTGCGGCATTCCGAGCGCCAGGTTAATCTCGCGATCAAACTGACTGTGAACCTGCTCGCTCCGGAGAGGTTCTCGATCAGTCTACTGCTGGATGGTGCGCATCGAATCTGCGCCATCGATGTTGGAGGGAGCCATGAGAACAAGCACACCGACAGCAACCGGTGGGTGCACAAGACACATGAGCATCGATGGACCGATGCCTGCCATGGTGGTTGGGCATGTGAGGCTGGGCCGTTCCCGACAACCCTGCGGGAAGCCTTCGTGCGGTTTTGTGAGATGCGGGGTATCGAGTTCGACGGAATCTGGTCGGACCCGCCACCCTTGCAGCTAGGCTTGGAGGCGGTATGAGCCAGTTAACGTGCGCCGAGCTTGTTCGCGGATACCTCCACCACCTGGGCGAGCATTTCTCGTGCAGGGAGCAGCGGGACAGGGTGTGGATCGTGTCGCCGTATTCGTATCCGGATGGCGATTTGGTGGAGGTATCGGTCAAGGAGGTGAGACCCGGCGAGGCGGCCGTCACGGATCTGGGTGAGACGCTGCGGCACTTGGCGAACCTTGGATTCGACCCGAGAGCAACACGAAAGGGCTCCTATCTGCTTGAAGAGATACTGAAACAGCACAGGGTTGAGGTGGAGCGAGGCATGCTGGTCAAGCGCGTGCCGCTGCACGCCGTCGGGCTAGCAATGCAGGAAGTGCTCACCGCGTGCCTCGCAGTTTCGCACCTGGTGTTTCTTTCGCGCGGCTTCCGGCCAGCCACCTTCGCCGAGGAGGTAGCCCACTATCTCGTAGAGTGGGAGGTCCGGTTCGTCCGCCAGCACCCCGAAATGGGGCGCACCGGTAAGAGATATTTCATTGACTTCTTGATTCGCGGTAGAAAGAGGGACGGTCTCCTCGAGACTCTGTCACCTACCAGTCGTGCCGGTGTCACTCCCATGGTCAACGCCACGTTTCGGCTGTGGTCCGACGTCCCGAATGAGCGCTGGCGCGCCACGCTCATCGATGATCGGACCGTCGAGTGGCTGAGAGAAGATATCCTACTGCTGGAGGGCGTGAGTCAGGTCTACCGGTGGAGGGAGGACGAACGAGACTTTCGCAGGGCGTTGATGGCGGTGATCGACAGGTGATCCTGGCCGAACTCCGAGCCGATATCCACGATGCCCTGCGCAATGGCCTTGACCGGACGTTGCTCTGGCTGGATCCGCAGCGCGAGTGGGAGCGACTGCTCGATCGACTCGCCGCCGAGTTCGAAATCCACAAGTACGACGGCAGCCAGCTCGAGTTGCGCGCGAAGATCGAGCGCAGCTCCGTTGAAAAACCGCGGATTGTCTACGTCCCGCTCTCGCGCCAGGCGCTGACTGTCCTGAAGGAATACGAGTTCACGCTTCCGGTCTGGGACGAAAGCCTGCTCCATGCGCTGCGGCGCTGGGGGGTGGACATCGACCGCGAAGAGGAGAAGGCGCTCCTGCGACTCCTGCCGAGCCTGGCTGCCCGCTGGTGCGAAAAGCCGATGGATTACTGGCGGCACCTCACCGCGAGCGGCGTTCGGGCGCGGTTGTTCGATGACGAGCAGGTGCGCGTCTTTCTGGCTGATCCCACCGAGGTATTCACCGAGCTCGAGCGCGAGGGCGCATTGGAGGTCTTTCGCGATTTCCTGGATGAGGCGTTTGGCGTCCCGCGCGCGGCCGCGGCAAGTCCGGCCGACGTTGCCCGCACCCTGGTGCAAAATCTCATCCTCGCCGAAGCATCCGAGTTCGGCGGGACGAAGGGGTTCCCACACCAGGACCGACTCCCCCAACCCGGCGCCCGCGAGCGGTGCGTCCGCTTCCTGAGTCGCTGGCTGGAGGCGCGCACCCAGTCCCAGATAGCTGCCCGGTTGCTCCGGGAGGCCGAGCGCGACCTGCAGCTCGGGCCGTGGGCGAAAGCGCTCGACGAAATCCCGGATCTGCAGTCCAGCCTTCAGGTCGAGCGGGCGCTGGTCGAGCGAATCGAGGCCGATCTGAAAGCGTGCCGGTCCGTCGATGAGCGAGCGACGTTGCTGGCCAAGCGCTTACCGATATTCCGCCGCCACGCCAGCCACTTCTGGGCGATCGAGGGCGAAGTCCCGGAGTGGGAGGCGCTCGCGCTGGCCGGTGCCGTCGCCGCCGGAGCCCGTGAAGCGCTGGGGGAACTGGTCGCGTTCCGAACCGCTCCGGCTATCGTCCAGGCGTACGTTGATCGCTGGTGGCAGGTGGACCAGGCGTACCGGCGCTATCGGGCCGGTTTCGAGGCGCACCCGGGGCTGGATGAGGTGGCCACGACGGTGCGTCGCCTGCATCACCATTACCTGGAGGAGACGAACAAGAGCTTCGCCGAAGCGCTCGAGGGCTCCCCCGGTCTCGTCGCGACCGGGCTACCGGAGCAGCGGTCGTTCTGGCCCTCCGGCGACGCTGGGCGACGCGCCGTCCTCATGCTGGACGCCTTTCGCTTCGAACTGGCGCGAGAGCTGGAAGCGAAACTGCGGGGCGCCGGTGGCCAGACCAGCGTGGATCTCCGCCCACTGCGTGCGCCCCTGCCATCCATTACACCGGTTGGGATGGCAAGCCTCTTACCGCTGGCTGAGATCCACGTGACCGTGAAGGATGGTGTCTGGTCCATCCGATCGGGCAGCGCGGCGGCCAGTTCTCCTGATCTCGCGACCAAGGAGGGCCGCGAACGGCTCCTGGCGTCGCTCCTCCCCGGATACGTATCGCTCGAGCTCGGGAAGCTCCTGGACCTGCCCGTCCCGCAGGTGCCCAAAGCGCCGTGGCTCTTCGTCTATTCGGCGACGCTGGACGAGGCCGGCCACAGCGGGGTGCTCAGTCTGACCCCGCGGGCGGCGGAGGACTACGTGGAGCAGTGCGCCCGCGCGATCCGGAAGCTGGCCAACGCTGGTGTCGAGGAGATCCACCTGGTGACTGACCACGGCTTCTTCTTGCTGGATGAGGTAGGCGAGCACGATCTGATTCCGGTGAACGCCAAGGGGCTCGAGTACAAGAGCCAGCGCGCCGTGGTCGGCCGCGAGGTCGCATCGCCCAGCCTGCTCACCTTCCCGGTGGTTGGTAGCGATCTGACCGTCGGCGTGCCCCGGGCGACCGGTATCCTCACCGCGCGCGGTGGCTACCAGTTCTTTCACGGCGGCGCCTCCCTCCAGGAGATCGTCGTTCCCTATCTGCGGGTAACCTTCCCGAGGCGGACGGCCAAGTTCGGCATTCGCCTGCACGCCCCCCGCCGCATCACCTCCTTCCTGTTCGACGTTGAGCTGGAGGCGGTGCCGCCGAGTGGGCAGCATTCCTTCGGCGGGCAGGTGTCTGCCCGCTACGTGGAGGTGCGAGCGTACCGGGTGCGCGCCGGCCAGCTGGACCCAAGTCCCCTGGCCACGGCCGCCGGCCCGGACCATTTCGTCTCGGAAAGTCAGCCGAGGCAAACCGTGCGCCTGCGGATCAGCGACGCGGCGCGCTTCCAGTATGGCGATACCGTCCGGGTCGTGGTCTCGGACGCCGATGCCCCGAGCATGGAGCTTGACCACGCCGAGGCCACGCTGAACGTGGAGCCCGAGTTCTGACGGCGGATGGTAACAGCTCGCAAGCCCGCACCCCGTCCTTGTAGGATCTGTTTGCCAAGTCGGCGGTCTGGTATAACAGGAGAGGGCCGGTCTGCCTCGCTCCGGCGCGCGGGAGAGAAGGACGGGGGTGAGGGAGCCGGGTTGATCGCGAGCTGGATATTTGTCGACTGCTTTGGATGAGATTGGGGGAGCCGATGACGATCCCGGTCGTTGACGTCACCCTGGACGCGCTCGATGTCAAGGTGGCCGAAGCCTTCGGCGGACGCGTCGTTCGCAAGGACCTGGTCAAGAAGACCAAGGTCGGCTTCAACGTGCCCGTCTACGTGCTGGAGTACCTTTTAGGCCGCTACTGCTCCTCGACCGATCCGAGCATCGTTGCCGAAGGCCTCGAGCACGTCAAAGGCGTCATCGCCGAGCGCTTCGTTCGGGCGGACGAGGGCGAATTGATCAAGTCCCGCACCCGCGAGCGGGGGACGATGCGGCTGATCGACAAGGTGACCGTCACCTACCGCGAGACCGAGGACAAGTACTGGGCGAGCCTGGCCAACAGCGGTCTCACCTTCGTGCATATCGCGCCCCACCTGGTCCAGAGGTTCGAGAAGCTGCTGGTTGGCGGGGTCTGGGCAAACGTGGAGATCCGCTACGATGATACGCTCCAGCATCGTGGCGTGACCCGCCCGTTCACTATCGACGAGCTCCAACCGATCCAGATCGCCTCGGCCAGCCTGGACGAGTACATCGACGGCCGGCGACGGTTCAGCCGCGATGAATGGCTGGATCTGCTCATTCGGAGCATTGGCTATGAGCCGACGCACCCTGACTTCACCTTCCGCCGCAAGCTGCTGTACCTCCTGCGGCTCGTGCCGATGGTCGAGCACAACTACAACCTCGTCGAGCTGGGTCCCAGAGGGACCGGCAAGTCCTTCGTCTATCGGGAGATCAGCCCGTACGTCATTCTCGTCAGCGGCGGCCAGGTGACCGTTCCCAAGCTGTTCATCGAGAACAGCCCGCCCTATCGGATTGGCCTGGTCGGCGTCTGGGACGTCGTTGCCTTCGACGAGGTCGCCGGGTCCCAGTTCCGCCGCCCCGAGGAGAAGCAGATCTATAAGGACTACATGGAGATGGGTTCCTTCTCCCGCGGTTCGGGGAAGGGCACCATCCCGGCCTACGCCAGCTTCGTCTTCAACGGCAACATCGATGGCGATGTCGAAACGCTGGCCCGCACGTCGCACCTCTTCACGCCGTTCCCGGAGACGATCCGGTACGACATGGCGTTCCACGACCGCTGGCACGCCTACCTGCCGGGCTGGGAGCTACCGAAGATGCAGCCCGACTATTTCACCAACCACGTCGGGTTCATCGCCGACTATCTCGCTGAGATCTTCCGGGAGCTGCGGAAGCGCAACTATACCGATGCCTTGGAGCGCTTCTTCCGCCTGGGCAACCACGTCGAAGAACGCGACCGAAAGGCCATCGTCAAGACCCTCTCCGGTCTGCTCAAGCTGCTTCACCCCGACGGCCAGTGCGACAAGGCAGAGATGGAGCAATACCTCAGCTTCGCCATCGAGATGCGCCGGCGGGTCAAAGAGCAGCTCAAGCGGATGGGCGGTATCGAGTACGCCAAGGTCAACCTATCCTACATCGACCTGGAGAGCGGTGAGGAGCGGTTTGTGCCCTGCCCGGAGCTGGGGGTCGTCCAGCTCATTCCAGAAGGGCAGCTCGAGCCGGGCGACGTCTTCACGGTCGGCTTGGACCAGGCGGAAGGCCGTTTCGGGCTGTTCCGCATTCAGGTCCAAGCTATGAAGGGCGGCGGCCATCTCCGCGTCACGGGCACCACCTCCAAACCAATGCGCGATGCCCTACAGACGGCCTACGACTACCTCAAGGCGAATCTTCGCCGCCTGGGCTCGGACCGTGACCTGCGGGAATTCGATGTGCACGTGCAAGTCCAGAGTCTGATGCAGGCCCGGGAGGGGGCTGGAACGGGCGTGGCGTTCTTCATCGCCCTCCTGTCGGCCGTGCTTGCCCGGCCACTCGTGCCCCAATTGGTTGTTCTCGGTGATCTCACAATCCACGGGGTCCTGCTGCGCGTCGACTCGCTCGCCGACAAGCTGAAGACGGCCATGGACGCCGGCGCCAAGAAGGTCATGATTCCGACCGAGAACAAACGCGACTTCGCCGACCTACCGGCCGACGTCATCGATAAGCTGCAGATCGTCTTCTACAGCGACCCGACCAACGCCGCGTTCCGGGCGATGGGGCTCGAATAACCTCGCCGGGTAGGGGGTCGGGAGCCTGCCTCGTGAATCGGACTGGCCCAGCCGTTCAGCAAGTGTTCTTGGAACACTTGATCCTTGATCGGGACTTTAGAGGAGTTCCCGCACCGCAGCGAGCGCAGAATCCGAGTCGTTCGATGGGCGAAATTCGAGCCCCACGAATCCGCCGTACCCAGCCTCGGCGATCTCTCGCAAGACGTTGCGGTAGTTGATCTCGCCAGTGCCTGGCTCGTGACGGCCTGGAACATCCGCGACATGGAGATGCCCGATCTGGTCCAGGTGCGCTCGAATCGTGGCGATGAGATTGCCCTCCATGACCTGCATGTGGTAGATGTCGTACAGGACCTTGACGTTGGGGCTCCCCACCGCGTCGACGATCCGAAAGCCGTCGGCCGACCGGTCGAGAAAGATACCGCGGTGATCGACGAGACTGTTCAGCGGCTCGAGCACCAGGGTGATGCCCGCTGGCTCGACGATCTCTCGGCTTGCCTTCAAGCTCTCGACCATCGCGGTGTGCTGGGCCTCCGGGCTCAGCTCGGGCATCCGATCCCCGGACGTTACGATCAGCATCCTCGCGCCAAGTCGTCGGGCGGCAGCAACCGCGCGTTCGAGGCTGGCCAGATAGCGATCGCGCGTTGCGGGATCGGCAATCCGTCCATCCTCACCCCCAACGAAGCCCGCGCAGGTAAGCCCGAGCCTCTGCTGCGCGGCAGCGATCGCGTCCAGATCCTTCCCTGCCAGCCGCCAGAACTCGTAGGCTGGAAA
>JAJPIK010000062.1 GCA_021324795.1 Chloroflexota bacterium
AAGCAGGGGGGACGTTACAGGGAGATCGAACTCTAGGTAGCGCTGGGAGTAGGAGAGGAGCTGGCTCTCCGGTCCAAAGTCTAAAGACCGGAGAGCCAGCTCCTCTCGCTACTTCAGGAAGTTGCGAACGGCCTCGGCGACGTGGTGTGGAGTGAGCTCGTACTTTTCGAGGAGGTCATCGTTCGAACCGGACTCGAGGTAGAGATCCTTCAAGCCGTGGCGATAGAGTGGCGTTGGGCGATGCTCGCCAAGAATCTCGGCGACGGCACCGCCGAGCCCACCGATTACCGTGTGCTCTTCGGTCGTGAGCACACGACCGGTCTTTTCGGCCGACCGGATCAGCGCATCCGGCTTCAATGGCTTCAAGGTCGGAGCGTGGAGGACTTCGGCGGAGATGCCAGATTCCGCAAGGAGGTCAGCGGCTTGGAGAGCGCGAATACTTTGAACGCCCGTGCCGACGATCGTCACGTCGCTACCGGAGCGCAGCGTGATAATCTCGCCGGGCACGAATTGATAGTCGCGACCGAAGAGAATCGGCGTTGGGTCGCGCACCAACCGGACGTACCAGGGGCCCGGATTCGCGGTGGCAACCTGCATTGCCAGGCGGGCTTCGACCGCGTCGGCCGGGGCGACGACGGTAACGTTGGGCATGGCGCGCATCACCGCCAGGTCCGACACGTCCTGGTGGGTTTTCCCGGTCCGAGCGGTGAAGAGACCGGAATATCCGGCGCCGATCTTCACGTTGAGATTCGGTTGGGCGACGACCATCCGCAACTGATCGAGGTCGCGATTGACCAAGAAGACCGCAAAGCTGCTCAACCAGGGAATGAAGCCGACGGTCGCGAGACCCGCCGCGACACCCATCAGGTTTTGCTCGGCGATTCCCATCTCGAGAAAGCGATTGGGATAGTGCTGCTCAAAGACCTCGGCGCGAGTCGAGTTTGCCAGGTCGCCATCGAGAACGAGTAAATTCGGATAGGTCGCGGCCAGCTCGACGAGCGTGCTGGCGAACGCCTCGCGCATTGCGACTGCTTCGGGCACCTTATTCCCCCTCTACCGGCCGGGCCAGATCTGCCATTGCCTGGGCAAATTCGGCCTCGGTCAAGACCTTCGAGTGCCAGTTGTAGTCGTTTTCCATGAATGAGACGCCTTTGCCTTTGATCGAATGGGAGATGATCAACGTTGGTTTGCCTTTCATGGTACGCGCCTTCCGACACGTTTCGAGGATATTGCCGACGTTGTGGCCATCCATCTCTAGGACGTGCCATCCCCAGACTTCCCATCGCTGACGGGGATTGTCGATCGAAATGCGTGGCTGGCGCTTGCCGTTCGCCAGCGAGGCCGTCCAGCCATACTGCTGAAGGCCGTTGTAATCGAGGATGGCAGTCAAATTGTCGAGATTATAGTGTTCAGCGACCAGGGCTGCCTCCCAGATCTGGCCTTCTTGGATCTCGCCATCGCCAAGCATCACCCAGGTATGGAAATCTTTGTCGAGGAGCTTTGCGCCAAGTGCCATACCGACGCCCGGAGACAATCCCTGGCCCAGTGAGCCGCTCGACATATCGATCCCAGGCAGCTTGGTCATATCCGGGTGGCCCTGCAGCCGCGAGTTGATCTGGTCAAACGTCATTAGCTCATCGACCGGAAAGAAGCCACGGAGAGCTAAGACCGAGTAAAGGCCAATCGCCGAATGCCCTTTCGACAAGATGAAGCGATCGCGGTCGGGCCAATGCGGCCGCTCCGGATCGATTCTCAGAATCTTGAAGTACAGGACAGTAAGGACATCGGCCGCGGAGAGAGGGCCACCAAGATGGCCAGCTTTTGAGTGGTTGACTGCCTGAATAATCAGCCGTCGCACTTCCCGAGCCGTCTTCCGCAGCGCGAGTAACTCTTCGTCAACCGCGGTTTGCAAACTGAGCCTCCTATTTTTTGCGCATTATAGCACGCCGCCGATCCGCGACCGGTCGAGCCGACGCAGGCGTCGGCGAACCCCAACGACGAGATGATCTGCCGCGAGCGCGGACTGCCAAGCGCGGCGAGCAGCGTCGAACTGGCCCAGCGCGGCATAGGCGTCGCCTTCGATCGTTCGTCGCTCGCTTTCTGGCAGTGCTCCCGCCGGTAGACGTGCCAGCTCTCGCAGCACGGTTGGCCAATCTTTGGCCCTGACGGCGTGGTGAACCCGGTCGGCTGGCAGATTGGCCAGGACGGCCAGTACGCTGGCTCATCTGGAGCCAGGCAGAGAGCATCTCGCCAAGCTTTCTCGGCCGCGTCGAATTGACCGTTGAGGAGATAGGCTTCGCCTAGATAATAACGGGCCGGATGATACCCTGGGCTGCGGTCGACTGCTTGCCGGAGGAAGATGATGGCCCGGGCGGGATCGCGTACCCGAAAATCGGCGGTGAGCAGGCGCCCGGCTTGGAAAGATGCGGCGGCCAGGGCACGCTCGGCGAGAGGTAACCGGTTGGACCAACGGGGATCGTGAACATCTCCGACGAGCCGGGCGCCATCCACCTTCCCTTGCTCGGCCAGCTCGGCCGCTCGGGCGTAACTCACCACGGCTCGCTTTAAGCAGGGAGTTCGCTGGTTCCAGGGGCGCTGGCTGGCCTGAAACTCGGCAAGCAGGCCGGCGACGTAGGCAAGACCGAAGTGATCAGGCTTGGATTGCCGCTGGTGCTCGACGGCTGCTGCCACGGCTACCGAATCGTTGTTTTCGCCCAGCGCGCGCAGTGCTGCTTCGGTGAGTGCATCGGCTCCCCGATCATTACGGGCGGAGCGCATGATGCGCAGGAGATGGTCGAGGAGAAACATATTCATTGATATTGATTATAGAGTAAGGAACGATAGAACTGAGCTAGGGGCCAAAATTCCCGTTTTCGTTGATTTACCGACGACGCTTCGGAAAGAGAAGCACTTACCAGATCTCTCGCTTTTCGTCGGCGGACTTGCTGGCTAAAATGATAGCCGGTAACCGGTGCTCATGGAGCAGTGCTGCGAATGCTCACGCTTCGCGCTCCAGTGAAATGCAAGGAGGAAATAGGTATGGCCGGACGAGAATCCCTTCCCCCGTATCACATCCGCGAGCAAGAGGCCGCGGTGTTGCTTGGCCCGGTCGTTCAAGAGTTGGCCATGCTGGAAACGCGCTTGGCGCATTACGCCGAGCGGATTCTGATGTCCGAGGCAGATCGGGCGGCGATTGGCGAAGCGCGCAGCGTCCTCGCCCGAACGCTGGCCGAGGTGACCCGCATCGCTGCGCGCAGTTCTGAGAAGTAGAGGGGAATGAGGAATGATCAAGAAACGCGTGCTGATTACCGGGGCGGCAGGGCGGATTGGAAGCTCCCTCGCCGAATCGTTGAAGGACCGTTACGACTTACGTCTGCTCTATCACCATACCGTGCCGGAGAATCCTCCTTCCAACGACGTGTTCCGCGCCGACATCGCGAACTACGACGAAGTGGCACCGAGTCTCGTCGGAATGGACGCTGTTGTTCATATGGCCGCGGATCCGAGCACCCGGGCAGATTGGGCGAGCGTGCGCGACCGGAACATCATCGGAACCTACAACGTCTTCGAGTCAGCACGCCAGGCCGGGGTAAAAAAAATTGTCTTCGCTTCGACGAATCATACGATGGGCATGTATGACCGGGATCGGCAATGGCCCATCTACGCCAACCAGCCACCGCGCCCGGACTCCCTGTATGGCGTGTCAAAAATATTCGGTGAAACCTTGGGACGTTACTACGTCGATCAATACGGATTGTCAGTAATCTGCCTGAAGATTGGCTGGTTTCTGCCCAAGCCACATAACGAGATCGCCCTTTGGATGTGGCTTAGTCCGCGCGACGCCGCGCAACTCGTCTGGCGGGCGATCGAAAGTCCACTACTCTTCGGATCATTCTACGCGATTTCGCGAAACAGTCGGCGTCACTGGGATATTACCGAGACCATGGAAAAGCTCGGTTATCGACCGGAGGACGACGCGGAGCTCTACGCGAAGGAGATCCTGGGCGAGGA
>JAJPIK010000031.1 GCA_021324795.1 Chloroflexota bacterium
GGGAGAGGGGCCGGGGTGAGGGAGCTTCAGGAGAGATCGCCGATGGTCGAAAACAAGTCATTTGCCGCGCGCTTCTTCAACGTGCTCAATCATAGCCTGCTTGTGTTCGGCGCCCTGCTCTGCTTTTTGCCGATGGTTCACTTGCTGGCGCTCTCGTTAAGCGATCGCGCCGCCTCCGATGGTGGCTTCGTGACGCTCTGGCCACTTGGCTTCACCTTGATCTCCTATCAGAAGGTTCTCGCGGCTGGCGCATTCTTCAACGCCTTTCTCATTTCGGTTGACCGAACCGTGCTCGGCACAGCGATCAACATGGCCCTGACCGTTTTGACGGCCTATCCTCTCTCCAAGCCGGCAAGGGAATTCAAGGGCCGAAACGTCTTCATGTGGCTCATGCTCTTCGCGATGCTCTTCAGCGGCGGCCTGATCCCCTGGTTTCTGGTGATCCGCAATCTGGGTATGCTCGACACCCTCTGGGCATTGGTTATCCCGAGCGCCCTGCCGATCTGGAACGTGATTATTATGATGAACTTTTTTCGGGAGATTCCCCGCGAGCTCGAGGAAGCCGCGGTAATCGACGGTGCGAACCACTGGCAGGTGCTCTACCACGTCTATCTGCCGCTCTCTGGTGCGGCCTTGGCGACGTTAACCCTCTTCGCCGCGGTTACCCACTGGAACGCCTGGTTTGATGGCCTGGTTCTGATGACTCACGCCAGCAACTATCCATTGCAGACTTTCCTGCGCACGGTCGTGGTTGAGCTTGATCTGACTCAGGTTCTCCGCGACCCTTCGGATTTTGCATTGTTCTCGGACAGATCGATTCAGGCGGCGCAGATCCTCGTGACGACGCTTCCGATTCTCGTGGTTTATCCGTTCTTGCAACGCTATTTCATTGCCGGCATCAAGCTCGGCGCCGTGAAGGGATGATCTTGAGTCTTGGATACATCGAAAGGCCGATGTAGAATGGCCGAAGAGTTCAGCATACTGCTGCCGTTAGGAGGATGCATCATGCACGATATCTGTCGGTCCCAGCCCTCGCGACGGGCCTTTTTGACTCTGTCCGGGAGCGTGATTGCCAGCGCGCTGATCGCGAGTTGTGCTTCGTTCACGCCGACCTCGGCTCCGACGTCCCCGCCGAGCGCCCCGACGTCGGCCCCGGCCGCCCAACCGACCAGCGCGCCCACCGCGGCCGCCGCGTCCACCGTCGCAAGCGCCCCGACCTCCGAGGCAGCGCCAACGGCAGCACCAACCGTGGCTGCTCAAGCGACCGCCGCCTCGACCTCAGCCGGGACGCCGGCCGCGGGCCCAACCCTTCCGCCAGATCTCATGCCTGGCAGCCCGACCCATGAAAAAGGGTGGAAGACGATCCTGCCGCCGCTCCCGGCCGGTGTACCAGTCAAGCCGCCGGTCACGATTACGTCGAGCCGGCGAGTCGATTCGTCGATGAAATTCGCCGAGGGCGATACGATCGACAACAGCCCCTTCACCCGGATGATGAAGGAGTTGTTCGGCATTCAATGGAAATCCGCCTGGACCTGGGTCGAGTCGGACGACGGACTTCAGAAGTATAACCTGGCGATGGCCAGCAACCAGTTGCCGGATCTACTCGAAGATGTTCCGCTGACGATCTACGTCAAGATGCTGCAAGCGAAAATGCTCGAGGACATCACCGACGTCTGGAACGCGGTTGCCGACGATACCTGGGTGAAGAAGCCGCTGGAGTACGGAGGCGGTGTCGGCTGGGCCTATGCTGAGGTAAACGGGCGCAAGATGGGCATTCCCCATGTTGAACGGGCTGCCCAGAATGACAAGCTCCTCTGGTACCGCGAGGACTGGCTCGAGAAGGTCGGGATGGACGTGCCCAAGACGATGGATGATCTCGCCAAGGTTGCCAAAGCGTTCGTCAAAGCGCAGCTTGGCCAGGGAGCAAAGGGCACGACGGTTGGTTTGAACGTTTGCAGGGAGATAAACAACTGGTATAGCAGCCTGGATCCGGTGTTTGGGGGATTCGGCGTCATTCCTCCTTACGGCGGTACCCTGGACTTCTGGACGCCAGAAGGCAACGGGCTGATGTGCGATAACATTCGACCACAGATGAAGGACGCGCTGGCCTATGTCCACCAATGGTACGCCGATGGGGTCATCCCGGCGGACTTTTTTACCCGACCCGTCGCGGACAGCGAGAAGATTATCGCGGCCAATCAATGCGGCCTTCACTTCTCGCCTGACTTCGGCGCCAGCTATGGCGGACTGGATAGCATCAAGAACGATCCCAAGGCAAAATGGAACTTCGCCGACATCCCGACTGGCGCGACTCGCAAGGCGAAGTACTGGTCGAACCCGTTCCCCCAGGTGGTCTTTGCCTTCCGCAAGAACTTCGAGCACGTCGACCTGGTGATCAAGCAAGTCAACTGGCTCGCCGATCTCGTCCAGAACCCCGCGCGTCGCTTCCACGGCTGGGAAGGGCGCGATTACCAGTGGGATGGCAACACGATCAAACCCACCGGGGTCTCGTCGACCAAGCAGTTTTACGGTCCGGTCGGTACGGATGGAAACGCCGGAACTGATCCGCTCCGCACCTACAAGCTGTACCAGGCAATTGACCAATGGGCGCAGATCCCGGCGAGCCAGCGCGATGCCTACCAACAGTATGCGCTCGAAGATCCGACCGGCATCTCAACCCTTGGTCGCAAGGCGTACCTGTTCAACGTGTCCGTCTCCGAGCAAGAGGGGATCAAAAATCTCTTCAACGCCTTGCCGACCCCGACGATGGTTACCATGGGGGCCACGATTCAAAAACTGGTCCAAGAAACGTTTATCGCCATCATCAAGGGTGACAAGCCGATTTCGGCCTTCGATGCCTACGTCGACCAGTGGAAGAAGCTCGGCGGGGACAAGATCACCCAGGAAGTTAATGAATGGTGGAAGACCCAATCGAAAAAGTAAGCGACCCAGCGTGACGCCCGGCGAGCCCGCCTAATGGCAGCTTCGATCAGGGCGTCTTCCCGCGTACCGCGGGTTTCCCGGCCGGTTGCTGCCGAGAGATTTATTACTTCTTACTTGACAAGCACTCTAGCGAGGGATATGCTCAGTACGCCATTAGATGTGTGACAGATAGTTGTCTAAGTTTATCGATGGTTATCTAGATCTATCTAAGACTATCTGAATCAATGCGGGAGTTGCTCATTCACACATCCAAAAGGCAAGGGTGCGGGACCTTCAGGGTAGGGATGGCGACCTGACGAGCTATTGATAAGCCCGGTCATCGTGGTTGGGGGCTTCTTCTCAGGTAAGAAGCCGAAGGGGGGACGTCAGGCGAGCGATTATACGATGGAGTGCTACCAGGGAGGTAGCAGGGCAAACTGTTCTGGTTGGCAGAGAGCCTGGAGCCAGCACGGGACGTTCCATGGTGGACATCAAGGAGAGTGATTCACAATGAGTGTGAGAAACATCGGGAACCCAGGTCCGGAACAAGTTGTACCTTCCGCCGTCTTTCCTGGCTGGAGTTGCTGTTGTTGGTGGCATCCCGCACCGCCACCAGACTTTCCGGTCGAGCAAGTGGCTGATACGTTGGAAAAGCATGCCCGGGCCATGGAAGCGGCAGCACGTGCGATGCGCGGCCTAGGCGGGCAGACAGGCTCTCCGGGGGGCGCACCTGGCCAACGTAATCCATAGGTTGATCGGGGTCTTGGTCACCTCGATCTACGGAGCATGATGTAAGGCGGCAGGTCGCTGGAAGTCTCGCTCAAGACCTTGTTACTCGTGCTCTCTACGCTGGAATACCCCGCACCCAATTGTTGTGGACTGTTCAAGCGTAAGCCAGTTCTGAATGAAGGTTCACCATCGAAGAAGAGAGGTGACTGTTGGAAGAGATGCCTGATGACCGTCAGCCGGGTGCTATTCTGAGTATCGCGGAAGGCTTGGACGTTGTCCTCCTCAGTGATGACGAGGTGCTGGTCCAATTTGGTACGCGTTCCTCTCCGTCCGAGCTGTTACGCGACACGGATCTGAAAGGGTTCCTGGGCAGGATCATCGGACGCCTTCTTCAGGGGCCGGCGAGCCTAAATGACTTGCTCTCGGACTTGCGTACGGAGGATTGCGCCGACGCCCGCACCATGATCGACGATTTGACACAGCGCGGCATCCTCACGGACATCGATCGCAGCCCGATTGAGCAGTACCTTCGCTATACGTTCACCGGCGACTCGATGCTCGTGGACCGTAGCGTCAGTCTCATCGGAGCCGGACCAATCGGCGCACGTCTGGCTCATAGTCTTCTGCAAAATGGCCTGGGCCGGATCACGCTTCTCGATCACCGCCCGGCGGATCATCTCTGGCACACTTTCTTGCCCCTCGGTCGAGAGCCGGTCCAAGATCCTAGCAAACCTGCTCACCGAGCCCTCCGCGACCATTTGCTCGCGGCCGGCCACACCAGGGTCGAATGCCTCGATACCAGCTTCTTTGATGCTGCGACCATCGAGGAAGCAGTTGCCCGGTCTGATTTCGTTGTCGTCGCCCTTGAGCAACAGAATCTCCAGCTCTGCCACTTGGTCAATCGCTTCTGCGTACGCGACCAAAAGCCCTGGCTGCTCGCGATGATCGATGGCAATTTCGGTCTTATCGGACCGCTCTTTCTGCCGCCTCACACCGCCTGTTACAGTGATTACCGGACGCTGGCGGATGCTTCTACCCCCAGCCGAGAGATGGCTCGCAAACATCGCCAGCACATCCTGCAGCGCAGCGCAGCCTCCTTCTTTCCGGGATTGCCCGCCTACGCCGACGTCGTCGCTGGCCATACGGCGCTCGCAGTCGTAGACTTCCTGATACGTGATACCAGCTTTGCGCTCGGACGGGTGCTCGTGATCGACTTCAATCGGATGATGATCGATATTGAAGATGTCTTGAAGCTCCCTCGCTGCCCAGTTTGCGGCACCGAAAGGAGCGCCTACCGCCCCCTGGTGTCGCCCGACCCCGTGACCGGTTCTTGAGGGCAGAGGGATAGTAACGTGCCACTGACCACGACCTACCTCAATGGGCGTCTCGCACTGCTGGAGGGACTCTATGGGCCTGAGCGGCAAGCGGAGTTAGAGGCGGTGCTTCGACTCTACAATCGTGTCTTGGGGCCAGTTACCTCGGTGAGCTTGCACCGGCCGGAGATTCTTGACTTGTCGATGTATAGCAGCACGTGCGGGCATTCTCCAATCGGCTTCCTCGTGCGGGATTTGTTGGTGAAGCCGCGTGGGAACGAGACACAGCCCATCCCGGGAGGTGGCAAGGGGGGTGGCATCCAGCAAGCTTTCCTCGGGGCTCTAGGAGAGATGGCCGAGCGGTTGCTGGCCGTCCTGCATTTTCAGGCCTGCCTGGATCAGATCGTGTACGCGAGTTATGAGGATCTGGTACACCAAGGACGGCGCGCCCTAGGGCCGGAGGAGCTACCGCTATTCGCGGCCGAGCAGTATGCTGATCCCAGGTTGGGCTACGTTGCCTTTCGCCCCGATCTGCCGCTCGGATGGATCGAAGGGAGCGACTTATTGACCGGCGAGGCGATCCTCCTGCCAGCGCAACTCATGCTCATGTACTACACGCCGCGTCCGGGTGAGCCATCTATCGGCTACGCAACATCGGGGGGGCTGGCATTTCACAGTGATCGCCGCCGTGCCATTCTTCATGGACTTTACGAGTTCATCGAGCGTGACGCGATCAATCTTCGTTGGTATTGCCGTCTCGCACCACCACGCGTCGAAGTGGATCTGGTGAGCGTTCTGGCTCGCCACCTGGGCTTGCGGCAGCCTCGCATGTCGACGCCCGTCGTCGATGGGGTTCGGATCTACCTCAACACTGTCGACGTCTCCATCCCGGTCCTCACTGCGATCGCAGTCGATAGCTCTCGCCGCGAGCACGCATTTCTCGGCGGTGGGGGAGCGTGGAGTCGGCGGGAGCGGGCTCTGACCCAAGCGTTGTTCGAGGTGGGGCAATCTCGCAATGCGCTGAAGGTCTACCAGCCCACGGCGACAAAGCAGATTCGAGCCGACAGTGCCGCGCTAGAAATGACCGACTTCTTCGATGCCGCGATCTATTATGGCTATGCCGAGAATCTCCCCCGGTTATCTTGGTACATGGCCGGCGAGAAGGTTCTACCCTGGGAGACCGTAACAACCTTCCACTTCAGCGATGAGGCGGAGGAGTACGAGGTGATGCTCGACTGGCTCGCAGCGATGGGCCTCACTCCGATTGTGCTAGACTTCAGTGGTGCGTGTTGGCCAGGCGTTTCAGTCACCAAGGTGTTCATCCCCCAGCTCACTCAAGCGTGTATTCCTTCCCATCCCTATCTAGGCCACACTCGCTACTCTGATCTGCCGCAGCGACTGGGGCTGGTAGACCGTAGACTGGAGTTTCGGGACCTAAACTCGGATCCGGTGCCATTCAGTTGAAAAGCGATGACGCCAATCCGCACCAGCGAGGATCCATGGCTGCCATGAAGCGCCGAACTGACCTTCCAATAACCCCGCGGAAACTGATTGCACAGCTACTCCATGCACCGCTGGATGCTCCCTGGAAGACGGTGCGTCAGGAGCGGAATAGCCTGCTCGATTACCGCCAACGGTTGACTTCGTCTAACCTCTCGGTGGCTGAGCTGTATCACGAGAACAGCAAATTATTTCCCCAAATGCTGCCGGAGCTTACCGTGGTGCGCCTGCCGGCCGACGAGTTCCGTCGCGAGGTGATCGGCCGTCGCTCGGCCGTAGTCCGAGCAAACGGTGCTTCGCCGTTATGCCTCGACCCGGGCTGGCGTGATCTGATCAGTGGAGTCCGCGAGGTAACTGCCTTAGAGCTTTTCTATGCAATCGAGCTACGCATACTCGATGGGCAGTTGCTTGCGCTTCACGAGCCAGCTTCGGATACGCTCCAGGTTATCAAACAGCTCTCGGCCAGCGATCAAGGTCAGCTAAGGCGCGCACTGCGGCTCACCTCGACGCCGGAGGAGCCACCGCACAGTGGTCCGCTGCTTTTTATCCTCGGTCGTTTTGCCTGCAACGACGTGTTGTTTGGTCCGCGAGGCTATCGTCGAACCCTGCTAGAGGCCGGCCAGGTGGCCCAGGAACTCCTCCACCAGGCCAGACAACGTCGCTTGACGGTTCGGCCATTGTACGAATTCATTGACCGCGATGTTGATGCCGTGTTGGAGGCAGATGGAATCGAAGAGGGCACGGTCGCGGTATTCGAGCTGAGAGGAGTGGGCCATGTCGGCTAAAGAAGAGCTTCAGCGACTCGTCGATCTGCTTTCGGATTATGAGTGCGAAAACCTGCTGGGTACTGTCCGGAAGGTCGCGGTGGGCGAGCGTTTCTGGGAGACCGATATCAGTATTCTCTACAATGAGCAGGTGAAGACTCGCAGCACCGGGATCAGCCCCAGCTCCGCTAGTACCATCCCCACGATACCCGCTACCGAAGAGGGTCTCTTTCTCCCCATCCCCATTGTGAAGGCCTACAAGAGCGTACCCCGTATCGAGTTGCCGCTCCCCGGTTACCCCGACATAAGCCTGACCAAGACTATTCTGCGTCGGCGATCACGTCGCGAATACAATGGTAAAGCAATCTCTTTGCACCAACTTTCGACTCTGCTGCAGCTTGCCTGTGGAACGACGGGCTTCCTTCCTGGCTACGACTATGACCGCCTACCGTTGCGGACTTTCCCTTCGGCCGGAGGCTTACAGTCCCCCGAGGTCTATCTCTCGGTACAGGCCGTCAGTGGCGTCCCATCCGGCCTGTACCACTATCACTTGGTAGACCACGCCCTCGAGTGCTTGAGCCCGGGTGACCATAGTCTAACCTTATCCACCTTGGCATTGGGCCAGCCTTATCTCGACGCCGCGGCAGTGGTGATCCTGATCAGCGGCTACTATGAACGAGTGCGCTGGAAATATGGAGAGCGCGCCTATCGTTATATGTGCATGGACGCTGGCTTTCTCGCCGAGAACCTCTATCTGGCAGCAGAAGCCCTCGAGCTTGGCGCCTGTGCCATCGCGGGGTTTGTGGACGACGCCGTAGAAAGGTTCCTGGGTATCGATGGTCAGGACGAAATGGCACTTCTGCTTGTGAGCGTTGGTGTGACCGATGAGGTTACACCGCTCGCTGCTCCAGCCACTCCGGCGTGACCTCGAGGCCCCCGAATACGAGCGAATCTTTGCGGTCGACGTCAGCGTCTGGCCACGCTACGATGCCGAGACGAACCCGGACCGCGGCTTTGACTATCATCCGTCCCGCCATGACCCCATGGCGCCACGTGTGTCTGCCAGGATCCCACGACCTGGCCCACACCGACGGGTCCGATCGTCCGCGGCAGATCTGGCTCTATTGGTACGGCCTGGGCGAACCGGACCTCCGCGTCATCTGGCAGGCGTAGGCTCGCCGTCGAAACGCCGACCGTGCGATCCGACCTTTTAATCAGGCACTTGACTGAATGGCACAACGCGTTCGGCTGCCCGAGCAGGCGGATCGCTAGACCTGGCTCGTGCTGGTGGCCTACCCCCAAGCTCTTCTGGCCGATCCCCGGGCCGCCCCGAGCGACGACGTTCGGTACCGTCCAGAGCGGGGCCGGTGCTCAAAAAGGCGGCCTGATCGCGACACGTTCATCCTTCGAACCGTTTCGCGGGGTGGTATCTTGTCTCGTCCATGCGCTCGATCGTGCTTAAAACGCAAGTGACAGAAAAAGAGATATTGACAGTCAGCTACGTGGTTGCTACCATACGGTCAGCGCACAGAATGTGACACACTATGGGTAACGCACCACCAGACTGACTGGCTTTGATCCTGAAAGTGGAGCGGTTATCCCGAGAAAGTAGCCTCAGCCTCGGTGTCTCGCTCTTGAATGGATCAGGGTTTTGATGCCCTCGGATGGTACGCTTTTGCCGAACCTGCGCCTGGCTCCAGGGGGTTGCTGAACGCAGGCGTTAGTACGTTTTTTTCGAAGGGTCAGTAGGAGGTTAGAGGTGTCAGGGAGAGATGTTTTCCTCGCGTCTCGACGCCGCTTTCTCGCGGCGAGTGGTGCTAGCGCTGTAGGAGCCCTCCTGGCGGCGTGCAGCGGCCCACCCCCGGCGAGTCCGACGAGCACGACGGCTCAGCCCGGCGCCGTGGGTAATCCTACGGCGCCGGCGGCGAGTCAAGCCACTCCCGCGGCCGCCAAGCCGACCGTGGCTCCAACTGTCGCACCAGCTCCTCAGCCGGCCGCGCCAAGCGGTCTACTTGGAGGGGCGCCCCAGCTTCCGGTCAACCTACCACGTAACCAGGTCTTTGTGCTCGGTCAGATCTTCCGTTACAGCGTAGTCAACAACTTCAACCTCTTTGTCCCTAACGGCCCGCCCAATCCAACTCGGCAGGGGCTGATCTTCGACACGCTCTGGTACATTGACCAGGAAACCGGCGAATGGATCAACTCGCTCGCGACTGACAAGCCCTCGTACAATGCTGACTTTACCGAGATGACTGTGAAGCTCCGCCCGGGCGTCATGTGGAGCGACAACGTCGAGTTCAGCCCGGACGATCTCGTCTTCACGGTCAAGACCCTGATGGCCAATGAAGGCCTGAACTGGTCCGCCGTGCTGAATCTCTATGTCAAAGACGTCGTTTCGAAGGGGGACAACACAGTCGTCTTCACCCTCACACAGCCCAACCCGCGCTTCCACTACAACTTTACCGCCAACTACAACGCGGTCTACATGATGGCGAAGCACGTCTGGGAGAAGGTCAAGGACGTCAAGACCTTTACCTTCTTCCCCCCGGTGTCGCTCGGTGCCTACCTCTATTACAAGTCCGATCCTAACGGATTCTGGGAGGTCTTCAAGCGGCGAGATGATTGGCAAAAAACCGTGCCAGGTATGCTCGTCAAGAAGCCGGGGCCGGACTACATCATGACGAGCTTCCAGGGGAGCGACACAAAAGATGTCATCGCGGTGGCGCGTGACACCGAAGATGGCTTCATGGACGTGAACTACGAGGCATTCAAGTCACTCATCGAGAGCACGCCGACTGCGCGCTCCTGGTACAAAGATTTCCCCTGGGCATATCCGAACGAGCTGAACGTTCGCTACTTCGGCTTCAACCAGGCACAGCCACCCTACGATAACAAGGATGTTCGCTGGGCGCTGGCGCTGGCGCTGGACATCGTTGGACTCCAGACTCAGTACGAAGGTGGTGTCACCCGCGTGACGCCAATCCAAGTCCCGGCGACGCCGGTCGCGATGAAGCTGTACCATTTGCCCTTGGAACCATGGCTCAAAGCACTGTCGATTGACCTTGGTGGTGGCGAAAAGTTCCAGCCCTATGATCCCGACGTCCCGAAGCGCATCGCCGATTGGGCGACCAAGCAGAAGTATTCGATTCCCAGCGATGCCGAGGGACTACGCAACCTTTTTGGCATGGGCTGGTGGAAATACGCGCCCGACGTTGCGACGAAGCTCCTCCAAAAGAATGGCTTTAAGAAGGACGCTCAGGGCAAGTGGCAACTACCCGACGGCAAGCCCTGGACGATCTCGATCATCGTCGCGCCCGACGAAGTCGACGCGTACCGCCTGGCGCTGGGCGCTCAAGATCAGTGGAAGAAGTTTGGCATCGACGTGCAGGTCCAGGGACTGGAGCGGACGCCATTCGGTGCCCGCCAGGACAGCGGTGACTTTGTCTGCACCTCGAGCTGGACGTCACTCATGGGATATGCCAATCAGGATCTGTGGCCGCGTCTCATTACGTACCATTCTCGATTCTTCGCGCCGAATGGCAAGTCCGCGGCAAGCGCGGGCAGCGGCAATTTTGTTCGCTTCAAGTCACCCGAGCTCGACAAAGTGACCGATGATTTGGGCAAGATCTTACCGGATGATCCCAAGTCGCTTGATCTAGGCCGAGAGGCGATCAAGATCTGGACCGAGAATATGTTCACCCTGGCGACGGTCAGCTTCAAGAAGTTCATTACGATCAACGAAGCATACTGGAGCGGTTGGCCGACAGCCGAGAATCCCTACCGCAGCCCCGAGTACTGGTTCATGCACGCTCGATTTACCTTACAATCGCTCGTACCTAAGACATGAGAGATCTTCGGGGACGCCCCGGCTCTGCCTTCTGAATCAGCCTTTCGGAGGGGCGCGCCGTACGTGTCGCGGCGCGCCTTTCCCTCTGGGTAGATCTTCCCAAACGGCTGGGCGCGGCAGCGCGTGGGAGCGAGGAAAATAGTGAAGCATTATCTAACATCGTACGCTTTTCCCCGGTTCTTGCAGTGGCTCGTCGTGATCGTGGTCGGAGTCACCGTCACGTTTATCATCCCCCGATTGTTGCCAATTAATCCAGTCGAGGAAACACTGCAAAACGTCTCGGCGACTTCCTTTACTGATCCCCGCGCCGTCGCCGATTTCAAAAAATCGATCGAAGAGCTTTACGGACTTCAAGGCACCCCGGAAGAGCAATACGTCCATTTCTGGGAACGATTGTTCCGCGGCGACCTGGGACCGGCGCTCAGCGCCTTTCCGACTCCGGTCACTACAGTCATCCGCAACGCCATGCCTTGGACGGCGGGACTGCTGGGCAGTACGATCCTGATCTCCTGGCTGCTCGGGCTCATCCTCGGTACCCTCGCCGCTTACTTCCCCAATCGCGTCTGGACGCATCTTCTCGCCAACAGTCTCGTCACGATCTATCCGATTCCTTATTTTATTCTTGGTTTGCTCCTGGTCATTGTCTTTGCTTTTTATATTCCGATCTTCCCGTTAGTCGGCGGTGCCGTTGGTTCGCCATCCCTCAGCTTGCCTTATTTGGTCAGCATTCTCCAGCATGCCTTCCTGCCGGCCCTATCGCTCGTCTTGCTGGGCACTGCCTTCCGGTTCATCATGGCACGGGCGCTGGCCGGGACGGCCATCTCGAGCGATTACGTCACCTTCGCAGAGACGGCCGGGCTCCCCAAGCGCACGATCCTCTTTCACTACGTGATGCGCAACAGTCTCCTTCCCCAGGTCACCGACCTGGCGCTCTCCCTCGGTGCCATGTTTGAAGGGGCTCTGATCACTGAGGTGGTTTTTTCGTACCCGGGCATTGGCTTTCAGCTCTATACCGCCATCTTGCAGGCCGATTACAACCTGATCCTTGGGGTGACCCTGTTTTCGATCGTTGGTGTTGCCACCGCAGCGTTATTAATCGACCTCTCGTACCCTCTCTTCGATCCGCGCGTGCGGCACAGCTAGAGCGCAGTGAGGTCAGTTCCGAACGATGCAAACCTTTCGCGCCGCGACGAAGATTGTCGCCGACATGTTTCGCTACAGCCCCGCTTTTCGGTCGGGGTCCACTATCCTGGTTGTTCTCCTTATCCTCGCGGCGCTGTCAGTAGTCTCACCGTATGGCCCGAGTGACCGACAGGTCGTGCCGATGAATCTCCCCCCGTCGCCCAGCTATCCTTTCGGAACCACCGCGCTGGGGCAGGACGTCTTCTGGCTGACCGCCTTTGCGATCCGGAACTCGCTCTTTGTCGCGGGCTTAGCCGTGGTGATCGGACGCTCGATCGGGGTACTGCTGGGCTCGTTCTCGGGCTACACTGGTGGCGCTACTGACCGCATTCTGTCCTCCCTGGCCGATACCTTCATTGTCATCCCCCGGCTGCCCCTGCTCATGCTGATCGCCTTCATTTTGAAGGGCACGATTACTCTCTCAGGGCTTGCCGTGCTGCTTGGCCTTCTCGACTGGGCCTGGCCATCCAAGCGCTACCGTGCTCAGATTCTGAGCCTGCGCGAGGAGGAGTTTACTCAGACCGCGATCTTCGCCGGCATGGGCTCACTCAAGATCATTATCCGTGAGCACCTGCCGTTCCTGATTCCATTCCTCCTTGCCGACGCGGTCAGTGGCTTCCTCTATGCCATCGGTATGGAGGTCACCCTCTCGGTTCTGGGGCTCAGTGACCTGCAAACTCCGACCATCGGCACGATGATCTACTGGTCGACCTATTACCAGGTGCTGCTGACTCAAAAACTGTGGTGGCTGATCGCGCCAGTGGCCGCAGCAGTCCTGCTCGTCGTCAGTCTGTATCATCTGTCGACCAGCTTCAGTGATTACCTGGACCCGCGTCGTCGGCTGAAAAGCCTGGCCACATCCCAAGGAGGTGCCAGATGAGTGCCCTCCTCGAGGTCAACGACCTTTGTGCCTACTATGTGACCAGCGCCTATGGAATCGAGCGGACTGTTCAAGCTGTCGAAAGAGTCTCGTTGGCCGTCCGTGAGAACGAGGTTTTTGGAATTGCCGGAGAATCGGGCTGCGGTAAATCCACGCTGCTCAAGATCCTGCTGGGGATGGCGTCCCCCCCGCTCAGGATCGTGGGTGGCTCGGTAACCTACCACGTCAACGGCGGCTCGCTGGACATCTTCGCACTGCCAGAAGCGAAACGCCGGCAGCTACGTTGGCAGGTCGTGTCCTACATTCCCCAGGGCTCGATGCACGCTCTCAACCCGGTCCGGCGCATCCGGGACACTTTTCACGACTTCATTCGAGCGCATCGCCGGCTGAGCAAGCGTCAGATCGATGAGTTCGTGGGTGACTACCTCGGCAATCTTGGACTTCCCTCAAAAGTGCTGGACTCCTACCCTCACCAACTGTCCGGTGGCATGCGCCAGCGCATCACGATTGCTCTGGCCACGATCCTATCGCCACCGCTCGTCCTGGCTGATGAGCCGACGACCGCACTCGATGTCGTCGTCCAGCGCGGGGTCCTCCAGTTTCTGGAGGAAGTGCGCCAGCGCCAGGAAAGTACCCTTGTCCTCGTGACCCACGACATGGGGGTCCACGCGAACCTGGCCGACCGAGTCGCGGTGCTTTACGCCGGTCAGGTGGTCGAGGAGGCCAACACTACCACCCTGTTTGCGCAGCCGGTCCATCCCTATACCCAGTATCTGATCCGCTCGCTGCCCAAGCTAGACGACCGGACCGAGCGGCTGAGCATTCCGGGTCGGCCACCCGCCCTCGATAACCCGCCCACTGGCTGCCGCTTCCACCCGCGTTGTCCCTATGCGATGGCAATCTGCAAGACCACGGCGCCCCCCCTGGAGCAGGTAGGTCCGAACCATCGGGCGGCCTGCTATCTCCTTTCCGCGCGAGGTGGCGATGGATCGCACGCGTGACTCGCATCTCCTGGAAGTCGAAAATCTAAGCCGGAGCTTTAACGTCCGGCGTGGGCTCAGTTCGACTCCCTTCCTCGCCGTGGACGGCGCCAATTTCGCCATGCCCGCCGAGCGCCACGAGATTCTGACCGTGGCTGGCGAAAGTGGCAGTGGCAAGACGACCCTTGCCCGCATGATTCTGGGGTTGATCAAGCCCACGGACGGGCGGCTCGCCTTTCGCGGGCGCGAGGTGACGCGCCTTAATGCTGCCGAGCGGCGTATCTGGTTTCGCCGCGAGGTTCAGCCGATCTTCCAGGACCCCTTCGCCGCGTTCAATCCTTTACGAAGGATCGAAACCTACCTCTATGAGACCGCCCTCAACTTCCAGATTGCTAAACGTGCGAACGTCGACGAACCGGTGGATAGCGCGCTCGCGGCAGTAGGTCTGTCACTCAAAGAAGTGAAAGGTCGCTACCCCAGTGAGCTCTCTGGCGGACAACTCCAGCGTATCTCGATCGCGCGTGCCTTGATTACCCGGCCTTCACTGCTGGTCGCGGACGAGCCAGTCTCGATGCTCGATGCTTCGCTCCGGATGTCGGTCGTCAATTTGTTCCGCACCCTCAAGGAACAGCAGAGTCTCATTTACATTACCCACGACCTAGCTACCGCTTACTATGCCTCGGATCGCGTCGCGATCATGCTGCGTGGCTGGATCGTTGAGCTGGGGCCAGTGGAAAAGGTGCTGGGCAATCCACTGCATCCGTACACTCAATTGCTCAAGAACTCGGTCCTCGAACCGGATCCCGCTAACAAAGTCCAGACCAAAGTCGTTCTCTCAGCGTCCGATACTGAAGATTACTTCCGTACTGGCTGTAAGTTCGCCGGCCGCTGCCCACGGGTGATGGACGTTTGCCGGCGTGTGGTGCCAAAGGACGTTTTCGTAGACGGACGGACGGTCAAGTGCCATCTGTATGGCAATTGATTACACCGCTCGCTGCTCCAGCCACTCCGGCGTGACCTCGAGGCCAAAGCCGGGGGCATCGGTAGGCCGCACGTAGCCGCCCTTGATCGGAACCGTGCCGGGGAGAACCACCATCTCCTCCAGTGGCACGCCGGGTGGCGCCACCCCCTCGGATCGCTCACCCCAGGCCACGGCTGGCATCGCCAGCGCGAGGTGCTGGCCCCAGGGATAGTTCATACCCCCGTGGGTGATGACGGTCAGCCCGTGCGCCTCGGCGAGGTGGCAGATGCGGACCGCGGCGGTGATGCCACCAACCCACGACAGGTCGGGCTGGAGGATGTCTACCAGGCCGCGACCGGCCGCGGCGGCAAAGGGATTGACCGTGTACCAGTGCTCGCCGGTCGCGAGAGTAGTTCCCGGCAGACGCTGGCGCGCCCGGCTGTAGCTCTCGAGATCGTCGGGTGGCAGGAAGTCTTCCAGCCACTTGATCCGGTAGGGGCGGAGCGCCTCCGCCAGCCGGACCGCGTACTCCACGTTGAGCGAGATCCAGCCGTCCACCGCGAGCTCCACGTCCTCGCCGATCTGCTCCCGCGTCCGCGCGACGAGCTCTTCACTCCGTCGGATTCCGTCGATACCCGCCTCGGGCCCGTCCCGTAGAAAGAGCTTGACCGCCTTGAATCCGAGCTCCAAGAACCAGGCGATGCTATTCTCGGTCCCGTAGGATAGGTCCGTGTTGCTAGCGTAGCAAAAGATCTTCTCCTTTTGCGGGCCGCCCAGGAGCTCGTAAACCGGCACCTTCAGGAGCTTGCCTTTCAGATCCCAGAGGGCTAGATCCACGGCACTGATCGCGTAGCTCGCCAGCCCGACCGACCCATAGGGCGAACTGATCCGCTGCATCACGTCCCAGAGCTTCTCGGTCGCCAGGCAGTTCTGCCCGGTAAGGACTGGCGCAAAATGGTCGTTGATGATTCGCTCGACCGGTCCGCTATGGAGACTGAGGCCCAGTCCCCAGGTGCCATCCTCGGCGGTGACGACGCAGGCGGTACGCTTCCAAGGGTTCCCCCAGGTCGAGCGCGGCAGATCTGGGTAGCGTGCCATCGGGCTCACGAAGCCGTCCACCGTCTGGCGTGGCACACGGGGCGTCGTCTTTGGCCGGACCATGACCTCGATCGCCCGAGCCTGGATCGCTTTGATCTTCATGGAACCGTCTCCTTTCCTGATCGTGCATTGGGGTCGGGGGCTGGGATTTCCGGTTAGTCGACCTAGCGCTTGACATCGCAAATCTGTGCGTACACAGGCATATGGCCAGTCTCCTCTCCCAGCGGGAGAGGAGAAGAGCGCGTCTGCTCACCGGAGTTTTGTTTCATTGCCAACTGCTACCGCACCACCGGTATCCGCACTCTCTCACCCTGAAGATTCAGCCAGGCTATTTCATCGGGGGTTAGCTCGACCGCGAGCGCGCCCAGGCAGTCGTCAAGCTCTTTTACGGTGGCCGGGCCGATCAGGGCGTAGACTTCCAGCGGCTGGTGCAGCACCCAGGCGAGGGCAATCTGGGGGAGGGTACAGCCTTTCTCTTTCGCCAGCGTGCCGGCCCGGGCGTAGCGCTCCCAGTTCGCCTCGGAGTAGTAGGTCCGGATCACATTTTGAGCGTCCGGGGTGGCGCCCTCGGTCAGATCGGGCGAGTAGCGGCCACTGAAGAAGCCGCGCGCCTGGGAGGACCAGGCAAAGATCGGCATGCGGGTGCGCGCGTACCAGGCCTGGGCCTCCGGATCGCCGGCGATCGAGACGCAGCCCACCCACATGGGCTCGTTGGGCACTGCCAGCGCCAGGTTCGGGCTGCTCACGCTAAATGGCTGCAAGCATTTTGCTTCGGCGTACTGGTTCGCCGCGCTAATCCGCTGGTGAGTCCAGCTTGACCCGCCGAATACGCCGATCCGGCCGGCCGCGACTTCCTCGTTCAGCGCCTCGACGATCGGGCCAACCGGCGCGTCCAAGTCGTCCTTGTGCAAGATATAAATGTCGATCCGGTCAAGCTGCATCTCGCGCAGGCTCGTCTGGATATCTTCGTGGATTGCCTCCGGCGTGACCCGCCGCTCGAAAGTCTGGAGGTCGTGATGGGCACCTTTGCCGATCACAACTATCTGGTCGCGCCGACCGGACTTCTTAAGCCACTCGCCGAAGGCGCGCTCACTGGTGCCCTTGGCGTAGATCCGCGCCGTGTCGACGGTCGTACCTCCCGCCTCGACGAACCGGTCGAGCAATGCGCAGGTATTCTCCAACCGCTCCGGCTCCATCCCGAAAACCATGCTCCCCATGACCAGGCGCGACACCGGCTTATCTACGCCGGGGATCGATCCGTACCGCACTTCCTCCTCCTGAAAAAAGATCAGGGAGACAACCAGGACTGGATTCACGGCGATTGTAGCACCGGGTCGCCCGGAGGGGTAGTACGGGAAAGTTTAAGGAACACGCCGATTCGGATCAGAAATCCCGGTCGCGAGCCGGATTGCACCCGCTTCCAACCGAGTGAGGAGCCCGTCCGATACGGCAATTCCCATGTCGCGTAATTGGGCGGCATCGGTAGAGCGGGAGCGTTCGTCAGCTCCTCGATGGCCGCGTAGTCGTCGGTTAATTGCTCGATCGTAAGCAACGCCGCGCGGTTCAGCAGCGCTGACCGTGCGATTTCCCACCTCGATCTCCGAAATCGTGGAGACCGCGAGCTTCATCTTTTCGCCGACCTGTCCTGGGTTAGCCCCAGAGAATGCCGAGCCTGCAGTATTGACCGGTAACACATTTCGAGCCGCGATTTCTAGTAGATTGTGTCGCCATTCGCGGGCATTTGTGCTACCATTCGGTGCGTGGTCGCGAGAAGCGTACGGCTGGCTGAGTGTGATAGGAAAGCTCCGGGTTTTCCAAACTCGTTGGAGTGTAAGATGCTGACCACGCCCGAGGCGCGGGCTCGGGAGCAAATCGATAGGCTACTGGACGCGGCTGGCTGGGTCCTGCAGGACAAGAGGGGCCTGAACCTGGGCGCCGCGCTGGGGATCGCGATCCGCGAATTCCCTCTCCGCTCCGGCTTTGCCGACTACCTTCTCCTAGTCGACCGCAAGATGGTTGGCGTCGTCGAGGCGAAAGCGGTGGGGACGCCGTTGAGTGGCGTCGAGCCGCAGTCGAGGAGGTACGGCGAAAACCTGCCGGACACGCCGAAAGCCTGGCGCAAGCCGCTGCCTTTCCTCTACCAGAGCACCGGCGTCGAGACCTTCTTCGCCAACGGTCTCGATCCCGAACCGCGCAGCCGACGGGTGTTCGCCTTTCACCGGCCGGAAACGCTTTTGGAGTGGGCCAAGGAGAGGTCGACGCTGCGGGCTCGCCTCCGAGCGATGCCGCCCCTGGTGACGACCGGTCTCTGGCCGGCCCAGGTCGAGGCGATTACGAACCTGGAGCGCTCGCTGGCCGAGGATCGGCCGCGGTCGCTGATTCAGATGGCGACGGGCAGCGGCAAGACGGTGACGGCGATCAGCTTCATCTATCGCCTGCTGAAGTTCGCCCGGGCGCGACGCGTCCTCTTCCTGGTCGACCGAAGCAATCTCGGGCGGCAGACCCTCAAGGAGTTCCAGCAGTACGTTACCCCTGACGACGGCCGGAAGTTCACCGAGCTCTACAACGCCCA
>JAJPIK010000055.1 GCA_021324795.1 Chloroflexota bacterium
GCGCTCGTCGAACTGGCGGCGAAGCGTGGCGTCCCGCTGTTCTCGGCATCCTCGCTGCGCTTCACCCCCGAGATCAAGCAGGTACGCGCCGATAGCGCAGGTATCGGAGCGCTGGTCGGAGTGGACGTCTTCTCGCCAGCGACGCTTCACCAGCACAACCCGGGCCTCTTCCACTACGGTGTTCACGGCGTCGAGATGCTGTACGCTCTTCTGGGGACTGGCTGCGCCGAGGTCGCGTGCACCTATCAGGAGGATGGCGAGGTCGTCACTGGCCGCTGGGACGACGGACGCCTCGGCGTGCTCCGCGGCCTCCGACGCGGTGCACGCGGCTATGGCTTTACCGGCTATGGCGAGCATGCCATCCGCCAATCGTCCGTCGACCTGACCTACCTTTACCGGGACCTGGTTCAGGAGATCGTGTCGGCCCTCTCCGGCGGGCCGCTGCCGATCAGTGCCACCGAGATGGTCGAGGTGGTGGCATTCCAGGAGGCAGCGCTCGCATCGGCACGGGCCGGTGGGCGCCCGGTCGCGCTTGATCGTCGAGACGCGTGATCGCGCAGAATGACAGAGGTGATGCAGGTGTCGGAGTCTCGGGTACGCGTGGCGCTGATTGGTGCCGGATCGATGGCGAATACCTACCATTATCCCGCGCTCGCCTCGTTTCCCGATGTCGAGCTGGTTGCGATCTGCGACCTGATCGAGGAGAAAGCGCGGGCAACGGCGCAGCGCTTGAGCATCCCTGCCGAGCGCGTCTACACCGACTACAAGCAAATGCTCGCCGACGTCGAGCCCCGGGCGGTCTACGTCCTGATGCCGCCCCAGCACCTCTACGAGCCGGCGCTGTACGTGCTGAAGCAGGGATGCCACCTCTTCGTCGAGAAACCGCCGGGCCTGACGACGACTCAGACCCGCATGCTGGCGTACACGGCTGGCGAGCACAACTGCCTGACGATGACCGGCTTTCAGCGGCGTTTCATCCCGGCGGTTACGGCGCTGCGTCGCCGCGTCGAAGAGCGCGGACCGATCCACTTCGCGGAGGTGACGTTCTACAAGTCCACTGCCAACCTATCGGCGCCGGCGGGCTTCTACGACGGCGCGATCGATCCTCTAACCTCTGACGGCATCCACGCGGTGGATAACCTGCGCTGGCTCTGTGGTGGCGACGTCGTCGACGTCTACGCCGACGTGCGACGCCGCTATGTGTCTGGTCCCATTCCCAACGCGTTCTTCGCCTTGGTCACGTTTTCAACCGGCGCGGTTGGAACGGTCCACTATAACGCGGTGACTGGCCGGCGCATCTTTCGCGCCGAGTTCCACGGTCAGAACGTCACCGCCTCTGTCGACGCGGATCGGGATAGTCTGTTCGTCTCCGATAGCGGCGAGCCAGAGATCCTGCCCTCCGCCGAGTTCGGGCGCGCGGTCCTGCGACCCGGCGAGGAGCTCCGACCGTACCACTGGCTGGGATTCTGGCACGAGAACCGTCACTTCATCGACTGCGTCAAGACGGGGCGTCAGCCATCCAGTCACTTTGCCGACGCGGTCAAATCGATGGAGCTCGTCGAGCAGATTCTCCGGGCATATCGTGAGACCTAAAGCAGTTTGCGATGTCCTCGAGCAACACGCCGGGAAGGTACCTCCCCTCCGTCTCTCTCCAGCGCGCTGGAGAGAGACGGTTCCTCCCAGAGAGGGAGGTTAGGAGGGTTGAGGTCAGGAGAGTTAACTAGCCGCCGCGGCGGGCAGGATGAAGGCGCCCGCTCGCTGGCTCGATGTTTCTGCGCGCTGCTGACAGCCGGGAGAGGCCCAGTCGGGCGCTCTTCGGGGAGCCTGGCAGCGTATCGTCTGCCGGGAGAGCCTGGCAGGCACAAGAGAGTTCCTTGGCTGGATCCTTGCTCTGTCAGGACGCCGGCTGCTGCCTCACAAGAGCGGTGATCGCGGCGACGGTATCAGCGACGGATCCACCAGCGCGCCATAGGTGTCGGGTCGGCGGTCGGCCAGCAGATCCGCGCGGAAGGGCCCTTCGTCAGTCCAGGAGAAGCTGTGGGCGATGCGCTCGGCATCCAGATCGACGGTCGCGATGCTCAGGCCAATCGCGCGCCCGCAGCTCGAGAGCGCAACGCCGTCGGGTCCGATCACGCCGCTCCGACCGAGCTGCATCCCGGGACGCCAGGCCCGGGACGACGGATAGCCGTAGCCCACGCGAACCAGCCAGCACCCGTTGTCGATCGCGCGGCTCTTGATGACCGCTTCACACAGCTCTTCACCCCAGCCACTCCACCACGTGGGCCAGATCAGGACCTCCGCGCCCCGCAGCGCGAGCACGCGCGCGCTCTCGACGAAGCTCAGATCGTGACAAATCAGCGCGCCGACGACGCCGAAGTCGAGCCGAAAGACCGGAAAGTCGCTGCCCGGGACGATGCCGCGGCGACGTTCGACGCGGGTTGGGTGGACCTTCGCGTACACGCCAACAACGCCGCCGCCCCGATCGAGGACGACGACCAGATTGTGCAGGGCGCCGCGCCAGTAGGCGGCGATCGGCAGCGCAACGTTCATGCGGTACCGGCCGGCGATCGCGCTGACCTGTCGGGTCGTTGGGCCATCGAGCGCATCCTCGAAGATGGTGCGGTCGTCCGGGGAGGCCTGGAGATGACTGGTCGTGCAGGTCTCGCCGAGACAGGCCAGGTCAGCACCAGCCTGCCCCGCCTCGTGAAGAGCAGAAAGCACCCGCTCGACCTGGCAGCGCTTGAGCTCGGCGGGCGTCTCCCCCGTCACCTCGGCGGGAAGCTGATAGGTTACGATACGCACCTGCCGCACGGTTGTGCCTCCTCAAGGGTATCGCCGGGATCAAGATATCACGGGACTAGGCCGCTGATCGTTAGAGAAGATCAGACGATTCACCTCACGCAGCACCAGGATCGCTCCACCAATCGCCCCGGCCCGGTTCCCCAGCCGTGACAGGATGATTCTGACGTGACGGCCCGGCACGGTCAACGCGCGACGACGGACCTTACGTTCGATGCTTTCCAGCAGGGCCGCTCCCGCGCGGCTGGTTGGCCCGCCGATGACGATGAGGTCCGGGTTGAACAGATTGACGACGTTGGCCAGGGCAATCCCGACGTAGGCTCCCGCCTCCTCGATCGCCTGAATCGCCGCCGGGTCGCCCAGCAGCGCCGCGTCGATGACGGCGTCGGCGTTGATCGATCGAACGTCGCCGTCGATCTTCTCGGCAAGTGGACCGATCGGTCGGTTGCGCGTGAGCTCGCGGGCGCGACGAACGATCGCATCTTCGCTCGCGTAGACGTGCAGGCAGCCTCGGTTCCCACATTCGCATACCGGGCCATTCGGATCAATCGTAACGTGACCGAGCTCACCAGCGCTGGACGTTGCTCCCAGGTAGAGCGTGTTGCCGTGGACGATGCCCGCAGCAATTCCCGTTCCCAGCGAGACGTAGATCAGGTGCTCGACGCCGGGTTCACCCGCGCACCACTGCTCTGCCAGCGCCGCGGTCTTTCCCCGATTGGCGACCATGACTGGCAGGCCGAGCTGGTCACTCAGAATGCGCGCCGCCGGCACATCGCGCCAGCCCACGTCAATGGCCAGGTTCACGACACCCTGTTCGAGGTCAACAAGACCGGGAGAGGCGAACCCGACCCCGAGTACATGCTCGCGGGTCAACGACGCGAGCAGCTCGCGAACGATCGCGACGACGGCGGCCAGGACACTCTCCGAGGAGGCGTTCGTGACCGGCCGTGACAGTTGAAGCACCGGCGTCGCGTCGAGATCCGTTGCCACGGCGATAACCTCGCGATGGGCGTACTGGACGCCGATCGCGAGGCGGGCAGACGGCAGATACTCGACGAGCTGGGGAGGACGCCCCCCGTTCGACTGGCCAGTGCCGAGCTCACGCAGCAGGCCAGCCTGGATCAGCTCGTCCACGATGGCCGAGGTTGTCACCTTGCTCAGACCGGATTGGCGGGCGATCTCGGCACGGCTAAACACGCGCTCCTTCTGGGCAAGACCGAGGACGAGCGCCCGGTTGAGGTCTTTGAGGAGCTCAGGCTGGGCCGATCCTTCGGGCAGGCGGCCCGGTCCGATTCGTCTGACCACGACTAGCTGAGCCTCCGGCGACGATGGCAGTGCCGATGTCCCCACGATCCGATCATCGATGCGCCCCGCTGAATACGTTCATCCCAGACCCTGTACCTGGCTTCGTTCGCATTATACACTAATCGTGACGCACTCCGGAACCGTCAAAGATCACGACGGCCCGATGACCGCGTAAGCTGCACCCCGGGGCGCGGGGTGCCGTCCGGCCAGGTCGGAGCACGGCCGGCGGAGGTGCCGCGTGGGATCGGTCAGCCGTGATCGGGATCCACGGTCCGGGGGTGGAGCGCGCTACCGTGGTGCGGGAAGGGAGATTTATGCAGCACAAGATCGGACTCTCCTCGAAGGTTGTGCAGGATCGGCCGCTCGAGGAAGCTCTGGAGATCGCGGCCCGCTGCGGCTATACCGGTCTGGAGCTCTTCGGCACGTCGAATCACCTTCCGCCGGATATCCCGCTCGCACGGGTGCGTGCGCTGCGGCAACGCTGCGATGACCTAGGTTTGCAGGTGGTGACCCTCTGCACCTACGTCGGCGGGTTTGCCGAGGCGAGCGACCGGGAGGCAGGAGCTGAGCTAGAACGCTTCCGCCGCTACGTCGAGATCGCCCACGTGCTGGGCTGCACGATGATCCGCCTCTGGCCGGATCATCTCGGGCGCAATCTCCGCGTTCCCCGCGAGGATCATTGGCTCCGGGCCGCCCATTATCTGCGCGAGGCCGCCGACGTGGGCCTGGTGGCGGGCATTCGGATTCTCCTCGAGAATCACCTCACCCTGACGATCGATACTGACTCCACTCTGAAACTCGTTCGTCTCACCGATCGCCCCAACGTCGGCGTCAATTTCGATCCGGCCAATATGTACCTGGCAGGACGGCCCTACGGGCGGGAGGCAATGCTGCGACTGGGCCGGCTGATCCAGAACGTGCAGGTGAAAGGGGCACGCCGGGACGGTCGCAGCGCTTCGGTGGGCGACGATGCCTCCCTCGCGCACGGCGGCAGCCATGACCTGCTGCTGGGCGAGGGCAACATCGACCACGCGTCGTATTTGCGTGCCCTGGCCGAGATCGGCTACACCGGCTATTACATGGCGGAATGCCACAAGGCGCCGAGGCCGGACCTGCCCAGCGACGAGATCGCCGCGCGCGAGTATCGGGCGCTGGCGGCCCTGCTAGAGACGTACGAGGATGGATCGGCCCATGGATGATCGGACCGGGCGCCCTCGCGTGGCGCTGCTCATTCCCCCTTCCCGCCAGCCGGAGGTACTGACCCCGGAGACACTCGCGCATTTGCGTGAGGTTGCCGAGGTCGTGGGAGGAGATCAGGAAGCGAGCGCAATCGCCGCGACGCTCCCCACGCTCCTCGCCGATGCCGACGCCTGCCTCACCGGCTGGGGCACGCCACCGCTCACCGACGAGGCGCTCGACGGCGCCCGTCGGCTGCGCCTGATCGCGCACACCGCCGGCAGCGTCAAGCACCTCCTGCCCGCGAGCGTCTTCGCCCGGGGAATCGTCGTCTGCCACGCCGCCAACATCATCGCCGACGCTGTTGCCGAGTACACCCTCCTGGCGACCCTGCTCGGGCTGCGCCGCGTCCACGAGATGGATCGCGCCCTGAAAGCCGGTGCCCGCTGGCGCGAGGCGGTGAGTGCGCCCCAGGGGCTGCTCGCCCGGCGAACCGTCGGCCTGGTGGGGATGGGCTACGTCGGGCGCAAGGTGGCGCGGCTGCTGGGCGCCTTCGGACCACGCCTGCTGGTTTACGACCCGTACCTGGGCGCCGACGATGTGGCCGCGCTCGGCGTCGAATCGGTGTTCCTCGACGATCTCTTCGAGGCCAGCGAGGTTGTCTCGGTCCACGCGCCCACGACCCCCGAGACGCACCACCTGATTGGCGCCCGGCAGCTGGACCTGCTGCGGGACGGAGCGATCTTCGTCAACTGCGCGCGCGCCTGGGTTGTCGACCAGGAGGCGCTGCTGCGCACGCTGCAGACCGGGCGGATCTGGGCGGCACTCGATGTCTTCGACGAGGAGCCACTCCCCCGGGAGAGTCCGTTCCGCGCGCTTCCCAACGTCCTGCTCACGCCGCACCAGGCCGGTCACACGCGCGACTCTTACCAGGAGCAGGGGCGGGCGCTGGTAGCCGAGATCGAGCGCTTCTTCGGCGGCGGTGAACTCCAGTATCGCATCTCGCCCGAGAGCTTCGCGCGGATGGCGTAATTCGGAGGTCAGGGCCTGGGGGTTGGGTGGATGGGATGCACCAGGCGCGCGGCGTCGGGTGTCGAAGATCAGCCCGCCGTCGCCGCTTGGCGCGGTGAGACGAGACAATTGACGTGAGGGAGGATGCAAGCGATGACGTCGACCGAGGAATCCGGCGCCGGGCGGCTGGCCGGCAAGGTGGTCCTGGTGGCCGGGGCAAGCAGTGGCATGGGACGCGCGACCGCCCTGGCCTGTGCGCGCGAGGGAGCGGACGTCGCGGTCGTCGCGCGGCGCCGCGCGGCGCTCGAGGTGGTCGCGGCGCAGATTCGGGCGCTGGGGCGGCGGGTCGTGAGCTGTCCGGCTGACCTGACCGATCCGTCCGCGGTTGAAAGCGCCTTCACGCGGACGGTCGAGCAGCTTGGCCTACTCGACGTGGTCGTCATCACGGCAGGCACGAACATCCGCGAGCGGGCGCTAAGCGTGTTGACACAGCAGGGTTGGGAAGAGGTGCTGGCGGGGAACGTCGAAACCGCCTTCCAGGTCACCCGAGCGGCGGTGCCGCGCCTGCGCGGGCGCGGTGGACGGATCATCTACGTCTCGTCCCTGGCGGTGCAACGCCCGGACACGTCGGGGGTCGCCTATCAGGCGGCGAAGCACGCCGTGGTGGGGCTGGCCCACGGGACGATGCAGGAGGAGAAGGCCAACGGTATCCGCACGACGGTGATCTTTCCCGGTGTGACCGATACGCCGCTGCTGCTCAAGCGCCCGGTCCCGACCTCCCCCGAGGTCGTGGCAAAGGCGCTGCAGCCCGAGGACGTGGCCGCCGCCTGCGTGTTCGTCGCCGCGCTCCCCCTGCGCGCCAACGTGCCGGAGCTGCAAATCGCGCCATCGCAACTCTGACGGTGATCACCGTCCTTCTCTGCGCGGCGCTGGCATGTCCAAGCCGGTGCCATTGATCCATTTGACCACGTCGCAGTGCCGCTCTACCCGTCCCTCGACGGTATAGTCATCGATCCGGCGAACGCCCGACCGAGTTGCAGCTCTATCGGCAGCCTGGACGGTCGTCATGCGAATCGTGACTGTCATTGGTAGGGCCGGCTTGTACGGAGGTGGCTTGGCGGTGCGTAACCGCTCGATCGCCTCCGCGATCCTGGTCGCGGTCAGTCGGCGCGCCGACCCGGCGTCGAGCCCGGTGCAGAGGTCGTGTGACAGCGCGCGCTTGACGCACGCCGTGACGACGCCAGGGAATTGTTCCTGGGCCTCCGTGCACGCCGCTTCGTCTCCCTGGACCAGGATGAGTGGGATATCCCAGTGCCCGGCGAAGCATGCCTCGATCCCCAGCTCGCCCACGCTCCGGTCGTTGATTCGTACGTCTGCCCAGTCGAGCGACCATGTGTGCGGTAAGAAGGCCCCCGTGGTGCCTGCCTTGGCGTGGTGCCCCGGTAGCAAGAGTGCGTCGACGCTCTGATCGAGTCCGGGCATCCAGCGTAGGGTTCCGTCGTGCGGCCCAACACTGCGAACCAGATAGGTAATGCGTGGATCGATGAGCAATTTATCGAGCTCGATATTGCCACCACCGTGGTGGGTGTCGCAGACGATGATCTCGTCCACGCCAGCGGCGAGTGCCGCCGCACAGGCGGAGTTCACGTCCGCGATCAGGAGGTCACGGCCCTCGCGCGCCACCTCCTCCCGCACGCCGGGTTCCCAGTACCAGACCTGCTCGCGGCAGAACAAGCCGCTCACGCCCTCCATATCCCAGTGCATGAACACTTTCACCGTTTTTCCCCCACTCCCTCATCGCGCCAATCGAAGAGCACGCCAAGGTATTCCTCAGGGTGGCCGACGATGGCCTCGTATGCATCGACTGCGACGGCAGCAGGCAAGCGATGACTGATCAAGGGCTCGACCACCAGCTTTCTGTGAGCCAGCAGGTTGAGGGCCAGCTCGAAGTTCGCCCGGGTCGTCCAGCGACTCGCAATCGTCTCGACGTTGGGGGCAGTCGTCGCGTGCGCACCGATGACGGTCACGCCTGGACTATGGATTGTCGAGTAGGGATCGATCTCGACACGTCCCCGGGGGCTTCCCAGGAGTACCACCCGTCCGTATCGGGCCGCCAGTTCGAGCGCCTGCACCACGACTGGGGCCGCACCGGTCGCTTCGACGACCACATCGAACCCTCGCCCACCGGTGGCATCTCGACCGGCTGTGACAATGTCCTGATTCGATACGTCAAGTACGACAGAAATTCCGCAGGTTCGGGCAATCCCCAGCCGGTTGGGCAGACGGTCGATCAGAATGACCGGCCATCCCCCAAGGAGCTGACCAAACTGCGCGGCAAACTGGCCGATGAGCCCGGCACCGACGACAGCCACGCTGTCGCCTAGTGAGATCCGCGGGAGCCGCATGCCATTGAGGCTGATCGTCGCAAGACGAGTTAGGGCCGCTTGCTCCGGGGGCACCCCCTCCGGCACGGCGACCACCGGGTTCTCTCGAACATCCCAGACGCCGTGGGAGGCATGCTTGCCCGGGAAGGCAACGACCTGTCCTGGAGTGAGACCGTGGACATCGCTTCCGACTGCAAGCACCGTCCCCGTCGCTGCGTAGCCGGCGAGATAGGGGTACTTCGGATAGCGTGACCCCGGTGTCCGAAACCCGATGTGCGTCCCAGCGTAGATAGCAGTTTCAGTCCCGATGCTGACCACACTCCAGAGTGTCTTGATCACGACCTCGTGAGGCCCGGGCTGCTCGGGTAGCTCGAACTCCTGCCAGTCTGCCTGTCGTATTCCGGTAAACACGATGCGTCGTGCCTTGATCACATTGTCCCTCCTGTTAGTAGTCTTGGAACCACCGGGACGCCCGTCGCGTGCATCCAGTGTACGCAACGCTCATGGGGCGTACAAGAATGACCCCAACCTGCGAGGCGGGCGTGACACAGGCGATGGGTCTTAGGCGAAGCGCAAAGTCGCCCCCAGCACCACGTGCTTTCGCCCTTCATCCTGATATTCCAACGAGACCTTCGTGTGTCCTGCCAAGCCGGACGCAGTCTTTTGCGTCGGTAACGTGCTCCAGATGTCCCCCCGTGTTCGGCCGCGGGTTACCTCTTGATACCTGACATGACGATACCTTGGATGAAGTACCGCTGGAGACTGAAGAACACAGCGATCACCGGAACGGTGACGATTACTGACGCGGCCATAAGCCAGTGGGCCATGGGTGGTCCCGCTTCTGTCTGAGCCGAGCGGAAGTAGTTCAGCCCGAGCGAGACCGTATACAATTCCTTGCTGTTCAGGTAGATGAGTGGCGAGAAGAAATCGTTCCAGTGGTAGATGAACGAGAGGATCGCCACCGTTGCCAGCGCCGGCTTCGAGAGAGGGACCAGTACCTGCACCAGGATCCGAAGAGTACCCGCACCGTCGATCTTGGCCGCGTCGTCCAGGTCGCGCGGGAGGGTCATGAAGAACTGCCGCAGCAAGAAGATGGTGAAGGCGCTGTTTCCGAAGTAGCTCGGCACGGTCAGGGGCAGGAAGGTATCGACCCAATGCATCAACTTGAAAAGAATGAACTGCGGGATGGTGATGACCTCGCCGGGCATGACCATGGTCCCGAGGAGGATCAGGAAGAGCGTGTTCCGCAGCGGAAAACGAAAGCGGGCGAACCCGTACGCCACGAAGCAGGATGAGGCAAGTTGGCCAGTCATGGCGACGGCCGTGATGATGAGGGTATTCTTGATGTAGGTTGGCCAGGGGACGAAGTTCCAAACGTTGACGTAGTTCACCCACTGCGGCGCCGCCGGGATCCACTTTGGTGGGATCACATACAGTTCGGCTGGCGTCATCAATGACCCGGTCAAGGCGAAGATGAAGGGGGCCATGAACACCAGTCCTAGGCCGATCGCCAGCACATAGGCGATCCCCTTCAGCGCGAACGTCCGAGTTGAACGGCGGCGCGCGAAACTTCGCGCCTCATGCCAAAGCCCGACCGCTCGCCGTCGGGAGATCTGCGCGACTTCGGTCGTCATTCCGGTGCTGCCCCTTCGTAGTAGACCCACTTCGACCCTAGGTAGAGTTGTAGCGCGACCAGCAGCAGTATCGCCACTACGAACATCCAGGCGAGAGCTGAGGCGAAGCCCATGTAGAGGTAGTTAAAAGCATTCGTGAACAGGTAAAGCATATAGAACTCCGTTGAGTACATCGGGCCGCCGCTCGTGGCCACGTACGCAGCAGTGAAAACGCGAAAGGCTGCGATCATGCCCACGACCAGGTTGAAGAAGATCGATGGTGAGAGCATCGGCAGCGTGACATCGCGGAACCCTTGCCACCAAGTAGCGCCGTCGATGTCGGCGGCCTCATACAGCTCCTGGGGAATACCCTGGAGTCCCGCGAGGAAGATAATCATCGTGCTTCCGCCGACCGCGCCCCACAGGCTCATCAGGATCAGCGCCGGTTTGGACCAGACCGGCGAGCCTAGCCAACCGGGCCCCGGGATACCGATACCCCAGAGGATGTCGTTGAGAGGTCCGTAGTCGGGGCTGAGGATCCAGATCCACAGGATGACGGTTGCAACCGCTGGCGTGATCGACGGCACAAAGAACATTGTGCGGAAAACTGACTGACCCCGGATCTTGATGTTCAGTAACAGCGCGGTGGCCAGCGAGCCAACGATGCTCATTGGCACGAAGATCACGGCAAAATACGCAGTATTGTAAACCGCCTTCCAGAAGATCCCATCTTGGCCGCTGAGCGCGTGAGTGTAATTGGCAAGCCCAACGAACTTTGGCGGCGCCAGGATCGCGTAATCCGTCAGGCTCAGGTAGGCCGAAGCGATGACCGGGCCGGCTGTGAAGACCACGAACCCAATCAGCCATGGGCTTATATATGCGAGCCCCAGAATCGCCTCTTTGCGGCTCAAGGCGCCTCCGCGATTCGTCCGTCGTGTGTTTGCCACCACTCCCACTACCTACCAGTCTCCCGATCTTGTTGCCATCGGGCCTCCGGATGCGTAATCAGCTATCCCCAGATCACTTCCTCACGGTTACACCGTTCGGCCCACCGAACGGTGTAACGACAATTTCCCGCTGTTCCCGGAAGAAACTCCGACGGGCTTGTGCCACCCCGCCGGACGCTACAATCCGTGGATAACTTTGGCTAAAGCGGCTGTGATGTACCCCGCGTCGTCCAGGGAGAAACTTGCACACGGTCGGGGCCCCTCGTTCTCCCACGCTAGCCCACGGTCGCCTGTTCGTCAAGTCAAGATTTGGCAAGGGCAAGCCGAGAAGGCAGTAGGTTGTGCTGCTTCCTGGATCGTCGGCGCCTTCGCGTCCACGATCGCCTGGAGCTTGGGCATAATACTATCGATGAGTTTGTTGGCATCCACATCTTGGCCGGTCCAGATAGGATCAAGTTGGTTAATGAAGGCGTTATTGAACTCAGTGTAGCGTCCATTCGCGGGGATACGGGCGGGAGAGACGGTGAGCATGTACCGGGCGAAAATCGCCCAGTTCGGATCCTTGGCAAGCCGAGAGTCGGGTGTCCAAAACTCCTTCTGGCTGCCCGGGATGCCGCCCATTTCCACTGACTTCCAGCCCCACTTCGGGTCGATGATCTTGACCAAGACGTCAAACGCAATGTCCGGCTGCTTCGTAACTTTCAGGAGCTGAAACATGTTGGCCTCGGCCCAGGCATCCACGCCAACCGCTCCCAAAGGTGCCGGGATGATCTTCCACTCAAAGTTCTTGAAAGTCTGCTGCGCTGTACTGATGGCCCAGGTAGGGGCAGGGCGTATCGCTACCCGACCCGACGCCATCAGGTCCGGACCGCCTGATGGCATATCCGATGTGAGGGGTGCGGCCTTCTGCTTGGTGTACAGGTCAGCAAAGTAGCTAATGTACTTCCGTCCCGCAGGCGTGTCGAACTGAACCTTAGTGCCCTCCGCGTTCAAGTAGTCGCTACCATCGGAACGCATCGAATCCAGAATCACGTTGAGCGGGTTGGCCGGTCCCCGCACCTGGATACCCCACTGCTGCACACGTCCACCGCTCCGCTGCGTGAGAGCAAGGATTGCCTCCCGCATGGCTTCATAGTCCCAGCCTTTCCACCCCGGATGAGGACCGGATGTCCAATCTTCCTTGGGAATCGGAACACCGGCCTTGTCGAACATAGTCTTGTTGATAATGAGGGCGGGATAGCCCGGGTGCGCAAAGTTTGGCATGCCGTACATCTTCCCTTGAATCGTCGGGACGGCTACCGCTGACGGAAGCTGGACGCTGAGGTCGTAGTTATGAGATCTGACAAGGGGCAGAATATCCATGACCAGCCCGGCGTGGACGTACAGGAGCCAGTCACAAGGGGTACACTGCCACTGGATATCTGGCGAGGTGCCCGACGCCGCCAGGATGAGCATCTTCTGCAGATCCTGACCAGGCGGCGCGCTCTGCCAGTCGATGCTAACGTTCGGATGTTCTTTTGCGTACTCGTCAGCACCGCCCTTAACCACCTCGTTGACTGGTGTCCCACGGTTGAAGACCTTGATCGTAACCTTCTCGCCCGACGGCGCAGAGGTCGCCACCGGAGCCGAGGTCGTGGTTGCATTAGCCGCCGCCTGATTGGTCGCGGGACTCGCGGTTGGCTGACTCGAAGGGGCCGAAGTTTGCCCACAGGCGGCCAGAATCGCGGCTCCGCCACTGCTCGCGACCGCGACTACCAACCCGTGCAGCACCAGTCGTCGGGATACCGTTCGTGAATGTCGTAAATAGCTCATTTTCCTCCGTCCTCCTCAAAAGGAACGCCACCTGAGCTAGTGGGTCACTTGCGTTGAGGCTTGCCATATATCCGTGACAGGAGTAAAGTTCTGGGAAATATCAATCAGGAGCCTCTCCATGTCCCGTCGCCAGAAAGATCCGTTGCGTCCGCTGTCGGTGGAGGAGCGCACGGAATTGGTCCGCCTCAGCCGAGCGCAGGCCGAACCCGCAGGCGTGGTCGCCCGGGCCAAAGC
>JAJPIK010000083.1 GCA_021324795.1 Chloroflexota bacterium
CTCCTGAAGCGCCAAGCATACGGCCGAGCATCATTCACGCTCCTGCGGAAACGAGCACTGCGCGTGGCCTGATGAGCTCCACCGAAAGTGAGTTTGAGCCCATTTTCGCCGAGCAATAACACATTCAAATCTTTCCTTCCATGCCTTTTACGTCACTTCACTCTTGGTTAGAAGCTGCTGGCGGCGGGGATGAAGATCTGCCGAACTAAGGCGCCGGCCGACGGAGCAGAAAGAGTAAAAGACGAGAAGTGGGGCGTTTGGGCAATGGCAGTATACGTCCCATCGCCATTGTTGACTATCTGGGTCGCGAGGATTTCGGTATTCCCACTCGAATCGACCGTGGCGATTTGAGCAAGGCTCGGATTCGTCCCCGGCAATGGAGTGAAAGTGATGCTGATCGTCGCCGGCACCGCCAATTGGTGAACCTCTTTGCCACTATCATCCGTCGCGTCGATCGTTATTGCTAGGATTTGCTCGTAGCTCCCGTTGCTCGGATTGACCACCGGCGTGGACGCGGGCTCACTTACGACGACCTGAGCAATTGATCCAGCCGATACCGCTTGCGGTGGTATCAGCACTTGAACCGAAGCGTTCGCGATCACCGTGGTAAAGATTGGCGGTGTATTCGTGACTCTTGTCGCGATTGGCGTTGTGGTTGGTGTCCCACTCGTCTGCGTCGGACTGGGTGAATTGGGTCTGGGGGTGATTGTCTTCGTCGGTGTAGCCGTCGGCGAGGCGACCGAAGTCGCGGTCAGGGTTGGCGTCGTCGACGTAGCCATGGCGCTGGGCGTCGGCGTGCTTGTTGGTGACGAACTCGTGGTCGCTGTTGGCGTTAAGGTAGGCACAGAACTGCCGCTTACGTCCACGACCTGGTCGAAGACCACCGCTCCACTATTCCCCCCCCAGCTCCCTGGGCCAAATCCCACGTCCAAGGCGGCCGGCCGATCGGTATTGCTGCCCGCCGTGGTATCGACCGTCGTATAGACGGTTTGACCGTTGATCACAAAAGTGAAGCTGGGATTTATTCCCCGATAATCAACTGTCATCTGGAGGTTATACCACCGCCCGAACTGGTAGGTCACGCCGGTATCCTGATAGTGGACGACGTTGTCGCTGGTGGCGTAGATGGCTTCGAAAGTACTGGGGCCAAGCCCAAAACCTGCTCGCGGCATCCACGGATTGGGTCCTTTGGTTTCGAGGCTGAAGATCTTGGCGTTGATCTGGACCGCTGTTACTTGCGGTTGCACCATCGCTTGGGCAGTCTCGACATTGGACGCGGGCCAGCTAATCCGCGCCTCGGCCACGGCGCTTTGACCGCTCTGTTGGGTCTGCGTGGAAAAACTCGCTGCTTGGTTCCCGGACCAAACCGGGGCCGTGACCAACTGGGCGGCTGATCCGGTGCCGTTTACGTTAACCACCCAGCCACCTGCGCTGAAGCTTGACTCCTCGAAGCCATCGCTGAATAGCACACTGCTGGGGGGGGCGGTCGGCGTGGCGGTGACGGTTCCAAGTACCGGACTCGTTGCTGTCGCGGTCGGTGTGGCGGTGGCAGTTCCAAGTACCGGACTCGTTGCCGTCGCGGTTGGCGAGGCATTCGAGGTCGGGGTTGCCGTCGGCGTCACAGTAGGCGAGCCCGGATAATCGTAGCCGGTTACCTGAGCGGTAAAAGGTTGATTCGAGTAGAGGTTCAAGGTTCCGGTAAAGGGACTAGGAATCTGGGAGATCTGGCTCAGGTAAAAATTGGCGGTGCTATTGGCCGGAATGGTGCTCCAAAAGACGTAGGAGAATCCCGTCGTATTGGTGAAGACGTTCTCAACAGTGATCGTTACCGAATTGCTGTTCGTCACTGTGTAGTCGGTCATTGCTCCGGGCCCGGGAGTTGGCGCAGCTAATGGAGCGGCCGAAGCTGGAGTGCTGCTTCGCATAAAGAGCAGGGCAATGACAATTGCCAGCCCGAAAACCATGAATTGGGCATAGTTTACCCAGCGTTGGCCCATCTTCCCCCACCCACTAGACCAATACTTTTATGAAGAGATATCTAGTGCAGCCACGTTCAACTGGCCTGACGGTTCAGATCCTAAGGCTGGCTGCCTGCCGTTGGAATCGCGTAAAGGTCCTAATCCTTTAACGCCAGTGGTCCTGCCCCAGTTGTCTTCCCCCTATGAGGTCAACACTGATGAGATGGAAATCTCTCTTGGGAGGAAGACGAGGATGAGGGCTGCTGGTCAGTTCATTGGCAGTGGTGGCCCAGTTAGCCATTTGTAACTGAGCCACGCGTCCCTGTAGTGCGGTATTGTAAAAAGCGGCTGGGATTGGGCGAGGATTCCTTATTGGCGGGAAGCTCAGAGAGTTTTCTCTCCGGGGCGATGGAATGTATGACCGCGTGGATCCTCGTCGAACGGCGTGACGTCGGCGGTGTGAATGTACCAATCGAGAAGGCGTCGCTCGAGCTCGCGCTGGATCGCGGCATAGGCCGGCTGACCATACTGGTTTCGACTTTCCCCGGGATCGTCGCGGAGATCGTACAGCTCGGAACGATCGAGCGGCCGGCGGACCAGCTTGTAGGTAGCGGTCCGAATCATGGTTGCCCGACAGACCGAAAGAGGATCCGATTGTTGCAGGCCAGCTTTCGGCGCATAAATGTGGGTCGGCGCACGCAGCGATTGGTCGCCGCCGACGTGACCTTCGAAACAGTGCGGCTCGTGGGGATCGTAACCGCCCTCGGCAAACGCGGCGCGACTCGTGTCGCCGGGCATGCCCTGGAGCTGGGGCAGCAAGGAGCGCGCGAAGTGGGTATGTTGGGCCTCGATGCCGGCGAGATCGAGCACGGTCGGCATCAGATCGAAGAGCTCGACGATTTCGGATACGACCTGTCCGCGTGCGCCACCGGGAAGGCGAACGACAAAGGGGACGCGAGTGAGCGTATCATCGAGCGCGCTGGGCCATTTTTCGACCAGGCCATAATCGCCAGCCCAATCGCCGTGGTCCGAGAAAACGATGACGACCGTGTTTTCAGCCAGGCCAGTCTCATCCAGAGCCCGGAGTAATTCGCCGAGTAACCAATCGGAAAAGCTAATCATTCCTAAATAGACCGCACGAATTTGCCGTAGCACGGAATCGTCGAGCTCATTCAAACGCCGGGTCTCGCGAATACGTCGATGGTAGAGCGGGAAGTCGTCACCGCCTGGTGGGCGAAGGGCCGGCAGATGCGACGGATCGTACATCGAGTGGAATGGCTCAGGCGCGGTATAGGGCGGGTGCGGTGAGCTAAGTGGCAAGAAGAGGCAAAAGGGGCGATCGTGCGGCTGGCGCAGGAACTCGATACCTGCCGCTACGTTGGCGTAATCGTGATGCTCGCGCGGGTCACCACCGGGGCCGAAGAGAAAACTATAGTAACGGGGGTCCTCGTATGCCCAGGGTATATCCATGCCGTGCCGGCCGCCGCGTGAGCCAGCTTCAGTCACACTGTCAGCAAAGCTTTCCGGAGCTAGCAGGTCATTTTTGCCATACCACCGGACGTCGTAGCCAGACTGCTTGAGATAGCGGAAAAGATTGGGCTCGTCTGGCCGCAACAGGTGCCAGAGAGTCCGATGTCCCCGGACGTGAGGATACCAGCCGGTCATAAATGAAGTGCGAGACGGCGAGCAAACGGTGTGCTGGACGTAGCATTGATCGAAGCGCACGCCTTGTGCCGCCAGGGCATCGAGATTGGGAGTTTGGACGACCGGATCGCCGGCGCAGCCGGCACAATCGCCGCGCCACTCGTCCGGATTGAAGAGCAGGAAGTTCAAGGGCTGATTGGACATGTCGGTCAACTCCGAAGGCTCGTGACCGCCTCGACGCTTGCTATGATACGGCGGTCTAAAATCGCTTCATTGTACGCGCTGACCAAGAGTTGGGGAAGTTCGTAACTAGCCGAAGGTCTAGGTCAAAGCTACTCCTTACGGTGATGGCACTCCTCATCGCTGATCGTATACTCCGATCGTAGGTTGAATCTGTGACCGAGCACTTTCGGTCCATACTTGGGAGAATTAAAGTTATGGCGACAAATAACCCCCCGGCCGGCGTACTCGTGGCTATTTCCGATGAGATCGCCGGCGCGGTCGAGCGCGCGGCACCAGCGGTCGTGACGGTCCATGGACGGAGACGCGGACCAGCCAGCGGAATCGTTTGGAATGCCAACGGGGTCATCGTCACCGCCGACCACGTCGTCGAGCGTGATGAGGATTTAAGCGTCACACTCACCGACGGTAATGGCGTTGCCGCGACACTGGTGGGCAGGGATCCGGCAAGCGACGTCGCGGTGCTACGCCTGGCTACCCCGGCGCCCTCGCCGGCCCAGCTCGCGACCGGCAGCCCGGTGAAGGTGGGAAGTCTAGCCCTTGCCCTCGGGCGGGGAGGCTTGGGCGCAATCCAGGCAAGCTTTGGGATCATTAGCGCGGCGGGCGGGCCGCTGCGAACGGCTCGTGGCGGGACGCTGGCTAGCTATCTCCGCGCCGATCTTACCTTCTATCCAGGTTTCTCGGGGGGACCGCTCGTCGACCCCCAGGGACAAGTCATCGGCATGAACAGCTCACGTATCATTCCCGGACTCGAGCTCGCGATTCCAACGGCCACGCTTTCGAGCATTGTTCAGACCCTCTTGACTCAGGGACGAATCCGTCGGGCCTATCTCGGCGTGAGCTCGCAGCCTGTCGAGCTACCTGCGGCGCTGAAGCAGAAGCTAGGAGCTTCCCAAGATACCGGTCTGATCGTCGTCGGCGTCGAGGCTGGTAGTCCAGCCGAGCGGGCAGGGTTGGTGATTGGCGACGTTCTGATTAATCTGGCGGGCCACGCGCTCACTAACGGCGAGGACTTGCAAGCAGCGCTCACCCCCAATCTGATTGGGCAGAGCGTTTCTTTGATCATTGCACGGGCTGGCGAGGCGAAAACATTGAACGTCACTCCGGGTGAGCGTAGTTAAGCGAGGTTGGCGATGACAACGGCACTTGATCAACTGAGCCAAACGGCGGCGGTCTCAACCGAGCTCGCCAGCTTGGCCGAGCGGCTCGTGCCAAGCGTGGTCGCGGTGCGCACATCTCGCTCGACGGGCTCCGGTGTAATCTGGAACGCGAGCGGGGTGGTGGTGACCAATCACCACGTCGTACCCGGGGAGCAGGCCGAGGTCGTGCTGGCCGATGGCCGCCGCCGACCGGCCGAGGTCTTTGCCCGAGCAAAGCGGCTCGACTTAGCGGCGCTCCGGGCGAGAGACGGCGAAGAGATCGGGCAACAAGCGGCAACGATCGGCGATTCGTCGGCAGTCCGCCCGGGTGAATTAGTCGTGGCCATGGGCAATCCCTACGGAGAGCGTAACGCGTTGGCGCTGGGCGTTGTCATCGCCGGGGTGTCACCGGCCGGCGGTGACGATGAGCGCATCCATGCCACGATTCGCCTCCGCCCAGGGAATTCCGGTGGCGCACTTGCCGACGTTCGTGGACGGGTGATCGGCATTCCCCATCTAGTCCTCAGCGGGGGTCTTGGGCTCTCTGTCCCCAGTAATACTGTCAACCGGTTTCTTCAAGGAGATGGTGCTAATCGTGAGTGGTTGGGAATCCTTGGCCGTTGGGTCCCACTTCCCCAACCGGTCGTCGCCCAGTACAATCTGTCTGGTCGGCCCGGCTTGCTCGTCCTGGGTATTACCCCGGGCAGCCCGGCGGAAAAGGCAGGATTCGTTCTTGGTGACGTTCTGGTAGACGCTGGCGACAGTCTGGGCGACCTGTCGGCGCGATTGGCCGCTTCTGCTATCGTGCCTTTGCGCCTGGCGACACTTCGCGCTGGTGCTTTGCACTGGGTCGAGATTCACTTACCCTGAAATTCTCTCTCCCGCTGGAAGAGGGTTAGGGTGGGGGTTGCCTACCGCTTTCACCTGAGTGATTCTGAAGATGAGCGAACACGACGTGACAATCCGGGTCTTGGTGGTAGCGCGCCAGCCCATGGCACGGGCGGGTCTGCGTGGCCTGCTTGCCGAGCGCGGCGACCTGTACGTCGTTGGCCAGGCTGGATCGCCGGAACAGGCCGTGGAACCACTCACCGAACTCGCGCCAGACGTCGTGTTGGTCGCCTTGCATCCGGATGAAGCTCGGGAGACGAGCCTGCTCGGGCTCGTCTCCCGGAGCGTCGCGCCGGTCGTCGCTCTTGGTGAGCTGCCGTTAGTCCCAGCGCTCCGCGCTTTGCTGAGCGCCGGCCTGCGCGGCTTTCTCCTTCCCGATGCGACGGCCGACGAGATCGGAGCGGCCTTGAACGCAGTCGCGCAGGGGCTCACCGTACTCGCTCCGGCGGTTGGCAGCCTGCTCGCGGTCGGAAACCCGGTGGTCGTGGCCGACGGTCTGACGGCCGCTGAGGTGGAAGCACTCACTGAGCGTGAGCGTGAAGTGCTACAATTACTAGCGGTCGGTCTACCCAACAAGATCATCGCGGCTCGCCTCCAGATTAGTGAGCACACGGTGAAATTTCACGTCGGAGCAATCTTGGCTAAACTCGGCGCCACTAGTCGAACCGAAGCAGTCACCCGTGCAGTCCGACAAGGGCTGATTGCGTTGTGATGATCCGCCAGGTCGTCGCTTACTTCTCACTGATCGTCATGCTCTTCGGCGCGATCATCTTTATTGGCGGATTATGCGCGGTAGTCACGGGCGCTCGATTCTTCCAAGCCCCTTTACTGCTAATTGGATTGGTGGCGTTGATCATCAGCAGCATTATTCGCTGGCGCACGGCCTCTGGCTGAGCTTTAATTTAGCAGAGGGGAGACAAGCAGCCCATGGATAAGCTAAAAGTCGGTCTGATTGGTTGTGGTGCGATTGCCAACCTCTTACACCTGCCGGGCTTGAAAATGCTCGAAGCAATGGGAAAGGTCGGGGTCGTCGCGGTATGTGACGCGGTAGAATCAGCGGCGCGGTCAGCCAGCGAAAAGTTTGAGATTCCGAGATACTTCACTGATCTCGGGACGATGCTCAATCAGATCGACTTCGATCTCTTGGTGAACACGACGCCGATTCCTAGCCACTACATGGTCAGCCTGGCCGCTCTCCAGGCCGGCCGCCACGTCTACACCCAGAAGCCGATGGCGACGACCCTCGACGAAGCCACGACGCTCATTGACGAGGCGCGGTCACGGGGCCTCGTCCTTGGCTGCGCGCCAGAGCACCCGGTGCGTCCATTGATCCAAAAGGTCCGGTCACTGGTCGCAGACAGCGCGATTGGCAAAGTGACCTTCGCGCGCGTCCAGAGCTCACACGATGGGCCGGAAAAGCACGATGTTCCCCGTGACTCCACCTGGTTCTACCAACCGGGCTCATCGCCGATTCTCGACCTGGGTGTCCATGGCTTGAGTCAGATAACCAGCATTCTTGGTCCAATCAGGCGCGTCGCCTGCTTTTCCGGTCGCTCCCGACCGGTCCGAATAACCACGGCCGGACCGTATCGGGGCAAGCACATCGAAGTCCACATCGACGATAATTCGTTGCTGATGCTCGATTTTGGCGAGGCGCGGTTCGGCTTTCTCGACGCGACGTACTGCGTAGAAGCGTCGATGGGACCACAGCTCGAGATCTATGGGAGTGAGGGGACGTTGAGCGTAATTGGCAACGGCGCCAATGCGTCGCTCCATCTGTATCGCTCGAGTCAGAAGGAATGGATCCGTGTCGATGTTCCGCCGTCCTCACCCGTGCGTGATCTGGGCGTGCTTCACATGGTCGAATGCCTGCTCGACGGTACCGAGCTGGTCTTGACCGGTGCGCGTGCCCGTCACCTGCTGGAGGTCATGCTCGCGGCGCCGCGAGCCGCGGCCGAGGGCCGGACGATTGAGTTGACGACGACTTTCTAAAGCTCATGGAACACCCCGATATGCTCGGGCTCGCTGAACGTATCCCTCGGCTTGTCGACGAATGCGCTCGATCTCTTCCGGCTTGAGCTCGCGGACGACTTTGCCGGGCACGCCGAGGACGAGCGAGCCCGGTGGAATCCGTGCGTTCTCGGTCACGAGGGCATTCGCGCCGACGATGCTGCCTCGTCCGACAATGGCGCCACTCAAAACTGTTGCGTGCATCCCAATAAGGCAATTGTCCTCGATCGTACAGGCGTGGACGATCGCGTTGTGGCCAATCGTTACGTCGTCGCCGACGACACAAGGTAGACCAGGGTCGACGTGAAGCGTGCTGTTATCCTGGACGTTACTGCGCCTACCGATGGAGATTGGCTCGCTATCGGCACGCAGAACGGCGTTGAACCAAACGCTACTACTCTCGCTCAGGGTCACCGCGCCGATCAAGACTGCCCCGTCGGCCACAAAGGCGTCCGGGGCGATGGTTGGCTTCTTGTCCTGAAAGTAGCGTAGAACCACGGAAGTCCTCCCGATTACATCTTTTGGGGGCTCCCCAACGGCGAGCGGACGGCCGAATCTCCCTCAATCCGTCGGCTTGTCACTCGAGTACCCTCTGGGTGCTCTCTCTCGCTTCGAGCAGGAGAGGAGCAAGGGGTGCGGGCTTAGGTCGATCACAATCGTGTTGGATCTTCAGGCAGGCTGACCGCGCGGTGCTCCTCGACCGACCGATAGGCACCCTTGATCAACTGCAGGACGCGAATCGCCTGATCGACAGAGGCAGCAACTGGCTCGCCACGCAAGAGCACGTCGATGAAGTGAGTAATCTCACGAGTGTAGGTCACGACAGGCTCATTCGTTCGCTCGGCGGGCTGGGACCAGCCGGCAAGCTGATGGACCAGTCGGCGGGCGTTACCAGCTAGACTTCCGTGCTCTCCGGCGACTTCGAACTGCCAGCCGCTGGCGAAACTGAAGGCCCAGCTCGTGGCAATCTCGCCAATCATTCCCGACGCAAAACGGACTAACAGAAAACCGGTATCTTCGGCATCAATTTGTTCGACAAAGTAGCGACCGGCCATAGCGGTGACTTCCACCGGGCGGTCGTTCGCCAGGGCGAGGAGACGATAGGTGCCATGCCAGCCGGTGTCGAGCACCTCGCCACCGCCGCTCTTCCGCGGATCGCTCCGCCAGCTCCAGGAGCTTTCGCCCTGGCCCATCTCGACAGGTGCGCGACCCGTCTTAAAGCCGCGATTCTGACCGGCCTCAATCGAGCGAATGACGAAGATTCGACCAAGCACGCCTTCTTCGAGCAGACGTCGAGCTTCGATCAGACTTGGCTGAAAAAGCTGGTTGTGGGCAGCCTGAAAGATCACCCCGGTCTCGGCCAGTGCGGACCTGATGCGCGCCGCATCTTCGAGAGACAGACAGAGTGGCTTTTCACAGAGAATCGCCTTCTTCGCGGCCGCGGCCTTGAGAATCGCCTCGGTATGCAAATGGTGCGGCAGACAGATGTCGACCGCGTCAATTGACGGATCAGCCAGTAGGACATCCAGATCTGGATAGATCTTCGCTCGGCCGCTGGCAAAGCGGTCGGCGATGTGCCGAGCGCGGTCTTCGGAAACGTCTGCTACCGCAGCGACTTCGCCACGCGGCGCGTTGCTCTGCCATCCCTGAGCATGAACCACGCCCATCCAACCCGCGCCAATGATGCCAACACGGACAGTGTCCATTGCCACCTAAGAACTCCTTCAAAAGTCCCTCTTCTGCTGGGAGAGGGGGAGAGTGAGGGCTGCTTATCATCTGCCGATTTCATTTGTCGTGGTGGACAGAAAGGCCAGGCGGAACTCTATGGTTCGGTGTTGTTAGGCCTTCTTAATCCGTCATCGCCGGTATGTACTTGTCGACGATTTCAGCGGGAACGCCGGCGCGTTGCAACCCCTGGCTGAGTGCTTGCCAGTCTTCGTCGTAGAAGGGAATGCCGAGACGTCGGCGCTCCTCTTCCTGGCGTTGCTCCAGGTCACCGGGCAGGAGTACCTCTTTGAACCCCTCGGCCGGGGGGATCGAGCGAACGTCGCGAATGATCTGATCGACGCGCTCACGGAAGAGGCCGGGCGCGGCGAATCGCTCGGGATCGATCGCTTGCATAAAGATACTCTGGCCACGCACTCTCATCTCACCTTCGCCCTGGGTCACGCCAAGGGTCACCTGCCAACCGGCCAGTGCACCGGTGAGAACGTCGACGAGCAACCCGATCCCGTATCCTTTGTGACCACCGAATGGCAACAGCGCGGCGGCCGCGGCTGGGTCGGTCGTCGGTCGCCCCTCGGCATCGATTGCCCACCCCGGCGGCAGCGCCTGGCCCCGCCGGCGCGCCTTGCTAATCTGACCGTGCGCCGCGGCGCTGGTCGCGATGTCGAGGATTAAAGGTCCTTCCTCTTTCCCAGGAACCGCGTAGCTAATCGGGTTGGTGCCGTGGACACCCTTCGCACCGCCGAACGGCGCCACGTTTGGACCGGCGTTACACATGGTAATGCCAATCAAACCCTGTTCGGCCGCGAGCGAGGAATAGTACGACGCGGCGCCAAAATGATCGCAGTTGTAGCCGACGACAATGCCAACGCCATGCTGCTTGGCCTTGTCGATTGCCAGACGCATTGATCGTTCTGCCATGACCGGTCCGATCGTGCCGTTGCCTTTCAGGAGCGCTGTGACGGTATCATCCCGAATCATCTCAATGGGCGCACTCCGGTCAATCTGGCCTCGTGCGATCCGGTTGGCCAAGCCGGGCAAGATCGAGATGATCCCGTGGCTGTCCAGGCCGCGCAAGGTGGCGAAAAGGACCGCATTGGTGCAGATTTCGGCTTGGTCGTCGGGAAGCTCCAGCGCCGCGAGCGCTGCTCGGCACAGCTCCCGCGCCTGGCTGACGCTTAATCGCCGCATGTCATCCTCACTTCAGTTTGAAGCCTCGATTAGGAGTATCCAGATTCCGCGACGGAGTGTAATCGGGGGGCCGGACGGTGTCAACGGTGGTCATGTTACCCGAACCGTACCCCTAGCTTGACACTACGCTCCGGATGCTCGTCAATCGACCGATAAGCCTCGACGACATCCTCGAAGGAAACGATCGGTTGCACGATCGGCACGCCGTCGAGCTTACCATTGGCAAGGAGCTCCCAAGCGGTGTCGGCCAGGCGTCGATTATTCCAGCGCGGATGATCGCGGTGAGGCTCGCTCTCGGCACGGGTGAAGATGAAAGTCGGGCGATTGAAGTGAGCCTCTTGACCAAGGTCAAGTCCACCACGAAATTCGGTATACCAGGCAGTGATCGCGACCGTTCCGCCAAAGGCGACGGCACGAATCGCTTGATGGAGAGCGGCCGGGCTACCGCTCGTTTCGAGCGACACGTCGACGCCAACTCCATCGGTCGCCTCGCGAATCGCGAGCCCGGCGTCGGTTTTCGTCGGGTCGAGCACGAGATCCGCGCCGGTCCGCTCAGCGACCGCGCATCGGCCGTCGATCGGATCCACCGCAGCGACGAATGCCGCGCCAGCCACCCGAGCGAGCTGAACTGCCATCAGTCCGATTGCCCCCAGGCCAAAGACCGCGACCCGGTCGCCGACCCGGACCTGTCCATCGCGAATCCCACCGAGCGCAACCGTCGCGGGATCAAGGCAGACCGCCGATTGCCAGCTCATTCCTTTAGGTAGCTTTCGCACGCCGGGATAGGCGCCTGGCGTGCCCCACGCCCAGCGCTGGGTTTCCCGCAATGGGCCGTAGCCAGCCACCACGTCTCCGACGGTCACTCCCTCGACCTCGGCACCTACTTCGTTGACCACGCCGACGGCGATATTGCCCAATGGTCGAGGAAATCGCCGGCTGGGGCCGTGCTCAGGGCCGGCCGGCAAGAAGACACGTTGATTCAGATCAAAGTACGCATTGCTCGTCGCGCCATCGCCCCGGTAGCCATGGAGTTCAGTGCCATGCTTGGGGGCGCCAAATTGGGTCATGACTCGGATCTCATTCGGCTGCAGCGGCTGGTCTTCATATTCACAGATCGCCGGGGTCCGAACTGCGATTGCGACCAATTCTCGTGGCATCGTAGCTACTCTCCGTTCTGCAGCTCGACCAGCCGGTAACCGGTAACCAGGATACGCTTTGCCTCCATGCCTGACGCCCCCTGTTCGAATTGACAACCAATTGCTCTGCCTATCTGAGCGTTGATGATACCACGTCGCCAACCGGGCCGGATAGACTGGGTGAGAGAGTTCGGTGCTTGGCCCAGTCATACCGCTCCTTGCTTTCGTGGCGCGCTGTCTCTGGAATAGGAAAAGTCTCCTAGAATCATTGGTCTTCTAGAGGACTATCGGGCCATTGTGTTCGAGCGATTGCCATTCTACCCTAGAGTTAGATTGAGGAGAGGGGATTGATTTCGCTGGCTCCTCTCGCCGGGACACTCCAAAAGGCGGAGGAAAACGATGGCCGCCATCAATCAGGCAACTTGGATGTCGGATCATAAGAGGAAACATCGCCAAATCGCAGTTGGGGTCAGTCTCGTCTGGGCAGGGTTTTTCGCCTCCGATCTGGGAACGGCCTACGCCAGCGGGGGAATCAACGGGTTAGTTGGCCAAAGTGGTCTTCTTTTTGTCACCTTGGCCGTGATTCTGCTGGTCTGGCTCTGGAGTTGGCTGGTGGAAGCTCACCAGGGATGCGAAGTGACTCAGGTACCAGCACTGGCCATGCTGAGTCCGGAAGCGTTCGAGGAGTGGGTTTTTCGGCGTTTTCGCATAGTAGGCTTCTCTGTGATTCGAACCGGTCGGCTCGGCGAGTTCGGAGTCGATCTTGTCGCGAGCAAAGAAGGGCAACGCGTAGTCATCCACTGCGCTAGTTATCGCCTGCCAGCGGTGCCTGAGGTCATCGTTCGTGATCTCACCCGGGCGCTGGACATGTACCAAGCAAGCCGTGTTGTCATTGTGACGACCGGAAGTCTGACCCCAGAGGCAACGCGCTGGACAGTCGACGAGCCAATCGACGTTTGGGACGGTGCATTTTTAGCCCGCTGGCTCTCCGGACAGGAGCCCAACCCCATTGGGGCGCTGATCCAACCACCATCGCATGAGGATAGAGCGGCTAGCCAGCCGCTCGAAAAAGTTGGCATCGGACGACCAGTCGTTAATGCCTTAGCAACACCTTTGGTGGGCAGGTAGCCAAAACTGGTCTCACGGAGTTCCGTACAGTCAGCCTTTTAGACCACTCCCGATGAAATCGGCGGATTGCCCTCCTGCCATCCCGCTCCTTGTAAGGAGAAGAATGGCAGGAGGGATTAGCTCAGCAACGACAGTGGATGCTCTAAGAATTCCTTCAGCTTACCGAGAAATTCAGCGGCGGTGACGCCGTAGTAGACACGGTGGTCGGCCGAGAGCGACACATGCATTCGGGGTGAAATGACCACTTGATCGTCTTTGACAACCGCCTTCTTCTCAATCTGACCAATTGCCAGCATACCACTCTCGGGCGGATTGATGATCGCCAGGAACTCCTCGACCGGGTAGTGGCCGAGATTCGAGACACTGAAGGTGCCACCTTCCAGGTCGCCCGGGCGTGGTCTATTCTCGCGTGCGCGCTGGACGATCTCTCGGAACTGTTTGGTCAAGGTCCGCAAGTCGGTCTGGTCGACGTGGTGGAGCACCGGGATCAAGAGACCTCCGCCCTCGGTTGAGACGACCACCCCGACGTTCACATCCTGATGGTATTCGATGTGATCGTCGACCCATGACGCATTGACTTGGGGCACTGCGCGCAAGGCGAGACCCACCGCTTTGACAATCATCTCGGTGAAGCCGACGTGGGTATCCTGCCAGGTTGCGTTGATCTGGCCACGCAACCGACCTGCCTCGGCCATGTCAATCTCACTGGTCACGTAGAAGTGAGGAACCGTTGTTTTGCTCTGGACCATGCGGCGGGCGATCGTTCGTTGCATCGCCGCCGGTGGACCGGTCGGCGCAGCCACTGGCGCGGCGGGCGCCGGGGCACGAACCGGGGTTGGTGGAGGCACAGGAGTCGGCGGCGCCACCGCGCGTTGGGCCTGGGCGACCGCTTCGACGTCTTCCCGCGTGATCCGTCCGCCCGGCCCGGTCCCGGTGACCGTGGCCAAATCGACACCCATCTCTTCGGCAAGCCGACGAGCGATTGGCGACGCTCGCACAAGGCCTTTGGCTTCAGCATCGCTGGGAGATGGACTTGTTTGGGACACTGGAAGCCCCGGTGTCGCCGTCGCTTCCGCGAGCGTGGCGCTCGTCGAGACCGGGGGGCCAGCTTCTGACACTTCGTTTGAACTGCCAACGATAGCAATCGGTGTTCCGATCGGGACCGTCTGTCCTTCGGGGAGCAGGATCCGTAGAAGCTTCCCGGTCCCGTAAGATTCCAGGGTCATCGTTGCTTTGTCGGTTTCGATCTCGGCAAGGGGCTCGCCCTTGTGGAC
>JAJPIK010000050.1 GCA_021324795.1 Chloroflexota bacterium
CACCGAGATGGGCTATGCCAGTGCGCTTGCCTGGATCTTCTTCATCGTGCTGATCGTTTTCACCTACATCCAGTTCCGGGCTTCGCACCACTGGGTATACTACGCGGGTGAGGTGAAGTAATGGCGAGGATCGCCGTCGCAACGCGAGGACAAGCGAGTACTCACCATCTCTGGCCGGTGGCACGCCGAGCGATTAGTGGTATGTTCCTTCATCTACTGACAATCGGGGTGGGCGCGCTCTTGATGGTTCCTTTCGCCTGGGCCTTGGTTGGCTCGTTGAAGCCCGAAAACGAGGTCAAGGCCCTCCCGCCCACGTTCCTGCCGAGTCACTTCGTCTGGGGGAACTATCTTCAAGTCTGGACTTCGTCACTGTTCTCTGGATGGGTCGTCAACACAGTGGAGATCGCGGTGATCGCCACGCTGGGCACGGTCTTGTCCGCCGCGGCGGCGGGCTACGCTTTTGCTCGGCTTTCCTTTCCGGGCCGGCGGGCGTTCTTCGGCCTGACCATCGCCACTTTGCTGCTGCCCTTCGAGGTGACACTCATCCCAACCTACATCGAGTATTATCTGCTCGGCTGGCTGAACACCTACCTACCCCTGACTGTCCCCTACTGGCTGGGCGGAGGGGCATTCTACATCTTCCTGTTTCGGCAGTTCTTCATGACGATACCGATCGACCTCGACGAGGCGGCGAAGATCGACGGAGCCGGCCACTTCCAGATCCTCGCCTGGATCGCGCTGCCGCTGTCGCTGCCGGTGATCGCCGCGGCCGGAATTCTTTCGTTCATCAACAACTGGAATGCCTTCGTCCTGCCTTTGATCATCCTAAACGACCCGCCCAAGTTCACTCTGAGCATTGGGTTGCGCTTCTTCCAGATGCAGCCCAGCGCTGACGCGATGCCGACGGATAACCTGCTATTGGCTGGTTCGATTATCATGACGATACCGGTCATCGTCGTCTTCTTCCTTGGCCAACGCTACTTCGTCAAGGGCGTGGTGATGTCAGGGCTGAAGGGGTAAGATGGGCTCTAAGCCCTGTCGGAGGGAGAGAGAATTTCGGTCGAGGGGGAACCGTGGACGTCCACGCCATCCGTGAGTACATTCCTGCTCTCCAGAACTGCATCTACCTCAACGCCGGGGGAATCGGGCCAAGTCCGAAACCGGTCACCGATACGCTCATCCGCCTCGCCCAACAGATCAGTGAGGATGGGCCAGACGGTATGGCCTTCTCGCGCGAGGAGTTCACCTGCGCGAAGGAGACGCGCGCGAAGATTGCGCACTTTCTCGGGGTCGACGCCGATGAGATCTCGCTGCTGCGCAGCACTGCCGAGGGCTTCGACATCGTCGGCCACGGCCTGCGCTGGGAACCGGGCGATGAGGTCATCTTCGGTGGCGGAGACCACCCGGCCGCGCGGGCGATCTGGGCAATTCTCGCCCGTCGGCAGGGCATTCATCCCATTCGCCTCGATCTGCGTGACGACAGTCCGGAAGCAATTCTCGAGGACGCTCGCCGTCTGATCACCTCGCGCACCCGTCTGATCTCCCTTAGTCACGTGACCTCGGAGAACGGTCTGCGCGTCCCGGCCCGCGAGCTTGCCGATCTGGCCCACGCCCACGGTGCTTACCTGATGCTTGATGGCTGCCAGGCAGTTGGCCAGTTCCCGATTGACCTTCGTGAGCTGGGTTGTGATTTCTACGCGGCCGGCGCCTACAAGTGGCTGCTCGGCCCCTTCGGGACAGGTTTCCTCTGGGTCCGACGTGATCTCCTGCCTTCCGTCGAGCCCTCCTGGGTTGGCGCCGGCGGCACGATCAGCTTCGATCCGGAGACTGGCGCCTGGGAGCCGCTGCCAACCGGCCAGAAGTTCGAGTTCGGCGCCCGCTACTGGCCGGTTGTGCCAGCGATGGGCGCGGCAATTGACTTCGTCTCCGGCGTCGGGTTGGACGCCATCGCGGCACGCTCCCGCGCGCTCGTCACACGGATGTGCGAGCGCCTATCAGGCCAACCTGGGGTGATCGAGTTTGCGCCGCGTTGCGCAGCGCTGCGCACCGGCATGGTCGGCGCGGCCGTGCGGGGAATGGAAGGGAAAGAGCTCGCCGCGCGACTCCAAGCGCGCGGCATTCACCTGCGCGCCAACCGCGGGCCGCATGGGCTCACCGGCGTCCGGCTGTGCCTGGCGTTCTTCGTCACCGAAGATGAGGTAGACCGCGCCGCCGACGCGATCGCCGAGATCGCGGCAAGCCGATGACGATTTTACCTGCACGCGGCCCTGCGCCCGGGGAGCAGCTCACGCTCGCGGGCGTTGCACGTGAGTGGTGCCACCTGCTCAAACTCCGTGCGCGAGCGCGGTCAGACCGCGACAGCGGTGGCCACGAGCCAGGCGCCCGCGTTATTCGGTATGCCCGACTCCGGCCATTGCTCCAGCGCGGCCACGAGCGCGTCCTGGGCGAGGTCCTCGGCTAGACCCACGTCGCGCACGATCCGCGTCAGGCCGGCGATGAGCCGCGGCGCCTCGATCCGCCAGACCGCGTCGATCGCCCGATGGATGTCATGCATGTCAGAGGCCGTCGTAATAGCCGTCATGGCGACACATCATCTCACCTTCTGGCGCCGTCGCAAGCCGAGAACGCATCCTCGCTCTAATGTTCTCCTAACTGGACAAACATATGTTCTAGTGCTAGAGTAGACATACGGGCGGTAGCTCCGACCGGCGATGTTTCAGGATAAGGAAGGAGTACAGAATGAGTAGGGTACGGGTGCTAGTGGGCACTCGAAAAGGCGCGTTCATTTTGACCGCCGATGGGAAGCGCGAATGCTGGGACGTCAGCGGGCCATACTTCGCGGGCTGGGAGATCTTCCACGTCAAGGGCTCGCCGGCCGACCCGAATCGGCTCTACGCTTCTCAGACGAGCGGCTGGTTCGGGCAGTTGATCCAGCGGTCCGACGACGGTGGTAAGACCTGGGAGCCGGTTGGTAACCAGTTTACCTACGATGGCGTCCCTGGCCCGCACCTCTGGTACGACGGCACGCCTCACCCCTGGGAGTTCAAGCGAGTCTGGCATTTCGAACCGTCGCCCACCGATCCAGATACCGTTTACGCCGGTGCCGAGGATGCCGCGCTTTTCCGTACCGTGGACGGCGGCCAAACCTGGCAGGAGCTGTCGGGGCTGCGGTGCCACGACTCCGGGCCGAAGTGGCAGCCCGGCGCCGGTGGCATGGGCCTGCACACGATCCTGCTCGACCCAAACGATTCCGGGCGCATCTACGTCGCGATCTCAGCGGCCGGGGTCTTCCGGAGTGACGATGCCGGCGCGACCTGGCGGCCAATCAACCGTGGTTTGCGGTCGGAGTTTCTGCCCGTCCCGGAGGCGGAGGTCGGCCACTGTGTCCACCGGATCGCTATGCACCCCTCGCGCCCCGGTGTGCTCTTCATGCAGAAGCACTGGGATGTGATGCGCAGCGACAACGCCGGCGAGTCGTGGCACGAGGTCAGTGGGAACCTGCCGACCGATTTCGGATTTCCGATCGCCGTCCATGCCCACGAGCCCGAGACGATCTACGTCGTCCCGATCACGAGTGACTCCCAGCACTTCCCACCCGACGGCAAGCTGCGCGTCTACCGTAGCCGGACTGGTGGAAACGAATGGGAGGGGCTTACGAATGGACTGCCCCAGAGCAACTGCTACGTAAACGTGTTACGCGAGGCAATGGCGGTAGACGAGCTAGATTCGTGCGGCGTCTACTTCGGCACGACCGGAGGACAGGTGTACGCCTCGGCTGACAGTGGCAATACCTGGGCTCCGATCGTCCGCGATCTGCCGGCCGTGCTGTCCGTCGAGGTGCAAACACTGCCATGATTCGCGTCGTCCTACCAGCCCACCTGCGGACGCTGGCGCAGCTCAAGGGAGAGGCCCAGGTCCAGGTCGACGGGACGGTCACCCAGCGCTCCGTCCTGGACGCCCTGGAGGCGAAATATCCGATGCTGCGTGGGACGATTCGCGATTACGACACGCAGCGTCGTCGCGCCTTTCTCCGGTTCTTCGCCTGCGCGCAGGATCTGTCCAATGAGTCGCCGGACGCGCCGCTGCCGGAGGCCGTCGCGACCGGCGCCGAGCCCTTTGTGGTCGTGGGAGCGATTGCCGGCGGCTAAAAGGCCGCCGGCACGATGAGAAAATAGCGGTAGCACAAGGGGATGACAGCTTTAGCGTGCTGGCCAGCAAGCTCGACCGGTTCGCGACCAGCTATTGGACCAATCCGGCATCTGGCGCTCTTGAAATCTACGATCAAGCGGCCAGTGGCCAGTGGAGTCAGCCGCCCGCTTTTCCATCCGGCGCGGCCGGCCTGGTCTCGACCATCGACGACTACCGGGCCTTTGGCCAAATGATGCTGAACAAAGGTCAACACGGCAACATCGGTATCCTGTCTCGACCCTCGGTCGAAACCATGACGACCGACCAACTGACGTCTGAGCAGAAGGCAGCGTCCGGCTTGGTCCCTGGCTTCTTTGACAGTCATGGTTGAGGGTTCGGAGTGTCCGTCGTCACCCGGCGCGACGACCCGGCTGAATCGGTCGGAAAGTTCGGCTGGGACGGCGGCATGGGCATTTCCTAGTATTCCGACCCCAAGGAGGGCATGGTCACTATCATAATGACTCAATGCGCCTAGGCGTCCCCTAGTCCACCGCGTGTCTGTCGCGATTTCTGGACGATGGCCTATCAGGCCATCGATGACTAAGTAGGCAAAGGAGAACTGTAATGTCTAACCCGGTTACCTGGTTCGAGATCATCGGCAACGATGCGATCAAGCTGCAGGAGTTCTACGCTGACGTGTTCGGTTGGAAGCTCAGTCCGCCGGCCGCCGAAATGGGCAACTACAGCTACCTCGACAGCGAAGGCCGAGGCATTGGCGGTGGGATCGGCGAGGGTGGTGGTGAACCCTCCCGTGTCACCATCTACGTCGAGGTCGACGATCCGCAGGCCTACCTGGACAAGGTGAACCGCGCCGGTGGCAAGACGGTGATGCCGGTGACCAACGTCACGGAGGGCGTCACGATTGCGATGTTTGCCGATCCCGAAGGACACATTACCGGCTTGTTGAAGTCTAATCCCAGCTAGGGACTGAACTATCAAGTCAAATCTCCGCCCTACCAAGACGATCGGGCGGAGATTTGACCGTCCCCGTCTTACGGCTCTACCCCGCTCGGTACGTCCTGCTGTGGAAAAAAGGTGCGCGCGTCGACACCGTGCGTCCAGACGTTCGAATAGAAGGTCGTACCGACAACTTCTACTCGAAAGTAAATCCGGTTGTGCGGATCTCTAGCCGCCGAGACGTCGACGTCATTGAACTGCCAGGTTGGATAGGTCAGACCGTTCTGGGTGTGCAAAACCCGGTCACCAACCGCGACGAGCTCGAGCGGACCATTGTTGATCGCGCGATAGAGACGCACCGTTTGGGTATAGCCCAGCGGCACTGACTGAAGCGTACCGTGGGCGAAGAGATCGACGCCAATATTCGCCAGCGTCGCCTGGGCGACCGGAGCGTTCCCATGGGGCCAGACAATCTCGATCTTCGCGTCAACCGCAGAAGGATCGACGGCGAGCACACTGCTCGGCATGTCTTGCTGCGGGAAGTAGGTGCGCGCGTCGGCGCCGTGGCTCCAGATCGTGCTGTTCACCTTTTGACCGTCGACCGCGACCCGGAAATAGTACTTGTTTTGCGGATCGCGCGCCGCGCTGACGTCGACGTCGTTGAAGTCCCAGACCGGATAATGGATGTTACCCGCCACGGCAAGGCGCTTGGTACCGGTCTTGACCAGCTCTTCGACCCCATTGTTCAGTGAGCGCCAGAGCTGCACCGTACCAGTGTAGTTAGGACTAGCCGAGACGGTCGAGCCATGGTCGAACAGGGCGGCAGTCACATTCACTTGGGTCGCTTTGCTCACTGGCAAACTCCCGTGCGGCCAGACGATCTCGATCTTGGCATCGGTCGAGGCAGCCGGCTTGGCGACGTTTCCACCGATAACCACCGTCGAGGCAAGGGCGCGGTCCGGATAATCCCCGCCGATCAGATTCCCCACCGCGTCGTGGACCCGAATCCGGAACTCGTACGTGTCGCCGGTTTGGAGCTGCATTCCACCGTCGCCAAACAGTGCTGAGGTCTGGGTCGTGCCGATTAGCCAATCGCGCCAGACTCCGTCGGCGACGTCGCGATACTGGACATCGTAGGTTGCGCCAGTCGGGAGCGATTGGGTCGGGTGCCAGCTCAGGGTGATCGGCGCCAGTGAGTCGAACCGTAGCGGATCAAATACGGCGGCAGGAACCCGGGTATCATTTTCGACCAGAATAACCGGCGCGCCGCCGATGATGTAGTCGTTGGGATTGCAACCGCTTGAAGTAAAGCAGTCGAAGTTGTTGTTGTTGGTTGCGCCCGATACGGTCACTGTATAGACGCCACTGCTTGCCGCGATCTGTCCCAGAGTGTGACCAAACTTGTCCAGCAAGGTCGCATTGGGCTGATCGGTCGGGATCCCTAGGGGGACGGGCGCGCCCGGGTCGTCGTTCCAAGCCACGGTGACCCGCCCCACGCTGGTCCCGTAGAGGGTGACGATCTCCAACCCCTTATTGTTCTGGAATTTCGCACCACGACGAACTATCAGATGGGTGACAGCTTGAGCACCAGAGAACAAATTGATCGCGCTCTGATAGGCGACGAGGCCAGGACGCGGCGTGCCGTCGTTGGCGACGAGGCCAAAATACTCGGCCGGCTGATTCGTGTGGGGATCCACTGCCCCGGCTCCGTCATCGTAGAGTTGAAACACAAAAAACTTGCTAATTCCGGATGCCAAACCGTCGGCGAGTGATTCGACGAGGTAGTTCGCTTGTTCGTCCTGAGTCGCCCGGCCGGGCGCGTTCTGTCCTGACCCGTAATCCCAGATCGGTACGCCGAGCTCGTTGACCCAGATCGGTGGATTGAGGCCCACCCTCTGGAGAAGCGGTCGGAAGCCGGCGAAGCTGGGTGCGCCATAGTAGCCGAGCGGAAGCTCGTACATCCGTGCGACCCGATCGTAGCTGTGAAAAGCAAGCACGTCGAAATAGCCGTGGTTTGTCACAGCGGTGGGATCGGCGGCGATCTGGTCGACGAGCCGCGGGAAAAAATCCTGGTTGTTGTATGGGAAAGACAGTCCGCCAAGGATCACGGTGACCGTCGGATCGGCAGCCTTGGCTGCGAGGTAGCCACTTTTCAGAAGCTGGTAATAGGCCGCGACGCCCCAGGTCCAGTACTGACCGTGTCCCTGGGAATCGAGCAGGTCGGGCTCGTTCCACATCTCCCACGCGTGAATCTGGCCTCTATAGTGCGTGACCACCTGGCTAACGAAGCTCGACCAAGCATCGAGGTCGATACTGCCGCTCGCGGTCGCCCAGGACGGTGCGCCGACAAGGATTCCATCGATGTTCAAGCCATGTGAAAGGTCAGCGTTGACGACCGCGTCGGACTGGCTGAAGTCGATCGGACCGCCGCGCACTGGTTGCAGCAAGCTCCAGTAGAGCGGGAAGCGGTCCCAGCCGATGCCCAGACCGGTCGCTCGACTGAAGCGCCGGTCACCAGCGACAGTGCCCGGAGCACTCACGAAATCGACGCCAAATCGGTTGTCCGTGCTTGCAGCGGTCGCGGTGCCGCGCCCGGCGGGGCCAAATGTGGGAAAGATCAGCCCGATTCCAAACAAGATCGTGGTCAGGATACGTGACCATCGTCTACCCATCACCTACACTACCCCACTTCCGAATACGTGCCTCCCCAGTGTAACCTTCCGGGCTGACCAACGTTCGTTAAATGGAGGTTAGAAAAGAGCGCTTCGGGCCTGCCATGATGGCTGCTTGGAGCGTAACTCGGTGCTATGATTAGGTCGGACGGCATCAATGACTCCGAGACCTTTCGGGAGCGCGGGCCAGAGATCCGCGCTCCCGAATTGCTCCCACCAATTGGGTAATCCCCGTGAGGGGGGGAAACCATCTCTGTGGCTGGACGAACCGTGAAAGAAGTGATTCGGACCGTGCTGGGCCTTTCTCTCGCTTTTTTTCTCGTCGCCGCCGGGGCGCCCAGCGCTCCGGTTAAAGCGGCGCCAACCGACGTTTACGTCGGTTGGGCGATGGATGCGTATCCCGACCTCTCAGAGAGCGCAATGCAAGCGGCGCTGAAGCGGATGCACGACGGTGGTGCCAATCTCGTTTGGATCGGCCAGCCGAACCCGACCAACGTCGACCCGCAAGCCAACGAGGTCGGCCTCTCCTACGCGGTCTACCAGGCGCTGCAAAACCCCGGCGACCCACAAAACCCGGCTGCTCAGAGCATCGTCGCCGCCCAGAAGCGAATGCTCGATGCTGCCCGAGCGGTCGGCATCCAGGTTGTTTTGCCACTCGGCTATCGCACCCAAATGGGAACAGAATGGGACCAGAGCCATCTCGACAGCCTGCGACGGGGCCCGGACGGAACGATCCTCGATTTTGGTGGCGTCGACGCTTCGCCCTACGCCGGCGACTTCCGGACCGACATGGCGAGCTACTATCGTTGGATCGAGTCAGCCTTCGTCGCCCCCTACCGTGACGTTATCTTAATGCTCAATTTGTGCGACGAGCCGACCGGCGTCGATTATTCAGACCCGGCCGACTTCACCTTCGCCAGCCGCTATGGCTACCACTTTCGTGACGTCGGCACCGACCCCCAGCGAGAGACTCAGCTCGGCACGTTTCAGTCGCACGTCATGGTCGATTTCGCCGTCTGGGCCGCCCAGCAATGGCAGGCGATCGATCCAGCGATGACCGTGACGATCTCGTTCGATGGCACGCCCGGCCGGAAGAGCGAGCAAGCGCCGGCCATCGGCGACATCTTCAGCGAGACGCCTCCGAACCTTCAGCCTACTTTCGATGCCCAAATCCGCAATGGCACAGCCACCGAGGCGTTGAACGATTCCGACGTCACTTCGCTGGCTGTTCTGATTGGCACCCTGGCCCACGACTCTGCCCGCTATCAGCGGCCGTACTGGCTCTGGTCGGCTGGTAATAGCTGGGGGCTTGGTCAGGGGAGCAACGATCCAAGCTCGATCGCCGATGCCCTGGTGAATTTGCACCTGCACGCCGACCTGTCCCGTCAAGGGGGAGGCCTGCTCCGAGGCATCGCGGTCTGGAGTTACAACGTGCGCGGCCAGGGATTGTACAACGACCAGTACGATCCATCCTATAACCCGGACGATCTTTTCAATCAGGTGACGGCGAGCTTCTCGAGCATTCGCCAGATCTTGCGTGGCCCGGCTGGCCCCGGCGCTGACGTGATCATTCTTGCGCCAAATCGAATGTCGGACTATTTGATCGGGAGTACTCGGCTAGTCGACGTTTGGAGCTTCGAGGGCTACAACTTCGGCGATTTGCTCTCATTGATCAGGTCAGGCAGCAACCCTGCCGTTGTTGATACCCTGGTTGGCCAGAATCTTTCGCACGTCCGGATCTTGCTGGTCCTAGCCCGGACACCAACCGATCTGACTTCCGACGACGTCGCGGCGATTCGCGCCTACCGGGCCTCCGGCGGCATCGTTGTCGATGCCCAGCCCGTGGAAACCGTGGACAGCTTCGGCGCCCAATGGGTTTGGCCAGGTAACGCGCCGGAGGGCTTTTTCAACAAGGATTACACCCTGACCAACGCTGGCCCGGTCGCTTCCCTCGGTCTGCCACGCTTGTCCAATAGCTTTACCTTCGTCGGCCCAGAAGAAATCGTCGCCTACGGTGGCACGTCGACCGAGCCCGCCTCGACGATGCGTGCCTACGTTCGCCTAGCGTTGCCAAGCGAGAGCGTAGCCTACGATCTTTCCGGCCGCCCGGTCAGCCAAAGCATGGTAGGCCCGGGATTGGTGGGCGTACCGACGACGCGTCACACCTTCTCGCTCCTTCCTCTTAGCACCACCATTCCCACCGTCGCTGCGGATCCACACAACTTTCCACAAACCGGCTTCCGGATCGACGACGATACGATCTGGGATTACTTCAACCACCGTGGTGGCCTCCGAACTTTTGGCTATCCGGTCAGCCGCACTTTCACTTTCCTTGGCTTCCGAACTCAGTTCTTTCAGCGCGAGATTGTCCAGATTGGACCGGACGGTAATCCGCGTATTCTTAACCTGCTTGATCCGGGCCTTCTGCCCTACCAGAGCTTCAACTTCGCGGTCTTCCCGGCTGCGGATCCGGAGGTTGTTGGCCAAGCGCCGACGGTTGGCCAGTCCGGCTATGGCGCGAACGTCCTAAGCTTCGTCCGTGGCCACGCGCCCGACTCCTGGCATGGCTTGCCGGTCAGTTTCAACCGCACCTTCTTCGCGACGGTTGGCGCGAGCGATGCCTATCCGAATGGCAGAGGCAATCTCAGCTTACTCGCCGGATTCGATCTAGAGCTTTGGGGGGTGCCGACGAGTGCGCCCACTTACGATCCGAACAACCACGGCTTCGTCTACCTACGCTATCAGCGCGGGATCATGATGTATGATGCGAGCTGTCACTGCACCCAGGGAGTGCTGCTCGCTGACTACTTGAAGAGCGTGATCACCGGCAAGAACCTGCCGGCCGACCTTGACCAGGAGGCGCGTGGCAGCCGTTTCTACCATCAGTATGATCCGACACAGCCCAATTGGATCCACGATCCGAGCTCACTTCCCGGTACCGACCTCACCAATGCGTTCGAACCGGAGTGAGAATTTATTGCGCACTTACCAAGCTCTATCACTCATGCGCGGTAGTTAAGGAAATTCATCTCGTCTTTACCCCGTCTTTAACCAATTCGTGCTTTCCGTTTAGGTTCGCACGGTAGACTAGCCCCCGGATGGCGACCCGCTGGGCCCGCGGATCAGGTCATCAATCAATAGGTGAAAGCCCTCTCTGAAGTTCCCGTTCCTTCTGGGAACGGGGAAGGACCTGCCCTGAGCGGCAGCGAAGAGGTGAGGGGTGCCTATCAAACAGGAGAAGAGGAAACCGTGCGTATCGCGAACCATTGGGGACGAGCAATTGGCTTGATCGCGCTCGTGACCAGCGTTGGTTCGGGCGTGGTTGGGGCCACGGGGAACACTGCTTCCCTCACCAACGACACGACGACGCCAATCAAGCACGTCGTGGTGATCTTTCAAGAGAACGTCTCTTTCGATCACTATTTTGCGACCTACCCTTACGCGACCAATCCCGCGGGTGAGCCGAGGTTCAGCGCATCCCCGGGTACTCCGTCGGTAAATGGCTTGAATCAGGATCTCCTCACTGACAATCCGAACCAGGCTAACCCGACGCGCCTGGACCGCTCTCAGGCTGTTACCTGCGACATGGACCACGGCTACACCCACGAACAGCAGGCCGCCAACGCTGGGTTGATGGATAGGTTCATCCAATACACGGAAGGCAAGAACTGTGGCACGGTGACGACAATGAATTACTACGATGGGAACACTGTCACCGCGCTGTGGAACTACGCCCAGAACTTCGCGATGAGCGACAATTCGTACGACACCGAGTTTGGCCCATCAACCCCGGGCGCGCTCAATCTGATCTCGGGTCAAACTCACGGCGCCACGCCGGGCACCGTCCCGGGCAAGGTCATCAGCGGCACAGTCTACAGCGATCTCGATCCGACCTACGATGACTGCTCCAGCGGCACCACCGCAGCGATGTCGGGAAAGAACGTTGGGGATCTGCTGAACGCCAAGAATATCACCTGGGGCTGGTTCGAAGGTGGCTTCCGCCCCACCGGTACTTCGGGCAGCGGCAAGGCGATCTGTGGCGCTGCGAGTGTCAACGTCGCCGGCGCCACGGTGACCGATTACATTCCCCACCACGAGCCCTTCCAATACTACACGTCGACGTCGAACCCGCACCACCTTCCGCCGACCGCGGTAAGCATGATCGGTCACACCGACCAAGCGAACCATCAATACGACCTAACTGACTTCTGGGTAGCCGCTGACTCGGGGAACCTGCCCGCGGTAAGCTTCCTCAAAGCGAAGGCCGCCCAGGACGGTCACGCTGGTTATTCCGATCCGCTCGACGAGCAAGCCTTCCTGGTCGATACAATCAATCATCTCGAAAGGCTGTCGGAGTGGTCGAGCACCGCAGTGATCATCAACTATGATGACTCGGACGGCTGGTACGACCACGTCCTCGGCCCAATCGTCAGTCAGTCGAATACGTCGGCTGATGCCCTCATTAGCCCCGGTCGCTGCGGTGTCGCCGCGCCAGGCGCTTACGAAGCGCGCTGTGGCTACGGTCCTCGCCTTCCCATGATGGTCATCTCGCCATGGGCGAAGGTGAACTTCGTTGACCACCGGATCACCGATCAAACCTCGATCTTGCGCTTCATCGAGGACAACTGGCGCCTCGGTCGGATTGGCGATCAGTCCTTCGATGCGAAGGCCGGCCCATTGACGAATATGTTCGACTTTGACCACGACCCGCAGGCCCGGAAGCTATTCCTCAATCCCACGACCGGCGAGCCATCGGTGCGGCCGCCCGACCACGGTCCAGAGGCCAGATCCTAGCTCGCTTCGGTGCCTCTTCCCTCCTCTAGCCCCTTCCCTCGCCCGGGGGGAAGGGGGCTCCGACCGCTATGTGCTATTGTCTCACCCTATCGAGGCGGCTGGACTTGGCACACTGCGAATAAGCACGTTCACGCAGGCCGGCTTTCCACAGCTCAGAGCGCGTTCGATTGCCGGTCCAAGCTGGTCCGGCGTTTCGACCAGTTCACCATGCCCGCCGAGCGCCTGAACGACCTTGTCGTAGCGGGTAGGGCGCAAGTCGCTGGCAACGACGCGCGATTCGCCGTAGAGCGCGACCTGTCGGTGGCGCTCCGCTGCCCAGGCCGCATCGTTGCCGACGATCGCAACGAAGGGAATTCCGTGGCGCAGCGCGGTGTCGAACTCCATCGCGTGGAAGCCGAAAGTGCCATCGCCCAGGAAGGCCACCGCCGGTCGCCCCGGATTGGCGATTGCCCCGGCCATGGCGAAGGGAATGGACGCCCCGATCATCCCGAGCTTCCCGTTGAGCAAGGTCAGAAAGTCACGATCGCCCAGGGCCCAGCGCGCCCATTGGGCGAACTCGCCGCCATCAATGGCGATCGTTGCATCCCTCGGCAACCGCTTCCGAACCTCCGCAGCGACCCGAAGGGGATGGAGAGGTACGTCATCCGAAGCTTCAGCGTCGGCAAGCGCTGCCTGATTTTGGGCGCTCTGCGCTTCGAGTTGTTTGGTCCAGCTTTCGACACGCCAGGGAAAGGCAAGACACATCGCCAGCATCTGCTCGAGGACTGGTCCCAGGTCGCCTTCGATCTCGAATGCCACCGATCGTCCGGTAGTCGTCGCGATCGATGGAGACGCGACTTGAATCAATCGGGTTGAAGCAGTGAAAGGATGGCCGCCATGACGAGGGATACTGAAATCCAAAGGGCCAAACAACAAGACGACGTCAGCCTCGGAGAGCAGCGGCCCGAGGCGATGGAGTCCTGCCTCGGCCATGCCCCGGGGACTTTCCAACGGAAACCAAGGCAAAGTAGTGGAATCGGCGAGCTGGTTTAGGCGCTCGCGGTTTGCCCCGCGACATGCTGCGGGGCCGGCCAGAATGAGCGGGCGTTTCGCCTCGGCAAGCAAATGCAAGGCCCGCTTGACCAGAGTAGGATCGGCAGGACGCAAAGTTGGCTGAAATGCCGCTGGCTCCGGAATGGTCGGCAGATGGGAAAGTGTCTGACGCAGGAGGTCAGCGGGCAACGTCAGATGGACCGGCCCCGGGCGCCCTTCAAGCATTGTCCGCCAGGCGCGCGCGACCAGCCTCGGCAGCGTTGCGAGGTCTTCCACGCGCCAGGCCGCTTTGCAGACCGCACGCGCGATACTGACTTGATCCAATTCTTGAAAGGCGCCACTGCCGCTCAGCGCCAACTCACTGCCACCGCTCAGCCACAGGACCGGTGACTCGGCGAGCGCGGCGTTAGCGGCGCCAGTCAAGGCGTTGGTGTGGCCGGGGCCGGCTGCAACCAAACAAACCCCGGGCGCGCCAGTGAGACGTGCCCAGGCGTCGGCCAGGTGGACCGCCGCCGCCTCGTGACGAGTATCGGTCACAGTGATGCCCCGATCGAGGCAGGCGTCGTAGACCGGCAAGATCTGGTTACCCGAAAGGGTAAAAATGCGTCGCACGCCCGCGCTGAAGAGAGTCTCGACTAGGACGGTCGCGCCAGTTAGAGCCGCCATGACAGTGCCTCCTCATGAAAAAGCCACCGAAAACCGCCGCGTTACGAGAGTGGCATCACAGTAACGATCCGCTCGGGGAGCTGTCAAGGCGAACAAGCATGCTGCCTCGGAACCTACGCCTCTGCGATTGAGTTTTCTTCGTGGTCCATCCGCCAAGTCCGTGCCATGTCTCCTGGAGAGCGCTAGCGAAGCTTCTCCCGTGACACGCACCAGGAGATGCTTCGCGGCATTTACCTTTGAGCGAAGCGAAGGGCTCAACATGACAATGGGCGGCATTTGGGGTGAATGCGCCACTTAGAAATTCGAAAGAAAAACGCCCCAGTCGTTGGCACGACCGTTTCAGGGTGCTATACTTCCCGCGCATTCCCCCGGATTCCCTATCCGGGCAAGGTGAATCCATGGAAAACGTTGTTACCGTCGATGAGGCAGCGCACTACCTCAAAGTCCATCCCAAGACGATCCAACGTTGGTGTCGCGAGGGCCGACTGCCTTCGCTGCGAATCGGCAATCGCTATCGCCTTCGCCTCGGCGACCTCGAGCGTATCAATCCCAGCCAACTCGACCATCGAGCGGATGCCGTGGCGCCGGTCGCCGAGTCAATGAAGCCGGCGGTAACCCCCGGTTCGGTCGGCCTGCGAGCTGGGCTTCCCGGCCGGGCACGTATCCTCGCTGTGGCCAACCAAAAAGGAGGGGTCGGCAAGACCACGACAGCCCAGGCGCTTGGCGCGGCACTGGCCGACCGGGGCGACAGAGTCTTGCTCGTTGACTTGGACCCACAAGCGTCGCTGACCGCCTCACTGGGTTTTCAGCCGGCTGAACTTCCCGAGACGATTTACAGCGTGATGGGTGCCTACCTGAACAGCGACGAGTCAGTCGATCCGAGTCGGGCAATCATCGCCATCGACCAGTATCTCGCTCTTCTGCCAAGTAACATTAACCTGTCTGCTGCCGAGGTGACCCTCCCGAACCAGGTGCGACGCGAGTACGTCCTGAGCGAGATACTGGCACCAATTCGCGGCAGCTTCAATTGGATCCTTATTGATTGCCCGCCCTCGTTGTCGCTACTCACGATTAACGCCCTGACCTGTGCCGATGCCTGCCTGATCCCGGTCACACCGGAACCGCTTGTTACGGTCGGCGTCGGACTGCTTTTTCAAACGATTGCCCGGGTCCGCAAGACCAAGTTGAATCCGGATCTCGAGGTGGCAGGAGTGATTCTCACCAAGGTTGATGCGCGCCCATCGCTGACCCGGGGAATCATTGACGACCTCCGAGTAACCCTTGGCGAACGGGTGCCGATTCTTGGCGAAGTGCGCGCGAGCATTCGCGTTCAGGAAGCCTCGGCGACCGGCATGCCACTCACCCGCTACCGGGCTGCCGCGGACTCGGTCGCCGTTTATCGTCAGATCGCGGAGGTGCTTTATGCCGCGCGCCGGGCGAGCTAAAATTTTTCCCCAGCGCAATCTCCTCCGCCAGGACGACGTCGACTTGCTTTTTCCCGAGCCGGCGTCGGCTACTAACACACTTGGCGAGATTGTCGCGTTTCCGATTGCCGAGCTCTGGTTTGACGACCAACCGCGCCAGATCGTGCCGGACGCTACTCTGGCGCGGCTTATCGCCGAGGATCGAGCCAGACCAGCCGAGCTTCTGGCCGAGCTTCAAACAATCGCCATCACTCACGCACACTACAAGGCGGTGCTCGATGGCCTGCGTGATCTGGCGCAAACGATCAAGGCCGAGGGTGTGCTGAATCCTCTCCTCGTCGTCAAGGTCGGTGCGCGCCACGTCGTGCGCGATGGCCATCGACGTAGCCTTGCCTCGCTGCTCGCCGGGTCAGAAAATGTGCCAATCCACGTCGTCGACGAGCCTTCAGCGGTCCAAGCCGCAGCGCGCCAGTTGGTCGTCAACCTCCAGCGAGAGGATCTGACCGCGCTCGAAAAAGGGCGTTGGGTCTATCGTCTGGCCTTACTGGTCGAGCAGCAACGTCGAAGCGAGCTGAACCTCGCTGAAGGGTCATCGGTCGTCGAGGCGCTGGTCAAGCGAGAAGTGGCGGATCCCGACGAATCCGACGAGCCACGTGGGGTTAACGCTGCCGAGCGCGAGCTCGCCGCCGACATTCGTCGCCGGGTCTGCGAGCTCACTGGCCTCAGTCAGCGTCACTACTACAACCTCATCTATTTGAACCGCTTGAGTCCGGAGGCACGCGAGATCGGCATCGGCCTTTCCGAGGGGCAACTTCGGCCCGTAACCAGCCTCCCGCGTGCTGAGCAAGCCGAGATCGTCTCCTTCATCGCCCAACGCAACTTGTCCAGCAAAGAGGCTACCAGTCTGGTTCAGGTCGCAAAAAGCGGGGACCGTGACGCCGTTCGGCGGATCATGGCTAAGCTCACCACGGGAACATCGGAGCGCCAACGCACGTCAGTTTCCTGGGAACCGCTACTTCACGCCATTCCCAAGGATCTCTGGCCCCGTTGCGCCTCCCTACGCGCCGAGCTTGGCGCCTTGCCGGATCACCTGCGCGAAGTGCGCCTCAAACACCTCTGGGAGCAGCGTGCCCTCGCTGATGAGTTCCGCCGCCAGCTCGACGAGATCTTCGCCGTCTATGGCTTCTCTGGCCCCGGTGCTCCAGGTGAGGCCGTTGACTCGTCTGAAATGAGCTTGCCACCTCGCGAGGCACAAGGCCCCGCGCTACGGGACCACGACGTGAGGGGGCTTACGAACGATTCGGGCTAAGCCCGTTGCACACGTGTGCAATGGCGATGATTGACAAACTCCCGCCGTGCGACTAGGATGCCTCACTAGATCGTGATGTCGAAATCCTGACGCCAGTCATTCACAGGGAGCCGCTCTCATCCCTGCGCTGCGTCCAGCGCAGGCTCTTCCTTTCCCAGAGGGAACGGGAACTTCACGGAGGAAATTGAATGCCTCAAGGGATTCCAACAGAATATGTCCGATCGCGGACGCTTGGCGACGCGACGCTCACAATGATTAGCGACGGCAGCGGCTGGTCGACGATCATCAATTCGCTCGTCGACGTTCCTCAAGAAGTATGGCGTCGCGAAGTCGACGCCAACGAGAACGCGGAAGTGATGGTCGGCTACAACGTTGCTCACCTCCGCCTCGGCAACGCGTCCATTCTGATCGATCTGGGATTCGATGATCCTGGTCCGGAATCACAATGGATGCCGCCGCAGCACCAACGCTCGCCCGGAGTCGAAGCGGGCCTGGTTACGATCGGCGTCAAGCCAGCCGACGTGACCCACGTGCTGATCACCCACGCTCACGGCGACCACGTAGCCGGCGGCACGATCGTCCGCGACGGACGGCGCGTCGCGCGCTATCCCAATGCCCGCCACTTTCTCGGCCGCACCGACTGGGAGGAATACGCGAGTCGCACCCAGTCGAATTCTTATCCGGCCGTCAACTTGGGAACGCTGCTCACGCTCGGCCAGCTCGAGCTAGTCGACGGCGACCGCGAGATCGTGCCCGGCGTGACGCTGATTCACGCGCCCGGCGAGTCCCCTGGGCATTCATTGGTTCGCGTTCAGTCGCGGGGAGAGGTTTTTTACTTTCTGGGTGACCTGTTCCACCACCCGGCCGAGGTTGCTCACGTCGATTGGGTCTCGCGGGGACGCGACGCCACGCGCATGCGAGCCTCGCGTGAGCGTTTGATCGAAGCCGCCCTTCGGGAAAACGCTTTGCTCGCGACCGCGCACATGCCGTTCCCGGGTCTGGGCCGGCTCGAGCGCACTGCCGAGGGTATCCGCTGGCGTGTCGTCGACTGACCAAGCCAGCCCGCGCGAGAACGTCTTTGGCGTTGATTTCAGCGGCGCCGCTCGCGCCGGGGAAAAGATCTGGATCGCCCACGGTCGGCGAACCACGTCAAACGTAGAGATCGACGAATGCCGTCGGGCCGCCGCCCTTGTGGACTCCAGCCCGGCGCTCATCGAAGCACTAGCTGCCTTACGCCGCCTCATTCAAAGTGTACCGACCGCTATCTTTGGCTTCGATTTCCCGTTTGGCCTACCTGAGGCGGTCTGCCGCACCCAAAACTGGGAAGCTGAAGTACTCAGCCATCATTTGGCTTACCCAACTGCCGAGGACTTTCGCCGCGACTGCTTGCGGCGGGCCGGCGGTCGCGAGCTTCAGCGACTGACCGACCGGGAAGCCCGAACACCATTCTCCTCGTACAATTTGCGTCTCTACCGGCAAACTGATGCCGGACTTCGCCACCTCTTGGCACCATTGATCGCGGCAAACACGGTTGCTGTGGCGCCGATGCAGTCAGTCCGATCAGACCGGGCACTGCTCATCGAAGTGTGCCCGGCATCGACCCTCAAGCGCATGGGCATTTACCAACGGTTTACCGGTTACAAAGGTCGGTCTGCAGCCGCGGCGATCAAGCGACGGGCAATTCTCGAGATATTAGAAGATTCCGGTGGGATCCGCCTGAGCTCACCAGTGCTCCGGACCGTTGCGGAAGACGACGCGGAAGGTGATGCCCTCGACAGTATCGTGGCCGCGCTGGCGGCCGCTCGCGCCCGGGTCGAGATCGAAGGCCAGAACACCAACATCAACCCACTTTACCGACTTGAAGGCTTCGTGTACAGCTAAAACCAGGTGTAAGCTAAAATCAGATGTAATTGGGCAATGTCGACGACAATGGTCATAACGCGATCGCGGAAGATAGCGCAAGATCATGCAGGCTGCAGTCGAGCACTTTCCGATCGCGTTCAGCAGCTTCACTCACTGGATCACCACCAGCGCCCGGCCAACGATCTCACCCCGATTCAAGGCCTGATAAGCAGTATTGACCTCGTCGAGCGAGTAGCGACGGCTTACTGCTCGCTCGGCATCGAGATAGCCTTGTTCGACTAGCTTGAGGACCGAGGGAAGATCAATCCGGGGGCGGGCTCCGTAGGAGCCGATGATCCGGATTCCCCGTCTGACGATCCGGGTGATCTCGACCGGCGCGGTCATACCCGCAGGTGCGATTCCGACCATGACCGCCCGACCGCCGTCGCGGACTACGCTCAGCGCCTGGATGAACGTCTCCGGCCGACCGAGTGCTTCGAAGGCCACATCGACCCCGCGGCCATCGGTGATCTCCCGAATTCGCGCGGTGACGTCCTCCTGATGAGCGTCAATGACATGGCTAGCACCAAGCTGGCGTGCGATGGCAAGTTTGTCAGTTCTGACGTCGATCGCAACGATCGGCGTCGCACCAAAGGCACGGGCGATCTGAATCAGGCTGGAGCCAACCCCACCAGTCGCCACGACCGCGACCGACTCGCCCGCGTGTAAATCGGCCCCGTTGCGCGCGGCTCCGTACGCGGTGAAAACGGCGCAGCCAAGGATCGCCGCTGATTCGAACGGAATACCGGTGGGGAGCGGGAACACGTCGGTCGCCGGCACGACCGCGTATTCGGCCAGTCCGCCCATTGAGTACATCCAGAGTGGGGTACCGTTCCGATCGCGCAACCGGGTATCGCCGTCATAGAGCTTGCCCTGGAGACGGTTGTAGGCGAAAAACGTTTCGCAGAGATCGTCGCGTCCCTGCCGGCAGTAGTAGCAGGATCCGCAAGGCATAATGAAACTGCAGACCACCTTCTGCCCGACGTCGACGCTCCTCACTTCCGGGCCAAGCGCGGTGATCGTGCCAGAGATCTCATGGCCCAGCACGCAAGGTAATGGGAATTGGACCTCGCCTTTGATCACATGCAAATCAGTGTGACAGACACCGCAGGCCTGGACCTTGACCAGCACTTCGCCGGTCCGTGGCTCCGGTCGAGGGATCTCCTCGACGACCAGTGGCGTGCCAATCTGGCGTAAGATAGCAGCTTTCATCTCTCTATCCGGGCCTAACGTTAGCGGAACCTGGCTGGATTCTAGGAGGGGGCGGACACTTCTGTCAACAGTGACCGCGTGCCTCTTGCTTACAGCCGATCTGCGGTGTAAAGTGTCGTCTGCTATTATTGCTTAGACGGCTACCCAGAAGGGAACGCGTGAAGCTATCGGTCATTATTCCCGCGTACAACGAAAAGGATACCATTGTCGAGATCATCGAACGCGTGGCCGCGGTTCCGATTGAGAAAGAGATCATCGTGGTCGATGACTGCTCAACTGACGGCACCCGTGCCATTCTGGAGAATCTTCACCATCCAGATGTAACAGTCATGTTGCATGGTTGCAATGGTGGCAAGGGCTCGGCAATTCGGACAGGTATTGCACGGGCAACAGGAGATTCCGTGATCATCCAGGACGCCGATCTGGAATATGATCCCCAGGACTACCCAACTCTCCTTGAGCCGATCATCTCCGGTCGTGCCAACGTCGTTTATGGATCTCGCTTTCTCGGAAAGCTGGAGCGCATGACGTTGATCCAACGCGAGGACGATTTTGCCACACTTCTTACGTAGGCTCCCCGCGGACCTGACCGCATTCGTTTTCTTCGTCGTGCTGGGCTGTACACTCACCTACCCCTTTCCTCTTCAGCTTGCTGACCACTTGCGAGATGGCGGTGACTCCTACGAATACGCTTGGGACATTGGGTTCGGCGCTTATCAACTCACCCATCATCCTTTGCATCTTTACGATGGAAACATCTTCTACCCATTCCCGCTTAGCTTGGCCTACTCAGATAGCACAGTCCCCAACGTTATTCTCGGCACGCCGATCGTGATGCTCACGAATAATCCGGTGTTGGCACTCAACGTTCTCATCCTGCTCACCTTCATCCTGGGCGGATACGGTATGTATCTGTTCGTTACACAACGGACCGGGTCACGCTCCGCTGGGATCGTGGCGGGCATCATGTATGGATTCTCGCCCTTTCGATACGATCACTTGGCTCAGCTTCCGAACGTTTCAATGGAATGGGCGCCTTTTGCCCTGTGGAGCTTTGACCGCTACTTGGCATCGGATCGGGTACGCTGGGCTGCTGGCTTTTCCCTTTTCTGCGTCCTCCAGATCCTCGTTTCTTTCTACTATGCCTTCATCCTAGGAATTGGCATCGCTTTCTACGTCGTGATCCGCCTAATCCAATCGGGTCGGAGTTGGATACGGCTCCGCGTGATTATTCCGTTCGTCGGCTCTTGCCTTGTCGGAGCCCTGGCGGCGGCGCCATTCATCGTTCCCTACTTTACGCTCGAGCGTATGTTTGGCCTGAAACGTACGATCGATGAAGCAGTGTACTTTTCGGCTTGGCCAGCGAACTTTCTGGCGGCAAATCGTACCTCCCCGATTGTCCTCATCGCACCGCTGGTCAGCTTGTGGCAGCGACTCTGGCCTGACGCGCAGATCGCGGCACCCGAGCGTTGGCTCTACCCAGGACTCCTGATCGTCGTGCTTTCCGTGGTCGCAATAGTGCGTCGCCATTGGTCGTTTGTGATCGCGCCCGTTTGTATGGTCGTGGCGGGGGTTGTCCTGAGCTTCGGTCCGGTTTTTCACCTCGCTGCCAACGTGGCAGTGCCTCTCCCCATTCCTATGCCTTACACAATTCTCTATTACCACCTTCCAGGATTCCCCGCTCTGCGCGTCCCTTCGCGTTTTGGCGCACTAGTTGTCTTCGGGCTAGCAATTCTGGCAGGTGATGGCTTAGCCTACTTGTCGGAGCGTTACCGACCAGCCGGGACTTTTTTGAAGAGGGATCTCGAAAGGAAGGGGCACCTGCTCGCGGTTGCCTGTGCGGGCATTGCGATCGCTGAGGGAATGACTATCCTCCCACTCACACCGGTAAAAGTGGGCTCATCAATCCCCGCGGTCTACCGCTGGCTCGCTAAGGATCCGGAACCCGGCGCGGTCGTCGAGCTCCCCATCGACGACAACGCCTTTCACGAGAGTCCACGTTCATATTACTCGACCTACGATCATCGGCCACTGGTCAATGGCTTTCGCTCGTTCATTCCACCACTCTACAACAATCTCGCTAAGACGATCAGTTTTTTTCCGTCCGTCCAAGCGATCGATACTCTCAAGCGATTAGCAGTACGCTTTGTCATCGTTCACGAAGCGGAGCTAACGCCTGGCGATCGCCAACGCATGGCCCTGATCCAAAACGTACCCGGAATCCAGCGCGTGGCGCAGTTAGGGTCGGACGACATTTATCGTGTCGACGGCACGCCAACGTCGACGCAGCTTGGCCTCTCGCTCCAGCAAACCGGATGCATTAACCAGAACAGTTCATCTGGTCAATCGGTGACGAGCTTAGCAATCCTGCAAAGTAACGATGACTTTACTGTGCTGGCGCCCGGCACTCAGAGTCTGAAGTTTCAACTGACCTGGCGTACGAAGGACGGCATCGTACTCCAAGAGGTCACGCAAGCGCCGGTCAACTCATGGGTGATTGCTTCACCCTTTTCAGTTCCGATCACTTATCTCGCACCAAGCAAGCCCGGCCTTTATTCCCTGGACATCACCCTGATAGACCAACCATGGCTACGCGCAAGCGCCAATATCCCATTTGTCCTCAATAGTAACCAACCGACTGCTACCCTCGCCGGCCCCCCTCAGTTGATGAAGGCACAGATCGACTCACCTCGCCCCGCGCCTCGCGATGGCGTCAACTACACCTTGGCCTGGCGAGTTCCGACCGTTCTGCCACACCCGCTGGTTGTCTTCGTCAACGCGTACGATGGCCACGATGTGTATTGGAGCTTTCCGCGCGGGACCGAGCCACGCTTCCCGGGGAGCACGACATGTGGAGGCACCTTCGCGATGGACAGTGGCAACCTACCATTGCGTGCGGGTATCCCCGCCGGGCAATACTGGCTAGAGGCCGGGTTGCTCGACTCAACGACCGGCCAACGTATGCCTTTCCGCAATCCGGATGGCAAGATGGTTACTCGCTATGTCGTTGGCTCCTTTTGGATTCGTCCGAATAATGTCTTTCCAACTATTGCTCAGGAAGCGAATGCCGAGGGAACATACCACTTTGGTGGTACGGTGGATTTACAGCAATGGTCCATTAGCGGGGCCGTCGTCCCGAATGGGCGACTCGACGTGAGTATGCTCTGGGTGACCAAAGCGCCCATGGCGCGGAATTATACCGTTTTCGTCCACGTGACCTCGCCTGCTGGCAATCTGATTGCACAATTCGATGGTCAACCAACCGGTGGAATTTACCCGACATCAGCATGGTTACCGGGTGAGAGTGTGTTGGATCGCTATTCGGTGCAGCTACCGTCCAGTCTGCCCCCGGGGCCGTATAAGGTCGAAGCCGGTCTTTACGACCTTAAGACCCTTCAACGGCTTCCGGTTTCCAGTGAAGCGGGCGAATCGCCGGCGGATTACGTTTTACTTGGCACGCTTGGTGCGACAGATGGCGGTTGAGTACGCCGGGGTTGAGCAAACTCACGCCCATATCTCACAAAAAGTGCCTTCAAAAGTACTCTTCGAGGCAGTACTCCTCGCCATAATCCTGGTAGGAATCCTTATGTTTCTACGCGCGCACCCGGATGACACGGCAGGCGGAGCGGACAGCTACGGCTATGTTTCCGAGGCATTGCGTCTCAATACCGGCCACCTCATCGCGGCCGAACACGTTTTGACCCCCTTTGGTCTTCCGGAGAATAGTGCGATCACCCATCCACTGGGCTACGCCCCAAAAGGATTTGACGAGACGGTTCCCACCTACCCCTTCGGCTACCCGCTGCTGATGCTTTTTGCCTTTCGCATCGCCGGGTTCGAAGCGATGTTCTGGGTTACGCCCATTCTGGGAAGCATGACCGTTGTCCTCACCTATCTCCTCGGGCGATTTTCCCTGGGTCCGATCGGCGGTACGATCGCGGCGCTTCTCGTCTTTGTCCTTCCGAACTACCTGATGTCTTCTATCGCACCAATGAGTGACGTCCCGGCAACGTTTTTCACCACGCTCGCTCTCGTTGCCTTGTTGTACCCACGGCCATCGCCCTGGACTGCTCTCCTCGTCGGCAGTGCCGAAGGATTTGGAATCTGGATCCGCCCTAATCTCGCCCTGATTGTGATCCCAACCGCCGCGTGGCTGCTCTGGCAGCGCGACCGAAGAAGACTCTTTCTTTTTTTCCTCGGCATGCTCCCGTTCGCGGTCGCCGAGGGCTTTGTCAATCAGTATCTTTACGGCGCTCCCTTGACCACTGGCTACGGAGAGCCTCCTTTAACAGGGGATCTGCTCGACGCTGGTCAGCGATGCCTGAGGTACCTCCAGCGCCTCAACGAGCAACAAGCTGGAGTCGGGCTTCTCCTGGCAGGGCTCGGGTTTGCACTTGGCCAACTGTCAACTCGTCTTCGTCTCTTCTTTGCTGGCTTCGCCGGCCTCTTCTTGATCTTCTTTTCCTTTTACACAATAGATGATGCCTGGTGGTATGGACGCTTTTTGCTGCCTGGTCTCCCGTCCATCGCTATCCTCGAGGCGTCGGCGATCGTACGTCTCATGCCCCTCATTCACCAGCGCTGGTTCAGAGGCATCTGCGTCGTGCTCGGTCTCGCTATCTTTAGTTGGGCCTCGATTGAGTATTCACGATCCCACTTCGTGTTTAATCTGGGGCCAGAGGATCTCAAGTACCAGCTAGCAGCTCAGCTTGCCGTTCAGGAGGCGCGCCAGCCGGCTCTCGTTCTCGCGATGCAGCACAGCGGATCTCTTCGCCTCTACGGTGGACTCGATTCGATGCGTTACGACCTCGCCCCTTTGCCACAATTGATGGAGATTTTGCAGCACGTCACCCAGGTTGGGGGAAACGTCTACCTCCTTGCCGATGATTGGGAACTCAAGCAGCTCACCAGCGGCGAACGCGCGGTCCTACTAGCTGGTGCCAAGGACCTGGGGCACGTTGAGCAATCGCACGCAACTTTTTTCCAGCTAAACATCTTGCAGCCTAAGGATCTGCCAGTTCAACATCGACTCAACGCGACTTTCGGCCACCAGATTGTCCTGCGTGGCTATGCCCTCGTACCTGAAAGCCCCCGTGCCGGTCGTACGATGAAGGTGATACTGTATTGGCAGGCACTTGCTATGCCTACTGATAATTACAGTGTTTTCATTCATCTGGTTGACGACCGTGGCAATAGGGTTAGCCAAACCGACTCGTACCCGGTCGATGGACGCTATCCCACGAAGCAGTGGACCCCTGGCTACACGATCGTCGACGAGCACGAGCTGAGTATCCCGACAACCGCGGCAGGCCAGCACGTGCAAATCATTGCCGGTCTCTATCGATTGGACACACTGAAACGCCTTCAACCGCACGGCAGCAGTGTTCCAGCCAATTCAGACTACGTTGTCCTTGGATCGTTCGACTTGCCGAACAACTGAATTATAGCCTGGCCTCTTTTCTAGGGGGCAAGTGACCAGGCAGTTTGCTCATTCATTTGGACTATTGGTTTGATCCGATCAGCCGCCTTGGCGCAGCGAAAATCCTCCCCTGTCTCTCGATAGCTACTGAATTGTTTGCCCCCCTGCTCTCCGCCAAAACAAAACCAGCGCCCCGATGCCCTGGGGCGCTGGAGGAACGAAAAATTGAAAGGCAGGCGTTACCGATCGAGCTGGAACGGATTTGTCGCCGGATGGCTGCCCGTCGGACCCAAGAAGATGTTGTTGGTCGAGATGAGTTGCCCATCGAGGTCGAGCCGGAAGCGGACGTACTCGCCGCCCCGAATGCGGAAGTTGACGCCATCGGTTCCGTCATAGGTGTGGAAGTGCAGCAACAGAGTATGTCCACCGTCGACGACGTCAAACGTGTCTCCACTCTCCAAACGAAATGGGCTGACGTCTTCAAAAATCCCGTTGGTATGCACCCGAGCCGTGAAGTCGTGCTCGGCGCCCGGGCCATGAGTGCGGAGGTGGTAACCGTCGTCGTTGTGCCAGATGTAATAACCGGTCGGCGCGTTATCAGCGATCGTCGGGGTTCCCTCGAGTGGGCCAGTGGCGGCGAATGCTGACAAACTTAGTCCAAAGAGCAGGGAGAGCGCGGCGAGAACGGCGAAGATGCTACGGGTAATCATGTAAGACCTCCATGTTCGTTCGCTTCAGTTCGCGGAGTCATTGATCCCATGCTGGGGTTGAACCGGCTTGGTCCGGGCGTTCGGCGACGCGACTCCCGGGCGTGGCCACCGCGTACGCTCGAACAAACTTTGGCCTGAGCTCTTGGGCCTTTTTCCCTTTCCACTGAAGTAGTCGCCGGCCAGCCGTGAAATGTATGGGCTAATCAGAAATTTTTCTTGAAGAGATTGTCTCGTACATCTTGACCGACTTTGACGACTATACTTATGGGGGATCCGGGGAGAAGGAGATGGGGTGCGCCAAGCGCCGGAAGACGTAGCCGCGCTGATTCACCGGGCGAAAGCCTACGATCAGGCCGCGTTTGCTGAGCTCTACCGGAAAACGGTCGGGCCAGTATATCGGTATCTCTCGGCTCGAGTGGCCCGCGTCGAAGAAGCCGAGGAGTTGACTCAGGACGTCTTTCTGGCCGCGCTCAACGGTATCCAGAGTCTGCGCGCGGAGGATGAAGCTGCGCTCATGAGCTGGCTTTTTCAGATCGCGCGTAACAAGCTCGCCGACAGTCTCCGACGGCGCTACCGTCAGCCAGTGGCACCGCTTGAAGAAGCCGAGGACATGCCTACCGAGCAGCCACGGCCAGATGAGGCAGCGGAGGCATGGGAAGAACAGACCGAAGTTCGCCAGGCGCTGGATCATTTGACCAGTGAGCAGCGCGAAGTGATCATTTGTAAATACGTGCTTGGCTATGACAATAGCCAGACCGCCAAGCAAGTTGGCAAGAATGTCAACGCGGTGAACCAGTTGCACCACCGCGCACTTGCTAGCTTGCATCGTTTGCTTAGTCGACCGGAGAAGGTCTCATGACCACGTGGGAATCCAACGCTAGCTTCGCAGCAGCACTCGACGCTTGCTGCCAGCGAGTCAAAAATGGCGAGCCGCTCGAGGATTGCCTGGCCGACTATCCGGCCGCCTACCATAGTGAGCTGACGCGCTTGGTTCCCGTGGCCGGGCGGCTAGCCAAAGTTGGTCAGGATCCGACGCCGGCCTTCCAAGCGCGGCTCGAGCGCCAGCTTCTCACCGCCGTTGCCGAGGAGCAACGACGACAGCGCGTCGGTTGGCTGAGCCGTCTCCTGAGCAGTTTTTTGCTCGGTCCGGTCGCCCGAATCGCGACTATCGTCGCGGTGGTTTTCGTGATAATCATCGCGGGTGGCTATGGGGTCGTGAACGCCTCGGACAATACCCTTCCCGGGAATCCTCTGTACTACGTAAAAGTCGTGCGTGAATCGGCCGCGATGGCCCTGGCTCGAGACGGCAGTGCGAAGGTCGGCGTCAACGCCAACCAGATTGCCGAGCGAGGACATGAGCTCAAGCTTGCAATTCAGCTTCGGGCGTCTCCCCGAACGGTCCAGTCGGTGGCTTTGCGCCTGGCCCAGGCGACCAATCAGATGGTTAACCTCGCGCTTGAACTACGTACTAACGGCAATCCGCAACCTGCCAACCGCGCATTGGCCACGATTCGAACCATGCAGCAACGTCTCGACGTCCTGATTGGCCAGGCCTCACCAGCCGACCGCCCAACTCTCGAACGCCTCCGTGCTTTTCTTTCTCAGGAAGAACAACGTCTGGAGACCAGTAGCCGTCAGCCAGGCGCGGGGAGATCCCTCACCCCCCTTCGTCCCGCTCAAGGCAAGCTCTCAGGTCACTCGAAATGAGAGACCGCGACTGTTGTACTATATTTAGGAAAATCCCACCGCGACCAGATGCGAGAGAAGAATGAACGGAAAGGGGAGACCGTCGGTGGCTAACGAGTATCAGGCGCCTCACTTAGTCGATCAAATCTCGGCCGAAACGGTTCAACCAAATACTCTTGCGCTTTGGTGGCTCGGCCAGGCCAGCTTCGTTGTGAAAGGAGCCACGGCGACCATTTACGTCGATCCCTACTTGCGCCTTGCCGCGCGGCGGCTCACGCCGCCACCCTTCCCACCTAGCGCAGTGACCAATGCCGATCTGGTCATCCTGACCCACGATCACGGCGACCACGTGGATCCGGAAACGCTACCGGACCTTGCCGCGGCCTCGCCAGGCGCACGCTTCGTCGCGCCCCGACCGATCGCCAGTCGAGTTGCCGATTTGGTCGGCGGCGCCAATCGAGTTTTTCCAGCCGTCGCCGACGAGCCGCTCCACTTTGATCTACGCGGAACCCCGGTCGAGCTCTTACCCGTTCCAGCCAAGCACGAGGAGTTCGATCAAACCGAGCAAGGCTACCCCTACCTTGGCTACACCATTCGCCTGAATGGTGTCTGTCTCCATCACAGCGGAGACACTATCCCTTACGAAGGTCAGATCGAGCGGGTGAAAGGGCACGAAGTGGACGTCGCACTGCTCCCGATCAATGGTCGCGACTTCTACCGAACCCGGGCTGGCACGATCGGCAACTTCGACTATCGCGAAGCGGCCGAGTTCGCCGTCCAAATTGGTGCGTCAGTCGTCATTCCTATGCACTACGCGATGTTCCGCAACAACACCGTACCGCCGGGCCACTTTGTGAGCTACCTCAGCGAATACTTTCCGGGGCAATCGGCCCACGTGATGGGGCGTTTTGCGAAGTATGTTCACGTGAAGACTAGTTCGAAGATCCCTGCAGCGCCCATGCCGGAGCCAATGCACATGGTCACCATGCCGTAGCGCCCGCCGCGCCGCGCGAGCTCGTGGAGGAGCTGGGTGGTCAGCTTGGCGCCGGTACAGCCGAGCGGATGGCCAAGGGCGATTGCACCGCCGTTGACGTTGACCTTGTCTTCGTCGAACCCGAGCTCCCGAATCACGGCCAGCGATTGCGCGGCAAAAGCTTCGTTCAGTTCGATCAGATCAATGTCGGATAGCGATAAGCCAGCAAACTTCAACGCCCGGGGAACCGCGGCGATGGGACCAATGCCCATGATCTCCGGCCGCACCCCGCCAACCGCGAAGCTGACGAACCGGGCAAGCGGCTTCAACCCGAGCGAGCGAGCCTTTTCAGCCTCCATGACGACTACTGCCGCTGCCCCATCGCTCATCTGTGAAGAATTTCCGGCCGTCACTGTTCCCTTGACGTGGAAAACTGGCTTCAGGCTCGCCAGCGCTTCCGCCGAGGTGTCCTTGCGCGGCCCCTCGTCGACAGAGAAAATCCGCGTGGACTGTTGGGGGCCGCTCGGACCGACGACGACTTGCTCGACCTCGACCGGTACGAGCTCTTCAGCAAAGCGATTTGCTGCCTGCGCTGCCAGGGCGCGCTGGTGGCTGCGCAGTGCGAAAGCATCTTGGTCGTCACGATTGATCTTGAACTCGCGAGCAACGTTCTCGGCGGTCATGCCCATGCTTACGTAGACCGCCGGATAGTTTTCGGCAAGCCAGGGATTCGGCGCGAAGTCATTGCCGCTCATTGGCACCATGCTCATCGACTCGGTGCCACCGGCGATGATCGTCGAGCCCATCCCAGACATGATCTGTTGACCAGCGAGAGCGATCGCCTGCAAGCCGGAGGAACAGAAGCGGTTCACGGTTTGGGCGGGGACCTGGTAGCCAAGCCCAGCGCGCAAGCTGGCGATGCGGGCGACGTTCATGCCTTGCTGGGCTTCCGGCATAGCGCAGCCCATGATCACGTCTTCGATCTGAGAGGGTTCCAAGCCCGGCGTCCGTTCGACCGCGGCCCGGATGACCAACGCGGCGAGATCGTCGGGGCGGGTCGTGCGTAAGGTTCCCCTTGGCGCTTTTCCGACCGGCGTTCGAACGGCAGTGACGATGACAGCCTCTTTCATGGGACGCTCCTTATCAATTACGCACGGCTTTGCCGGTCTCCAAAAAGCTGCGGATCCGCTCTTGAGTCTTCGGCTGACGACACAGGTCGACGAATGTCGAACGCTCGAGATCGAGAATATACTGCTCCTCAACCCATTGCGGCTCGCTGAGGTCGCCACCACACAAGACGAAGGCGATGCGATTCGCGAGCTCGACGTCGTACTCCGATGCGTAGCCGGCCTCACGGTAGAGGTAGCTCTTGATCCGCAAGGCGGCTAGGGCGTCTCGACCGGCTGCGTAAATCGTCTTGTCGCGGACCGGCGGACGGTAACCCGCGGTGGCGAGAGCGAGTGCTTCCCGCTTGGCCACCGCCAGGAGATGGTCCGGGTTCATGACGATTCGGTCGGTTGGCGCGAGAAAGCCCCAGGACTTTGCCTCGAGTGTGCTGCTGCTCCTTTTGCCCTGGGCAATCAACTCGAATACCCGCTCTAGCCCCGCTTCTCGCTCGCGACGGCTGACCGCGCTCGGTGTACTCACTACCCGGCGCAGCAGTTCCTTACAACCGCCGGCGGCCGGGATCAGCCCCACCCCGACTTCGACCTGGCCCAAATAGGTCTCGGCCGACGCGACGATGCGTGCGCCCGCCATGGCCAGCTCGGCACCACCGCCCAACGTATAGCCGAAAGGCGCGATCACCACTGGCCACGCACTAAAACGCAGCGCCATCAGACTATCCTGAAGCGCTCTCACCGCGCGATCCAGCCCGGCCCAGTCGCTCGTCTGGAGCAAGCCCGCGAAGTAGGCTAGATTTGCCCCGGCGCTAAAATGGCTACCTTGGCCGGTCACGACCATCGCCTGGAAGCTGGTCTCAACTTTGTCGAGTGAATAGTTGATCATCTCGACCACCCGGTCGTCCAGGGTGTTCATTTTCGTGTGCAGCTCGAGCGCGGCAACACCATCGCCGAGGTCGACCAGACTCGCCGCAGTATTCTCGATCACGACCCCGTTGCTCAGCTTACGTTCAGCCAGGTCCAAGACATCGGGCGAGGGCGTCACCGGCACAGCAGCCTGCTGAGCGACGTGCCAGTAACTAGTGATCGCACCGGCACGCCCCGGGGGAAAATCATAAAATCTGGGGCGTCCCTTCCTCAGCATCTCGTCGACCCAGGGGGCAGCATCGAGGCCGAGAAGCTGACGCGCTTCAGCCACACCGAGTGCGTCCCAGATCTCGAATGGACCAAGCTCGTGATTGAAGCCCCAGCACATCGCCTGATCGACCGAGCGAACCTCGTCGGCAATCTCGGGGAGGCGGCGACTGGCGTAACCCAGGTAATTCCCAAGCACCGCCCGCAGGTAGATTCCCGCCCGATCGTTCAGCGTGGTCAGCGCGCGCAGGCGGGCAGCGAGATCGCGCTCTTTACTTATCGAGGCGACCGACGCAAGCTCGGGAACTCGCGGCGGACGATGTTCCAATGTTTGGAGATCAAGCGGCCAGAACTCTCGTCCGGAGGGAGTGATTACTTGCTTGTAGAAACCAATGCCGCTCTTGTTTCCGAGCCAGCCGCGCTCCTGAAGCGTCTGGACGAGCTGGTTGACCAGGGGGGCGCGGAGCAGATCGCGACTTTCATCGTTCGGGATGCGCGGGTACAGATTCTCAGCGACGAAGGCCATCACATCCACGCCGACCAAATCGAGTAAGCGGAACGTCGCCGTCTTGGGACGGCCGATCACAGGTCCGGTCAGCAGATCAACCTCTTCGACGGTATAGCCGTGTTCGAGGGCATACTGGACCGCGAAGATCAGATCCATCGTGAACAAGCGATTACCGATGAAGTTGGGCGTGTCTTTACAAACGATCACCCCCTTACCGAGCTCGTACTCACCGATCCGACAGATCGTTTCCAGCACGCCGGGGCTCGTTGCCGGGGTGGGGATGACTTCGAGTAATTTCATCGCCCGCGGCGGATTGAAGAAGTGTGTCCCCAGAAAATGCGCCTGAAAATCAGCACTGCGCCCTTCGGCGATCTGAGAGATCGGGAGGCCGGAGGTATTGGTCGTGACAATTGCCCCCGGACGGCGGACTGATTCGACGCGAGCCAGCAGCGCTCGCTTGACGTCGAGTCGCTCGGTGACCGCTTCGACGATCCAGTCGACGTCGCTGAGCTTTGCCAGATCGTCTTCGACGTTACCACAGGTGACGCGCTTGACCAGCTCATCAGCGTAGAAGGCGGGTGGGCGCGCCGTGCGCGCGCGTTCCCGCCCAGCGAGGGCAAGGCGATTGCGAACCTCGGGCTGCTGTAAAGTGAGGCCCCGGGCGACTTCCGCCGGCGTCAATCGAGTCGGCACGGTATCGAGTAAGAGAACGTTATAGCCAGCGTTTGCCAGGTGGGCAGCGATTGCCGCTCCCATTGTTCCGGCTCCGAGCACCGCGCACCGAGTTACCTGCTTCATTGCTTCCCTCGCGCCTTCTGAAGTTTACTTTGCATGCACGACCACGGGTATCCCGATATCGGCCCAGTTCCAGAACCAGAGTGCATCGTTCACCGGCATGCCAACGCAGCCGTGACTATGGGGAATCCCGAATTGCTGGGGCGGCAGCCAGTAATTATCGTGAAGCGCATCGCCAAAGTCATCAAAGTACTGGGTGTAGAGAACGTCTTTCAGATCGTAGTGCGCCTGGGCCAGTTTTTGTGCATCGAGGCCAAGGCTGGTGAGCGTGCTGCTTCGCATCGTTTCATCGGCAACCCGGCGACTGATCAGATGAACGCCATTGGGCGTCTCCCAGCCGGGACTGCCGGTTGAGACGATCGCCATGTAGACGGGTTGATTCGATTCATAGGCCACCGCAGTTTGATGGAGCAGATTCACGTCAATCCACTTACCAGCCGGGTGATCGGCCGGTGGAGGGGGTGGCGTTTTCGGGGGAACGATTTGCATCGCTCCGCTGTAGGCGTAGTGGCCATCGGCAAGCTGACCCCAGGTCCAGTTCCCGTAGGCTACTTCGTCGCCGCTGACCCAGGCGACGACCTGGATAGGTGTGCCCTTGGCCAGCGTCTTCAAAGCGGGCGCACTCACCGAGGGTGCGCTACGTTCGATCATTTGATCGGCAGCCACGCGCCCAACCCAATTCGCCGAGCTTCCGTCGAGAATCGCAGTGTTGTCCTCGGGGTGGGGTAGGGCCGAAACGGACCAGCCAGGCGGCGGTGGGCCACTTGGGCCAACACTTGCCGCGTCGACGTATGCGTAGTTCCTTGTCCAAGGCACGTAGACAAACAGCCTCGATCCTTGCTGCGGCGCGACCACCATGAGGTAGCTCCACTGGGGGATCTCACCATAGTCGACGGCGGCGCTATTTGGCCCAGACCAGAGATGAGTGGCTCGGAAATTCTCGACCCATCCGCTCGACGCGGCGAGAGTGGTCGTGGCAGGCATGGCTATGGTCAACGTGACAACGAAGAAGAAAGCCAACCCGGTGAGCCAGGTGGGGAAAACGGCGGAGAGTAGCTTCATCGTCGAGACCTCGGTCAGTCCAGCGGCAGTATTCGAAGCTGGGAAGTTATTGGCCGGACTTTGATTCTCCACCTCTGTTGTATCACACTCTAAGCTGACTCTCAAACGGCCCATCGGCTCGGGAAATGACCTGACATAGCCTCTCGCCAGGTGGTCCTGACATGAACAAACATTCACGTGGCGGAATGAGCTATTTGCTACAATATATTTAAGGGATGGATGGAGATCTAGCGGGCATTATCTCCTGATACGCTCCGTGCTTTACCAATTGGATTTGGGTGAACCGCCGCGCCAAAGTAGCTTTTTGTTGTACGCGATCACCGCGTCGCGCGGCCTGGCAGCTCAGCCGTCTTCCCCGGTCTCGCGGCGTTGTCGTTATCGCGCCGAATTCTTTACCTACCTGCGCCGAAGCGCCAGTTGACGCACGTCATCACAGATCGGCTCGAGAACGACGATGAACGCCGCCAGCCGCGCCGCGATCGCGGCGCGGAAGTGATCGTCCAGGGCAGCAAGCGGATGAGCTTCGAAAACACGACACCAGCCACGATCCCACCGCTCGAGCTCGACTCCCAAGCCAAGCTCGCCTTTGATCTCGACGATTCGCTCGTCGAGTGCACTGAAGTAGTGCTCGTTGGTCAGATGGTCACTTTCGAAGTGGAGACCGACCTCAAGCAGATCGAGGCGTGAATGGAACCACACCTCGTAATGAATTGCTGGATCGCCATAGCAAAACTGAGCTAAGTTGGAACGAGAGCGAAAGGTGAAGCTACGCCACTTTTCAGGAAGTCGCGGTCGGAGCACTTCTGGCAGTTGGCGGAGAAAAGGCCCCCGGGTGGGCGGACCGGAGAACATCCACCGTCCCCAGTGTCGACTTCCGCCCCCAAGCCTCGCCTGTGCCATCGTGCGCCCACCTCCTATCCGAATCCATCCTCATCCCAACCAAACGGCCGCCATCACTATCCCTTTGGTCAGGGTGTTGCATACCATTCTACTTAAGTTAGAGATTTCTCGGGGACATCCCCGAGCCTCACCCCCGGTAGACACCTAACGGAGACAAGGTGGGAGGAGGAGGAAACCGGAGGCCAAAATGCGAAGGTACACTTCACTAGTGGTCATCGGTGTGCTTCTGGTTCTGGCGGCGGTCGTCGACTGGCTTCTCCTCCCTCTTCATAACTTAACCTTGCTTTTCACTTTCCCTATCTTCTTTGCTGCCCTACATCTTTTACCTCGCCAGGTTATCGCGGTGATTGGAGTAGACACGCTGGTGGCCATTCTGGTCACTGCTGGCGAACACGTCCCGGCGCTGGCAATACTGTTGAGCATCGCTGAGGTTTCGCTGGTTGGGCTGCTGGCAATCGCCCTCGCTAAGGAGCGCGTCGAAGCCCAGCGTCACGCTGAGCGTGCGCGCACCGAAGAGAGACGCTGGCAGGAGATGATTGAGCGGATCAGTAATGGATTTCTCGCCTTCGATCGTAATGGCTGTATCACTTACGCCAATCAGCAGGCGGCGCACTTCCTGAACCGGTCGTCCATCGAGCTACGTGGCAGCAACATCTGGACCTTGCTTCCAGCAACGTTCGCTGACCTGAAAGAGCATTGTCAGCAGGCACTGCGCTCCGGAGAGCCCGTGGCCTTCGCGGTATATGAGCCGGCGAAGAACGTCTGGCTCGAGGTGCACGCCTATCCCTCACGAACCGGTCTATCGCTATTTCTTGAAGATGTGACCACGCGCAAACGCGCCGAGGCCGAGCGGATCGAAGCCGTGACCAAGGCCGAAGCCGCCCGTGCTGAGGCCGAGCAAGCTCAAGAGCGGCTTCAGCGTTTCTTAGCGATGGTTGCCCACGACCTCCGTGGGCCAATCACCCTCATCCTCGGCTACACCCAACTCTTGTATCGCCATCTGGGCTCACTATCGTGTGAGAAAGAGGAACGAGCCCTGCGGACAACTATCAACGCAGGCGAGACGATGCGACGATTGGTCGACGATCTGCTCGACGCCGCGCGCATTGGCGCGGGCCAGCTCGAGCTGACTCCGGCCCCCATGGACCTGGTCAAGCTCCTTCGCCAGGTTGCCGAAGAAGAGCAGTCCACCACTAGCACGCATCACCTTGTCCTCGACCTACCACCACAATTGGAAGGGGTTTGGGACTACCAGCGTATTGGCGAAGTCTTCACGAATCTCGTCTCGAACGCGATCAAGTATTCTCCCCACGGCGGTGAAATTCGCATCAGCGCCCATACGACCGATCAGCGAGCCATCGCCTGCGTTGAAGACCATGGGATCGGCATTTCGAAAGAACACCTCGCTCATCTCTTCGAACCATTTTATCGAATTCCGCTTCCAGCAGAGATTAGTCAGAAGGGGATAGGATTAGGGTTATACATCACTAAGGCGATCGTCGAAGCTCATCATGGACGAATCGACGTCAAAACCGAACCGGGCCGCGGCAGCACCTTTTGCGTCGAGCTTCCTCGTTTGCCGGCAAGTGCTATCATGAAGCCACGATCGACGAAATCCGCGTGATCTACGGGACGTTACTCGATGATGCGCCTACGCGCGCCGCGCCCGCGTCTTCTACGGCCCGCTGGTCAGCGCCCGGGGTTGGCGCTGCTGCTTGGCCTCACTCTCGCCATGATCACGGCAGTCGCTGGGGTGGGCCGTCTGATCCTCGACGTTCAGCTTCACGACGCGGCGAATCAGCCCGCCCTCGAGCAGCGCCTGACCCGAGGGCGGATGATCGTCGCCACGCACCTGAACGATGAGCGCACCCGAACCTTGCTGATCGCCGAGGCCACGGCGAGCCAAGTCGGGCTGCCCGGCGCGGTCGTCGCCGACGACCAACCCCAGACGTTGCGTTTGCTCGAAGCGAGCCGGCGCGTCAACCAGCCTCCATTGCTCGCGGCGATCGATCTCCATGACAAAGTAGTCGCGGCCACTCCTGCCACGAACCTCCCTTTGGCCGAGACGTCGCCGGTTCGCCAGGCACTAGTGGGTAAGAGCACGACCACGACGATGGTCCAGTCGGGCGCGGTCACCATTCTTGCCGCGGCGCCGCTCCGTGATGGCAATCGCGTCGTCGGCGCAGTTCTCGCGCTCCAGCGCATCTCCGACGACGTGCTCGCGGCAGCGGCTGGCGACTTCAACGCGGCGCTCGTCGTCGGGAATCAGATCGTCGCGGCCACCCCCTTCCTCCGAACCCGTTACACTCAGAGCCACGATCCGCCGATTCGGATCAGTGCTCCCCCGAAGCCGGGGCAGCTTGGCCAACTGACCATCGGAACGAGTGCCTTCGCCGTGGCAACGCAAGACCTGTCCAATGGCGCCACGAACCCGGGTGCGCTGCTGGTCGTCGGCGAACCGGTTGGCGGCGACGGCAGTCTTTTCGCCGCCCGCAACCGTCTGGACTTGGCAGCAACTGGCATCGCGGCTCTGCTGGCCGGCGTCCTTGGCTGGCTCGTCGGGCGACTCGTTGGTCAAAGCGCCTCGCGACTGACTCGATCCTCCAATCACCCGATCGATCTCCCCCCCCTTCTCGCGGGTCGTGAGCTACTGGCGCTAGCGAAGGCCATGCAATCAGAGCGACAGGAGGTCGCCAATCGGGAAGCAGCGGCGCGAGCCGAGATCAGCCGTCTCCATATGGTGCTCGACGCGATTGGCGAAGGGATTATCGTCAGCGATCGCGATCGTCAGGTTAACTTGACCAATGCCGCCGCGCGCTCGCTTCTCGGTCTGAACGGCGCGATGACTAGCCCAGTTTTTGCGTTGCTGCCCCCTCCCGACGCGAGCAGTGAGATCCATACCAATGCCCGGGTTTTGCGCACCTACTCGGCACCGATCGAGGGGCCAACCGGACCGGTTGGCGTCGTTACTGTCCTCCACGATGCGACGAGTGAACACGAAAGCGAGCGCCTCAAGAACGAGTTCCTCTCGGTCGTCTCTCACGAGCTGCAGACCCCGCTCACCGCCATCGTCGGCGCGGCCGACATCCTACTCGACGATGACCAGGGGCGCTTGACCTCCGAGCAGAGCCGCTTTCTCACCACCATTCGCCGAAATGGCGATCGGCTGATCGGTCTGGTGAACGATCTCCTCGACGTCACTCGACTCGAATCTGGACGGGTCGAGCTCGACCGCCAGCCAGTCGACTTGGCGCCGCTCATCCGCACGTCAGTTCGCGCGCTTTCCAATTTATTCGACCAGAAGGGACAGTCAGTCTTGCTCGACCTGCCCGAAGGAGTGCCGCCCGTCCTGGGAGATCGCCGACGGATCGAGCAGATCCTCTCCAACCTCTTGGCGAACGCCGGACAGTATACGCCAGCCAAGGGGGAGATTCGGGTGAGCCTGGTGCGATCGGGTGACGATGCAGTCGTCAGTGTTACCGATAATGGCCCCGGACTGAGTCCGGCTGATCAAGTACGGGTTTTTGATAAGTTTTACCGTGGTAGTAACGCGGTCGCGCGGCGCGAGCGCGGTAGTGGCCTGGGACTAGCGATTGTCCGATCGCTCGTCGAGCTACATAATGGACGGGTTTGGGTCGAAAGCACCCCGGGCCGAGGTGCTTGCTTTTCCGTTAGCTTGCCGATCGCTCGCGCCGAGGATGAGAGAGAATGAAGCTACTAGTCGTCGACGACGATCCGGATCTGGTAGACATAATTGCCTATACTCTCCGCAAAGAAGGTCATCAGGTCAGCATCGCGACCAGCGGTACCCAAGCGCTCGAAATGGTCGAGCGCGGCGACGTCCCCGAGCTGATCGTGCTCGACGTCATGATGCCGGGCCTCGATGGCTTCGAGGTTTGCCGACGGATCCGCCAGCGCTGGCAGATCCCGGTGATCCTGCTCACCGCTCGGGGCGAAGAAGCCGACCGAGTCTGGGGATTAGACCTTGGGGCCGACGACTACATCCAGAAACCGTTCAGCTACAAGGAGCTCGCCGCCCGAGTCCGAGCGGTGGCCCGACGAGCGGCCTTATCCCAGACTCCGAATCAGGGCACCTTGCGGGTTGGCGACCTTTCGATCGACTTCGGTCAGCGTGAGGTCCGGGTAGGCGACCGAGTCGTCGACCTAACCCCAAAGGAGTATGGAATTCTCCATTGCCTGATGCTCAACGCCGGTCGGGTGGTCCCCCACGAAACCATCCTCAACTTCGCCTGGGGCAGCAATTACCTCGATAGCGACGCCGAGATGCTGAAAGTGCATCTGCGTCACCTCCGGGAGAAGATCGAGCGAAATCCCAGTGCTCCCGAATACATCCTCACCGTTCGCGGCGTCGGCTACCGCATGCGTCGCCCTACCGATGGCATGTGATCGTCGGTCCAATGCCCTCTCCCGCCGGGAGGATTAGGGAGAGGGCTGCTCTACCACTGCCAGACAGCGATTCAAATACTCGATCGCCCTCTCGAACTTGACCGCCGGATCCAGCTCCGGCCGGAGGTCCTCCACGGTAATGAAATGGTCGTAGCCAACGCGTCGCAATTCGGCAAGAAGCGGTGGCACCGCGAGTAGACCATCAGAAAGGTCCGTTGCCTGCCAGGACCAACCGAGTGTTCCGATCTGGTCGCGCTGGCCGGGCGTCGGCGCGTGACCACCGACGTGAACGTGGGCCAGATACGGACCGAGCAGGTCCAGACCGAGTCGGAGGCCTTCGAACCCTTCTCGCACCATATTCTGAACGTCGTAGATCACCCCGATCGACTCGGGCGGGAAGTTCGAGACCAGTCGATGAGCCAGTGAGGCGCTGACGGTGATTGTGCCCCCGTGAATCTCTAACAGGCCACGCACACCGAAGGAGCGGGTGACCTCGAGCGCGTGCCCGAAGGCCTCGACTGCCTCATCGTAAATTTCACGATACGGCACGCTTCCATCATAGCGCCGAGGAGCTCCGATCCGAACCAGAGGACAGCCACAGATAGCCGCCCCCTCGGCGAGACGCCGCACGTCGTCGAGCTCGCTGGCCGTGGTTCGACAGGCGAGAGCCGGAATCAGCAATCCATGATCGTCGCAAAGCTGCTTGACACGCGGGGCGAGGGCGACGAAGTTGGCCGGATTCAGGTCGTTCTTGTGGTTACCCTGGATCGTGTAGGGCTGGCCAACTTCCGCCGGTCGAATGTAGCGGACGCGCAACTCGATTCCCGCGTAGCCGAGGCGTGCCGCGAACTCGACCGTCTCTTCAAGCGACAGATGAGGCAGGGCGACCGTGGTCAGGGATACCTTCACGCGACGTTCCTCCTGTACCAAGAAAACATTCTGCCTAGCCAATAGTTTACCTTTTCTTAACAAACCCCTAAAATGGATCGGCTATAACTAGGATTAACGCGACTCTACCATGCTTACCGACGCCAGGGTAACTGGTGGCAAAAAGTGACTTCCCTCAGGAGGGACGGTACACGTGCTCAAAGTAGTCGACCTGATCAAGCTTGGCGCACTGGGATTCCTGTTAGTGGGATGTAGCGCCATCGGCAATGGTGGAAATGCGCAGCGCAGCAACCCCGCTTCGGTTGCGAACGTCGGGACGATCGTCACGGTTGCCAGGGTGACGACCGGAGCGATCACCCAAACGGTGAGCTACGCGGGAACGGTTCAAGCATCCGATAGCGTGAATTTGTCGCCGCAGACCTCGGGCCGATTGGTCAAGCTGGACGTCGACGTCGGCAGTAAGGTCAAAGCGGGAGACCCGGTTGCCGAGCTTGACAAGACTTCCTTACAAGCGCAGGTCGCCCAGGCGCAGGCTGCCCTCGATGCAGCCAAGGTGAAGCTCGCTCAGATTCAAGCCGGCGCCCGTCCGGAGGCGATCGACGCCGCCCAGCAAGCCGCTTTGAGCGCTCAGGCCAAGCTCGCTGCCGAGCAAGCCCAGGGGCGCCCTGAATCGGTTGCCCAGGCGAAGGCTAATCTCGATGCTGCGATTGCCAAGCTGCAAGCCGAGAAGAATGGCTCGACACCCGAGGCGATTGCCGAGGCCAAGGCCAACTGGGATTCGGCCCAGGCCAAGCTGACGGCGCTGCTCAAAGGACCGACTCCGGATCAGGTAAAGGCTGCCGAACTTCAGGTTGAACAGGCAAAGGACGCGCTCGCCGCCGCCAATGCGACCAAAGACGCCAACTGTCGCGTTGGCGGCCCACAGTGTGAGGCCGCGCAGGCGAGTGCCTTTGCCGCGGCGACGGCGGTCAACGTTGCCCAGCAGAATTTGAAGACCCTGACCGACCCTCCGACTCAAGAAGCGGTGATCCAAGCCCAGGCGGCCGTGACCCAGGCTCAGCAGGCCTATGAGCTAACCCTTCACCCGTATACGGCAACGGACATTGCCCAGGCCCAGGCCGCGGTTGATGCCGCTCAGCAGGCCTATAACCTCGCGCTTCATCCCTACCTCCCTACAGACATTGCCCAGGCCCAGGCCGCGGCAACCTCCGCCGAGGATCAGGCAAAGCTCGCCGCCGCGCCCTACACCGACCTGGACGTCAAGGCCGCCCAGGCCGCGGTCGAGCAAGCCCAGGCCGCGCTCGAGGTCAGCCAGACTGCGCTTAGTCAAGCAACCCTCGTCGCACCATTCGACGGTATCGTCACCGCGAAGCTACTTTCTCCCGGTGCCCTGGCAACGGCGAGTACGCCGATCCTGACGATCATGTCTCTCCACCCCCAGATCCAGTTCGCGGTCGAAGAGTCGCGGATCGGCAATCTCAAGATCGGCCAAAGCGTTACTCTGACGGCGAGCGCTTATCCGGGTCGGACGTTCCCCGCGAAAATTACGAGTATCTTCCCGGCTGCCGATCCCAAGCTCCACACCTTTACCGTCGTCGTCGAGCCGACCGACCAGTCCGGTCAAATGGCACCTGGTCTCTTCGTTAACTTACAACTGACTCTCGCTTCGAATGCGAATGCGATCCTGGTTCCGAGCAACGCCATCGTCGACTCGAATGGCGCGACCGCGGTGTTCGTGATCGACAATAATACCGCGCATCTCCGGCCAGTCTCGACCAGTCTCAGCGATGCCAATAATACCGAAGTCGTCACTGGCTTGACCCCAGGTGAAGAGGTCGCGACCAGTGGCCAGGCGAGCCTCAGTGACGGCGCACCAGTCCGAATCGCCGGCGCGCCGGGTAGTACTAGTCCGGGAGCTGGCAGTCCGGCGGCCGGCAGCCGTCCGGCGAACGGCCAAGGTGGTCAGGGAGGCCAGAATCGCGCCGGGGCGAACGGAAACGGGGGAAGTAATGGGGCCGGCGCCCGGAACAGCAGCGCAAGCGGAAATACGAGCGGCAGTAATGCTGGTGCCCAAAGTGCTGGGCAGCAGACAAATGGTCGTCAGGCGGGCGAGACGCAGCCAACGCCGGCTGCCAGCCCGAGCCAGGGTGGAGGTGCCTAGTGAATCCAACCCTCCTCGCCATCAAGCGCCCGGTCACGATGTTGATGATCGTGCTCGGATTGGTCTTGATGGGGATCATTTCTTACGGGCAGTTGCCGGTGCAACAACTGCCGACAACCTCGTTTCCTTTCGTCACGGTCGTCATCAGTTATCCAGGGGCTAGCCCGGAAGATATGGAGCAACTGGTCACCGAGCCGATTGAGAACGCCGTTTCGGGTGTCGCCGGCATTCAGCAGGTGAACGGCTTGTCGGCCAATGGCCTGTCCCGGGTATCGATTCAGTTCGCAGTTGGCACCGACGTCAATGTCGCGGCAAATGACGTATCCCAAGTTGTCACCCGCGCCGAACGCAGTCTTCCGTCAGGAATTCAGCCGCCGTCAATTCTGAAGGCGGACCCGAATGCGGCGCCGATCATGAACATCGCCATCTCTGGCGAAAGCCTCGGCAACCTGTATGATCTGGCGACGAACACGCTCCAGCCATCTTTGCAGGAGGTGCCGGGCGTCGCCGCGGTGAACGTTTCGGGTGGCTTGGTGCCCCAGGTCAACGTGGTCGTTCGGCCAAATGCCCTGGCGACCTACGGCATCTCGTTGACTCAGTTGTCATCGGCAATCTCCGGTCAGAACGTGAGCACTCCTGGGGGAAATACGACCGAGGGAGGCCAGACTCGAACGGTCAGCACCAACGCCTACTTCCAGACCGCCGACGATCTCCGAAATCTCGTTGTTCAGAGCCGACCCGGTAATCTCCCTTTGACCCTCGGTCAGATCGCCGACGTTCGGCAGGGCTACGCGCCGGTCAACCAGATTACCCACCTGAATGGTCAGGATGCAGTTGTTCTTTCCATCACGGCGCAGAGCGGTGCCAACCAGGTTCAGGTCGACAAAGATGTGAAGGCGAAGCTCGCGCAACTTAGCCGCACTCTGCCGCGTGACCTGAAGACGAGCATCATCAACGATAATACTGTTTACACCAATGAATCGATCCGGGCCGTCGAAGACGACCTGGTGCTAGCCGTTCTTCTGCCGGCGATCGTTCTTCTCCTCTTCCTCCACCGCATCCGCAACATGATCATCGTTATCATTGCGATTCCGACCTCGCTGATCTCGACCTTCACGATCATGTACTTCGCGGGCTTCAGCCTCGATCTGATCTCGCTCCTCGCGCTATCGCTGATCACTGGCATTCTCGTCGACGACTCGATCGTCGTCCTTGAGAATGTCAATCGCCACCTCGCGATGGGGAAAAGTCCACTGAAAGCCGCGCTCGACGGTCGGCTCGAGATTGGTCTCGCCGCTCTCGCGATCACGCTGACCGATGTCGTCGTCTATCTGCCAATTGCTTTTACGACTGGTCTCGTCGGCCAGATCTTCCGCGAGTTCGGTCTGACCATCGTCACCGCGACCCTTTTCTCCCTCTTTGTTTCCTTCACCGTCACACCGCTGCTTGCCTCGCGCTGGTTGAAGGAGCCGCTCGACGAAGAAGCGCTGGCTCACGCCAAGGCAACGGGCGGTCCCTGGCAGCGCTTTACAATCGCCTGGGAGCATGGATACGGGCGACTTCGCGCGGGTTACGGTCGGTTGATTCACACGGCCTTAAACCATCGTCCCCTCGTCATCTTGATTGGCGTGGGGGCACTCGCCTTGAGTGTGGCCTTTATCCCGTTGGGCTGGCTCGGTACCGAGTTCACCCCCCAGGAGGATAATTCGCAATTCCAGGTTAACATCAACCTGCCCAATGGTACGCCCCTTGATCAGACTGCACCAATCGTCGAGAATCTCGACCAGCAGATTCGGGCAATGCCGGGCGTGCTTCAGACCTACGCGAGCGCCGGATCGCGCGGTGGCTTCTTTGGCAGCGCGAATACGAACACCGGGCAGATCTCCGTTGACCTGCTACCTGTTGGTCAGCGTCCCGACATCAACAGCTATCTCGCTCGCGTGCGCACACTCGCCCGTCAGTACCCACAGGCCACCATCATAACCAACGTTGAATCGCCTTTGCGAATTGGCGGTCAGCGCGCGGTTGGCGTTGTCTTGCTCGGCCAGAACATCGACGTCTTAAACAACGTTGCCAATCAACTGACGCTGCTGATGCAGCAGCAACCGGGTGTCGTCGAAGTCCGCAACGAGGCATCTAACGCGGTTCCCGAGCTGTCGGTCGAGATTAACCGGGCCGCGGCTGCCGAATACGGCATCACCGCGACCCAGATTGGTAACGCGATCGCCACCGCGGTCGGCGGCTTGACCGTTTCCAATCTCCGACCTGCCGGTAGCTCGACTGAAACGCCGATCGTACTCTCAATCGCCGGAAGCTCCACGATCACGCCTGCCCAGATCGAGGCAATTCCCCTCGCGGTGACCTCTGGAGGGGGCACGGCCGCGCCAGCGGCGGTCACGAGCGCGTCGTCATCACCAACGGTTATCACGGTCGGCCAGGTTGCCCAGGTCATTCCCTCGGTCGCTCCGGCCCAGCTCAACGACCAGAACCGCCAGCTTCAGGTGACAGTCAGCGCGAACACCGCCGGCATTCCGCTCAACCAGGCCGTGGCCGAGATCAACCAGGTTATGCGTCAGATCAGCTTGCCAGCCGGCGTTTCCTACACCCTCAACGGCTCGGCACAGCAGCAGCAGCAGGTCTTTGCTCCCCTTGAAGGCGCCTTCGCTCTGTCGATCATTCTCGTCTACATGCTGACCTCGGCGCTTTACGAATCACTGCTCTACCCGTTGGCCGTCCTCCTGAGCTTGCCACTCGCGACCGTCGGCGCGCTGGGTGCCTTGACGATTACTGGCAACACGCTCAACCTGTACTCGTTCATGGGGCTCATCATGCTGATGGGCCTGGTGGCGAAGAACGCGATCCTCCTCGTCGACTTCACCAACACCTTGCGCTCGCGCGGTTATTCGCGCATCGAGGCGCTGGCCGAGGCCGGCCGGACACGCTTGCGTCCGATCCTCATGACTACCTCGACGATGGTCTGCGCGATGATCCCGCTCGCCCTCAAGATTGGCGCGGGCTCAGAAGAGCGCTCGCCAATGGCAACTGTTTTGGTCGGTGGTCTGTTGACCTCGACGCTGCTGACCTTGATTTTCGTCCCGGTCATGTACAGCTACCTCGACGACTTCGGCAACTTCTTGGCTCGTCTTGGCTTGATGTCACCGCACCGCTGGACCGAGAAGTCTGAGCTCGCCGAAGAGCTGGCGACGATTGAAGAGCCAGCCATTCCCGAACCCGCCTTGCAAGATGGCGGTGCCGGCTAAGCCCGAGCTACGCGTTCATCCGAAGAGTGGGGAACCAGCCCGATCGGACCGGTTCCCCATCGGGCCGGTCGCGGGGTCCGCCCAAGTAGTCAGAATCCCCAGGCGCAGGATGGGATTTATATTCCTCTCAATCGCCCGGCACGCTCCTGGCCGTAGCCGGAGTTGACGACGACTCCCTTAGCTGTTATCTTCTGGGACCACGCGCCACGGGTTCTCTGGTGATTAGCTGAGCCCAGCGTAAATTCTTGCCTTTCTGCTTTTGGAGGAGTTGGCCATGGCGAATCGTCCGCCCAATATCCTGTGGTATTGCTCCGATCAGCAACGCTTTGACACGATTGGCGCCCTGGGTAATCCCCACGTCCATACGCCGAACCTGGATCGCCTGGTGGAAGAAGGGGTTGCCTTCACCCATACCTACTGCCAGTGTCCAATCTGCACGCCTAGCCGGGCCAGCTTCCTAACCGGCAAATACCCGAGCACCGTGCACGTCAATACGAACGGCAACACCCACTTCCCCCCGAACGAGCGTCTCTTGCCGCGCCGCTTTGCCGACGCCGGCTACGATTGCGGACTCGTCGGCAAGCTTCACCTGGCCGGCGCGGCAAACGGCCGGGAGCCACGCGTCGACGATGGCTATCGCTATTTTCAGTACAGCCACGCTCCGCGTGATAACTGGCCGCGTGGCCACGACTACGCCGATTGGCTTCGTGAGAAGGGTGAAGATCCGGCGCAGGTGCTCACGGTGAAGAGCAATCTCTTTGGTGGTCTGATGGAGCCGTCCCCGGAACGTGACAACGTCCCCCCGCACTTGCACCAAACCACCTGGTGCAGTGAAAAGACCATCGAGTTCATTAGCGAGCAGCGCGATCAGCCCTGGCTGATTAGCGTGAATCCGTACGATCCTCATCCGCCCTATAACCCTCCCTGGGAGTATTACCGCCGCTTCGACCCCGACACACTGCCCGGCCCACATTTCCAGGAAAGTGATCTCGCCCACCAGACTCGCCTGGCGAAGATCGACTTTCAAAGCACTCCGCAACGACCGGAAGATTTCGGGGCGAGGAAAATTCAGGCCGCCTATTATGCGATGATCGAGCAGATCGACGAACAGTTCGGGCGAATTATCGCGGCGTTGGAGAAGACCGGCCAGCGCGAGAACACGGTGATCATCTTCATGAGCGACCACGGCGAATCGCTGGGCGATCATGGCCTCACGCAGAAAGGCTGTCGCTTCTTCGATGGCCTCAGCCGAGTGCCGTTGATCTGGTCCTGGCCCGGCCACTTCAAAGCGGGGTTGCGTAGCGATGCCCTGGTCGAGCTCACCGACGTCGCCCCGACGCTGTTCCAGCTTGCCGGCCTGCCAATTCCCAAAGGCACCCAGGGGCGCTCGCTCTTGCCAATCTTGACCGGCGCGGCGTCACCGCGTCAGCACCGTGACTTTGTCCGCTGCGAATACTACGACGCGATCGATAAGCCGGACCGGACTTTCGCGACGATGTACCGCGACCGGCGCTGGAAGCTGATTGTTTACCACGACCACGGAATCGGCGAGCTCTACGATATGGAAAACGATCCCTACGAATTCAACAGCCTTTGGGACGACCCGACCCACCAATCGATCAAGCTCGATCTGATCCAAAAGAGCTTTGATGCCTCGATTCGCACCCTCGACTACGGCCCCGAGCGGATCATGCCGTATTGAAGCTCGAAACTGAAGCTCGGCGGAATGCAGCGCCGATGGTACCGAAGTGGCCGCTCGTATGCAACGGATACGAGCGGCCACCAGACCCTAGCGGCTGCGGAAAGCGATGACCGCTGCCCGGTAGTTGGCGGTGTGGGCGTACTTGAATGTCCCCGCGTAGGTGCCGGTCGTCGTCACTGGCTGATCCTCGGTAAAGAGGGCGGCGGCAGTGGTGTTGTTGGCCAGACTTCGGCGTAGCGTGAAGCCGGCGCCGGCGGTAGCGGAGGTATTGGTGCTATCCCAGTGCGTCGTCGCCGCGAAGAGCAGGTCGTTGGCCGAGGTCGTGGCCGCCGGGCCCGACGAGGCCACGGTCCCGCGACCATTAGCGTGGGCGGTCTGATCGACAACGCTGCTCGTCGCCGCTTCGGCGTACTCGTGGATCGCGACGGTGAGGCTACCCGCGCTCTGCAGCTTCACCGTCACGGTGAAGTTGCTCCCCCCGACCACATTGGTCGCATACCAGATGCTCAAGGGCTGGGGGCCATCCGTCTCCGGCGATGGATCCCCGGTCGCCTTGGTGTAAACGTTACCGAAGTTGTCGGTGACCGCGCCAACTGTCGCCGTGTTGTTCCCGTTGTACGACGCCACGGCGACGACGACGAGGTCTCCGCTCGTCACCGCAGACGAGAACGTCACGGCCCGGCTGGCCACGTTGCTGCCGGTAGAGCTAAGGGCGCTCTGGACGTAGCGCGGCGGCGCCCCGCCCGAGATCGGGGTGTTGGTCGCGGCCTGGGTCGGCGTGCGCGTCGGAAGCGGACTGCTCGTGGAGGTCGGCTCCGTGGTCGCCGTCGGGGTCGCGTTACTGGTCGCGGATGCCGCGCGGAAGGCCACGATCGCCGCGTGATAATTCACCAACTGGGGGAAGCCAAAGGTCGCGGCGTAGGGGCTGGTGCCGGCTCCAAGGCCATCTTCGGTATAGAGGACGGTGCAACAAGAGTTGTCAGTTTCATTCTGGCGCAGGGTGAATCCCGATCCGGCCGTCGCGGTGAGATTCGCTCCGTCGGTATAGGTGGTCGCGCCAAAGAGGAGGTCATTCGCCTGGGTCGTCGCGGCCGTCGCCCCGGAGGTCGCGGTCGTGTCGGCCCCGCTCTGCTGGGCAAGCTGATCGACAACGTTGCTCGTCGCCGCCCCGCTGTATTCGTGAGCCGCCACGCTCAGGGCACCGGCATTGGCAAGGCTTGCCGTCACGGTAAAATTGCTCCCCCCGACCACATTGGCTGCATACCAGATGCTCAAAGGCTGGCTCGAGCCGGTGGCCGGCGACGGCTCGTCCAGAGCCTTCGTGTAGGTGTTCCCGAAATTATCGGTGATGCTACTCACTGTCGCGTTGTTGCTTCCGTTCCACGAGGAGATGGCGACGACGACGAGGTCGCCACTGGCGACCGCACCGGGGAAGGTCACACTCTGACTGCTGACCATATTCCCGGTGTAGCCGAGGACGCTCTGGACGTAGCGGATAGTGGCTGTCCCAGCGGTCGGCGTGGCGGTCAGCACGGCCCGCGGGGTTGCCGTGGAGGTCGGGGAGGCGCTTGGGATGCGCGTGGCGGTCACGGTGAGCGAGCTCGGAATCGGTGTCACGGTGGCCGTCGGGGTCGGCAAGGCCGGGGTCGGCGAGCCAGGATAGTCGTAGCCGACGATCTGCGAGCTGAACGGCTGGTTACCGTAGAGATTCAGCGTCCCGTTGAAAGGCTCGGGAATCTGAGCCATATTGCTGACATGGTAGGTAGTCGTGGCCCCCGGACCGATCTGGTCCCAGAAGCTGTAGGTGAAGCCGGAGTTGTCCGTGAAGACGTGCTCTACATTCAGGACCGCCGAACTGGAATTGCTGACCGTGTAGATCGACATCGCACCAGGGCCAGGGGTGGGCAACGCAAGGGTGGCCGCCCGCGCTACCGTCGGGTGGCCTGGTGCCAGTCCCACGATAATCAGAACCAGGCCCGCCAGGGCAATGACGAACCCCCATCGCAATGAGCTTGTCCTCACGATCTCCCAATCCCTCCTCGGCCACACGCGCTCGACCATCGGCGCGAACGGGCCCTTTGAGATAGAAAGACTACAGGATCAAGACAAAGGGAACAATGGTCTCTTCGATTCAACTAGGACAGGCTAGAATATTCACCTGATTGATCCAGCCAGGATTGGCTAGGACACCTCTAACCAGGACGCCCAAGGGCACGTCTGATCGCATCGTCACGCGCCCTGCCTTCTTGTGAGGCGAGAAACCAATCACGACCTGAAAACCGGCGACGGATCCTGATTAAGTGGTCCAGCCGCCTGGCATGGACTTGGCGAAGGCACCACTTAGCCTTGAACAGCGGCCTCTTTATTTTATGCCGCGATTGTTGACACAGAATTCACCCGGTGATATAACGATGATAACTTCATGCTGTTCATCATTCGTTAGTTCGACTGTTTGCCTCCCGGTCACAGCCAAGGTATCACCGGAGTGGTTTAAAGCTTGAGATACGGTGAAGCAACGATGGCAACTATCCCCCTGGCAAAACGGACGACGAGCGTTCGTGCCCATCGCGTCGGCAATCGTGATTGGCAGCTTGGCTACCTCCTGATTCTTCCCGCAGCCCTGGTCATTGTTGGCTTGATCGCCTACCCCTTTCTGTACTCCATCTGGATGAGCCTGCAAATCATTCATGTCGGCGGCGCGGGAAAGTTTGTCTGGTTTCAAAACTATGGCAACCTGCTGGCCGGCGCGTTTGCCGCGCGCTTTTGGAACAGTGTGCTCGTTACCGTTGAGTACACGGCCTCAGCCGAGATTGGCAAGTTTTTGATCGGGGTCGTCACCGCGCTGATCCTGCACAACAGCCTGCGAGCGCGCGGCCTCTTCCGAACCTTGTTGTTCATTCCCTGGGCCGTGCCCGCCGTGGTCAGCGCCTATACCTGGCGCTGGATGTTCGACGACCGGCTTGGTCTCTGGAACAGCCTGCTCACTGACGTCGGGCTGATTCACGCGCCGATTCTCTTTCTTTCGAACATTAACCTGGCACTCTGGAGCGTGGTCGCGGCAACGATCTGGCAGGGCACTCCTTTCTGGACCATGACCTATCTCGCTGGGCTTCAGTCTATCCCCTCCGAAATCTACGAAGCCGCGCACATCGATGGTGCCGACTCCTGGCAGAGTTTCTGGCGGATCACGATGCCTAATCTGATGCCGGTGATCATCGTGACGTTTATGCTCTCGACAATCTGGACGTCGAACAATCTTCAGTACGTTTATATCCTCACGAACGGCGGCCCGGTCAACGCGACCGAAACCTTCCCGCTCCTGGCCTATATCTTCGGCATGCGTGACTACAACCTGGGAATCGCCGCCGCGGTTCCTCTTCTTTTCTTCCCGGTGTTCGCGGTCATGATCTACTTTCTATCGGGCCGTTTGCTCCGAGAGGAGGCAGCAACGTGAGTACCATTGCTCTGGCCCACCATCGCCCGCGCTCGCTTCGCCGCTGGCTCACGCGCAATAATCACGGCTGGCTTCTCGTGGGCTACGTCGTCCTGCTCGTTGCGGTGATCTGGACTGCGCTTCCGCTCTACTGGGTGTCGATCAGCTCGCTGAAGTCGGATGCCGATTTCTACAACCTGCAGGACGTGCTCTGGCCGTCGAGCTTCACCCTTCAGCATTTCATTGATATCGTCCGGTCGTCCTTCATGGGTAACTTACGCAATAGCCTGACCGTGGCCGTGGCGACTACGCTGGTCTCGACGGTGATTGGCTCCATGGCAGGCTATGCGCTGGTTCGCTTGCGCTTCATCGGACGCGCTACCTTCGGCAGACTGTTGATCTTCTGTTACCTCGCCCCGGGATCGGTTCTCTTTATTCCGATCTTCGGGATGATGGTCCACCTTCATCTGACCAACTCGCTCTTCGGTCTTGGCCTCACCTACCTGACCTTCACCGTTCCCTTCTGCACCTGGCTCATGATGGGTTACATGCGGACGGTGCCGGTCGAGCTCGAAGAGGCCGCGCTCGTCGACGGCGCGAGCCGTTGGACTGCCCTCTGGCAGATCATCTTGCCCCTGACGATCCCGGCTCTCGTCGTTGTCAGTGTCTTTTCCTTCACCCTCTCTTGGAACGAGTTCCTCTATGCACTGGTCCTTGTCCAAAACCAGGATGTGATGACGGCACCGGTCGGCCTGGCTTTCTTACAAGCCGGTGACGTCTTCTACTGGGGCAAGATCATGGCGGCCGCGATCATCATGTGCTTGCCTCCGCTCCTGGTTTATCTGTTTGGTCAAAGGTGGATCGTGGCCGGCTGGACGATCGGCTCGGTCAAAGGATAAGGCGCTCCTCGTGGGACGCGACCATCTGCGCCGGTCGCGTCCCTTCGCGATACTTGTTGATTCCAATGTATCTTTCCAACCTATCTTCGGAGAAAGGATAAAAGACACGATGGATCGGATCACGCGACGTTCCCTGATTAGCTATCTTGGCAAGGCATCGCTAGCGGTTCCTCTCGTCGGATTGATCGCGTGCAGTAGCTCACCTGCCGCCTCGCCCACGGCTGCGCCAGCCAGCACGTCGGCAGCAGCCGCGCCGACGAGCGCATCGTCCGCACCGACGTCGGCGGCTTCGACCCCGGCTCCCCAGGCTGCCGCCGCTCCGGCGGCGAATGGGAAGACCCCTGTCGTCATCTGGTATGGGACTGACTACCTCCAGGCGACAACCGATACCCTCGCCTCGCAGCTCGCGGATTTCACAAAGAAGACCGGCATTCCGGCCAAGCTCGAAGTCAAAAGCGGCTCCTGGGGAGACCAGCTCAACGCCGCCGTCCAGGCGGGGACCGCGCCTGACGCATGGCAGTCGTACGACTACCAATGTCAGTATTGGAACGCCCAGGGCCAGGCCATGGAAATCTCCCAGTTGATCAACAAGTACAAGAATCAGCAAGGTGGCTTCTTCCCCTACGTCGAAGCGACAATCGGCAACAATGGCAAGACGTTCGCGGTGCCGCTCGCCGTCAACACCTGGCCGTTCCACGCACGCCAGGACCTGCTCGACAAAGTCAACGGCGGTAAGTGGCCGGACACCTGGGAGCTCCAGCAGACGGTCGGTAAGACTATTACCAGCGCCCCCAAGCTCTATGCCTATGGCTGGACCATGGGGAAGACGAACGATACGAACAACCACTTCATTGGCACGCTCTGGACGTTCGGCGGCAAGCTCCAGAACGAGGACGGCACCTTTGGCTTGAAAGCGAATGACGACGCGGCGTTGGCGGTGTTGGATCTCGCCAAGAAGATGTATTCCGACCTGAAGATCATTCCGCCCGCCGTCGTCCAGTGGGATGACGGCGGCAACAACAACGCCTACCAAGACGAGCAGGTCGCGTGGACGTCGAACCCGCTGAGCATTCTCGGCTGGCTCCAGCAGCACAAGCCTGACCTCGCCAAGATAACTTCCCTCTTCAACTATCCGAAAGGACCGGCGGGCTCGTTCGGTCAGGTTGACGTCTGGGGAGTAACTATCTGGAAGAATACCAAGCAACCCGATGCTATCCTCGGAGCCGCGGAGTGGTGGATCGATCCCACCCATTACGCGGACCGGATCAGAACGCTGGCGCCGCGCTTCACGCCGATGTACCAGGGCCTGCTGGACGACAAGGTCTGGGATAACCCGATCTATCAGGGCGTGAAGGACATCGCCAAGACCGGTCGGATCATGGCCTACGCGGCCTCACCCCAGGCCGGCTACTCGACGTTTACGACGCGGTTCCTGATCGGGGAGATGATGCAAAACCTGTTGGTGAAGAATCTTTCCTCGAAGGACGCCTATAACCAGTTCTACCAAGCAGCCAAGCAGGTCTACAGCCAATACTAAGTCCATTGCTTTTTCTGGCCCGCTTCGCCTGCATGGCGGGCCGATTATCCTGACAGACGGAGAGGCTAACCCCCAGCTCGGCCCCGCGCGCGGGAGGGAGTTAGGGATGAGCCTCTCCAGCGTCCCGCCCAATCAGACCGCCCCCTGCTCTACGCGCGGCGCAAGGTCAGCACAGTCTCCGTCCGCATCCTCTTTCGAAGATCATTGGGCGAGAACTGCCCTGGGGGGGGAAGGTATCGTCGGTTGGGAGGCAACGCACGCTCCGTATTGCTCAACAGCACAAAACCCGCTCGCTCGGCGATGTAAGTAAGGAGTTCCGCGTTTCGGATGAAAACACCGCGGAGGCAGGAATTGCCGACGACGAAGACGACCCGACCACCGGGACGAACGACCCGGTGAATCTCCTCGACCAGAGCGTGAAGATCGAGCACGTAACGCTTGACCATACCGCGTTCGGCCGAAGGGAGTCCGTCGAGAGACCCCAGGGGCTGACTGAGCTCATCGGCCAAAGACCAACTTGCATGCGCCGCCAGACCACACTCGGTCCCAATGCTCTGGGAGCGAAGATTTCGGAGCTCGTGGATCCGGTAGCCGAGCCAGACCAATGACAACCGGTGGCCGCGCAGGTAATCGATCGCGTTGAGATAGGGTGGCGAGGTTACTACCGCGTCCACCGATTCCGACGGCAGACTTGCCAGGGAGCGGGCATCGCCTTGGCTTACCCTTACTCGACCGGGCGGCGGCTGAGTCTCGAGACGCTCGGCCAGCCGTCCAACTGACCGGGCGAACCCCGGAAAGACCGGAAAGTCATTGCCCGTGCGAACGCGATGCGGGCGACTATGTGACACGTCGCGAGCGAGCGACGCGCCGTGGTCCTTCGTGATGATGATCCGGCTCAAGGCAATGCGCAAGGCATCCCCCGTCGCTCCCCCGACGCCGCGAAGAGCAGCCGCCAGACGCCGCAGATCGCTCCGCTGGGGCTCGGCGAACCAGTAGTCGACGTACGCGCGCGTATCCGGGTCGTCATCAAGCCAGGGGAGCCGCGCGGCGGCAACCGACATTGCCGCGGCCTCCTTCAGGAGAGCATCTGCTGCCGAGCGCAAACCCGACGTGTCGATCGGCGTCGTCCAGACCTTAGCCATGAGCACGGCTAACGGATCCAGATCAAAGCCAATCGCCTGGCGGCCGCTCTCCGCGGCTACCCGCAGCACCGTGCCCGAGCCACACAGTGGGTCGAGGACGCGCGCGCCACGTGGGAGAGACTCGAACTGGACAAGCGCCACCTCGGGCGCCATACGGGCCGGGAATGGATGAATCGGCGCAACTGCAGCCTGCATAGGCTGCATTCTATGCGTTTGGTCGTTGGCTTTGCAAGTCGGCTTGACAGCCGGCAAACTCATGATTACCATAAGAGACATTCGATAGAGAAAGCCCCTATCCGAGCAACACAACATTTAATCGGCAGGGCAGTCAAATGATCACGCAACGGGTCGGAGAGCCGGAGCCGTCGGCAGAGCAAGCGCTGTGGAACCGTCTGCGCAACGGCGATCCGACCGCACCGACGGACCTGGCGACGACCTACCTCGATCCCCTGGCCGACTGGCTGACGAAGCGGTATCCACGCGTCGATCCCCATCTGTGCGAGTCCGCCGCGGTGGATGCGCTCATGGCGCTGATCAAGAATCCCGCGAGCTATATCCCGGCCCGCGGCGCATTGTGGCCCTACCTGCGCATGTCGGCAGAAGGCGACCTCAAAAATCACCGGCAAACCGAGAAGAAGCACACCGTGCTCCGGACCAACCTGGAGGTTGTCGAGCTTTCGCCCCGGCTGCGGAAGTATCTACAGGACGACCGCCAGGACCCGGCTCGCATCGCCGAGCTGCGAGAAGAGGTTTTCGAGGCAGTGAAGCGGCGAGCCGTGCCGCGAGAGGTCATCAAAGACCTGAGCCCGGCCGAGGCCAAAGGGCTCTGCCTGATCTTAGCCGGCGAACGGCGAACCAGTGTCTACGCGCGGGCTCTCGGGATCGAGAACGACCCGATTGAGACGCAACGACGGGAGGTCAAACGGATGAAAGATCGATTACTGAAGCGGCTCGAGCGCAATTCGCCGAAGCCAATCAGCACGGAGTAAGCAAGAGTGACGAGCAAGCGGATCGCCGCGATGGCGCAACGGGTCGCCGCGGATCCCTATTTCCTTGGCTGGATCCTGGGTGAGTACACGCGCAGTGAAGGACTCACCGAGGAAGAGCTCGCGGTCAAGCTCGGCTGCTCCCGCGAAACGCTCCTGCTCCTTGCCCTTTGCCGGCGGCCCCGTTCGACTCCGTCCGAATTCCGAGCGGACGTGGAGCAGATTGCCAATCGATTCGGTGTTGATGCCGCCACGCTCGCACAGCTTGTCCGCTGGGGCGAGGTGGTCGCGCGCTTACGAGCCGGGGCCGCGGGAGACCACGGCTCCTTGATCGCCGCGCGCGACCGTGACCTGCCTCGGGACAGACCGACGAATCCAGCCCGGCCAGGGGAGTAGCCAGTGAGCGCATCTCTGTGGGTGATCGAGACTGCCGAGCGGTTCTGGGAAGCAGCCGGGGAAGAAGAGCCTTTTCCCCGGGACCTGCGGAGAGCGGTCGCCTACGCTTTACCGCTTACCGTCGTCACGCTCCCGAGACTGCGGGTGCACGCGGTCGATGCGTGGCTTCGCCGACGTGCAATTCACGGTTCGCCGAACCTTGCCGACCGAGCCCTCCACGCGTGTCTGGTCGCTCGTTCTGGCCACGGGATCATTTTCATCGACGGGACGGATAGCAAGGCGGAACAGCGCTTCTCGCTTGCCCACGAGCTGGCGCACTTCCTTCGTGATTACCTCCAACCGCGTCGCCTGGTAGCCGAGCACCTCGGCGAAGCAGCCTTAGAGGTGCTCGACGGGCAACGACCGCCGCGACCGGAAGAGCAGATTCACGCTCTCCTGTCGCATACCCGCCTTGGCTTCCACGTTCATCTGATGGCGCGGACCGAAACTGGCCTGGTCGACGACCGGGTCGTCGACCAGGCCGAGCGCGATGCCGACCTCCTCGCCTTCGAGCTTCTCGCTCCCGCCCGTTGTGTGCTCCGGGATTCTTCGACACTAACGGACGACGATCGAGAACAGGTCCGGCAACGTCTGCAGACTCGCTTCGGATTCCCAGCCGAGCCAGCCGAGCGCTACGCACGGCTTCTCGTTCCTGAACGCCAGGTCGGTAGCTCGTTTCTCGAACGATTGCGACGACACTGAAATCCCCTCTCCCAGGGGGAGAGGGTGAGGGCGGCCTGCCGATTTCACGCATGGCGTCGTAAAATTGTCGAACTTTTCCTCCCGCGTCGGAACTTATGATTGGAGGGGTAAAGCGGGATGGACGACAGCGCCTCTGGTCCCGATTGGTCGCGCTCGGTTGAGCCGGCCGCGTCCGCGGAACCGTCCGAGATCACCGCCGAGGATTTCCGGGCGTCCTTCGGCGAGGACTTGCGCCGCGCCCTCGACGTCGATACCTGGCTGGCCGGCGAAGATCTGAGCAAGGTTTTCGGTCGGTTACAGGACGAGGTCGAGCAGGCGATTGAGAGCGAGGGGAGAATTCTTCGCCAGATCCGCGCCCGGGTCTTCCCGGCGCTCAGGGATTACGCGGGTGCTCCCCCGGGGGCCGGGGTGTACGCCGCCAAGCCGGCCGATCTCGAACGCATCCACCGCGGGCTGCTTTTCAACGGTGGAGTCGAAGCCTGCGATGCGACCCGACAGGTACACGATACCTTACCGCTCACCATCTACCAGATCGGCGTCTGCCTGGTCTCCTATCAAGGCAACCAGGGGACCTGGAGCCAGCGACTCTTCCGGCGGGACCTGCGCGTGAGTGGCCGGGATCCGACGGATGAGATGATCGCCCTCCTCCAGCGGCGTGAGTCCCGAGGCGGGTTAAACCAGCCCAGTCGCCACGACCAGATGAGCGAGCTCGCCCAGCGCGGCATCATGGCCTACGCTGAGCGGGCGATCTTGCTTCGCCGTTCAACGGCGACCTGGCGCATGGGCCACGGCAACCCCGCGCCGTACGAGCTGATCACCGGCTCTGGCCAGCTCGATCTGATGATCGAAGCAACCAAGGTCATCCGCGAGCTCGTCGAAGGGCAGCAAAAGTTCGTGTTTGTCGCCAGCGAGCCGGCCGACCGCGTCTTACTCACTATCGGTCAGGCACTCCGCCCCCTCGAGTACGCTATCGTTGGCACCCTGCGAGAAGCCATCGACGCCACTGTCGAGCACGGCCACTACCGCATGCGCCTGACTGTCGACTCGACCTGGGACGGCGTTCGCCTTTCGGCAGACCAATGGATCCGGAAGTTCCGTGACACGGTCGCGCCGAAGATCGTGGTTGGAATCTATCGCGCGACCAAGCTGGCCCCGGCTCAGGTATTCTACGCCCACGTCGACCACGCCGACGTCGCTGCCCACATCGCCCTGGCTGACAGCATCCTCCAGGAACATCGAGGCTTTCCCCTCCTGATCGACCTGGCGAACAGCGTCTGTGCCGGGGTATTTAGCCGCGAAACGCTGAACAGTCCAGCCTCGGTGGCCTATACCGGGGCGGGGGTGCCCTGGCGCTACTTGAGCGAGCGAGCGACGCGGTATACGTAGGTTTCCTAAATTTCCTGTCCCAGGGGGAGAAGGTTAGGGTGAGGGCGGCCTGCCGATTTCATCCGGGTTAGTCCGGATCATCCATCAGGAGCCGGTGATGGGGCCCGTAGCGCGGGGCGCAAGGCCCCGCGGGGAAGGATGGACGGGGAAACGTCTCAAGGTGGGGACTCTGATCAAGGAGAAGATCAGCGATGAAGGACGTGTATCGAACCGCCGATGAACAATTCATGGCTAGCCAGGATGATACGGGCAGGTCTTTCGCCCCGTTCCGGCCGCACCTGGAGAGCCTCGACGCCGACATCGCGGCGTCGGGTGGCGAGGCTGCACCGGACCCGGAGCGAGAAGGAGCGATTGGCGCAACGATGTTCGACCTGCCAGGGAGCGAAGATAATTCCCTGACCGTGCTACTTCCCAGGGAGAACGTCCAGCGCGCGCCGTCGCAGGCGCTCTTGCGCATCAAGAGCCGTGACGGACGACGCTACATTGGCATCGTCTCGGCGGGACCGTTCGCCGAGCCGGACAGCTTGCGCGGCGACTCGCCGATGCTGGTCACCGTGGCCACCCACGGGGTGGCCACCGGCGGGGGGATCTACCTGCCCCCCTACCATGGACGGGTACAGGTGACCTTGCTGGGAGAAGAGCTCGCCGACGGGTCGGTTGTGCCGCCCCGCCTGCGCCCGCTGCCCAATAGCGCCGTTTTTACTCTCGACGACGACGAGACGGCGCGGGTCTTGCGGGCCGACGGCGACATTCGCCTGGGATTAGCGGTCGGCCATACCGAGCTTGCGATTGGCGTCCCCGCGGACTCGAAGTTCGTGCTGCCCCGCCACACCGCGATCCTGGGGACCACCGGTGGAGGGAAGTCGACGACGGTTGCCCGGCTGGTCCAGCAAGCCCAGGCAGCGGGAATGGCAGTCATCGTTCTCGACGTCGAGGGGGAGTATACCTTCCTCCACGAGCCGACCGACGACCAGCGGATGCGGTCGGCGCTCGCTGAGCGCCGACTAGAGCCCCAGAGTGTGCCGAACACGCTCTACTACCTGGTTGGTCGGGAGACCGCGAATCCGAGCCATCCGACACTGCGCAAGTTCTCACTGCAATTTGCCCGGCTTTCACCCTACACCTTGATCGAGATCATGGGGTTGACCGAGGCACAGGCCGAACGCTTCTTAAAAGCATACGACATTGCCAAGATACTGCTCCGCGAGCTCGACATCTTTCCGAAGCGGGGCGATCCTGAACAGGAGCAACTGGCGGTCGAGGTCGACGAATTCGAGCGAGGCTATCCCCGACTGACCCTCTCATTCCTGCTCGACGTGGTGGGCGCCTGTGTCGCCAAGGCGGGTGGCTCGGAGATCGAGCCGCACAACGCCGCGCTCCAGGCCAACGACGCTGCCGCCCTCAAGCAGCAGATCGCCCAGCTCAAGATCGACTCGCCGATCTCCTGGCGGGCTCTGCTGGGCAAGCTCGCGCGCCTGAATCGTTTGAAAGTCTTCGATAGCGACAAAGCGAAACCACTGATCTACAAGCAGATGCTTCGTCCAGGCACCGTGTCGGTAGTCGATCTCTCCGATTCCGGCATGTCCGAGCTAAGCAACCTGGTGATCGCCGACCTGCTACGCGGCGTCCAGGACGAGCAAGATCAGGCGTATCAAGCCTTCGAAGCAGCCAAGGGGAGCACCGATGCAGTGACGCCACCCCGGGTGCTCATCATCATCGAAGAAGCGCACGAGTTTCTGAGCGCCGAGCGGATCGAAAAGCTACCGGTGCTCTTCCAGCAGGTCGCCCGGATCGCCAAGCGTGGGAGAAAGCGCTGGCTCGGACTCGTCTTCGTGACCCAGTTCCCCCAGCACTTGCCCCGCCAGGTGTTTGGCCTGGTGAACTCTTACATCCTCCACAAGCTGACCGACCCTCAGGTCGTCAGCACCCTGCAGCGCACGGTCAGTGGGATCGACGAGGGCCTCTGGAAGCGCCTCCCCGGCCTCGCCCCGGGCCAGGCGATCGTCTCGTTCCCCCACATGACCCGTCCGCTGCTGGCATCGATCGACCCAACGCCAGCGAAGCTGAGGATGGTGGACTAAGGCCCCTCACCCCGTCGGCTGTGGCCGATACCCCTCTCCCGCGCACGGGAGAGGGGCGAGAGATGAGGGAGCCAACGACCGGCCGAATCACACAAGCTGCTCGCAAGGAGAGGCGAAATGGAACCGCTGATCATCGATCAATTCGGCGCCTTTGTACGCAAGAAGAGCGAGCGGATCCGGGTCGAGAAACAGAAGGATCTGCTGGCCGAGATACCGCTGCTCGACCTCGAGCAGGTGCTGATCGCCTCGGGCGGAGTGAGCCTGAGCAGCGACGTTATCCGGGAGTGCGCCGTGCGCGGCATTCCGATCACCTTTCTCAGCGCGCGCGGCACCCCCTACGCGACGGTAATCTCGGCCGAGCTGACCGGCACGGTATCCACCCGCCGCGAGCAACTGCTCGCCTACTACGACGAGCGGGGGTTAACCCTGGCCAAGGCCTTCGTCCGGGGCAAGCTGGCCAACCAGGTGAACCTGCTGCGCTACGTCGCGAAGTACCGCCGAGCCAACGATCCCACGGCCTACGAGCAGCTTCGCCTCGGCTGGCTGGAGATCCAGGACGCCGACGCCGAGCTCGAACGACTGCGCAGCGACGAGCTGGACGGAGTTCGGAGCGCGCTGATGGGGCTGGAGGGCCGAGCCGCCCAGCGTTACTGGCAGGCGCTGAAGGTCGTCATCCCGGCCGAGGCAGGCTGGCCGGGCCGCGAGCACCAGGGCGCGACCGACCTGGTGAACAGTCTCTTGAATTACGGCTACGGTATGTTGTATAGTCAGGTCGAGCGGGCGATCATCCTGGCTGGTCTCGACCCGTATGGTGGCTTTCTCCACGTCGATCGCCCGGGCAAGCCGAGTCTCACTCTGGACCTGATCGAGGAGTTCCGCCAGATGGTCGTTGACCGCACCGTCCTGGCGCTGCTCGGCCGGGGCGTCGACCTGAAAGTCGACGAAGCGGGCCGCCTGGATGATGCGACGCGCAAGCTGCTGGCCGAAAAGCTTTTCGAGCGCCTGGACAGTGAAGAGCCATATGAAGGCAAACGCCACAAGCTCCGCACGATCATACAATCCCAGGCCCGTCACCTCGCAACGTTCGTGCGGAGGGAGCGGCCGGGGTATCGGGCGTGGGTGGGGAGATGGTGATGAAACCGTCCAAGTACCAGTCCCTGGTACAAACCAAAGTGAGCGCCGGGGAAAGTGTCCTTCTGATCGCTCCAACGGGACTGGGGAAGACCTTTGCGGTCGCCGGGGACTTAGCTACGAGCACGGAGAAGCTCGTGTACGCGGTTCCGTTGCGTGCCCTAGGGACCGACATTCAGGAAGCCATCGCCGGTTTCCGGCCAGACGACAGGGCATTCAGGCCGGTGCTACATCACGGCGGGCTACAAGAGAGCAACCTCTTCAGCGAGGAGGTCATTGTCACAACGTATGACCAGGTTGTTGCGGGTGTACCGGGATTACCGCTCAGCCTTCCCTTGAAGGCAGGACATGCCGTTGCAGCAGCGCTTCTCATGTCGCGACTGGTTTTCGACGAAGCACACTTGGCGTGGGCCATCTCCGACGAGGCCCTGCCAATACTGTTCGGTATTCTGGCATCTCGTAGTAGACTCGGCCTCCAGAGCGTGGTACTCACCGCTACTCTTCCCGACTATGTTGCTACACTGGTGGCCGATGCACTGCACCTAGATCTGATCTCTGTTGGAAGCGGGGATACTGCTGATGACGAGCAGATTCGACTGCGGGAGGCCAATCGCCACGTTCACATTTCGCCGCTTGAACTCATAGTGAAAGGCAAGGGAGAATCGCAGCAACTGGACTGGGGCCCACTAGACGCTATTCTTCAGGAGACCAGCGGCAAGCGAATTTACTTTGCAAACACGGTGGAGCGTATTCACGATACCTATGACCGCCTGGTCAAGGCTGGAATCGATACAAGCCGTATCACCATTCTCCACAACCGAATGCCTAGTTCATGGAGAGGAACTGCAGAGCTAGAGGTAAAAACGCGATTCGGTAAAGGGAGCAAGCTGGGAGACTGGTTACTTCTCACGAATCAGGTTGCCGAGGCAGGCATGGATATCTCTGCTCCTTTAGTTATCTCCGATCCAGCACCTGTAGACACGTTGGTCCAGAGGGCGGGCAGATGCGCTAGATGGTTCCGGGAAGGCCCCATCGAGGGACACTTTTTCGTAGTGAAGGCGCCCAATGCGGACACAACAAAGGGACTGACCGCGCCTTACCGGTCCGCGTTGGTACGCCTGGCGATTGAGTCTTTGCCAACCGCAGATCTGAGTTGGGAGGCGGAGCGCACCTGGATCAATCAGGCTTGGGGAGGTGGACCGAAAAACGCGACCAAGGCTGTAGCCGGCGCGCTGGGACAGGTCACCTTTGCCCTGAACCTGTTCGATCGGGCCGCTCAAGAGCGCAGTCCCAGCGAAATCGCAAACGTGTTCAGGGAAATTCTGAGTGTTGAGGTGGCGGTAGAGGAGCAAGGATCCACCCGTGACCTGCAGGACCTCTTGAACTCTGGATATCGACCCGATACCTCGACGGTGAGCCTTCAGCAGGCATGGCGGCTCTTCGGATCAGCCCAGGGCGCGGCACGCACCATCAGGTACGACGAAGGCGACCTGGAAGTTACGCTTGCCACGCGTGTCCAAACCGGTGACATTCTCATCATTCCTTCTTCTGTGGCCTACCTCCACCGGCAAAAGGGTCTCTGCTTCCGAGATGGAATTAAGGACTCTCCGCAAACAGGCATGATTCTATCGAGCGAGTGGTTGATTCCTCCCCACTCGGCGCGCAATATCAACAGGGAGGGCGGTAGGCCGCAGCTTTTGCTAGAGCATACTCAAAGCGTAATGAGAGGAACGGCAGAGCGGCTTTCGCGTGAGGGCACCTATCGCAGAGCTTTGCGCAAAATCCTTGTAGCCATCGAACCGGCCAAGGAAGTTGAAGCACTCGCGGATGCAATCGCCATCATTGCCACGTTGGCTGCCGGGTTCCACGACATTGGCAAGTCAGACAAGAAGTGGCAAGCCAAAGCTCGTGCGCTGGATCCAGACGGACTCAAGGGACTGATAGGCAGGACAGGCAACACAAATTTCCGGATTGGCCTTCCCCATACCCCTCCTGGATATTTGGCAACCTTGACAGCGGCGCGGCTGTTGCTCGGGCCCTTGGGAGCCGCAGAATTCTTGGTCCGGGCCATTGCGCTTGCAGCAGTCCGACATCATTCCAGTTTCGTCAACCCGTCCCGAGTTCAATTCGTGTTCGAGCCAGAGCCGGACGCAGAAGCATTTGTCAAAGCAGTTCTTGAAGAGGTCCGGGCACCCGTATCGGTCATCAACAACGGTCGCGAGGTTTTAGAAGAGGCAAAGCTTCCTCCCGAACGGGATAGTGTACCGCTGCTCCTACCAAACGACGACCTCTTTCCTATTTATTCGCTGGTAGGCAGAGCGATATTGATGGCCGATCGAGAGGACGCGTCTGGCCAGGAGCTAGAGACATGGAGAGAGCACTCCTGAACGTGACAGAGTGGGACACAGCAGCAGCAATGCTGGCAGGATTCGGTGGGGATGAGGTGACGCTGCACGTGCCGAAGACAGGCATGCCTTTCTTCGATGCGCTGCGATTGTATGGAGCGATCGACCTCTATATTGGTGTCCGGGAAGACGTATATGTGAGGGATAGGGGCGAGGCTTGGATCGTGGCAGGTCGGGCGCGGCCCTCGCAGCTAAGCGGCAGGGACTTGGCAGCATACCAAGCCGTCCGGAAGAGCAAGAAAACCGACCCGACAGAGTACTGTCAGGAGCTACGAGAGACAGTTTTGGGACGGAAGCCACCTACCAATTCACATCTGGTTGAGGGTAAGAGCGACTGGGATGCTGCACTGCAGACAGGCGTCCGGGGCACTTCTGCCTACAAATACGAAACGCTACAGTCCGGCCAGACATCGAAGCATGAGTGTAAGGCATTTGTTTCGCTGTCGGATGCGGTTCTCGCCTACGCCGGCAAACGGCGAATTGAGCGCCTAGGAGACATCACCTTCCTGCCCATATTCGAGGGCCCAGTCGATTTGTCGAAGGTGGTGAGCCCTTTACGTGCGCGCGTAGCGGTGCCAAACGTCCTCTGCGCGCAAGCCCTGGCCTTGCTCATGCTGAAAACCTCGCTCTTCGCCGAAGGCTACCAGGATCGCCTTCAGGCCGTGGTGTTCAAAACTAATCTCGGCCGCAATCGGAGTGACAACTACTCGGGTGTGGTAATTGTTAGTCCTACAGCAATTGGGCGGGCGCGGTCTGGAGAGTTCTTGGTGTTCCTTCTCCGGACGTTACGGGAACTAGTTAGGCAAGGGTGGCAGCGCCAGGGGCGAGACTACCGTTCCACCGAATTTACTCAAGATGCGCTGACGATGGCATACTGGCTACTAGAACCAAGCCGTCAACATCTCTCGGCAATGATAGGATCGCAGGAGCGGCTTCGCGCTCGAGGCGCGGCGCATATTCTGAATAGAATTGACTATGTACGGGAGGTTTTCAGCATGAGCTATGGAGACTGGAACGGTGACCATGAGGCCGTTAGGATGTTTGCCCGCACCGTCGCATCGGCGATTTATTACGCACGGATGGTAAAGGAGCAAACTCCCGAGGACCAGCGAAAAGCATGGTACGACGAGATCACCGTGTTGCGGTCAGCACCATCAGCGAAGGCCTTCTTGGAGCGCGCACTGATTTTGATTGAGCAGGGGCATCGTGAGTACTCGCTGGTAGGCACTGCCCGCCGAGGAGAGGCATTCGCCCCGGCTTCTTTGCTAAATAGCATTGGGAGCGACCGAGTTGCCTTTGAAACCTTCCGCGATCTGTTTCGCATGTATCTGGTCCAGGAGAGCACGCCTCGCGGCAGGTCGGATGCGACCGATGCGGCACTAACGGATGAAACTGGCGAGGAGGAAGCGGAATGAGTATCTGGAGTATTTCTTTTGCATATCGTTTGGGATTGGCCTTCCATGCAATGAACAACGAAGGAGCAGAGGGAAGCAACCTCATGCAGCCGCGACGGATTGACGTTGGTGGGATAACGTACGATGGCATCAGCGGGGAGATCATACGTCATCACATACTTCGAAACTACGTCAATATCTGCCGTGACCGAAATATCCCAATGCTTCCCATGAGCGAGGGACTTCACCCCGACCGGGGACCCATTGGGATTCGTGCGGCGGCAAAGGCTCTGGGACATCAGGAATTGACTAGTGACGCTCTGTTCCCAAGCGTTCGAAAGGCGATCGAACTCTGCGCAGTGCTCGATATAGGCGGGTATCTTGCCGCTTGGAAGGACCAAGCAGATGGTGGTCAACAGAAGGAGTACGTAGCTGAGAAGGCCTATATCGACGCACACTGCGCAAAATGCAAGGACGCTAATCCTGTGAAGAGAGACTCCTGCTTCGACGTCGCGTGGCTGATCAGCGAAGCCCCTCAGGATCTTACGATAACGCAGCACTCGGCCTTCCGGGATACGTTCGAACTCAACAGTAGATACGCCCAAACCATGCGCTCTAACGTATACGCAGGCGTGATACGTGTCGACCTCCATCGAGTGGGAATGGATGATTACTGGTATCTTCAGGTGAACGCAGAACGATTAGCGATAGATCCGGAAGAGCAGCGCAAACGACAGCTAGCCCTGGTGAGCGCTGTCGTCGATTTTATCGCTGCACCTAAAGGAGCTAAGGAAGCTGCTTGGGCCCCGCATGTGTTTCTGATCGAAGGGGTGACATTGCTTACATCTACACGGACGGCGCCATTTGTGTCGCCTATCAGAGTGAATCTTGAGGATGCGGACCGGCCGGTAAGGCCAGACGCAGAGTACGCGGAGAAGATGACGCGACTGGCTGAAGCGAGGGGTGATACCAAGGACGCCTGGGCATGGACATTCGAGGATGCCAAACAGCTAATGGCAATACCTGGTTTTGTTGAGGCCAAGCTTGTAAGGGGGGAAAAGTGACAACGACTGGAGCATTTTCAGACCTAGCCGTCAACGCCTCGGCCCAAGCTGGGCAGGACACCGCATTCGCAGGTTTGAGATGGCTACGCGCCGGTTACGTTTTCCACACTTTTACATATCGCGACCCGCGTGCACCATACTCCTCCGCTCCGGCGTTGCCCGTTGTCTCTCCTACCACGGTGCTTCTTGGCATTGCCTCAACGCTATTCTCACTGGGACTTGCGAGGGATGCTCTAGACTTTCTTGAAGCAGCTCATCTTTGTAAGGTACTGGTCGACCCACCAGTGGGTATCGTCTTCTTCCGGGCGTTTCATCAGGCACGGAGATACGAGACCGACAAGTACGACAAAGCCAACGCGAGGCTTGGGCTGACAGCTATCAACCAAGCAATGCGCGAGCATGGGCTTAGCCAGGGGGAAATCACGGTGTTTGTAGGGGTGCCACCCGAGCATGAAGAACGGGTAAGGCTAGCTCTGCTAAATCGAGATCATCTTGGGACGCACGACTCGCTATGTTCGCTAGTAGGGGCAGTCGAGTCCTGTGACGAACCTAGGGACGTCATCTACCTGCCTCCGGAGCAGGCGTTTCCCATAGAAGGGGTAACAGTCGTAAGCTTATCCCGCTTCCGCAGAGCGCCCCGACCTTTACTCCCGTACTGGTGGCTCGCAGGCGGAGAGGATACTGAGATAGTTCCATACATCATCCCCGGACAATTCAGAGGCACAAGCCGCGGCAAGGTCTTCCGGAAGTACCGGAAAACCTCGTGAAACAGCGAGTGCTATGACTGCTTTGCGTACCTCTTTCAAAGCAGAGCACTGGCAAGGCGCGGGGTGAAGGGGATGCTCGGCAAGAACAGGCGCGAGTGTCGCATCTGGGCGATCTTTTGGGGCGTACGTAAGAGGTGAGGCAGGGGGGCAATCTCGATCTTCTCGTCGAGTTCGATCAGATTCCCGGCCTCCTCGAGTATATTGAGCTTGAGCAGTACCTGACCCAACTCGTCGGTGTGAAGGTGGACCTGGTCATGAAGGATACCCTGAAGCCGGCGATCGGGCGCCGCATCTTGAGCGAGCTGGTGCCGGTGTGAGCCCCGACGCGAATATCCGGACTATTCGCCGGTTACGCGTGGCGCCACGGATTCGGCGACATAGCTCAACCGGAGCAGCAAGGGACTCGCTGCCCTCACTCCTCCTCGAAGTCGAGCACCTCGCGAATCGCCTGGGCTACCTCGCGCATGAGGGAGGGGGACAGACGAGCTAGAGGTCCCTGGACGAGGCGGCGGTTGTCAATCGCCCGCAACTGATCGATGAGCAGGTCGGACTCGCGCTGCACACCTACCGCAGCCGGGATGTGAACCCGCAGCGGCTCGGCGTTGGCCACCACGTTCGTCGTGAGGGGGATAATCAGCGTCGAGGGGTGACCAGCTTCCAGCAGCGCCTGGGCCTGGACGATCAGGACCGGGCGCGTTTTGCCGGGTTCGGTGCCGTGTGGTGGGTTGAGGTCCGCCAGCCAAACCTCTCCCCTATTTGGCATCCGGGTCCTGCTCGATCGCCGCGAATTCGGCGTTGACCCGCCTGCTCTCGTCGCGGACCCGGCGAGATGCTTCCGCCAGCCGCTGCGCGCGAAGTCGCACTCGCGTTTCCTGGTTCATCCGCTCGATGGCGCGGCGGATATACTCGGCCCGCGACAGGTGCAACGCCTGTGCGTACTCCCCGCTGGCCTCGAGAAGATCGTCGGGTAATTTCAGAGAGATCGCGGTCATCATTCACCGTTGGATATTCGATCAGGATATGCCTAAAAGATATCCTTCTGCGTCGGGTTTGTCAAGGCCGTGCCGTCGAACTTTTGCCCGTGGCGCGGAATAGATAACGGAAGGAGAAGAGAATGGACTCACTCACCGCGCATGTGCTTCGCTTCGAGGCGGAGGTCGAGACGCCGCTGCGGCTGCCGCCGCTGAAGGGATCGGCGCTCCGGGGAGCCTTGTTCCACGCGCTTCGCCGCCACTTTTGCGTGAGTCCGGGGGAGTGCGGTGGTGAGACGGTCTGTGCGCTGCCGGCGCTCTGCCCGGCTGGCCTTCTCCTCGCGCCGGTCGACCCAGCGGGGCAGCGGGGCAACGACCCGCCCCGGCCTTTCGTCCTCAATCCCCCGCTCGATTCCCAGACCGAGTATCGGCCCGGGGATCGGCTCACCTTCACGCTCACCACCTTCGGCCGGGCCCTCAACCAGTTCCCCCACACACTGATTGCAGTGAACGAGATGGGTCAGTCCGGGCTTGGCGCCAGCGCCCCGCGAGAAGCCGGCCGAATTACCCGGGGTCAGTTCCGCTTGCGGGCGGTCTGGGCCTCGCATCCCCTGCGGGGAGAAGAGCAGCGGATCTACTGGGACCGCGATCCGGTCGTGCGGGTACCGCGGCTGCCAATCAGCCACGCCGACGTGCTCGCATCCGCGGACCGGCTGGGTGAGCCGCCCCGCCTCTCGTTGCGCTTTCGGACGCCGCTGCGTCTGGTCGAGCAGGGCCAGCTCGTTGGGCCAGCCGACTTTCGCTTCCGGACCTTCTTCCTGCGCCTGCACGAGCGGCTCGCCGCCCTTGCCCAGCTCTACTGTGACGCTCCGGCACCCGGGGCGCTTGGCTCCTTACTGACGCTCGCCGACGAGGTGACGACTGCCGATAACCAGCTTCACTGGGTCGAGGTCGACCGCTATTCCGGACGACACGGGCGCCGCCTGCCCATGGATGGCATCGTTGGCCAGGTGACGCTGGCCGGTCCCCTGATGCCGTTTCTCCCTTACCTCGTCTGGGGGGAGATCAGCCACGTTGGTAAGTACGCCGTGCTCGGGCACGGCTGGTACGAGATCGGCCGATGAAGTGCTTAGTGATCTACGACGTGCCGAATGACGGACTACGGACGAAGATCGCAGAGATCTGTTTGGATTATGGGCTGGCGCGCATTCAGTACAGCGCCTTCTTCGGGGAGCTGAGTCAGAACCGGCAGGGCGAGATTCTCCAGAAGATGAAGCGACGGATCGGCAAGCGGGAGGCAAACGTGCAGCTCTACCCAGTCTGCGAGCGCGACGTTGGCCTGTGCAAAAAGATCGTGGTGACGCCCCCGGACGGAAGGCCGAGGACTGAGCCGGGAGGGGGGACTCCGTCGCGGGTAGGAGAATGCAGGGATGGCAAGCGCTGATTCAGATCGGTACGATCACCCGGGCGAGCGATTACCCGCGGTCCTCGGCTTGCGGGTAAGTGACGTCCGCCAGTTCGTCTATTGCCAACGTATCGTCTACTACCACCACTGCCTGGATTTGCATCCCGCTCCGACCTACAAGATGGTGGAAGGAAAGCTCGAGCACGAGCGGACCGAGGATCTCGAGCATCGGCGCAGCCTGAAAGCATATGGGCTGGCCGATGGCGAGCGCGTCTTCAACGCGCGGCTGAGCGCCGAGCGGCTCGGGCTCAGCGGGACCCTCGACATGGTCATCGTGCGCCCGTACGAGGTGATTCCGGTCGAGTTCAAGAACACCGAGGATCGTATCCGGCTCAACCACAAGTATCAGCTCGTTGCCTACGCGTTGCTTGCCGAGGAACGCTGGCAGCGACCGGTCCGTCGCTGTTTCGTTTACAGCATTCCCCGTAAGGCAGCGGTGGAGGTCGGGATAACGCCGGGGGCACGTCGCTACACCCACCGGCTCCTGAACGCTATGCGCTCGCTACTGAATAGCCAGGGAATGCCCGAGCCAACGCGCCAGCGCCAGCGCTGCCAGGAGTGTGAGTTTCGGCGCTTTTGCAACGACGTCTGGTAGTTCCGCCGAGAGGGAGGGGAAGGTGTACTTTTTGAGTGACGAGGAGCGGAGCTTCCTGGTGGGGCGATTATTGCCGGAGATCCGGCAGCAGAGCGTGCATCCGGAGCTGCGCGGCTGGAACTGGCAGCAGCCACCGCTTTCGCCGGTCTACGACGTGCGTCTGACGATCGACGAGATCGCTGACCAGTCTTGTGACAGTGGGCGAGCAGTTTACCTGCGCCGGGTGCTGAGTATTCAGGAGGTATTTAGCTCGGTAGCATATGAGGCCGCGGTGCTCCGCCGTGCCCTGGCTGACCTGATCGTCGGCGCCAAGCGAATCATATATCAGTACGGTCCGGATGGATGTCTGGCCTATCTGGCCACGCCGGTCCCGTCGGGCGCTCCGGAGCTTCTGGCCGAGGGCAACCTGGCGATCGCGAAGCCCCTGGATTGGGGGCCTTCGACCTCCCGCCTCTTGCTCTCCGATTCTCGCTCGACAGAAGAGCGGTCGGCAGTAGGCGTGGTCGAGAGCAAACGGTGCACGCGCGAGCCGACGACGCTCCCGGAGAAGGTAGCAGCGCTGACTGCCTTCGAGCGCCAGCGATTCAGCAGTCGGGTGCAGGACATCCTGGCGCGGGAGCCAGGGATCGGTGTCGATGCGCTGGTCACGCTTGCCCTTCCGGTTATCGTCGAGCGACAGCTCAGTGGCATATTCCTTGGGCTCGCCTCACACCTTGCCGCGAGCGCCGTCGGCAGCTTTGAAGGCATCGTCTTCGACGTGCGATTCGGGGAGCGCCAGGACTTCCATCGCTTGACAACAACTGCCAGCGCCCTGCTGCTGGAAAGCATGTACGGTCAGCCAATCGACATCGGCTGCCTAGTCTACGTAACCTTTGCCGGCGAGCGAGTCCTCGTCGAACGCGAGCTGCACATCATTGATGACGAGCTGCGTCAGTGGTTCATCGCGGAGCGCGACGAACGGGCTCGGCTGGTAAGCGAAGAGATCGATCCCGGCCTGGCCACCACATGCTACGCGACCTGTCCATTCTGGCAGCACTGCCACCCCTCGTAACCCGGCCCGGAGCGGCCATCTTCGCAAATCAGCGCGGGAAGGATTGTCGTGCACTCTCAGATCTGGCAAAATCAGGGAGAAATCAAGGGGAATCGCCATCAGCGCCTATTTTTTTGCGATTCGTGGCTCGCAAACTTGCCACTCTTGGCGACAAGATCATCGTCTGCGAAATCAGAGGGAGGGATCTCACCTAATTGCCCGTCGTGGCTGACCGGAAGCAAGCGCAGGATGGCCGAAGAAGCCATCGTAAACGGTCCCGGGGTCGAATATCTATCCTCGGCCCCGGCAGGCGACGGGGGGGTTTCAATCATTCATGCCCGACGGAGGGTACTGAAAGGTTGGCGGTCAGAGAGCACCCCATCCCCATTCTTCAGTTTCAATCATTCATGCCCGACGGAGGGTACTGAAAGCCTCGCCCGATCCATCGTCCGGGCTCTGATGTCCGGAGTTTCAATCATTCATGCCCGACGGAGGGTACTGAAAGGCTTGCCTGGCGCAGCGTGAGGTGGAGCTGGTGGGCGGTTTCAATCATTCATGCCCGACGGAGGGTACTGAAAGTTGACTGCCTCGGCAGTCAGGTGCCCCGTCATCGCCGAGGTTTCAATCATTCATGCCCGACGGAGGGTACTGAAAGCCATACGCCTATGGCCACGTGCGCCTGTCGGGTGCCGTTTCAATCATTCATGCCCGACGGAGGGTACTGAAAGTTTCATGGCTACGTTTACAACCTTGAAACTCCGTCTGGAGTTTCAATCATTCATGCCCGACGGAGGGTACTGAAAGAGTAGCGACGCGGCGCGGTTGGGTTGCTGCGTCGGAGTTTCAATCATTCATGCCCGACGGAGGGTACTGAAAGTTCCAGATGATCGGGGTCGGAATGATCTTCTTCTTGTTTCAATCATTCATGCCCGACGGAGGGTACTGAAAGTCGACACCGGCCAGTCGGGCCAGACTGCCCAGTGGCTGTTTCAATCATTCATGCCCGACGGAGGGTACTGAAAGCTGGGGACAGGTGCCCGGTAAGGCCATTGTCCGCTGGCAGTTTCAATCATTCATGCCCGACGGAGGGTACTGAAAGCAGTGGAATGACGCGGTGGAGCGGACACAGCAGGAGGTTTCAATCATTCATGCCCGACGGAGGGTACTGAAAGGTGGACACAGGTGGCAGGTTCCCCGGGAACGCCCTATCGTTTCAATCATTCATGCCCGACGGAGGGTACTGAAAGGCGTTCTTCGCCTGGCCATACAATGCGTAGATCTGGGTTTCAATCATTCATGCCCGACGGAGGGTACTGAAAGTGTACATCCACGCCTGCCCAGAACGTTCGTAGTCCGAGTTTCAATCATTCATGCCCGACGGAGGGTACTGAAAGACTATCGGAATGATAATCGCTATATTCCCGCGGGGTATGGTTTCAATCATTCATGCCCGACGGAGGGTACTGAAAGTCGCTCAGGTCCGGAGGCATCCCTGGTGGCCCCGCTTCGTTTCAATCATTCATGCCCGACGGAGGGTACTGAAAGGGCCGCCGGCCCTGATCCCCCTGATCCCCCTCTGCGGGGTTTCAATCATTCATGCCCGACGGAGGGTACTGAAAGCTTCTCATAGGGGTTCCGTGTCCAGGACTACCCCCCGGGTTTCAATCATTCATGCCCGACGGAGGGTACTGAAAGAGGACATGCTGCACAGTCAACATCCTGTGGCGGTGCCGTTTCAATCATTCATGCCCGACGGAGGGTACTGAAAGGGACAAGCTTTGCCGCCGCAGGCTCGACGACCTTAGGTTTCAATCATTCATGCCCGACGGAGGGTACTGAAAGTCTCGGGTGGGAAGGATTCGACTGTCCTCCTCGATCTAGGTTTCAATCATTCATGCCCGACGGAGGGTACTGAAAGAGAATTCCTCCCTAATGGCCCAGAATTCCTCCATAATGTTTCAATCATTCATGCCCGACGGAGGGTACTGAAAGTCAATGCAACCTACAAGACGCTCAGCTTTCCCGCAGTGTTTCAATCATTCATGCCCGACGGAGGGTACTGAAAGATGGCTCCCTTGACCCCACGCCGGCGGGCCACCCTGCGTTTCAATCATTCATGCCCGACGGAGGGTACTGAAAGAGTTTTGGAGGAGTGAGATGACCCAGACGCCACTGAAATGTTTCAATCATTCATGCCCGACGGAGGGTACTGAAAGGCCTGGCGGTCATCCTGTATCACTTTGCCCGCCCCGAGTTTCAATCATTCATGCCCGACGGAGGGTACTGAAAGTCCCCGAACTCACCGGGAAAGAAGTGAGAGGAATGTGTTTCAATCATTCATGCCCGACGGAGGGTACTGAAAGTACCTGGAAGCCTTCAGCTTCCAACACTGGTTGGATTCGTTTCAATCATTCATGCCCGACGGAGGGTACTGAAAGCCAATCTTTCCGAGGAGAAGATGCTTACTTTGATTCGCGGTTTCAATCATTCATGCCCGACGGAGGGTACTGAAAGAGCAGGGACCGATCCGCCCACCCTGGCGTAGCGTGGGTTTCAATCATTCATGCCCGACGGAGGGTACTGAAAGCAGTGGGAGCCTGCGATCTCTGCGCGGCGCGGAGTGGGCGTTTCAATCATTCATGCCCGACGGAGGGTACTGAAAGTTCAGCCCATTCAGCGCCAGCGCCAGGATCTGAGCCGGTTTCAATCATTCATGCCCGACGGAGGGTACTGAAAGCAGTAGCGGATACGCACGAGCGTCATCTCAGAGTCCATGGAGTTTCAATCATTCATGCCCGACGGAGGGTACTGAAAGGGGCAGCAAGCACGAACTATGCCGTTAACGACCTGATGTTTCAATCATTCATGCCCGACGGAGGGTACTGAAAGGAGGACGATGAAGGGTGCCACGCGGGCACCCACATCGGTTTCAATCATTCATGCCCGACGGAGGGTACTGAAAGGCGCTGCGGGGCGAACTTACGCACCCAGGGCCTCATCGTTTCAATCATTCATGCCCGACGGAGGGTACTGAAAGCATTATTATATAGCGCAATCTCTGCCTCTGCCAGCTAGCGTTTCAATCATTCATGCCCGACGGAGGGTACTGAAAGGCTGGCGGCATGTCGCTGAGCAATAGAGTCCACGCCCAAGTTTCAATCATTCATGCCCGACGGAGGGTACTGAAAGGAAGTTTCTGGCAGCTGCCTACTGTGACCTCGCCCAGTGTTTCAATCATTCATGCCCGACGGAGGGTACTGAAAGGGAAAGAAGTGAGAGGCGATGCTGGGCCGCCCGAGGTTTCAATCATTCATGCCCGACGGAGGGTACTGAAAGTGCTCTGCGTGCGAGAGATCATGGGTCAGGTGTGGCAGTTTCAATCATTCATGCCCGACGGAGGGTACTGAAAGCGGCGCCTGGGGGAACATCGCCCTGGCCAGGAGGGGGTTTCAATCATTCATGCCCGACGGAGGGTACTGAAAGGTCTGTGGCATACCGAGGCGAAGCGGCTCGATCCTCTCTGTTTCAATCATTCATGCCCGACGGAGGGTACTGAAAGTCGCCCGCCGCCTGACCGCCGCCCTGGCGGTCCGGCGTTTCAATCATTCATGCCCGACGGAGGGTACTGAAAGCTCCCGATGGTCCGGGGTTGCGGGCGACATGGTCGGTGAGTTTCAATCATTCATGCCCGACGGAGGGTACTGAAAGATGCGATTCGTGATGTGGCAGCAACTGCCCTCCTCTGTTTCAATCATTCATGCCCGACGGAGGGTACTGAAAGCTCGGCTCATGCGGGTCGGGCACGAGCTTGAGCAAGAGGGTTTCAATCATTCATGCCCGACGGAGGGTACTGAAAGCGTCGGACAGCTGCGTTTGCACCGCCGCGACGGTGGGTTTCAATCATTCATGCCCGACGGAGGGTACTGAAAGTCTTGCGCTCTCTGGGGCACGAGTGGACGCCCCTGGTGTTTCAATCATTCATGCCCGACGGAGGGTACTGAAAGCCCCAGGCACGCCGCTACGCTACGCCTCCCCGGCGTGATGGTTTCAATCATTCATGCCCGACGGAGGGTACTGAAAGGGTCAAGACGCTCGCGGGCCGCACCGACCGCAACCCCGTTTCAATCATTCATGCCCGACGGAGGGTACTGAAAGAACAAAAACCTCGACCCCCGGCACCGCACCCAGCGCCGCGTTTCAATCATTCATGCCCGACGGAGGGTACTGAAAGTCCTGGAGCAGCGGAATGTGGGGAAGTTGAACCACTCGTTTCAATCATTCATGCCCGACGGAGGGTACTGAAAGATGAAGCGATTGCCCAGCGGCTACGTCTCTCGACCAAGTTTCAATCATTCATGCCCGACGGAGGGTACTGAAAGGGTAAAACTCCAGGCGCCATTGCTGGCGACGCAATCCGGTTTCAATCATTCATGCCCGACGGAGGGTACTGAAAGTCTTGGTAGACTTCGGGGATAGTCCCTCCTAGCTCAGGGTTTCAATCATTCATGCCCGACGGAGGGTACTGAAAGTGGGCAGTCGAACGCGCATTCAACTTCCAGCGCACAATGCGGTTTCAATCATTCATGCCCGACGGAGGGTACTGAAAGCGGCGCGCTCGTGCTGAACGTGTTATTCCCATTCGTAGTTTCAATCATTCATGCCCGACGGAGGGTACTGAAAGCGAAACGTGGAGGATGCCCCGCCCGGGCAGAGGGGGTTTCAATCATTCATGCCCGACGGAGGGTACTGAAAGCCTCGAGCTCGGCAAGCGCCGGCAGCCTCCCCCGGAGTTTCAATCATTCATGCCCGACGGAGGGTACTGAAAGTCGCGGAGTGGCTTCCCCTGGCTGACCGGGAAGACCGTTTCAATCATTCATGCCCGACGGAGGGTACTGAAAGGTGCCTGAAACTCCTCGACGCAACAGGGATCCACCGCGTTTCAATCATTCATGCCCGACGGAGGGTACTGAAAGTTCTGGCTGATCTTCGACCAATCCGTAACCCCTGACGTTTCAATCATTCATGCCCGACGGAGGGTACTGAAAGCTCTTTTCCGCCATAAGAAACCCGTGAGAAGTCGGGAGTTTCAATCATTCATGCCCGACGGAGGGTACTGAAAGCTCGGCTCGTGCGGGTCGGGCACGAGCTTGAGCAAGAGTTTCAATCATTCATGCCCGACGGAGGGTACTGAAAGCTTTTAGCATTGGAGAAGGACTTTGGAACCCTGGTGGTTTCAATCATTCATGCCCGACGGAGGGTACTGAAAGAAGCGCTCCGCCTGGCGTACCAGGCGGGCGCCGAGGGTTTCAATCATTCATGCCCGACGGAGGGTACTGAAAGGCTACCTGGCGGCGGCGGTGCTCTCGGGCCTGGTTGGCCGTTTCAATCATTCATGCCCGACGGAGGGTACTGAAAGTCGCCTGGAAGCTCTGGATGTCGGCGGTGCTCTGCGGCAGCGGTTTCAATCATTCATGCCCGACGGAGGGTACTGAAAGTTGGTTTGGGCGGAGGCAACTCTCAGCTGTTATGGAGTTTCAATCATTCATGCCCGACGGAGGGTACTGAAAGGGATTCCCCGGCGATGGGGGCTTTGGAACATTCAATGTTTCAATCATTCATGCCCGACGGAGGGTACTGAAAGCATCACTGGAAGACGTCGCGCAAGGTCTTCGTCAACAGCGTTTCAATCATTCATGCCCGACGGAGGGTACTGAAAGCCTTATCCACCGATACCAACGGCAATCTTGTCCTTTGTTTCAATCATTCATGCCCGACGGAGGGTACTGAAAGGCGCAGTTCGGGTGGGGGAAGGGAAACAGTATCAATATTGGTTTCAATCATTCATGCCCGACGGAGGGTACTGAAAGGTTACGGGTTACGGTCGGTCCGGACCCCTACAGTCCGAGTTTCAATCATTCATGCCCGACGGAGGGTACTGAAAGTTTGGGAGAGGAAGCGCGCGACCGGGCAAGACTCTGAGTTTCAATCATTCATGCCCGACGGAGGGTACTGAAAGAACCATACGTTCACTCAACCACCAGGCTGCCCAAAAGCGTTTCAATCATTCATGCCCGACGGAGGGTACTGAAAGCTCTCCCTCTTTCGGCCCAGCCGGGCCGATATATTAGAGTTTCAATCATTCATGCCCGACGGAGGGTACTGAAAGCTTTTACTGCTAATCTGGCACATTTCAAGAAATGTTTGTTTCAATCATTCATGCCCGACGGAGGGTACTGAAAGTACGGCAAGGATGCGATCCTCATTCTTGATCCAGTGTTTCAATCATTCATGCCCGACGGAGGGTACTGAAAGGGATGCTTGGCGCTGGCCAGGGCCGAGCCCGTGCCACCGGTTTCAATCATTCATGCCCGACGGAGGGTACTGAAAGAGAAGGAAGCGGAGGAGCTCCGGAAAGAGTTGTGGGCCGAGTTTCAATCATTCATGCCCGACGGAGGGTACTGAAAGTCTTGTTGTTCGGGTTCGTACACCGCGCGATCATGGCGTTTCAATCATTCATGCCCGACGGAGGGTACTGAAAGTGAAGGACGGACCTCCGCATGAGTACGACCCCCAAACTGTTTCAATCATTCATGCCCGACGGAGGGTACTGAAAGTCGACGTCGACGCGATGGTGGGGGCGATCCTCGCCGCTCAGTTTCAATCATTCATGCCCGACGGAGGGTACTGAAAGTATCAAATGTCTCCTCAGCCCGCATAAAGGCTAAGAGTTTCAATCATTCATGCCCGACGGAGGGTACTGAAAGACTCGGGTCGGCCAGGACTTGGAAGCTTGCATTCGTTCGGTTTCAATCATTCATGCCCGACGGAGGGTACTGAAAGCACGTCCACCACCCGGTACGCATCATTCCTCTGGCCATGTTTCAATCATTCATGCCCGACGGAGGGTACTGAAAGGTGATATCTTTCGGCGCGCCTTTGCCTACTGGACGGCGTTTCAATCATTCATGCCCGACGGAGGGTACTGAAAGTTGGAGGAGCATGTCGATACTCTGATCTCGTTTGGCGTTTCAATCATTCATGCCCGACGGAGGGTACTG
>JAJPIK010000027.1 GCA_021324795.1 Chloroflexota bacterium
CATCCCAGACCCGCGCCCTGCGCTGCGGGTCTCGCCATTTTCGATGCGCTCCCCTTCTCGGCGATTACTCTTGCCAACATGCCGGCGATCTATTCAGCCCGCAACACTCTCAATATTGCGGCTTGAATCACGCGAGCATGACCGGCTCGGTGATCGTCATGGAGCCGCGAGATTACGAGGTCTGGCTGGACAGTGGCACTTCTTACGATTCGGCTGCCTCGCTCGGAGCGAAGCTCTTTCAACAGTTAGGCTGCAACGTCTGTCATCGTGAAGATTCCGAGAGCCGAGCCCCTAATCTCGAGGGGCTTTATGGCCACCCGGTGCTGCTGCAAAACGGCGAGACGGTGATCGCCGACGACAACTATCTCCGGACCACGATCCTCGATCCTACCGCCCAGATTCCCGCCGGTTACCAGCCGATCATGCCGTCATTCCGGGGTCGGGTCGATGAAACCGAGATCAATGAGCTCATTGCCTACATCAAATCGTTGGGGAGCGTATCGCCAGGTCTGCCGCCGACATCACCACCATCAGGTGCTATCCTTACGCCGCTCGCCCAACCACCGACTCCAGAGGCGAGACCGTGAACGTACAAACTCAAGAGCAATCAGTCGACTATCTCGACACCGCGTACGGGATCAAATCCTGGCTGCTAACGACCGACCACAAGCGCATCGCGATCCTGTATATGATCTCGATCACGCTAATGTTCTTTATCGGGGGGGCAGCGGTGTCGATTATCCGTCTCCAACTCCTGACCCCGCAGGGAACCGTAGTCGACCCCGGAACCTACAACAAGTTGTTCACAATTCATGGCATCGTCATGATCTTTTTCTTCCTCATCCCTTCGATCCCCACGGTGCTCGGCAACTTCTTTGTTCCACTGATGATCGGAGCACGTGATCTCGCCTTCCCCCGGCTCAACCTGCTGAGCTGGTATATCTACATCACTGGCGCTCTCTTCGGCCTCTGGGCAATCATCGCCGGGGGAGTGGACACCGGCTGGACGTTCTATGTCCCTTACAGCACGGAATCGTCGACGACAAATGTGGTTGGCGCGGCACTGGCAATCGTCATCGTGGGCTTTTCGTCAATCCTCACCGGCCTGAACTTTATCGTCACCACTCACCGGTTACGCGCGCCAGGCATGACTTGGTGGCGCCTACCTCTCTTCGTCTGGACGATCTATGCGACGAGCCTCATCTTTGTCCTGGCGACGCCAGTCCTGGCGATGACGCTCCTGCTCATCGCCGTGGAGAGGATCTTTCAGGTTGGCGTCTTCGACCCGGCACTGGGGGGCGATCCGCTGCTCTTTCAGCATCTCTTCTGGTTCTACTCCCACCCGGCGGTGTACATCATGATCTTGCCTGGCATGGGAGTGGTCAGTGAGGTCATCCCTTGCTTTTCCCGGAAGATGGTCTTTGGCTATCGCTACGTGGCGATCGCCAGTCTGGCCATCGCTGTCCTCGGTTTCCTCGTCTGGGGACATCATATGTTCGTGGCCGGCATGTCGGTGCCAGCGGCGATGGTTTTTTCCATTTTGAGCTACCTGGTAGCGATTCCCTCGGCGATCAAGGTCTTCAACTGGACCGCGACGCTGTACAAAGGATCGATCTCCTTGGATGCGCCGATGCTCTACGCGCTCGGCTTCATCGGTCTGTTCGCGATCGGCGGCCTGACTGGCCTGTTCCTTGCCGCCTTGGCCGTCGACGTCCACGTCCATGACACCTACTTTGTCATCGCCCACTTCCACTACATCATGGTCGGCGGCGCGGTCATGGCCTACCTGGGCGGCTTGCACTACTGGTGGCCAAAGATGACCGGCCGCATGTATCCGGAGTTCTGGGCGCAGCTTGCGGCGGGAATTATCTTCTTCGGCTTCAATCTCACGTTCTTTCCGCAGTTCCTGCTTGGCTACCTCGGCATGCCCCGCCGCTACGCCGTCTATCCGCCGGAATTCCAGGTGTTGAACGACTTTTCGAGCGCGGGCGCGACGATCCTCGGCGTCGGGTACGTCTTGCCCCTGGTGTACCTGCTGCTTTCCCTCCGCTTAGGGAAGACGTGTGGGCCAAACCCCTGGGGGGCGACGGGTCTCGAGTGGACGACACCATCACCACCACCGGCCGAAAACTTCCTGGTCATCCCTGTCGTGACCAAGGAGCCATACCTCTACCATCGCCGCGGCCAAACCGAGCAGACGAACGAGAAAGTTGGAGGGCCGTTTGGCTGATTCGCGTCCTGATCCCATTCCCTTCCAGTATGTGACTCGGGAGCAACGTTGCGGGGCGGACCGTCTCGGGATGTGGATCTTCCTCGTGACCGAGCTTTTGCTGTTTGGCAGCCTCTTTACCTCGTTCGCCGAATACGCAGCGCTGTACCCAACGGTCTTTCATGAAGCAAGTCTCCACCTGAACCTCGCGCTCGGTGCGCTCGACACTGTTCTTTTGCTCCTCAGCAGCCTCGCCATGGCGCTGGCCGTCCGTAGCCTTCGGGTTGGTCGCCGTCGGACTATTGGCCTCCTGGCCGCCACCGCCGGCCTTGGAGTGGTGTTCCTGGGGCTTAAGTTCGCCGAGTACATCCAGCACTACCACGAGCACCTTGCCCCCGGATTCGGATTTGCCTATCCCGGTCCCCAGGCTCAGCATGCCGAGCTGTTCTTCGTCCTGTACTTTGTCATGACCGGACTGCACGCCTTGCACCTGACGATCGGCATCATTCTTGTCGCGGCGATGCTCGTCCTGGTCCGACTCGGTCGATTCTCGCCGGAGCAGTATCTGCCACTCGACCTCGTCGGCCTCTACTGGCACTTCGTCGACATTATCTGGGTCTTTCTGTACCCGACGCTGTATCTGATTGGTAGACACTGAGAACAGAAACCGGATGTTCTCTGTGTTGAAAGGTAGAGGTAGAGTCTCCACTCGCCAGGGGTGTGTCCAACTGGGAGGTTCACATGTCAGGAGAACCTTTAACTTCCGTCTGGACTTACGTCGCGGTCGGAATGGCACTCCTCCTGCTCGCTGGCCTGAGTACTGGCCTGGCGCTGATTGATCTGCACGGCTGGAACACAGTCGCTGCTTTTGCCATCGCCGGAGTGAAGGCTGGCCTCATCCTGCTCTTCTTTATGCGTCTCAGGTACGGTCCCGGACTGGTCCAGCTCATTGCTCTTGGCGGCATTACCTGGCTCGGCATCCTTCTCGGAGGTACGCTCGACGATGTCCTCACCCGCGGCTGGCTCCCGGTGCCAGGAAAATGAGATCGCTACTGGCTCTTCGCTGCTAACCAGAGAATTATCGCCTCTGGTGACGCTGAACGAGCTCGGTCGGTTGCGCCGAATATCACTCGTAGAGAGGCCCAGGGACATTCGTGGTGCATTCGCCAAGGCCGTGCCACTGGAGATGCTGCGCGGAGTTTGTCCTTGAGCGCAGCGAAGGGCTCAGCATGACACGTCGCGGTATTTGGGGTGGATGGACCATTTAGAGGAGAATGCCTCCCCACCGAAGCTATAGAGCTGGACTAGACGCGGGTGCTACCCTTTCACCCCACTGATGACCAGGCCCTGGATGAAGTGGCGTTGCGCGGTAAAGAATACGACTAGGACTGGGATCAGCGAGATCGTCGCGATCGCCATCGTTCCCCCGAAGTCGATCGCGTAACGGCTGTTCAGCAACGCCATGCCCAGTGGGACAGTGAAAAGCTCGGTGCGATTCAGGTAGAGCAACGGCTCGAGAAAGTTGTTCCAGTGGAACGTGAATGAATAGATCGCTGCTACGCCAAGCGCGGGCGCCGACAAAGGGAGGACGATCTGGCTAAACAGCCCAAACCAGCCGCAGCCGTCGATCCGAGCCGCGTCATCCATCTCGACCGGGATTGTCAGCATGTACTGGCGGAGCAGGAAAATGACGAACGGGCTTCCTAACCATTCGGGAAGGAGCAGCGGTACCCAGGTGTTGACAAAGCCAAGCCGGGTGTAGAGCACGTAGCTCGGAATCATGATCGCCGGATAGGGCAGCATGATCGTGGCGAGCATGGCGACGAAGAACGTGTCGCGGCCGGGGAAGCGCATCCGCGCGAAGGCGAATGCGACGATCGAGCTCGATGCGATCACCCCGATCATCCCCAGGAGGGTAATAATAATCGTATTCTCGAAGAAGGTTCCGAATGGTAGCTCCTGGAACGGACGAACGTAGTTGCTGAACTCCAGATGGTCCGGAATCCAGACCGGCGGCAGCTTCATGATGTCATAGGGCGGCTTGATCGAGGCGGAGATCATCCAGAAGAATGGGAAGGTGAAGATCACCGCACCGACGACGACAATGATGTAGAGGAGCACCCGGCCAATCCGCCGCAATGCCTGCTGGCGGCTTGCCATCGGCCGGTCCGCCGCGAGCGCTAGTGCGGCCTTCGTGTCTCGGGTGACGAGGTTCATCGGCGCCCCCCGCCTTCGTAGTAGACCCAGCGGTCCGAACTGCGGAAGACGAGCAGACTGAAGAAGAGGATGATCAGGAACAATACCCAGGCGATCGAGGACGCGTAGCCAAAATGGAAGTTCTGAAACGCCTTCCGGTAGATCAGCAGCACCATCGTCAGGGTCGCGTTGTTCGGACCGCCCTGGGTGATGACATAGGCCGGGACGAAGACCTGGAAAGAGCCGATCATGTTCAGGATCACGTTGAAGAAGATTGTCGGGGTCAGCATGGGGATCGTGATGCTGACAAAGACGCGCACTGCGCCCGCGCCATCGATCCGCGCTGCTTCCATCAACTGACTGGGAATCGACTGTAATCCCGCAAGGTAGAGCAGCATGTTCGTCCCGGTCCCCCACAGAGCAACCAACATCAGTCCGGGCAGTGCCCACTGCTCCGACCAGAACCAGCGCGGGCTCTTCATCCCCAGCGCCTCGAAGACCACCGCGGACAGGCCAAAATCCGGGTGCAGCACCCAGATCCAGACGAGTGCGACTGCGACTCCGGAGACGACCGCCGGCATATAGTACAGAGTGCGAAAGATTCCTTGGTATTTGATATTCTGATTCAGCAAGACGGCGATGGACATCGATAAGATAGTCGCGACTGGGACTAGGACGAAGGTGTAGATTGCCGTCACCTTCAGCGCCTGGCCAAAGAGCGGCTCGATCGTGAAGAGGTAATGATAGTTGTCTAGGCCGATGAAATTCATATGGGTTAGCATGTCCGAGTCGAACAGGCTGAGGTAGAGCGAGTAGAGGATCGTGCCGGCCTGGAGCACGATGAAGTGAATGACGTATGGCGATATGAAGAGCAGGCCGAGCAGTGCCTCGACTTGCCGCTGAGAAAGATGACGTCTACGCCCCACCGCGGACGCCACTGTCTTCGTCGTTATGGCCATGATCGATCACCGCGCTCCGTTCTTCTCGGCATTGGTGACCTGTTGCGCGATGTTCTTCATGTAGGAAGTGGGAGTGCCGCCGGTCACGAACAGCTTCTGGAGGGCCGGGACAATGATCTCCTGGGCGGCATTGTTGTCCTTGAAGAACTCGCGTCCCCCTGGGTAGCCCATCTGCATCGCCTCGATCGCGACGTTCAGGTTAGCGTTCTTGAGATTGGGCCGGGTCTTGACGGCGATGTCCACCCACTGGTTCAGGACAGAGTGGCGGACCGGTACACGCCCGGTAGCCTTGACGATGGCGAGTTGATACTCTGGCCCGGCCACCCACTTCTGGAGCTCCCAGGCCTGGTCCTGGTTCTTCGACCCCTTCCAAATCGCTGTCCCATCAGTTGTTCCAAGTACCTTTCGCTGGCCGGTCGGACCCTTCGGGGTGTGCTGGTACGCCCACTCGAACTTGCCCTGGATATTGTCATCCATCTCGAACGGGTAGATCCCGTCCTCGGCCATCGCCATGATCCCGGTTGGAAAGTGGAGCAGGAAGGACTGGTTCTGGATCGCCAGCGGCTGGAGCATGACCTGCTCATCCCACATCAGCTTGCGCGACCACTCGAAGGCCGCGAGCGACTGGTCAGAGTCGAAGGCCGCTTTTGTGTTATCCGACGGATCGACGGTGTGGCCACCCCAGATGACTGGCTTGTACCAGTAGCGGTCCCAACTCCAGGCTGGGTAAGCCAGACCGTACTGAGTGACCTTGCCGGAGGAATCCTTGGCCGTCAGTTTCCGGGCCGCTTCGGCGTAGTCGTCGTGGGTCCAGTCAGTCGTCGGATACTTCACCCCGGCTTTATCGAAGAGATCCTTGCGGTACCAGGTAAACATAATGTTCACATAGCGCGGCATGCCGAAGCGGATGTTGTTCAGCCAGGGCATGACGAAGTCGCGCCACTGCCAGTTGTAGAAATCCTGGAGGTCCTCGGCCTTGTAGTCACGGTTGACCAGCGGCTGGACGTCGACAACCTGGCCGCGCTCGACGAAAGGCGGCATGATGTCGCCCCACATGTCGAAGACGTCCGGGGCCGTCCCGGCGACCATCGAAGCAACAAGCTTGTTTTGCCAGTCATCCGGCGTCGGCATCACAGTGACCTTGCCGACGTCCGTGGCCTTTTCGAAGAACTGCGGCAACGTCGCCACTGACGCCTTCATCCACGCGTCGGGCTGGTTGACCTCCCAGGTCAGGTCAATCTTGCCCTTGCCTTGGGCAATCGCGGAAGCGCGAGGGGTCGGCGAAGGGGTCGCGGCAGCGCCGCCAGATGTCGGAGCCGCAGTCGTCTGGGTAGCTGCCGTCGAGGCCTGGGTAGGCTGCGCGTTTGCCGGGGAAGCCGTCATCGGCTGGGATGCCGCCGGCGCCCCACCTCCGCCCTGGCCACAGGCGGCGAGGAAAGCTGCGCCAATCAGACCAGTACCGGAGAGAAGGAACTGCTTCCGGGTAAGGAGTGTACGCACTGTAACCTCCCTTATATAGTGTGTATACCTGGCATGCCAGGCGTCAGATGACACTGGGCCCTCTAGCATGGATTCCCGGCAGGGGCAGCCACCCAAGCGGTGATGCCCACGCTGCAAATGTTAGCACCTCACCGGGACGGCTGTCAAGAATCCAGAACTTCGGATATAAGGCCATTCGGTTGTTGACGCTCTATCGCCCTGAGCCGCAGCGAATGCCGGTATCGTTTTTCCATGGGTATGACAGCAATACGTCTAGCTGCTATAGTCACCCTATTGCAAGGCCATCATCGATGAGGAGGGTTTGGATGAAGCTATCGGTGCGTGAAGGTGCCTATCGCGCCAGCCCGGCCGAGCTGCCGCTAGAGAACGCCTTTGCCGAGTTGGCACGTCTGGGATACCAGGGCGTCGAGCTGAGCACTCAGCCAGACCGGGAGGCGCGCGGCTATCGCCAACGGCGGGGCATCTGGGCCGGTAAGCTCGACGCGACGAAACGCGCGGCGATCAAGGCGGCTGCGGCGGCCAATCATTTAGAGATCCCCACGCTGTCCTCAGATTGGGCCTGGGGCTACTCGGACTTCCACCCGTTGCTGGCCGAGTGGGGCCGGGGCGCCGAGCTAATCGTCGAGGACGCGAAGCTCGCCGCGGATCTTGGCGCGAAGGTAATCCTGATCCACTTCGGCACTTCCACCGGGACCTGGGACCAGGCGAAGGGCATCCTGGAAGAGGTGGCCGCCGAGGCGGAGAAGCAAGGGGTCGTTCTCGGATTCGAAGGGAGCATCTGGTTCCGGACCGGGCTGGGCGGCCAGGAGACACTAGTCCGCATGGTCGACGAAATCGGCAGCGCCGGGCTCCGAATCTACGTTCATCCCCACGGCGACACTGCTTCCCAGGTCAAGTCAATCGAGGAGGTCGGTGACCGCATCTGCGCGCTCCACGCCTCGGCGCTGAACCCGGAAGTCGACTACGGGCAGGTCTTCACGGTGCTCCGGCGGGTCGGCTACGACTGGTACTGGTGCTTTGAGGTGGCCGAGGATCTCTTCGCTGCGAGCGCAAAGGGCTTCGATAAGCTGGCGCGTGAGTTCGGCTTGCCGCGATGATCAGCGGCAGGATCGTGATGCTGAGCGAAGCAGGACGATCCTGCAACTATCAAATTCGGAGAGGGAAGGATATCATGCGCCTATCGTGTTGGCGTTATCGGCTTCGCCCATCGGTACGTCAATGATCTGATCTGCTGCTTCAAGGCGTTGCCCAAGTTGGTCTATCGGGATAGGAGCTCGGAGGGAGCGGATGCGGCGACGCAAGGATACGGTGGCATTGGGACGGGACAGAGGCCGTCTCCCTGTCTCGGCCTCCTGGCTCCTCTGGCTACCTGACTTGGCAATCGCAGCCCTACTGAGTGCACTCACCTATGTTGCCTATCGATGGGTGGCCGGGCCAAGCGTACTGCACCAGTCGAGCGAGCTACACTTCGTCCTGCTGGCCGAGGCACTCCTCCACGGGCGCCTCTGGCTCGACCCGACCCAGGCGGCGCGGCTGGGCGACATCACCGTCTTCGCCGGCCGCTACTACGTCGCGTTTCCGCCGATGCCGGCGATCCTCATGCTACCGTTCGTTGCCTGGAGAGGTCCGAGCTTCGACGACCGCCTGTTCAGCATCGCCCTGGGATCGGTGAACGTTGGGCTGACCTATCTGCTGGCAAGGCGCCTGACCTGGCCAAGGTTTTCCGATCTGGCCGTCCCGATCGGCCGGATCGAGGCCGTGGCCGTCGCGGTCCTCCTGGGATTCGGCACGGTGGCCTTTTACAGCGCGCTGGCCGGGACGGTCTGGTTCGTCGCCCACATAGTCGCGCTCTGCTTCACCCTGCTTTACCTGCTGGAATGCACTGGCGCGTGTCGGCCACTCGTCGCGGGGGTGCTGCTCGCTGCGGCTTTCCTGGCACGCGCGCCGGCCATTTTCGGCCTGGTGTTCTGGGCGATCCTCGCGCTGCGGTGCACCAGGGGATTCCGTGAAGCACTTTGGCTGGCCAGTCGCTTTGCGATCCCGCTCGTTGTCGCGGTAGTGCTGCTCCTCGCTCAGAACTTCGTCCGTTTCAACTCGCCTTTCGACTTCGGCTACCGATCGATGCGAATTGCCAGCCAACTCCGGCCAGACCTGGAGCAGTACGGCCAGTTCAGCTCGCACTTCCTGCCGCGCAATCTCGCTGCCCTGCTCATCACCGCGCCGCTCGTGTCGCCGACCGACCTGGCGACCTGGGTCGGCTCGGCCGACGGCCCGTCCGTCCTGCTCTATCGACTCACCACCCTGCCCGAGCCCGGCGTTCCGCCATTCCCAGTGACCTTCGATCCCTGGGGCACCGGCCTCTGGGCGGTATCGCCCGCGCTTGCTTTCGGCCTGCGCCCTCCGGGCCGCCGTTACGCGCTCGCGTTCGCCGCCGGTCTCGCCGCGCTCGTCGTTGCCATCCCGGATCTGCTCTACTATAACACCGGCTGGTACCAGTACGGCTACCGCTTCGCCGCGGACTTCATCCCGTTCCTACTGATACTCGTTGTCCTTGGTCTGCGCCGCCCTCTGCCCCCCGCGCTGCGTGCCCTTTTCGTACTCCTCCTTCTGATCTCCATCGCCAGCAATCTCCTCGGCGTGCGCTGGTTCCTGCACCTCCCACCGTACGAGGACTGAGTCCCTGCCCTTCAAGGAACCGAGGGAGGAATAAGCACAGAGCCCGACTGACCTTGGTCGGGTTCCTACCTGCGAGAAAGAGCGGACTTTCGGTCGGTCTCGCGCTAACTGATGATGGCCAATCTGTTCCCGATTCTTAGCCCATGCAAGCTTTACTTCGTGAAAGCGGAGATCAATTCCAGCACGCTTGAAAGTTCCCTTGACGGGTTTTTAATGGACGTGCTACACTCGCGGCAGATTCTACGCCGGGATCTCATGGCCGGCCGCCCGTCCGAAGCTCTGACCCGGCTGATACCATTCAAGGGTGGGTGCCACAGGCCCACGAGGAAGATATGGCCCGCGACTACACGGTAGCCGTCGTCGGTGCAACCGGCTTGGTTGGCCAGACGATGATCACCGTTCTTGAAGAACGGAATTTTCCGGTGAGGTCCCTTCGTCCACTCGCGTCAGCGCGCTCAGCCAGTAGCACGGTCACGTTTCGCGGACAAGCCATTCCTGTCGAAGAGGTTTCCGAGGGGGCGTTCGAGGGAGTCGACGTTGCACTCTTCTCGGCGGGGAACGACGTCAGCAAGCAGTTTGGACCGGTGGCCGCGCGGGCCGGAGCCGTTACCATCGACAACAGCTCAGCATTCCGCATGGATCCAGACGTACCTTTGGTTGTTCCCGAGGTCAATCCCGACGACGTGCTTCGTCACCACGGTATTATCGCCAACCCGAACTGCTCAACGATCCAGATGGTCGTAGCACTCAATCCCTTGCACCTTCGCCGCCGGATCTGCTCGATCATCGTCGACACCTATCAATCGGTTTCAGGAGCAGGGAGCGCCGGCGTTGAAGACTTGAAGTCACAGATGGCAGCAATGGTGGCCGGCCAGCCGCTACCGGAGCCACGGGGCCTGCCTCAGACGATTGCCGCGAATCTCTTCCCCCACATCGACGTTTTCCTCGAAGATGGCTTGTGCAAGGAAGAGTGGAAAATGGTCCACGAGACACGCAAGATCATGCACGCTCCTGATGTGGCGGTCGCGGCGACGACGGTTCGGGTTCCTGTCCTCTACGCCCATTCCGAATCAGTGCACGTGAGTTTCGAGGGGCCGCTGAGTCCATCCGAGGCACGCGCGATCTTGAGCGAGGCGCCGGGGGTCATCGTACAGGACGATCTGGCTCATGCCATCTATCCGATGCCCGCGCCGGTTGCCGGGCATGACGAAGTATTCGTCGGCCGTATTCGCCCCAATCCTTGCTTGCCGAATGGCTTATCGCTCTGGGTAGTTGCTGACAACGTTCGCAAGGGGGCGGCAACTAACGCTGTCCAGATTGCCGAGCTATTGATTCAGCGTGGCGCATTGTAGTGCAGTAGCGTCGTTCAGTTGTAAGGAGGGCCGCAACGATGTTTTCTGGATGTCTGGTCGCGATGATCACTCCGTTTCGCAACGGCGAAATCGACGAGCCGGCGCTGCGCCGACTGGTCCAGTTTCACCTCGACAATGGCACCGATGGGCTCGTTCCCTGTGGGACGACCGGCGAATCCGTCTCGATGACCGAAGAAGAGCAATTGCGCGTCATCCAGATCGTGGTCGAGACAGTTAATCATCGGATTCCGGTGATCGCTGGTACCGGTACGAATAGTACGGCGAAAACGGTAAAGATGACCAAGGAAGCCGAAAAGCGGGGCGCCGACGCTGCTCTCTTGGTCACTCCCTACTACAACAAACCCACTCAGCAAGGTCTGTATCTCCACTTCGAAGCCGTGGCCAAGGCAACCGATCTACCGCTGGTTCTTTACAATGTCCCCGGGCGAACGAGTGTCAACATGCTACCGGAAACGGTCGCTCGTCTCGCGAAGATTCCGACGGTGGTCGCCATCAAAGAAGCCAGTGGCAGCATGGATCAGGTCAGTCAGATCGTGCAAAGCTGTCCGGAGAGCTTCTCGGTCTTGTCCGGCGACGATTCGCTGACCTTGCCCATGCTGTCCCTCGGTGGGACCGGCGTGATCTCGGTTGTCGGGAACATTGCACCGGCGGCGATGGCCGAGCTGGTCCGCAGCTATCGCCAGGGCAACGTCGCGCGTGCTCGCGAGTTACACTACCAATTGTTTGACCTTTGCCGGGCGATGTTCTATGAAACAAATCCGATACCGGTCAAGACGGCGGCTGGGATCCTCGGCCTGTGTGAAGCAGAGCTTCGCTTGCCGATGTGCCCGATGGGCGAAGCGAACCGGAAGAAGCTCGAGGAAGTCCTCAAGTCCTCGCCGGTGCTGCAACCGGCTGGCGTGACCAGGTAGGCGGTAATGACGCTGGATTTAATTGTCAACGGGGCGACCGGTCGGATGGGGCGACAGGTGATCGCCGCAGCCAGCGCTTCACCAGCGTTTCGCATCGCCGCCGCGGTGGTTCGCCCTGGCTCGCCGAGTCTCGGCGTTGACGTGGGGATACTCGCGGGAGTAGCGGCGCTTGGGGTGGCGGCGACCGACGATGTCCGTGCGGCGCTTGCCGCGGGGGACGTCGCCGTCGACTTCAGCACACCGATCGCCGCAGTTGATTTCGTCGAACAGGCGGCGGTGGCAGGGAAACCGGTCGTCGTCGCGACGACCGGTTTGAATGCTGAACAGCTTGCGCTAATCCGAGCTTGCGCCGAGCGCAGCCCGGTGCTGATCGCGCCAAATCTAAGTCTGGGGATCAATGTGCTCGTCGAGATTCTGCCGGCCGTGGTGAAAGCGCTCGGCAGCGATTATGACGTCGAATTGATCGAAGCACACCACCGGAACAAGAAGGATGCGCCGTCGGGCACGGCGATTGGACTTGCCGAGGCAATTGCTTCGGCACTCGGAAAACCTCTCAGTGAGCTAGAGCGCCATGGCCGCTGGGGCTTGGCGCCGCGCCAGCCCGGCGAGATTGGGATCCACGCGGTGCGGGCCGGCGGTATTGTCGGTGAGCACAGCGTTCTCTTTGTCAGTGACGGAGAGCAGGTTGAGATCTCCCACCGGGCGTTCAGCCGCCAGACCTTCGCGCTCGGTGCTTTGCGTGCCGCGCAGTTTCTGCGTGAGCAACCAGCCGGCTTGTATTCGATGCGAGACGTCATTCGTTAATCAAGGAGCTATCCCAACATTGGAGGAATTTCGATACCGCGAGGGCGTGCTCGCGTGTGAGGGCGTACCGTTGAATGAGCTTGCCCAGGTTCACGGTACGCCGCTTTACGTCTACAGTGAGCGTTCAATTCGTGAGCGCTTCAAGGCCTTGGATGCCGCCTACGCCGATGTGCCACACCTGATTTGTTATGCCATGAAGGCAAATGATAACCTGGCGATCGTCCGTATGCTTGGACAGCTTGGCGCAGGCGTCGACGTTGTTTCGGGGGGTGAGCTATTTCGGGCGCGACGGGCCGGTATCCCCGCTAGTCGGATCATCTTTGCCGGCGTGGGAAAGACGCGTGGGGAGATCGCACAAGCAATCGAGGAGGACATTCTGCTCTTCAACGTCGAGTCGCCGGCCGAGTTGGTGGCAATCGGCGAGGTCGCCTCGGAGAAACGCCGAGTCGCACGCGTGTCGGTTCGAGTTAATCCTAACGTCGATCCGCAGACCCATCCATACATCTCGACCGGGTTGAAGAAAAACAAGTTCGGGGTTCCGACCGAACAGGTGGTCGACGTCTATCGGCAGGCACTGGATCATCCATACCTGGAGCCGGTCGGCATCCAGATGCACATTGGCTCGCAGCTTGTGCGCGTCCAGCCGATCGTCGACGCGGTGTCGCGGGTGATCGAGCTGGTTCAGGAGCTACGAGTAGTAGGTATCCCCATTCGCTACTTTGACATTGGCGGTGGACTGGGCATTCGCTACCGAGACGAGCAGCCGGAAGGGCCGGCCGATCTTGCCTGCCGCGTCTTGCCGTTGATCGGATCGCTTGGCGTGACCTTGCTGTGCGAGCCGGGGCGCTTTATTGTCGGGTCTTCAGGGATTTTGTTGACCAAAGTCCTCTATCGCAAGGATAATGGAGCCAAGCGGTTCGTCGTCGTCGACGCGGGCATGAACGATCTGATTCGGCCGTCGTTGTATGACGCGCACCACGAGATCTGGCCGGTGCAGCAAAAGTGCGGTGAGGAAGTCGTCGATGTGGTTGGACCAATCTGCGAATCCGGCGACTTTCTTGCGCACGACCGAGTACTTCCGCCAGTTGCAGCGGGCGATCTGCTCGCGGTGCTCAGCGCGGGCGCCTATGGATTTGCCATGGCGTCGAACTACAATGCCCGGCCCAAGCCGGCAGAAGTGCTGGTGGCTGGAAACGCGGCGCGGCTGGTGCGTCGACGGGAAACGTACGAAGATCTCATCCGGGCCGAGGAGGGGCTGTGATCACTCAGGACTTCGCGGTCGCTCGACGATTGACCGAGCTACCTCCCTATCTCTTTGTCGAGATCGACCGTAAGAAGCGAGAGGCCGCCGCCCGGGGCGTCGACATCATCAATCTCGGGATTGGCGATCCAGACATTCCAACGCCCGCGTCGATCATTCGTGCGCTGGCGAAAGCGGCGCGTGAACCGGCGAATCACCGCTATCCCGAGTCGGAGGGGTTAGACCGGTTCCGTCAGGCAGTTGCCGATTGGTACCAGCGGCGCTTTGGCGTTGTGCTTTCGGCGCAGCGCGAGGTGCTGACGCTGATCGGAGCCAAGGAAGGGATTGGGCATCTTCCCCTCGCCGTGGTGAATCCGGGGGACGTCGTTTTGATTCCCGACCCGGCGTATCCAGTCTACCGCGCGGGAACGATCTTCGCCGGAGGCGAGCCCTACGTCATGCCGCTCCGTCAGGAGAACGGCTTCTTGCCCGATCTTGACGCCATTCCCGCGTCGATTCGTGATCGGACGCGGCTCATGTTCATCAACTATCCAAACAACCCGACCGGCGCGGTCGCTTCAGTTGATTTCTACCGTCAGGTCGTTGACTTCGCTGCGCGCCATAACATCATCGTCGCTCAGGATAACACCTACTCCGAAATCTGCTTCGAAGGCTATCGCCCTCCCAGCTTCCTGGAAGCACCGGGAGCGCGGGATGTCGGCATCGAATTTCACTCTCTCTCAAAGACTTTCAACATGACCGGTTGGCGTATCGGGTTCGCCGTCGGGCGGGCCGAAGTCATCGAGGCGTTGCGCCAGGTCAAATCGAATCTCGATTCAGGGGCGTTTCAAGCGGTTCAGGAAGCCGGCATCGCGGCGCTCGCGCTGGCGGAGTCAATCAGCGCGCGGAACAGTCGGATCTACCAGCGTCGCCGGGACGTCCTCGTGCGTGGCTTGCGAAAGATTGGTCTCGAGGTTGAATCACCTCGTGCCACTTTCTACGTCTGGCCACGTGTTCCCAAGGGATTCGATTCGGCCAGCTTTGTCACGACGCTAATTGAGCGCGCCGGCATCGTTTGTACGCCGGGCAACGGCTTTGGAGTTGAGGGTGAAGGATACGCTCGTTTTGCGCTCACTGCTGACGTGACGCGACTGCGTGAAGCGATGGCTCGCCTCGCCTCGTCCCTCAATTAGTTGGTTTAAGCATTCGTCCTAAAAGACGAGGCCAACTGCCCGTTGGCCCCCACTGGACCGATTCAGAGTCCGAGCCCGGATTATTCGTCGAGAGTGGGCGGGGAGTATCTGTGCGAAGGGGGCTCGTGAATGATTCGGGTGTGGGATAATGGCAGAGATCCTATTCGTGTTCTAATCAGGCAGAGGGTACGTTTCTTGCCTTTCTAGAGCACGTAGGGTACCGGTTTTCTCGACAGAGTTCGGACAGAGCGTTTGGTCCTCTATCGGAAGGGGCTCACAATGAAGTGGAGTCGTCTCGCAAATCGCGCTAGCGACTACCTCCACCGCGTCAACGACCGCGTCCATGGGTTCGCGTGGTGGATGGCCGTTGGACCCTTCTGCATCGCGACCGACCTTCCGATGCTCACGGTCTCTGGCGGTCGCCCTTTACGCCTCAGTGGTGAGCCGAATCCCTACCCATCAACTGAGCTGCTTGGCCGCCTTCTGGCATTCGAGGGCCAGGTTCGGTTTGCGCGCTCACTTTTGATCCTCTTTCGTGCAGTCCTGATCTGCGGGGTACTTCTCGTGATCAGTCGGGCGCTCGAAATTGCGACCCACTGGATGACCTCTCCCTGGCTACCGCTCATTTTCTTCTTGGTGATCGGCTGGGCGATTCACCTCTCCTTGCACCATTCGATCTCCACTTTCGAGGTTGCCCGCCTGATTGACAAGCGGATGGGGTTGCAGGCTCAAGTAGCAACCGCCGTGGAGATTGCCTGGCAGCATCGTCAGCTCGACTCCTTGAGTCAGGCGCAAGCGCGTTTGGCGACCTCTCGTCTGCGTGAGTGTGAGCCACACCAGACGTTCCCTTTGGTCTTCCCTGGTAAAGATGTGCGAGCCTTCGTTGGTGTTGTCGCAGTCTATCTCGTGCTTTCAGTGATTGGCACGCTGGCCTTGAACGTGCCGCGCCCACAACAAGCAATCGATGCCGAGCTCGCGAAGCAGGTGAGACAGGATGCCCAGGCGCCAAGTCCATTCGTGTCTATGGATGCCTCGGCCGCGCAGATCCAAACTCTATCGCCCTCGCCAGCCAATGATGCCGTGGGCCAGCAGCTCGATCAGCTCGACCAAGAGTTGAAGTCACAGGCGATTACACCGGCGGAATACCAGGCGCAGTTACAGTCTCTGCAGCAGCAGATTCAATCGCAAGCAAATCAGTCGCTAGCTGCACAAGAGGCCCTTCAACGTCTGGCCCAGGCTCTGAACGATTCCTCGACAACCCAGCCGATCAGCGACAGCTTGACTCAGGGCAATTACCAGCAAGCCGCAGCACAATTGAGTGATTTGGCAAAGCAAGTGGGCAATCTGTCGCCACAAGCTCAGGCGCAGCTTGCTCAACAGATGTCCCAAGCGTCCCAGCAAACTCAAGGGCTCAATCAGTCGATTTCCCAAAATGCCGCTCAGACTGCCGAGGCGTTACGCCAAGGGCAGTCCGGACAGGCCCAGCAATCCCTGCAGCAACTCGCCCAAGCGGTCAACAATGCGAACCAGCAGATCGCATCCCAATCGCAATTGGGCCAGGATATGCAACAAGTCCAGCAACGGTTGGGCAGCCAAACGGCTGGTCAGCCTACCCAGAATGCTAGCTCAGCATCAGCACAGGGGAATGGTCAAACGTCTGCGGATGCCCAAGGAGATCAGAATACTGGCAGTGACCAGATGAGCGCGAGTGATCAGGCTAGTGCTCAAGGGCAGAATGCAGACTCGCAAAATCAGAGTGGCGGCGCCACCTCTGGCGCATCGGTAAGTACCTCCAGTCAAGGCCAGGAGCAAGGAAATCAATCAAATGGTGCCGGGGCCGGAAGTGGTCCGGGCTCGAATCTCTTCGGTGGAGCACCGACCCCCCTCGACGTCAACGCTAAAAAACTGACGATTCTCGGCCAGGCAAGTGACAATGGCTCGAGCGATACGACCTCGGCCGGTGATCGCTCCAACCCCTTAACCGGGGCAACTGATAGTTCAATTGGAGTCACTGGTGGTAACGCTCCGACAGCGTCGAATGCTCCGGTCAACGTTCACCAAGAAAGTAACGTTGTGCCCCTCGATTTGAAGCCCGTGGTGCGTGAGTATTTCAGCCATGCCGGTCCCTGAGTCTCTCTCGCCGGTCGATCGCCTGCGGCAGGTGTTTGTGCATGGTGCGAGTCGTGCCCGTCGTCTCGTTCAAACGACTGCCAGACCTTATCACGGCAATGACCTGTCCAACGAGGCGAGCGAGCTGCTTCAAGAAGCATTCCTTCACCGATTGGAAAGGCTCAATCTGCTGACTCGAGGGATCGTCGCGCAAGGCCTGGCGGGTGAACACCGTAGTCGCCGACGAGCGAGCTCGATCGAGTTTGCAGATTACCGCAAGTATGTTCCGGGCGACGACTTCCGATTGATCGACTGGAATGCCTTTGCGCGCTTAGATGGGCTCTTCATCCGGCAAAATGAGGCGAAGGAAGACCTTACAGTACACTTGCTCGTCGACTGTAGCCAGTCGATGAACTGGGGGCAACCTAACAAGCTCGGCTTCAGTCGTCGCCTTGCCGCTGCGCTTGGCTTCATGGCCCTATCGCGTTTCGACGCGGTCACCGCGGTGTATTTCGCCGACTCGCTCAGTGAGCGGATGCCGGTGGTACGTGGCAAAGGCCAGATTCACCGTCTGTTAACCTATCTGGATCACGCAGACGTCGGCGGAGTGACTCGGTTGGAACGGGCGGTTCGGGAGTATTGCGCGGGGCCAGTGCGTGGTGGGGTCGCGTTTCTGATCTCTGATCTATTGGCGGAAGACGACTGGCAGAGCGCGATCGTGCGACTGCTTGCCCAGGGAATGGAGGTCGTGGTGATTCACGTCCTCGCTCCCCAGGAGCTGCACCCGACCGTCGACGGTGAGATCGAATTGTTCGACTCGGAAACGAGCGAAGTCGTTGAGATGGTCGTCGGAGACGAGGCACGCCACGCCTACGAGCAACGGATCGAAGATTGGTGCAATAGCATCCAGGACTTCTGCCATCGTTCCGAAGTTGGCTATCTGCGTTTCGATTCAGCGCTGTCGCTCGAAGAGATTTTTCTGAATCGTTTGCGCCGTCGGAGGATTGTGCAATGACCCTTCTGGAGCCGGGCGCGCTCGTCGCGCTGGCTGCTGTTCCGCTGATCCTCCTGATGTACATTTTGCGACCCCATCATCGTCGACAGGTAGTGCCAAGCGTGCGCCTCTGGCAGCACCTCTCCAGCGATCTCGAAGGGCGTCCGCGTTGGCGGCTTCCCCTGGCAAGTCTTCTCCTGCTGCTCCAGTTACTGGTGGCCGGCGGAGTGGCGTTCGCCTTGGCTCGCCCTGCGCTTCCCGGCGCGACTCGCCAGCACTTAATTCTGGTGATCGACACGTCGCCGACGATGCTGTCGACGGATGTCAGTCCAAATCGGCTTGCGCTGGCGACGCGTGATGCCCGTGAGCTGCTTAGTCAGTTGAAACCAGAAGACCTAGCGACGTTGATCGCGATGGATCCATTACCCCGCATTGCCGCCTCGGGACAGGGCCCGACGGCCCTGGATGGGGCTTTGGGGAAGCTCACGGCGGCACCACGGCAAGGCGACGTGCGGAGCGCACTTCTATTGGCAGCGCAAACTGCCGCTCAATCGTCGGATACGCACAATCGGATCGTGGTTCTGTCGGATGGCACCTTCGACAACACTGCCTTGGCTGGACTAGGGCCTATTCCCGCTGACGTATCCTTCCAACAGGTAGGTGGAAGCGACGACAATCAAGCGATCACTGCTTTAAGCGTGCGGCCGATGATTGGCTCAATCGATCGCTATCTTGGTTTCGTTCAAATCACCAATTTTTCCCATCAAGATAAGTCGGTCGGGTTTCAGGCAACCGCGGATGGCATTCCTGTCGACCAGCGAACGTTGAAGCTTCCAGCGCGTGGACACGTTGAAGTGTCACTACCGTTGCCGGTGGGCACGCGGTCACTCGCGGTGAGCTTGCGCACCGACGATAAGTATGCTTTGGATAATCAAGCCCAAGTGTTGGTGCCGGCATCGACCGTCGTGCCAGTGACGGTCGTCGCGACTGACCCGACGATCTGGGAACGGGCATTGAAAACGCTGCCAAACGTCCAGGTGCGGAGCGTCGCGCCGGGCGCGTACCGCCCGGACAACGCCGCGGTCACCATCTTCGATGGATTTGTACCCGCCAGTCTGCCGACCGGTGCAATCATTCTGGTGGCTCCTCCGCAAGGGAATTCGCTCATTCAAGTCTCCGGAACGCTGCCGACCACGAATGTGATCCAGACCGATCCGGGGAATCCCCTATTCGATTCGGTCGACCTGACCGGGTTGGCAGTCCCCCAAGCTGACCGGATCGAGGGATTGAGCTGGGCCCAGCCGATCGTCGAAACCGGTGCAGGACCGGTCATGTTCCAAGGCGAACTGCAAGGACGTAACGTGGTCGTGATCGGTTTTGAACCCTCCCAGACGCAGTGGCCGGAGCGCATTGCCTTCCCGATTTTTGTCGCGAACGTTGTACAAACGCTCGCGCCTGCCACCTTTCCAACGGCGATTGCCCCCGGCGACGTCCTCGACATCCCGGCGACTGGCAGTGCTGACCGGATGCTGGTTCAACTGCCCAATGGCAAGGTAGACGTCTTCGCCATGGCCGGGCGCCCAATTCGCTTTGCCGACACCGCGGCTAGTGGGCAATACACCGTTACCGCATTGAAAGGTACGACGATCGTCAGTCAGCAGCAATTCGTGGCGAGCAAGCTTGGTGTAGCCGAAAGCGACATCATGCCACGCGTTGATCCTCAACAGCTTACCCGTGTTGGTAGTCCACCCGGGCAGCCAAGCGAGCATGACGTCTGGCCATGGGTGGCCGGAGGTGCACTGGTCGTGATGAGTGCTGAATGGTTCTTGTATTTCCGTCGGCTGGCGCCGTGAGGCGAGAGCAATGACACTGACCTTTACCAATCCCTTTGCCTTATGGCTGCTACTACTCCTTCCGATCATTGTCCTGGTCGGCTGGTTGGGTATCGTCTATTTGCCGCGTCAGGTTCGCAACGCGGCAGTCGTCGTTCGGGTGCTCATTACCACGGCCTTGATTCTCGCGCTCGCCCAGCCGGTTTTGCACCGGTCGAGCAACCTGCTGTCGGTCATCTACGTCGTCGATCGCTCGGCGAGCGCGACGTTTAATGGGGCGAGCGTTGCTGACCAATGGGTGAAGCAGGCGATGGCGCAAGCAGGACCCAATGACCACGTAGGTGAGGTGGATTTTGGTGCCAATGCAGTGGTCACGAAGCCCCTTGGCGTTAAGGCGACGGTCACACCCATACCAACGGTTGACCCGAGCTCGACGAACCTCGCCGCGGCGCTCCACCTTGCGACCTCGCTCTTCCCGCCCACCGGGGCCCATCGGATCGTTGTCCTGTCGGACGGCCAGGCGAATGTTGGCGACGTGCAGGCCGAGGCACGCCAGGATTCGACGCGAGACGTCCAAATCGATGTCGTTCCGGTCAGCCCCCCTTCGTCGCTTCACGAAGTGCTGATTCGGTCGGTATCGGCCCCTCCCTATCTTCGGGTCGGGCAGCACTTTGACCTCAGTACTGACGTCTATAGCACGAGCAAAACGTCGGGAACCTTGACGCTTTTCCGTGATGGTCAGGCCATCAATCAGGGACAAGTCAATTTGACGCCGGGCGACAACCGTTTTACCGTAAGTCTGGACGCGAAGGATGAAGGGTTTCACTCTTACGCCGCGGTGATCCAAAGCGTGGACGATACCTATTCGCAAAACAACCAAGCGTTCACTTACACCGTGGTGAAGCCAGCCGGAAAAATCGCGGTGGTTGCCGCGAATCCTCAGGATGCGAATGCCTTGGTTGGTGCCTTGAAGAACAGTGGCCTCAGCGTTGACCTGCTGGCACCGCGAGCCATTCCCCCGAGCCTGAACGCCGTGAAAGGCTACGATAGCATAGTGGTCGTGAACACGCCGGCGACTGATTTCACGCTTGATCAAATGAAAACCTTGGCTGGTTTTGCTCACGACCTGGGCCACGGCCTCGTGGTTATTGGCGGTGAGCAATCGTATGGCCTTGGGAAGTACGACGGTACGCCGTTAGGTGACGCGCTGCCGGTCAATGGTACGGTGCCGGGCAACGTTGATAATGGCAAGGTTGCCTTAGTTCTGGTCATCGACAAGTCGGGAAGCATGGACGAGACTGAAGGTGGTGTCCGCAAGATGGCGATGGCAGACAAGGCTGCGCAGCTCGCGATTGGCATGCTGGCGCCAACGGATGACATTGGTGTCGTGGCGTTCGACACCGATCCGACCTGGGTGATCCCTGTGCAACAGGTTGGTGACCAGAACAATCGTCAGAAGATTGAAGATCAGGTCGGTAAGATTGAAGCCTCCGGTGGAACGGATATCTTCCAAGCCCTGCAAGTTGCTTATAACGGGATCCATCAAAGTAATGCTCGCTATAAGCACATTATCTTGGCCAGCGATGGCAACTCTTTGGTCGATTCGGACTACACCCAGCTTCTGAATCACATTCAGCAGGAGCACATCACCCTCTCGACGATCGCGATTGGTACCGACGCCGACCTAAAGCTGATGCAGATGCTGGCCCAGAAAGGCAATGGGCGCTACTACTACACCGATCAGGCGGCCGACATTCCTCAGATCACGACCCGCGAGACGCGGATTGTCAGTGGCTCGGCCAAGGTTGATTCGCAGTTCCAGCCGATCGTCGCGACGCAGAGTCCACTCCTCCAATCGGTCGTCGCTCGCAATCTCCCGCAGCTCAGTGGTTACGTGGTGACGACGCCGCGTGATTCAGCCGAGGTGTCCCTCCAGTCCGACCGAAAAGATCCGATCCTGGCGGAATGGAATTATGGCTTAGGCCGTGTCGCTGCCTGGACGTCAGATTTATCAACCCATTGGGCTAATGACTGGCTCAAGTGGTCGGGCTTCAACGGCTTCTGGTCGCAGGTAGTGAACTGGAGTATGGAGCCGGCCAACGATCCGAATATTCAGACGTCCTACGACGTCAAAGGGTCTGTCGTCGACTTCAAAGTTGACGTTGTGAACGATCAAGGAGTTTTCCAAGATTTGCTCGATATGCGCGCGCAGATTCACCGGGCGAACGGGCAAATGACCGAAGTACCCCTGGTTCAAACGCGCCCGGGCCGTTATGAGGCCCAGTTCAGCATCACGACGCCTGGGGCCTACCCTATTGATGTCGTTCAGTACAAAGGTAATCAGGTGGTCCAGCAAGAAACGGCCGGGGTAGTCGTTTCATACCCGTCCGAATATCAGAATTTTGGCGTCAACCAGCAGCAACTTGCCGCGGTCGCCGCGATGACCGGTGGCCAGGTGCTTCATGATCCGTCCGAGAGTTTCCGTCGCGACAGCATCGACTTCCAGGGTCAAGATTCCGTCGATTTGTGGCCGTGGCTCCTCGCGCTGGCGGCCGTCTTGTTCCCGATCGATGTCGCCATTCGCCGGCTACGTGTCGATCCGCTTGACGTCATCCGTCGCGGTTGGGGAAACGGACGTCGCGGAGCGAGCGGACTTGGAAATTGGCTGGACGGGCAGCGACGTGGCGCAGGCCAGTGGCTTCGCCGCTCAATTGGCCTTGCGATTGGTTATACGATTGGGCTTGCTCGGCTGCGCTCTAATTCGTAAAATGATTGCACCAATGACGTGGAGTATGTCATGCTATCCGACCGCACCTTACAGCGGCGCCCTCCGTCTCACCGACTTGGCGCGGTCAGATGGCTCAAGATCGCGAGCGTCGTCGGTTCGCTCGTCGCCCTCTATCTCATTATTGATGTGCCGCCGTCGACCATCTGGATCCGCGCGGCGTTGGTGAGCGACTTTAGCCTTGTCGCCACGGGTATCGCGTCGCTCGTCGCGTACCGCCTCAGTTTCCGCCTCTCCCATTCACGGCGCGCACAAGGAAACGTCAGCCAGTCCGTACGTCATGGCCTGGTCACTGGCCTTGTTGTTCTCCTCTTGTTGAGTCTCCAACTTCTCCGCATGCTCCGCCCGTTCAGTCTAGTCGTTCTGGTGGCTGTCTTCGTTGTCGGCCAGGTCTACGTTCTCCTGCACCGGCCCTAAAGCGCGGGCCAGATCGGTTGAGTGGGCGGTCAGAGAGCCTCACCTCGTCGGCTGCGGCCTCCACCCCTTCCCCACTGCAGGAGAGGGACAGGGAGTGAGGGATCTCGGTGGCTCAGCCCAATGAAATAGCAACTTGCCTTAAGTCTTAGCCATTGATGGCTGCCATTCGCTGTGAAAGACGCAAGGTCTGTTGCGGGGACCGAAGAGGGCCCAGGGGCCTGCCCAACTCTGCTACACAGATCGCAGGACTTCCAGTCGTTCAAGAAGGTCGACCAGCACTCGACCGTCAAACCCAAGCGTCTCTCCTAGAGCGCGCTTGTATGCAGCAAGGTAAACTGAGAATAGGTTGCTCGGCATGTCCCGATAGGTGAGAAACCCATTCAACCATTGAATGTCTTGACTGAGCAACGTGAGGTCGCCGAAGGCAAGCGCGGCGGCGAGGGCGGGGGAAAGGTTATTGCCGCCCAGGACGATGTGGGCTTGGGTCAGACCGCGTTCTTCTAAGTCACGCCAGACGATGGCATCGATCAATGGATGCGCTCTGGCGAACGTTTCGCGCAGTGGAGAAAAGGGGTCGGAGTCGTCAGGTTCCCAGGTGGTGGAATCTTTACGTGTCAGGATCCGCTCCGTCGCCGCGACTGCCTGGCGAACGGTCTCGCCCAGGAATACGCCAGGAGTCTTCGCCCGAGTTGCCGCGGCCACGTTGAAGATCCGGCCGCCGTAAGCCAAGCGCGGCCCAAGCGGAGCGATGCGGCGAGCGATCTCGAGCAAATTTCCAGCGGTCGCGAGCCGCTGCGCGAGGAGGATCACCAGATCAGGTTGAGTCTGCGCGATCGCCGCGCCGACGTTTTCGGCTGGCACGTCAGCGCCGAGGAACGTGACCTGCCAGCCGTGACGCCGGAGCAGGGTGCTGATGAATAAACCGGCGATCGAGTGTTGTTCACCTGGCGCACAGGCGACGAGGATGTGTTGGCTACGCCAGAGAGGCGGCGCCGCAGCGATGAGCCGTTCGAAGTGACGCAGCACCATCTCTGAAGCAAAGTGCTCGTGATGTACCGACGCCTTGGCTTGATACCAGAGGTCGCCAATCTCGGCCAGTCCACGTGCCACGACTTCAACGCTCACATCTTCCGGAGTGTAGAGTGCATATGCGTGGGTCAAGCAGACTGCTGCGGTTGATTCGTCAAACGCCAGACAGGCTTGTACCCAGGCTGCCCGGATATCATCGATCGCGTGGAGGGATGATACTGACGCTGGCGGTGTTGTGACCGCGGGTGATATTTGAAGTGGATCCTCGCCCTTGGCGACAAGCTGATTCCAGAGATCGACCGCTCGGCCAATGGTCATCCCTTCACGCTGACGCGCGACCAACCACCGCAATTGATCGATGTCCTGCTGAGAGTAGCGACGCTGGTGGCCCTCACTCCGGACCGGCCGCGGCACGCCGTAGCGTCGTTCCCAAGCGCGCAATGTGTCTGGCCGCAACCCTGTTTCGCGAACAACGACTCGGACGTTATAAATCGCGGCCGCTCGCCCAGTGCTCATGACGCATCCTCTCGATGTTGCTTGATCACATCCGTGGGGCCGGCTGGCTCGATTCTTCGAGCTATTCTACTCTTCCGAGCTAGAAGAGGCGGTATCAAACGTTGAGCCCGGGTTGCAATCCGGAGTGGCCCGGGGTATAACTTTTGAGCACGCCGAGGTAGCTCAGTCGGTAGAGCACATGACTGAAAATCATGGTGTCGCCAGTTCGATTCTGGCCCTCGGCACCCAGAAAGCCCACCGGGAAGCCTTAAACGGCTTCGGTGGGCCTTTTTGTTTACCCGAAAATTGGCCGTTGATAGGAAGATGGCTAGGCGCACTCTTTTTGCGGCGGAGTGCCCCGAAAGAGGTCGTCCATGGCATCGGCGGCGCACGGACTTGAGGAACAGGTGGGTGTAGGCATTAGCGGTCACCCGGATAGTGCTGTGGCCGAGCATCTCGCTGATCGCCTTCAGGGGGACACCTTGAGCGAGTAGGAAGCTGGACGTGTCCAGCCTCCTGGACTTGAGTAGACGGCGGTGAACGGCTTAGATGGGGCTGAAGATCATAGTATTGCTAGTTCGGTTCTGGCCCTTCGCACCCTAAGAAAAGTTGATAAAAAACCCGCGCTGCGGCGCGGGTTTTTTGCGAGGTAGGAGAAGCAGTCGTGGCAAGCCACAAGCTTAAGATTTTACTGAGCGTTGGACTTGGACCCTGGGCTTTTGGCAAGGGAGGAGCAGAGGCATTTTGGCGGTTCGTCGATCGGGCCGAGGAACGTCAGATCGACTCGCTCTGGCTGAGCGATCGGCCGGTCTCGCCAATTGGCGCTACCAACTTCGTGCTTGATCCGCTGATCGCACTCGCCGGCGTCGCCGCGCGAACACGAAAGCTCAAGCTTGGTACGAGCATCTACGTCCTGCCGCTTCGAAATCCGGTCTTGGCGGCGAAGGAGCTCGCAACCGTCGATTTTCTGTCGTCGGGGCGCATGCTGCTCGCGGTCGGCGTTGGCAACGAAGAGACACGCGAATTCGCGGCGTGCGGGGTGCCGAAAAACGAGCGTGGTGGTCGCCTGGATGAAGCGATCGGCGTGATGCGCCGGCTCTGGCACGAGCCGGAAGTCACGCACAACGGCCGCTATTTTCAACTCGATCGGATCGTCGTCGACCCCAAGCCGCTTGGACCGATGCCAATTTGGCTCGGTGGCCGCAGCGACGCAGCGTTTCGCCGGATTGGACGCTTGTGCGACGGCTGGTTGCCTTCAGCAATCCGGCCCGAGGAGATGGCTGACGGCATCGCGAAGATTCAAGCCGTCGCTGCGGAGTTCGGTCGACAGATCGAAGACGATCACTTTGGGGCAGTTTTGACCTACTACGTCGACGAAAGCTTGGAAAGAGCGAAAGCCCGCGCCGCGCCATACCTGCTGCGCCGGCGACCCGATTTTCCGCCCGAGGAATTTGCTGCACTTGGCACGCTCGACGACTGCACGGCCAGGATCCGTTGCTACGTCGAGGCCGGCGCAGCGAAGTTCGTCATGCGACCCACCGGCCCACCTGAGGCCATCTTCGAGCAGCTTGACGCTTTGGCAGAGCTCCAGCGACTGGTTGCATGATTCGCGAATAACCGTAGACTTACCGCTGGCCCGAGCGTCACTCAATCTGATGAAGTTGACACGCCGCCCTCACGCCGTCGCTTTGCTCAGGGCAACGCTCTGACCTTTCTTCCGGAGGAAGAGAGAATTTCAGAGAGAGCAGTAGTCCTATTCCTCGACCTTTTCGATAGTCCAGCCAAACTCATCCAAGGCTGGGTCTGATTGCCAAACACGGTAGATTGGCCCGTCGCCTTGATAGCGTACGTAAAGGGCGTTCTCGGCCTCACGCACAATGTGCCACCGGGGATCTCGGTCGATCGAGATTGTCGTCGAGTTGCGATGCCGCAGGACGTTGCAGCGGAGCGCTTTTCCGGTTTCCAGGATTTCATACCAGGGATAGGAGAAACTAACCGGCGGTGGATTAGGCAGGAGTGGCTTACCGTTGAGCAGCCGTCGCAATAGGGCGCTATGATCGACATCGTTGGCAGTCGCATCGCTATAGCCGTTTTGCTGACGGGTTTCCAACCAGGTGCGGATGCAGTCAATCACGAATTCGATCTGTTCGGGGGATAGCGGTTCCATGACAACCTTTCGCATCGAGCAATGCAAACAACGGCCATTGTACTACGTCAATGATAGACTGCTAGTTGCCAATTATTCCTATCGATCGAAAAAAGCCGCGTTGCCCGGCCTGAGCCGACGTTGACTGGGATTGGCGAACACGTTACCCTTACCGCCGGAACTCTTTGAGGGTCTGGCCAGTCGTTGCAAGTCATTGCAGTTGCACGTCATTGCACACGTCATTGCAAATGACGCAAATGACGAATCTCAGCTACAGTGGAGAAACGTGCTTAAGTGGGTTTGCCTGTTCGTCATGGCCGTTATAGTCGCCGCGTGTGCCTCGTCTGTCCAGTCGACGCCGATTTCGAACAACTCAACGCCCAAGGCGGTAGGGCTCTCCTCGCCTGTCCCACTGACTACCTCGGCTACGGATACGGAGGTGGCCACACCGACGCCCGTCATGAACGCGGCGCCAGCTTCGTCGCCGGCCAGTACCGAAGCTACGATAGGAAGTCCAAATCCCCAGGCTGAAGATCCGGTTCAGATCGTCAAGGAGGCGGCCACGGCCATGGACGAGTTGAAGAGTGTTCACCTCAAAGGGTGGTTCAGTGTCACCAATGGTACGGAAACTCCGGTCGCCAGTCCCACGCCCATGACGAACGGCCAACCAGATCTAGTACTCGAACGCTCCGGCCTGGCTGTGCATACCACGTCATTCGGGATCGAATCCATTCAGATTGATGGGGTCTCGTACGAGCGATCGCAAGATAACCCACGGTGGGTGAAGCTTTCTCCGCTCGAGGTCACTCCCACGGCACCACTGAGCGCGCTATTTCTCAATGACGTCATCAATCCCAAGGGTAAAACATTAGCGCAATTCGAAGGAACGCTTTGTCAGGTGATCACTGCCGAAAAGCCCGGTGCGAGTAAGACTGATCCACCGACTAATTATAAGATGTGGATCGGCGTCAGTGACCATTGGGTTCGTCGTTTTGAGCAAACGAGCGACGGCCAATTCGGGAGCAGTCTGGCTATCGTCGATTTCTCGGACTTCAACCAACCGATCTCGATCACTGCACCAACGGATTTTGTCAACGCACCGGTCGTCCCGGTTGGAACCCGAGCGAGCCTCAACGGGGTTGCCCTCACCGTGACGGCAATTCACGACAACTTCAAGGCGGTGAAGCCCCCAAGTGCCGACTCTCGCTATCTTGCTGCGGACGTCACGATTGAGAATGTCGGGAAGACTCCACTCACCGCGGTCTACTTCAAGGTTGTCGACGACAACGGTAATAGCTATCAGGATGCTTCGGTGGCCGGAGTGCGAACTCCAAACCTGACCGGGATCCTGCCCGGTGCCAGAGTCCAAGGAACGGTCGTTTTTGAAGTGCCAGCTTCTCGCACAATCAAGGCATTGGTGGAGAGTGAGGAGTTGTTTGGCAGTGCTGGAATCGAGGTCCAACTTTCTCCATAGCGATGCCGCCGGTCATTTCGTCACACTTCCGCTTACCGTCGCCGTGAACGGCTGATTGGCGTAGAGCAAAACTTTCCCTTGGAAACCATTCGGCACTACCTTGACGTCTCGGAGATTGACTACCACTTTTCCATGGGGAGGGACACTCGACCAGTAGACGTAGGTACGGCCGGTGGTACTCGTGAAGATCTGCTCTACGTTTAGCGGGGTCGAGTTCGGGTTGGTAATCGTATAAACAGTCGGGGTTCTTGAGGTTCCCACGGAAGAGACCGCTGCTGGAACGGATGTTGGGGTCGGGGTTAGTCGCTTCGTTGCCGTCGCTGTCGGCGCAAGGGTTGGTATCCGCGTCGTCGCGGTCGGTGTTGGCATCAACGTCGGCGTCCGCGTTGTGGTGAACGTCGTAGACGGCGTGCTTGTGCTGGTCGATGTCGACGGGAGAGGCGTGGTGCTCGACGGTCGAGGCATGCTTGTCATGGTGGCGGTTGCACTCGCGACTGCCCGATTGCAGAAGACATCGCCCATGGCGCCGGCCAGGACGGATGGACAGTTGATTCTTGGGGATGCGCTAGGATCAGCTTTACTCAGGACGATCACCGCACTCGCCGCGATAATGATCAGAACCACGGCGCCAACGGCGAAGAACGTTGATCTCCGAGGGAACGAAGACGGGCTTTGCGGCGATCGATCCTGGTTCGGTTGGCTCAAGGCGATACATCCGAGCGCCGTGGGTTGGTCAACTCGGTCATCCGCTTCTCTCCCTCGAACAAATCTGCTTTGTTTTTAGCAGATCTTTCGAGATTGGACCAATTCTCCCTAAAGCTAAGGGTACTTTCTTACTATAGCCAGCCGACTGTGCGGATAATATGATCGACGTGTCGCGAAAAAATGGACAGACGTTGCTAGATGCGCGAGGATGAAAGCGTAGCTCCCTACACTCTCCATCCTTTCGCAAGCCCGGTGATCCTCGACCTGCATCCCGTCGCCGGGCTATTCCTCTTCGGGAAGGACTGTATATTGAAAGCAATCGAACTCTCGACTGGACAGACGCTAGGCCTTCCACCTTCCGGGAGGAGGAAGGTGGAGTGAAAAAGGTGACGTCGCGCGGACGGGTGAAGCGGCTTTTCGCGGTATGGCTTCGTTTTTCTCGTTGGCGGTACGGGCATCTGTTCCCGCGCATCCTAAGTTACGGAGTTATCTGGGCATATCTATTCATCATCTTCTTGCTGGATATTGAGGTTTGGCCAGGCTACAATCTCCCAATCTTTTACGCGATCCCAGTCTTGGTCGTGGCAATGTTCGAACCGCCTCGCTATGTTGCGACCATTGGTGTGCTCACCATCTCGCTTCAGATTCTCGGACTCATGTATGAGCATCCTACCACGGATGTCTGGCCATTCACGATGTTGGGGGTCGTCGTTGTCTGTATCATCGCTGTCTGGCTGGCTGAGCAAAGGCAGCCAGCGCGGAGACGCGAGCAGGCGCTCGTACGAACGCAGATGACGAACAGAGCTCTCCGCCATCGGTTGCTCGTTTTGCTTGGATACATGCATCTTCTCGAGCTAGCGCCCACGTTATCGCCTCAATTGCAAGAAGAGATCATTGGGAGGGTCGGTACAGAAACACGCGAGCTCAAGAGTATTCTTGAAGAGCTCGACGACAAGACCGACCCGGAGATTGGGAGCGGATTCTAGGGGGCCTGGAATGGATAAGTAATGATATCCGCTAATGTTATAATCCGTGGGAGATCAACCGAGGAGCCGCTGATGCTGTACCTGCCGAACGCCGCCGACGAAGCCAAGATTCGTGAGATCCTCGACCGCGAGGAAACCGCCGTGGTCGTCGAAGCAGGCGAGGGCACCGAAATTCTGAGTGTCGCAAACTATCCGACTGTTTGTCGCGAATACTACCTCGGGCGCTTGGTTCTCGCGGTTTTTCGACGACCCGCTGACCTCGAAGGGCGTCTCGCGCTTGCACGTGCCAAAGCCCAATAGCCGGTCGGCTTATCTACTGGGTAGGATGTAGAAGACCGACGCCGCCATTGCGTAGATCGCAAGAAGCTGGAAGCCTTCGAGCCAATTTGTCTCGCCATCGTGCGCGACGTATGCAAAGATCGCGACGACAACCGCGAGAATTGCCAGCTCGAGGGGATCAAAAACCAGGTCCATGGGGTGCATCGCAAGGCTCAGCAGAAGCACGAGCGGTGCAACAAAGGTAGCGATCTGAATCGAGGACCCCGAAGCCACGTCAAGCGCGAGGTCGAGGCGACCGAGGCGGCCCACCCGAACGGCCGTGTACATTTCCGCGGCGTTGCCGGCGTTGGCGACAAGAATCATCCCTGTAAAAGTTTGAGTCCAGCCCAGGGTGCGAACCGCCGGTGTGACCGAGGCAACGAGAACGTCAGTCACCGGCGCGAGCACAATCGACGTTCCAAGCAAGACGAGGGCCGCTACACCCAGTGACCAGCGGGGCGCTTCCGCTTCTACCACCGCTGCCTCGGCGGCGATCACCAAGCACTGCTCCCCCACCCGCTCACCCTCGACTCTCGGCCCACCGCTGAAGCCAAGGATACTGTAGACCACGTATGCAAGGTAGGCGAGCAAAAGGATCACCGCGAAGCCGATACTCAACCCTTCAAGAGGGACCGCGGGATGCACTGTTGCCGCGGCGACCGACGGTAACAAGAGGCCGGCCACGGCGAGCAGCATCAGGACAGTATGATGTCCAGCTTCGCGGGCGTCGAAGCGCACCAATCCCTTTGAGATACCAGCAGCGACAAAGGCTAGTCCGATAATGAAAGCTGAGTTGCTGATAATCGCCCCGATGAGCGTGGACTTGACGAAGCCGAGAAGTCCGGCCTGGACCCCATAGTAGCCGACGAGCAGATCGGGTACGTTACCGAAGGTTGCGTTGAGAATGCCGCCGACCTTCGGCCCCTTGGCAAGCGCGGCTTCGTCGGTAGCCATGCCGATCAGGCTAGCTAGCGGGACCACTGCGCCCAGCGCCGCGAAGAAGAGAATCCAGGCTGGGAGTCCCAACAGCCCACCCAGTAAGGCCACCGGCACCAGAGCTAACAGAGCGAATAACCAGCGCGGCATGAACAACTCCCGCTGGAATCGGGCAAGAACCAGGCCGGGGGACTATTCCCACTCAATCGTCGCCGGCGGCTTGCTAGTCACGTCGTAGACGACGCGATTGACCCCCGGAACCTCGTTGACGATTCGTGAGCTGATGCGGGCAAGCACGTCGTGCGGTATCCGTGCCCAATCGGCGGTCATCCCGTCGTCACTGGTCACCGCGCGCACGGCAACCAGATTCTGGTAGGTTCGCCCGTCGCCCATCACCCCCACACTTTTGAGGGGCGTGAGCACGGCTAGGACCTGCCAGATCTCACGAGACAGCCCGGCCCGGTCAATCTCATCGCGGACGATCGCATCGGCCTCGCGGAGTAGATCGAGTTTGTCGCGAGTCACCGCGCCGAGGACACGCACCGCCAACCCCGGACCGGGGAACGGATGCCGGTAGATCAGGCTCTCCGGCAAGCCGAGCTCGAGGCCGATCTGGCGAACTTCGTCTTTGAACAGATATCGCAGTGGCTCGACCAAGGTGAAGCGGAGGTCCTCGGGCAAGCCGCCGACGTTGTGGTGCGTCTTGATGCGGGCAGCGCTCTTACTCGCGGAGGGGGTGGCGCTCTCAATGACGTCCGGGTAGAGCGTTCCCTGTACGAGAAAGTCGACCTCACCGAGGCGCCGGGCTTCTTCGTCAAAGACCGCGACGAACTCGTGGCCGATCCGCCGTCGCTTCTCTTCCGGATCTTCAATGCCTGCCAACCGATCTAAGAAACGCTGGCTCGCATTGACGTGACGTAAGTTCATACCCAGGTGGTTGCGAAATAGCTCGACGACGCCGTCCGCCTCATTCTTGCGTAACAAGCCATTATCGACGAAGATCGAAACGAGGCGGTCGCCGATCGCCCGGTGAACCAGAGTGGCGGCGACCGCGGAATCGACGCCTCCGCTCAGACCACAAACCGCGTGCCCATCGCCGATCGCTTCCCGGATCTGCTCGACCGCCGATTCGATTAGCGAGGCGGGCGTCCAGCGCTGACGGCAGCCGCAGGTGTCACGCACGAAGTTCTCGAGGATCCTCGGCCCATCAGGTGTATGCTTGACTTCCGGGTGGAACTGAACGGCGAAAATCTGGCGAGCGGCCATCGCGGCGATCAAGCCCGATTCGCTGCGGCCAACGACCCGAAATCCGGCGGGAGGCTCGACGACCACGTCGCCATGGGACATCCAAACGTCGAATTGCTCGGGAAGTCCGCGTAAGAGGGGATCGTTCGCGTTGTCGGCCGTCCGCTGGACGACCTGAGGACCATATTCTCGTGACGTGGTTGGCTCGACTCGTCCATTTAGCACGGCCCCAAGGAGCTGCATGCCGTAGCAAATGCCGAGGACCGGTAAACCGGACTCGAGAACGTAGTTCGGTAGTCGGGGGGCATTGGGGTCATAGACGCTTGCCGGCCCACCCGACAAAATGAGGCCGCGCGGCCGTAGTTCGGCAACAGCCGACCAGGGCGTATCGATCGACACGACCTCGCTATAGACACCAAGCTCGCGAATCCGGCGTGCGATCAACTGCGTGTACTGCGAGCCAAAATCGATGATAACGATAGTTTCAGAGTTGCCCTGGGAACGAAAAAGCTTCATTATACGCATATTCTACCGGTCGAGGAGTGAAGCGTCAACGCGAGTTTGCAGCGTTCCCGGGTTTTGCTTAGACTGGAAGACGACTAACGAGTGATACGTGATGAGCTACCAACGACCGGTGGGCAGTAAACCAGTGTCCAGGGATGGGTGACCAGGTTGGGACTTTCCTCTCCTCCTGGAAGAGGATTAGGGTGAAGGCTGCCTCCCGAATTGGATCTATCCAGAACATAGTTCGGTATGGATAAGCAGGGAATAGATGGCGATTGAGCAAAACTTGCGTGTTGATTATCAAAAGTTGCGGATGTTTGTTGGCGATGTATTTCGGTACTTCGGGGTTTCTGATACGGATGCCAACGTCGCGGCGGACGTTCTGGTCCACGCTGATCTGCTTGGCATCGATTCCCATGGGGTCGCGCGGTTGGCTGGACATCCAGATTACGTGCCAGGCCTGAAAGCTGGCGTCGTGCGGCCGCGAGTAGTGCCGCGGGTCATTCGAGAAACTGGTGCGGTTGCCTTGCTCGACGGCGCCTTCGGACTCGGCGGGGTCGTTTCAACCCAAGGCATGGAGCTGGCGATCGCTAAGGCGAAGTCGGAGGGTATCGGGGCGGTCACCGTCACTAACAGCCACCACTTTGGCATCGCTTGTCACTACGCGATGCTTGCCCTGGATCATGGGATGATCGGCATCTCGATGACCAATGCCGCACCTCAGGTCGCACCCACCTTTGGCAAAAAGGCGCTGTTAGGCACGAATCCAATCAGTGTCGCTGTGCCGTCTGGTCGAGAGCGGCCATTCATCCTGGACATGGCGACGAGCGTCGTCGCGGCCGGTAAGGCGGAGATCGCGATGCGGAGTGGAACGCAGACCCCCGAAGGCTGGCTGATCGACGCGGAGGGGCGACCTACCCGTGATCCTAATGTGATCAATGGAGGTGGTGCACTGCTACCGCTGGGGAGCGATCCCGAACGATCCAGCTACAAAGGGTACGGATTGGGATTAGCGGTCGACGTTTTATGCGGGGTACTCTCCGGGGCCGGATTTAGCAGTATTCTCGATCCGGTGCAACGGACGACTGGCCACTTCTTTCTGGCTCTCCAGGTCGACGCCTTCCGTCCCTTGGCTGACTTCGTCGGAATGATGGATCGAATGATTCAGACGATGCACAATGCCGAGCCGGTGCCCGGCGCCGAGCGTGTCTACGTCCACGGCGACAAAGAATTTGCCGCCGAGCAGGATCGCCGGGCACATGGCATTCCACTGCACCCCTCAGTCGTCGAGTCATTGAAAGGCTTGGCAAGGGAATGCGGCTTGAGCCTGCCGTTGGGCTAGAGCGATATTGCGAAGAACCTAACGTTTGTTCTCTCGCCTAATGAGCTTTGACCAAATAACTTGGCACATTGGCGGTTGCCGCCACCCAGGCGCTATGGCCGAACGACGCTGCCGTCGGGGCGACGGTCTTCGGCTACGTAGCGCGGTTGGCGAACGCGGTCGGGATCCAGCAGTTTCGCTGCTTTCTCTTCGTCGATGTCGATGCCCAGGCCAGGTTGATCGTTTGCGTAAAGATAGCCGCCTTTGAGCACAGCGTGGCCGGGGAACGCCTCGAGCTCCTCCGGTCGGAAATGATTGTCTTCCTGAATCCCGAAGTTGTAGCTTGCCAGATCCAAATGCAGCGCGGCCATCTGGTTGACCGGATCGGTATTGCCGCCTTCTTGCCAGGCGGTTTGTACGCCAAACCACTCGGCAAGGTGGGCAATCTTCTGCGCCGGCGTGATCCCGCCGACTTTGGATACGCGAACGCGGATGAAATCGATCAGACGCTCCGAGATCAGTGGCAGCCATTCGTTGGGGTTGACGAAAAGCTCACCCATTGCTTGAGGCGTCGCGCATTGCTGACGGATCAGCCGGAAGTAAGCGATTTGCTCCGGCGGCAGAACGTCTTCGAGGAAGAAGAGGCGGTATGGCTCGAGCAGCTTGGCCAAGGTGACCGCCGAGGTTGGACGAAGGTGCTCGTGAACGTCATGGGTGAGCTTGACCCCAAAGCCGAGCTTGCTTCGTAGATGGGCGAACATGCGAGTAATGTTTTCGATGTATAGTTCATCGTCAAACACGCGTTCTTCCGGCGCGGCGTTCTCTGGTCGGTTTGCCTTTGCACCTTCGATGAATCCACCGCCGCCGTACCCACCGAGTTGACAACGCACCACCTGATAGCCCTCCTCGAGATAACGACGAACGTCATCTTCCAAGGCATTGACGTCCTTGCCACTCGCGTGGGCATAGCAAGGCGCCGCGGCCCGACAGGGCCCCCCGAGGAGCTTATAGACCGGCATGCCGGCTTCTTTCCCTTTGATGTCCCAGAGGGCGATATCGATGCCGGCCAAGGCAGCGTTGAGCACCGGGCCGTTTCGCCAGTAGCCTGCCTGGTAGGTAGATTGCCAGTTGTCTTCGATCTGGCCGGCGTCGCGACCGATCAATCGGGGGGCAAAGAATTGATCAATGACGGCGACGACAGCGTCGGTATAGTTGTAATCATGGGCCGAGCCGATGCCGTAGAGACCGGGCTGGTCAGTTTCGACTTTGACGGTTACCCAGGTTCCCGCCGGTCGGGTGCGGATGCAGCGAATGCGTGTGATCTTGGCCATTGTCGTCCTCCCTATTTATTCGCGCCAGGTCAATCCGGCTTCCTGCACAGCTCGATCGAGATTGAGCTTGGCAGCCGGAATCTTGTCGTCGGGCAAATGCTCGATCAAGACGAAGCCATCCGGGCAGCATTGTTCGAAGCGGCGAAGATAGGTGACCTGATCACAGTAACCCTCGCCGAGCAAGCACTCGTGCATCGAGACCGGCAGGCTACTCCGGACGGTAATGTCTTTCGCGTGGGCGCAGACGACGTACTTCCCACAAAGATCGAAGAGGTGATTGATCACAGATGTCATGTTCCAGAGATCGTCGAGCGAGCGAACAAAGTTGACCGGATCGGCGTTGAAGCGGAGGGCCGGCGAGTCGACCGCTTCGATGACGTCGCGTACCCGCTCGGCGGTATCCAGCGGACAGACCGAGCCGCCCTCGATTGCTAGGGGGATTCCGACGTCCTCGGCTGCCGGTACGACTTGCTTGAGCGCGTCGACAAGACGGGTGATCGTGCGCAGGTGAGTGTTTTCCCGGTGCGGTGTCCAGGCGCCGGACGGATTCAGGCTTCCGGGACGGACGTAGATCGTGCCAGCATTCAGCCAGGATGCACATTGGCATGCCGCTTGAAGACCACGGATGCCAAGCTGGCGAGTCTCCGCGTTCGGATCGATGATGATCGCGTAAGCGGGATTCGCCTGGGCAACGGAAATTCCGCCGTCGCGGAGAATCTGCCCGGCGCGCTCGTACTCGTCGCGCCTGGCTTCTAAAGGATCTGGAATTCGCACAGTAACGCCGGTAAAGCCTTGTTCGCGTAGCCGCTTAGCAGTTTGTGGGGTGATCTCACGGGGATAAGCCGGCATCAAGCCGACGACACCAGAACGCACGCAGCCTCCTCATCGGTGATGTTTTTGAAGTAACGATCGAGAAAACGGGTAATCGTAGGGTAGGCCAGGCGCTTATTCTCCAACTGGTTGGTCAACAGGTGCATCGGGGATCCCTCGGCGGCGAGCATCCAGAACCGAATATTTCCGTCTCCGCCGATCTCGGTTCCGATGATCAGCCGTTCGGCATTGGAAGCGAACGTGGCCAGGCCCACCCCCTTGTCAGTAAACGTGAGCTGCTCTGGCCAGCCGCTACGGGCCGAGATCATCCACGCTCGGGAAATCCTACTCAGGGCAGAGACGAGAGAGGCCCGGGGGTTATCCGGTGAGAAACTTGGGCCATAGCATTTTCGGGCGTTGAGAAAACGTGCGAACGCGAAAACTTTGGATTCCACGGCTAAGCTCGACATTCGAGCGCACCTCCAACCCGAGTGATTATACCCGCTCCAAAGTTCATAAAATACATGCTAGTCGGCTGAACTATTTCCTTGTATAATTCCTGCGATAGGGTAGATTTATCTGCCGAACGAGGAAAGGCCCCGACGGGCCGTACATCGAGCGCGCTGACAAATCGTCCTAAAAAATTCTTTTCTGAGGAGTCAGCGCGTAAGATGGCTGATAAGACTCTCGTTTGTCGCGACTGTGGAACCCAGTTTGTTTTTACTCAGAGCGAGCAGGATTTCTACACCGAAAAGGGCTTCACTAACGAGCCCTCGCGGTGTCCATCCTGCCGCGCCGCGCGCAAGGCGTCGCGTGGCGATAGCTACGGCAGTGGGGCGGGCCGTGGCGGACAGCGCCAAATGTATCCGGCGGTCTGCTCACGGTGTGGGAAGGAGACCGAAGTTCCCTTCCAGCCGACGAATGGCAAACCGGTCTACTGCTCCGATTGTTTTCAGCTCGAGCGCGGCGGTGGCGCATCGCATGGTGGGTACCGCTCGCGGCGATACTAGACCTTCGACCGTTGTAAGGTCCAAGTAAAAAGGGTGAGGCTTGTCAAGCAAGCCTCACCCTTTTTACTTGGGGCGACACCTTCCTTGCTTGCTCCACTTCGAGCCGTCGATCTGGGCGACGATCCGAGTCGAAGACGATAAGGATCAGCTAATCTGAGCGGGCGGCTGGGGCTTTCTCACCACCGGTCTACTTTCCCCATCCGCATGGTATACTGACGCCCGGAAGTTCCCCCATCAAGATTTTAGGGCTGAGGAAAACATTATGCGCGCTGCGGTTCTTCACGAACAGAGGAAACCCTTGACAGTAGAAGACGTCGAATTGGCCGATCCGGGAGAAGGCGAAGTCCTGGTCCGGATGGCCGCCAGTGGCGTCTGTCATAGCTGCTTACACGCCGCTGATGGGTCGTGGACATATCCCAATCTACCGGTTGTCCTGGGTGATGAGGGGGCCGGAGTCGTCGAGAAACTCGGACCTGGAGTTAAAGGACTCAGCGTTGGCGATCACGTGATCCTGTCCTGGGCACCGACCTGCGGCCGCTGCCGCTACTGCGTGACCGGCCGGCCGGTACTCTGCGAGCGACGGCCGCCGCCCGGCCGGATGTACGATGGGACTACCCGCATGCGCCTGAATGGGCAGCCGGTCTATCACTACGGTACGGTCGCAACCTTCGGCTCGCAGACCGTGGTGCCGCAAGACTGCGCGATTCCGATTCGGAAAGATATGCCCCTCGACAAAGCTGCGCTGATCGGCTGCTCGGTGACGACTGGCCTCTGTTCAGTCTTGAATATCGCCCAGGTGCCAGCCGGTGCGAGCATGGCGGTCTTTGGCACGGGAGGGATTGGCCTCAACGCGATCCAAGGTGGGGAGATCTGTGGCGCTTACCCGGTTATCGCAGTCGACGTCAACGACGCGAAGCTTGAATATGCGAAACAGATGGGAGCCACTCACCTGGTCAACGCTGCGAACGAAGATGCAGTCGCGGCGATCAAGAAGATTACCGGGGCCGGGGTGGCGTATTCCTTCGTCGCGGTTGGTGATGCTCGAGTTGCTGAACAGGCATTCGAAGCATTGGAACCAGGTGGCACCTGTACGGTGATCGGCCTTCCCCCGACCGGCAGTCGCATCTCGGTCCCCTCTAGCCTCTTGGTTGGACCCATGCGGGTTCTCCGCGGCTCGTCCTACGGCGGTGCCCGGACCTTCGCCGATTTCCCGAGGCTGGTGGATCTCTACTTGAATGGCAAGCTGAAACTGGACGAGCTTATCACACGTCGCTATGACGTCAGCGAGGCGAACGAGGCGTTTCGTGCCCTGGCGGCAGGTGAAGTGGCACGAGGCTTGATTGTCTTCTGATTCTGGCTCACGCCGCTGATTGTGAGCGACTTGGGCCGAGTGCGGCGCGGATCTCGGCCCGTTGTTCTGGAGTGAGCTGGGCGAAGGCGTGGGCAAGACCAGTCCGGAAATCGCTGGCCAGCGCTGCGCTCGTCGCGTGACTTGTCGCTACGGCTGGATCGCGAGTAACCCGCGCCCAATTCGTTCGAACCAGATGACGACGTGGCGGCACAGTCACCTTCGAAGCAGCCGCTGAATCAGAACGGCCGCTCGCCACCTCGGGGAAGAGCGATTCCTGAATCCAGACTTCCATCTTTTGTCTCCAGGCTCCCGGACAAGTGTTCGTCTGTTCTAATTATAGAACGTCTGTTTCAATTGTCAAGAGTTCTTTGCTGCCGTTTCGTGAACTGGCTGTGCTATACTGAAGTTACGAACGGTCAGAAGCGAGGTGAGCGCGATGGAGCATTTGACCGAGTATCATCACCCTAAGCTACGCGACCCGGTGTTGCTCGTCGCGTTTGCTGGTTGGAATGACGCGGCTGAGGTGGCAACGGGCGCGGTTCGCTATCTGATTCGCCGCTGGAATGCCGAGCTCTGCGCCGAAATCGATCCGGAGGACTTCTTTGTCTTTACCGAGACCCGTCCGCAGGTTCGCATCGTCGATTCGATTCAGCGACGGATCATCTGGCCTCAGACCCAGTTTTTTTCTGCGCAACTCCCCAATTGCTCGCGTGACGCGCTAATTCTACTCGGAAGCGAGCCGCAGATTCATTGGAAAACTTTCATTAAGCTTGTCCTCGACTATGCTACGAGTTATGGGGTCGACGTCGTCGTCGCGCTGGGCGGCCTGGTGGCTGACGTGCTCCACTCGCGACCACCTGTTCTCACGGGCTCGATCTCCGATCCGGCGCTCGCGCGACGCCTAGCGGGCATGGGCCTTCAGCGTTCTGGTTACGAAGGTCCAACCGGCATTCTTGGTGTTCTTGGCTCTGCCTGCCGAGAGCGAGGGATTGTCAACGGCAGTATCTGGGGTAATGTACCTCACTACGTCGCGTCGACGGTTAACCCGGTTATTTCGGTCGCACTGCTTCAACGGGTCAGTGCAATGTTTGATTTCCCGATTGATTTGACCGAGATAGAGCGCTCTGCCGCGCGGTTCAAGGCTCAGGTCGAGGAAGCCATTGCCAGCGATGCCGAGGTCGCTAGCTACGTTCGTCAGCTTGAAGAGCGTGAACGATCCTCCGAGCTGGATCCGCCTTCGGAGTCCGAGACGGCGTCTCCCCCCGTCGAGCTTCCCAATCCTGAGACGGTCGTGCAAGAGCTCGAGGAGTTCTTCCGACAACGTAAACGCGATAGTGACGTGTGAGTCAGGCAATTCTGAGGGGCCGTCCGCAATCGGCACAGGCGAGCTGGTCATACTCGAGAAGCATGATGACCTCCGCGGCTGACGGCAAAGTCTCTCCTAAGCCGCGGAGTGCTCGATAAATGACTCGACGATGACGATTGGTGATAAATACGCCGGGGGCCGGCTGCCCGCTCCAGTCGATTGCTCCGAAGGCGCGATGGGTCATCGCGGCCGGATCGCGGAGGATTGGGAAGGGTACTGTGACGTTTGGTACCGCGAGCCGCCCGGTGTCGGCCTCTTCCGGTACGATCAGCAGCGCGACTGCCTCTTCTCGGACTATACGAAAGTAAGCCCCGCGAAGCTGCCGTAAGAAATCGCGCGAGCTTTGGCGACTGTTCCATCCCGTGAACACGAGGATGAGTCGATGCCCGATGAAATCGGTTGAGCCTAGCCAACGGCCGGTCAAGGCACGCAAGCAGAAATCGGGAATGATCTGACCGGGGCGAATTGCCTCGGTCACATTGGACGGTCGTGTAGCCATTCGCCTTCCTTGACGGTAGCGCTCCGGAATATTGTTCTATTTGGCACGTCTCCAGGAGTAAAATTAACCCAAGGAGGAGAGACATGCCGATTATTTCGAGCAGCGATGCCCAAAAGATCCGCGAGATCTTTGAAGCAAAGTTGCAAGAACCGGTCACAGTTGAGCTGTTCACACAGCCACGATCGTTGCTGGTGGTTCCCGGTCGAAAAGAATGCGAGTATTGCGAACAAACCGAGCAATTGCTTGGCGAGGTCGCGGCTCTGAGCGATAAAGTGGAGCTCAAAACGCACGACGTGCGGGCAAATCCGGAGGCCGGATCAGCCTACGGAATCGAGCCAGGCATGGTGCCGGCCTTCGTTCTGAATGGGCAAAATCGCGGCATCATTCGTCAGTTTGGGATCCCTGCTGGTTACGAATTCCGTAGCCTGATTGATGATCTGATTGACGTCTCGGCTGGCTCGACGTCGCTTTCTCAAGCAACACGCGACGCCTTGGCGGCTTTGCCGAGCGATGTTCACATTCGGGTCTTTGTTACCCCTACCTGACCGTACTGTCCAACGGTGGCCAGGATGGCTCACCAGATGGCTGTAGAGAGCGAGCGGGTGACGGCCGATGTCATCGATGCGAACGAGTTTCCGGAGCTCTCGGATCAGTATCAAGTCAGCGGTGTTCCGAAGATCGTCATCAACGACGAATTCGAGCTGATCGGGGCTCAACGGGAGACTCATTTCACCCAAGCGGTTGTCGCGGCGGCCAAGTCGTCGGGGTCCACTGATGCGACCAAGGATCCGCGATAGCGACATGGGCGTGGATTTATCTTGCATTTCCTGGGCTGAGTCGGACGAGGGGTAACCCGCGGTTTCGGGAGCGCTCGATCGCCCCGCGGGGGCGGTCTGCCGGTTAGGAGCGATCTGGAGGCTCAGGAAGTGTCCTAACTTACGAACAGAGACGGCCGCGATGACCTTCAGCACGGTCATCGCGGCCGTCTCTGTTCGCTTAGCGACGGCGTAAGAAGGCTGGGATCTCGATATCGTCGCTGGTGAACGTCGGCGCAGGGGTTGGTTCACGGGGTACCCTGACTGGTTGTGTCGCGCCTCGTAGCGCCGGCGGAGGCAGAACCTTGCCGTCGAAGCCAGTAGCGATGACGGTAATCTTAATCTCTCCTTGCAAACGAGGATCGATTACCGCTCCGAAAATGATATTTGCTTCCGGATCGGCCGCCTTCGCGATGATGTCGGCTGCTTCGGTGACTTCAAAGAGAGTCATGTCTGGCCCGCCAGTGACATTGAACAGCACACCCTTCGCGCCCGTGATCGAGACTTCGAGCAATGGGCTGGCGATCGCTGATTTGGCCGCTTCAGTCGCTCGCTCTTCGCCCTCGGCCCGACCAATTGCCATGAGCGCTGAGCCAGCTTTTGACATAATCGCTTTGACGTCGGCGAAATCGAGATTGATCAGGCCGGGAACGGTGATCAGCTCGGCGATGCCTTGAATGCCATGGTGGAGAACTTCATCGACAACCTTGAAGGCAGCTTCGATCGACGTTTTTTTCTCGACGACCTGGAGCAATCGGTCATTGGGGATGACGATCAGCGTGTCGACCTTATCTTTCAAACTGCTGATGCCTTCTTCGGCATTCGCTCGGCGGCGCGCTCCTTCGAAGGTGAACGGCTTCGTGACGACGCCCACGGTCAGCGCTCCGATCTCTTGGGCAATCTGGGCGACCACCGGGGCAGCGCCGCTGCCGGTACCCCCGCCCATTCCGGCCGTGATGAATACCATATCGGCATCTTTGAGCGCCTCGTAAATCTGGTCACTCGTCTCTTCGGCTGCCTTGGTTCCAATGGCCGGTTGTCCACCAGCACCGAGTCCCTTGGTCAGCTTATCACCGATGTGAATCTTCCGGTCGGCGTCCGTCCGAGCCAAGGCCTGGGCATCGGTGTTGACCGCGATGAATTCGATGCCGCGAACTTCGGCTTGGATCATCCGGTTAACCGCGTTACTACCACCTCCCCCAACTCCCACCACTTTAATGTTCGCGAAGGAGACGATTTCCGGCATAGGCATCATGGCATCATCTATCCTTTTTGTGTGGGCGCGCTGATGCGCCAAACTAATGTGTGATGGCAGACGGCTTCCGACTGTCGTCACACAGAACCAAAGGTCCAACTCGGAACTATTATGGAAGAATAGCGCGCAGCCAACCCTTGAAGCGTCCGCTTGCTCGGCGAGTGTCAGCGGAATAGCGAGCAGTGCGTCCAGAGACCGAACGCATGTCGGTCGCTCGATCTCCGTACCGGGCGCCCCAGAGTATCAGGCCCACGCCGGTTGCGTAGGCTGATCCACTGACCGTGTCCACCAGCCCGTGGATGCCGTGGGGCGTTCCTTCTCGCACGGGTAACTGGAGAACCTCGGATGCCAGGTCGATAATCCCACTCAGTTGTGAGGTGCCACCAACCAGCACAACCCCGGCTGGCAACAATCCATCGTAGCCTGATCGTTTGATCTCGGACTGGACCATCAAGAACGTTTCTTGCAAGCGGGCTTCCGCTACTTCACAAATCGCCAGGCGCGGCACGCTTTCGACGTGGCTGCGGCCAAAGGTGGTGACCTCGACCATCTCTTGGGGATCGACGTCACGGGTGAAAGCGTATGCGTGCTTGATTTTCAATTCATCAGCTTCGGCAAACGGCGTCCGCAAACGCACGGCAATGTCATTCGTGATGTGATTGCCACCAACTGAGAGGACACCGGTATGCCAGACACTGCCGTCGACGAAGATCGCGATCTCAGTTGTCCCACCGCCGATGTCAACCAGAGCGACGCCCATTTCTTTCTCTTCGTCGGTGAGAACTGCCTCGCTCGCGGCTAATGGCTTCAAAACAACTTGATCGACGTCAATGCCGATCTGATGGAAGCATTTCGTCAAGTTCTGAATTGCAGTCACCGCGCCAGTCACGATGTGAGCTTCGACGTCGAGACGATAGCCGAGCATCGCTACGGGATTTCGGACCCCTTCTTGACCATCGACGATGAAGTGGCGCGGGATCGCATGGACGATCTCCCGGTTGCTCGGCACGTTGATCACGCGCGCGGCATCCAGAGCACGGGCGACGTCTTCTTCAGAAATCGTTCGATCGGGATGTGAAACCGCGACGACGCCCCGGTTATTCAAGGACGTCACGTGAGCGCCGGCCAATCCAACATAGGCACTCACAACTTTGTAACCAGAAACGCGCTCAGCTTTCTCAACCGAGGCAGCGATCGATTCGACTGTCTGCTCGATGTCGACGACGACGCCCTTGCGTAAACCTCGCGAAGGCGCGACGCCCACGCCGATGACGTGTACGCTATTGTTGCGACTGATCTCGGCAATTAGCGTCGTTACTTTGGTCGTGCCGGCGTCGACTCCGACAACGATGCGCTCCTTGGCCACCCTTGCCCTACCCCCGGCTTGAAAAGGTTGCCACTGAGTTCAGCGGCGCCTACCGCTCGCTCCGCCGGTCCTGCCGATTATACTCCGGACCAACAGGCCGAGCAATAGGTAGCGGGCGACTCTTATGAAGTTTCTCTGCTTGGCTCGGGACGCACGCGTCGAAATCGAAAGACTAAGAGACGGCGAATCTGAGCCAGATTGCCGAATACGCGTACCCCAAATCCAACCACGGCAGCGAGATTGAGCTGGACGCCGAGTCGGTCGCCGACGTAGGTGAGCAATCCGGCCAGGAACATGTTCGAAAGGAGACCGGAGATGAAGAGGGTCGTGTCGTAATCGCCCTCGAGCTCGGCGCGGGTGGCTCCGAGAATCGAATCCAGCGCCGCCAGGATCGCAATCGCGGTGTAGCGTGCATACTCGGCCGGGATCGAAACCGAAAAGATCAATCCAAACAGCACGCCGGCGAAGAGGCCAAGGGCAGGCAGCCACATTCTATCCTCAGGAGCCTCCCCGCGCGAGTTGTTGAGCAATTCGTTGGGCGGTGTTCCCTTCGATCGAGAAGCCGATCAGTGGTTCGGCCGATCGGTGAGTAAATCGAATTTCGTCGTTGATCCCGATCACATTGCCCGATAGATCCAGTAGCATGCCGCCACTATCGCCCGGCAAAATGTAAATGTTTGAGAGAATGACTGGTGGATCGCTCATCGTCAGACGCTGAAACGTCCCGATACGAACGGCCGGTGGCGTTGGGAAGAAAGGCGAATAGCCAAGTGCACCAATCGTTTGGTCTGGTTCCACCCGACTGGCCGGCCCGAACCCTGCGGGCATAACGCCGGGACCGATTGCTTGAGCAGGTGTCTGGATGACCGCTAGGTCATCGTTGGGATCGGCACCGATGATCCGAGCCGGTAGAGCTGTTCCATTGATGTAAGTCACTTTCAAAGCCAGCGCGTTATTGACCACGTGATCGTTGGTCAAGACATCGCCATTCTTGTCTAGGACGACGCCGGATGCAAGACCAGCCCCATCGGGTAAGACAACGTCAATGCGCACGAGTGATGGCAGCGCTTTCGCCGCGCTTGCCTTGATCGCGGCCTGGGTTTGGCTGTTGGGGTTCAGAAGCTGGCCAAGCGGCGCGACGAGCTGGTCAGCGGCGTTTTCTGGTACGATGGCCGCGGCTGGCACCACGCCAAGCTCCTTGGCAAGATCGCCGGCATTCACGACGGTGACATCCCCCGGTTGCGCAAACGGCGTTGCGACGCTCCACTGTTGAAACGCGGCGCGCTCACAGCGAACGACAAAGACGTTCCCAAAGCTTGCCGCGGATTGGGGAAGCCCGAAGTCGTCCAGAGGATCCGGATCGGCGAAGTAACGAGCGCGAATCGCGGGATTCTGATTGAGAATTGCCAGGTGACGCGCGACGACCTGTGACCAGGAAAGAGTGCTATCGACGCGATTATCGCCGGTCGGCGGAATCTGCTGTGTCTTGGCGAGCGTTGGATCCAGCCCAAGCTGGGTGAAAATGTCGAAGACGTTTAGCAACTGAACGTGTCCGGTTTCTGGATGCCATTGCAAGAGTGCCTTTTGCGTCGCCTGGGTCAGGTAGCCGCCAAAAGTGAAGCGACGCGACGCGGGATAACCGAGGCGATCGACGTCACCGAGGCGGGTGAATTCACTGTAGAAGTTTGCACTGCCGTCATTGGTAATCGTAAAGCCAGCAGCGATGCCCTGACCACTTGCTTGCGAGTAGAAATGTCCGCCTGGCACTGGGAAATCAGGTAGCGTCACAAATCCATCAGCAGCTAAGGCGGGAGAGGTTGTCGTTAACCCCAAAGTCAGGCTAATGATGAATCTGAACAGATGAAAAAACACGCGTTTAGTCGATCCTCTTCGAAGGCTGCACACGGACGACCTCTCCACATCATTAAGGTCTGACGATCATTATAGCGCCGTTTCGGTCGATAGGGCGGCTGTCATGCGACGGTGACGACAGAGGTACGTCTGGTCTCGAACTTGCTGGACCTTTCGCGCTGTGCTCTATTGAGCTAACGAGGGGTCCATGGTACGAGCAGTCCAACGGTCGCTGGTGATCAGCGCGCCAATCACCGGGCCAGACTTGATCCCGATCACCCTGAAAATCAATGGTCAGTCCTTTCAGCTTCAAGTCGAGCCGAGGCGTTCGCTCTTGGACGTGATTCGTCTCGACTTAGGGCTAACCGGTGCGAAACGGGTTTGTAACTTGGGGGAATGTGGTGCCTGCACGATTCTCGCGAATGGCAAACCAATCTATGCCTGTCTGGCGCTGGCAATCGAGTGTCAGGATAAAGAGATCTTGACGATCGAAGGATTGGCAGTCGACGGACAGCTCGATCCGATCCAAGATGCGTTCATCCGTTACGACGCCGTTCAGTGCGGCTATTGCACGCCAGGTCAGGTGCTTGCCGCGAAGGCGCTCTTTGCCAGCAACCCGCGACCAAGTGATGAAGAGATCGATCGCGCGATGTCGGGCAACCTCTGCCGCTGTGGGACCTATTCTCATATCCGTGACGCGCTCCGCGGGCTGCGGGAGAATCCGTCAGGAGGTAAGCGGTGACGAGAGTCGCGACTAGCCAGGTTGAAATCGAAGGACAGACCTATACTCGCTATACGATTTGGTCAGGGACCGAACTCCCCCTCTGGAAGACCAATGCTGCCCTTGCAGTAGTTGGACGCGACGTGCCCCGGGTCGACGCCGAGAGCAAGGTGACCGGCCGGGCACGCTATACCGCCGATCGTCTGCGGCCAGGTACTCTGTTCGCCAAGGTCTTGCGTTCCCCCTATGCACACGCGCGCATTCGTCGACTTGATCTTGCCCGTGCGGCGGCCATGCCAGGGGTGCGAGTAGTGATCTGCCATCGCACGACACCGTCAATCAGCTTGAGCAATGGTCAACCCCTTTTCGACCGCACCGTACGCTATTTTGGTCAGGCGGTTGCCGCGGTTGCCGCCGATAGCGAAGAGATTGCCGAGGACGCGCTCACTGAGATCAACGTCGTCTACGAGCCTTTGCCTTTCGTCATCGATCCAGCCAAGGCCAGAGAACCCGGAGCGCCTTTGGTTCAGCCATGTGGGAATCTCCTGCCGCACGGTTACCCGCAGACGTATGAGCGGGGCGATTTGGAGCGAGGGCATCAGGAGGCTGAGGTGACGGTGGAGCTTGAGTGTCGAACTCAGGCTGTCGTGCACCAATGCTTCGAGCCCCACTGTGCCCTTGCTGAATGGGACGGCGAGGGACTGAACATCTGGACCTCGACCCAATACATCCACGGCATAGCGGACGACGTCGCCCAGAAGTTGCGAATTCCCCAGAACCGGATTCGCGTTCTCTCCGAGGCGATCGGCGGTGGCTTTGGCAGTAAGCAGTTCGCTGGCGAGGAAGTTTATCTCGCTGCACTGCTCGCCCGTCAGGCCGGGCGGCCGGTCCTCGTGTACTTCGATCGCATCGAAGAATCGATTGCGACTGGCTACCGTGAGCCAACCATCCAGAGCATTCGTCTGGGCGCGCGGTGCGATGGAACGCTCACTTTCATCGAGCACGAGGTGACCGTGGGCGTTGGTAGCTACGGCAGCCACGCGATGATGGTCTGTGGACCATCCCAGTTGCTCTATCGCTGCCCGAACGTGCGTACCGTGGAGCATGCGGTCTACACGAACTTGGCGCCGGCCCGTGCGTTTCGCGCACCAGGCTACACTGAGGGAACTTTCGCGCTCGAATCGGCGATGGACGAACTCGCCAAGAAGCTCAATCTCGACCCTCTTCTTTTGCGACGACGCAACGAAGTCGATTTCGATCAGGTGAGTCGGCAGCAATACTCGCTGGATCCGATCGACGAGATGTACTGCCTTGGTGCCGCGATGGCTGGTTGGGATCAGCCAAAGCCTGAGCCTAGCCGCCCGAGCTGTCGCCGCGGACGCGGTATCGCCTCGCAAATCTGGGGTGGTGGTGGCGGTCCACCCGCTTATGCCTGGGTCAAAGTGGACTCGACCGGCACCGCCGATGTCGTTGTCGGATCCCAGGATATTGGGACGGGCACTCGGACAGCGCTGGCGCAGGTCGCCGCCGAGGAGCTTGGTTTACGTCTGACTGACGTCCGCATTTCCGAGGGCGACACGCTCAACGGACCTTACACGCCTGGGAGCGGTGGGTCGATGACCGTCGCGTCGGTTGGTCCAGCGGTTCGCGCCGCGGCTCAGCAGGCGCATGAATCCATGCTACAGGTCGCAGCACACGTGCTCCAGTGGCCGGTTGATCAGATCACGATCAAAGACAGCGTGGTCCATTACGGGATGACGGGCGAGTGCGAGGCTTCGCTGCCAGACGTCTTAGCAAAGGTCAGCCCATTCGCGATCATTGGCCAGGGAGATCGCGGGCCCAACCCACAAGACGTGGCGATTCGAACCTTTGGAGTGCAGTTTGCCGAGGTCGAGGTCGACGTCGCGACTGGCGAGGTGCAAGTCGTCAATCAGTACGCTGTCCACGACTGCGGCCGAGTGATTAGTCCCAGACAGGCCGACAGTCAAATCGCGGGCGGGATTACCCAGGGTGTTGGCTATGCGTTGACCGAGGAGCTCGTCGTCGATCCGCAAACCGGTGTCGTCCTCAACCCCAACCTGGAAAGCTACCTGATTCCAACCGTCGCGGATAGTCCGCAGGTGGCTAGCCGGCCATTCGGCATGATCGACCAGGTGGATAATTCGTTAGGCGTCAAAGGTCTCGGCGAGCCACCGATCATTCCGGTCGCACCGGCCGTGGCAAATGCGATCGCTGATGCGATTGGTGTACGTATCACCGATTTACCGATCACTCCGGCTAAAATCCTCGCCGCCTTGAATCAGGAGATCTCCCATGCAAGCGTTTGAGCACGTCGACGCGATGACTGCGCGAGAGGCGGTTCAGTTGCTTGCCACGGATCCGCAAGCTCGGGCAATTGCCGGCGGGACCGACCTGATTCCGGAAATGCGTCTTGGAGTTCGGTGTCCTGACCGTTTGGTTAATTTGAAGACGATTCGCGACGCCTCGGGCATTCAAGAACTAGACGGGTACGTCCAGATTGGTGCGCTTACTCCCTTGAGCGACGTCGCACAGCATCCGCTGATTCAGAGCAAATTTCCGTGTCTCGTTCAGGCGATCCTTGACGCCGCGTCTCCCCAAATTCGCAATCTGGCGACGCTGGGCGGCAACCTTTGCCAAGATTCGCGCTGTTGGTATTTCCGAGGCCCGTTCCATTGTTGGCTGAAGGGGGGAACCTACTGCAACGCTGAGCACGGTGACAATCGGCACCAGGCGATCTTCGGCGGTGGTCCTTGCTTCACCGTTCATCCTTCAGATCCAGCGACGGCGTTGCTGGCTTTACGGGCTCGGCTGGGCGTGATTGGCCTCGACGGTGAGCGAAACTTATCGATCGCTCAGTTCTTCGTCTTGCCCCACGATAACCATCGCTCGCTGAATTGCTTGCAGCCAGGTGAAGTGTTGAACCGCATTGACCTTCCCTGGCCGGCTTCCGGGGAGCGAGCAATATTCCTCAAAGCTATGGATCGGGCGGCATTCAGCTTTGCGCTGGCCAGTATCGCGTGCGTTCTCAAGCTCGAAGGAGAACGGATCAACTCGGCACGAGTGGTCTTGGGAGGCGTAGCGCCAATCCCATGGCGAGCCAACGCCTGCGAACGAGCGCTCATTGGTCAGACGTTGAACGACAAAACGATCAAGCAAGCGGCAGACCTCGCGACCCGAGGAGCCCGACCATTGGCCATGAATGGCTACAAACTGCCTTTGGTCCGGGCTTTAGTCGAGCGAGCCTTAGACCAGCTCGCTTCCTAGATCATGAAGCATAGCGCGTAAGCGGACGCTCCAACGTCAGGTGAGACCGTTCTGCACTCTCACTCCACGCCATTGACCTCGGACTGGAAATGCTGAACGAGTTCGATTGCCCCATTAGTTGGCGATGCCTCGGCAAGCCAACGGGTCGACAGATCCGCGAGCTCGGCCGAGAGCGAAGGGTTGTCACGGTTCTCGATGAAGCGGCGAACGATTGCTAGGCGGCCATGCTCGGCGTTGGTGTCGAAGTTGTCCAACTCGTCGATCATCGCCTGGACGTCTGCGGTCAGGCGGGCGATGCGGGCTCGGGCTATCTCGCGACCTTCTTCGGTGGTCAACTTCTCGACGAAGTCGTTGCGCTTACCGTCGATCCAGGTCGGAATTCGCTCTCCAAGGTAGGTTCGGAGGTAGGATTCGAGGTTCTGGGCTAGGAACGCTGAAAGGTCTTCGCCTCGCCGAGCGTAGTCTTGCTCCTGACGATGCAGACTGATCTGAATGTTGCGGTAGAAGGCGGGCAGACCAATGTTTGCATCAATCGTGTCGGCATCGTAGAGTGAGAGCGCAGCCGGAGTTGAATCCGGGCGGGGCTTGAGGTGAGCACGAATGATCTCACGCACAGCCGCGCAAAACTCGTCGCTATATCCGTAGTCCAGCAACAGGGCGGTCGCGATTTCGCTGCCCGAATGATGGTGGACAGTGTTGGTCAAACCCATCTGGTCGTAGAGCATGGTGACCCGATTCTGGCGGGCCGGTGGAAGCTTCTCGTTGATCCAGAAGCCGTCGGCATCGAGGACACGCTTTCCGTCGCGCATCATGATTTCACCATCGTAGGCCTTGGTGACGTCGTGCAAGGTCGCGGCAAATTCCAGGACGCGCAGGTCGCCATCAATGCGCGCGGCAATTGTCCGTGCCAGGTTGCGGACCCGCATCACGTGGTCGAAGGTATAATTGCGCCACGAGAAACCGACCCAAATCTCATCCCAGAGCTGATAGGTCTCACGGACCAAATCCTCCAGATCGGCGAGCACCGCTTGATCATGGACTGTCAGTGCTCCGGTGATTATCGCCATCCCGAATCAGACCTCCCAGGAATTACCTTAGGCAAGCAATGGCACCAGTATAGCATGGCTTTGAAAAGTCAGGTAAAGCCCTACAGAAAGTGCAAGGGTTCCCTGACACACCTTCTGTACAGAATCCTCTATCCTGTTCATGGATGATGAATCCAGCGGTTGGGAGTGAACAACGACCGCGCCCGATGTTCACTCCCGATCAACCGTGCTGGATGGCTTATCCCAAGGCGAGGTTCACCAGGCTCGGTGGTTGGACAACGCTTTGTTGATCGCTCTGATGGCGGGACTTACCCGCTAGGTTAATACTCTCCTCTAGCCGAGGGTAAGGTGGCCGATCTGGTCCCAATCCCTTGGTTTTTTATTTCCTTCCTCCTTGCCGACCGCTCGATTTCGCCTTATACTGGCTGGCCACCAGCGGAGGATATGTGTTGTTCGGACGACTTCTGCTTTTCTCAGTTCTGATTGGCCTCGCCGTCATCTCATTCACTGACCCGGCCGTGGCAGCGTCACCAAGCGAGACGTGGGGGTTCTACGTTACGTACGATCCGGCCTCGCGCCAGTCCTTGTTGACGCACTTACATCAGCTCAACGTGGTGGTCCCGGACTATTTCGGTCTCACCGCGTCGAATGCAACCGATGGCGCGAACGATCCGACGTTGGACAGCGCCATCAAGGCGGCAGGTGTGCGACTTTTCCCCATGATCCAAAACCGCGCTCGTTTCGTAGCGCTCAGCCCGACCTTGAATGATCCAGTGCAGCGAGCCACGGCGGTCTCGACCTTGGTGAATCTCGCGCAACGCTACCGCTACGATGGCCTGACGCTCGACTTCGAAGGCGTTAGCCCAGATGACCGCGCCGGGCTCACGGCGTTCGTTGAGGCGCTGGCAGCCGCGCTCCACGCGCACGGACAACAGCTTGCGGTCACGGTACCCGCGTCGACCGGGGACATGAGCACCGGCTGGTCCGGTGCCTTTGACGATCGGGCGATTGGTCAGGCTGCTGATTGGGTTGTCGTCATGGCCTATGGCTACCGAACTGCACAGAGCAGCCAGCCAGGCCCGATCGCTCCCTTGCCCTGGTTCAGTAGCGTCACCGCTCACGTCGCATCAGAGGTCCTGGCAGAAAAGCTTATTATCGGCATCGGTGTCTGGGGCTACGATTGGAATGTCAGTCAGCCAGGCAAGGCAAACGTGCTTCGCTATTCAGATGCCCTCGAACTCATGAGCCGCTATCCTGGCACGCTGAGCTACGATACGACGGCCGCGTCAGCCCGGTATTCTTATCAAGCGCATGGCGTGGCACATCAGGTCTGGTTTGAGGACCCAAGTGGGCTCCAGCAGAAAATCATGGCGGCGTTACAGGTGCATGCCGCGGGTGTCGCCTTCTGGCGACTCGGCCAAGAGCCATCGGCGTTGTGGAGAAATCTGGATGCGCCCAGAGTTGGTGATTTCGCGATCCCGAATGGCTGGTTCTTCACTCAGACCGGCGGAGATACAGGACTTGGCTACCGGGTAACGGACGAGGGGGGCGTGCAATTTTGGAGTGAGTTTCGGCGGCTTGGAGGAGTTGCCGTTCTGGGTTATCCGGTCAGCCGTCGCTACGTCGGCACGGACGGATTCACCTACCAGGTATTCCAGCGGGGAGTTCTTCAATGGCGACCGGAGCTCGGGGTGGCTTATTTGGCCAATACTTTCGAACAGCTATCCGCGGCCGGTCAGGACAATCGGTTAAGTGCTCTTGGCATTCCGCTGCCGATCCGCGACGATGGCTCCGGTGGTGATTGGAACCGGGCGCGCGAGACTCGCTTGAAATGGCTGACGAATCCGGCGATCCGGGCGACCTACTTCGCCAATCCAAATCCTGGGACGATTCGTAGCTGGAATCTTGAGCAATCGATCCAGCTCTATGGCTTGCCGTCCTCGTTGCCAGTACAGAGCGGACCCTTCATCGTCCAACGCTTTCAGCGCGTTTCGCTTCAGCTCTGGACCGAAAACGTGCCGGGCATGCCGCCAAAAGGCAGTGTCGTCGGCATTCTCGGAGGGGACTTGCTGAAAGGAGCGGGACTGATACCGCCCGAGGCAGTGGCACCAGAGTCACCGTTTTAAACCGAGGACTCCGCTCTCACCGGATTTCGCAATGTCCCGACCCCTTCGATCTCTACTTCCACTACGTCCCCGTCCTTTAGCGGACCGCTGCCGGCCGGTGTTCCGGTGAGAATCACGTCACCGGGGACCAGCGTCATGATCTTTGAAATGTAGCTCACCAGATCGCAGGCACTAAAGTGGAGCAGTCCGGTCGAGGTCGCTTGGCGCGTCTCGCCGTTGACTCGCGTGATCAGTTGGCATTTGGCTGGGTCGAGATCCGTGGCGATACAGGGGCCCAATGGACAGAACGTATCGAAGCCTTTTGCCTTCGCCCACTGTCCCTCACGTCGCTGAACGTCACGCGCGGTGACGTCGTTGCTGCAGGTAAATCCGAAGATATACTCTCTCGCATGGGCTGGACTGACGTTGCGTGTATTCCGTCCGATGATGACCGCTAGCTCTCCTTCAAAATCAATGCGCGTCGACATTCGTGGCCAAACGATTGCCTCACCGGTCCCAATTACGGACGAAGGGGGTTTGAAGGAAATAATCGGCTCTTCAGGCACCGCCGGCAGCCCTTCCTGAGCCGGGTTTCGGTAATTAAGGCCGACCGCGATGATCTTGGTCGGTACACACGGTGGCAAGAGGACGATTTCCTTCATTGAACCGACGAGCAACCCGAGTTCGTGCGAGGTGGAGGTGAATGGGTTACCTTCCAGGGTGTAGACGTCGGCGCCATGGAGGACACCGTAGGCTGGCCGGCCGTTTTGGAGGAAACGAATGAGCTTCACGTTTTCGCCTGACTCGCCTTCCCGGTCAGGTTTGGCGGGTTATCGCCGAGTGGTAGTTGCCGGTGCGCTGAAGTCGTCCCAGCCGAGACGTACACGTTTCATGTCCTCTTTCCACCGAACAAAGTATACACATCGGACCCCGCCACGGCAACTGACGAGAGACCTAGGGCTGGCTCACTGGGCTTGTTACGGTGCTACGAACGCTGGTTGCTGTTTTGGTCGGAATCACCGTGGGTGACGGGCTATGTATCGTCGTCGGAGTAGCCGTGGGCGACGTGATGGCGACATGGGTCGAAGTTGGACTGGGCGGCGTCGCGGTGAAGACCCCGGTGGTTGGCGACGGCTTTACCTCGGTCGAAGTGGCGACAGCAGTTGACGTCGCGGTCGCGCGCTCAGTGGCCGTGGCGACGGGGATTTCCGTGGCGGTCGGTGGCATCGTCGGCTTGGGATGCGGTGTGTGTGTAGGGAGATGCCGCGGCGTTGGCCTGGGCGTGGCCGGACGGGCGGTTGGGTAAACGCGCTCGAGGACTGGTGTCCAAGTCGGATTTAGCTCAACCGTCGGCACCGGCGTATCGAAAACTTCCTCGGTTGCAGTCGCTGTTGGGAAGGGCGTTGGTGACATCGTCAACGTGGGCGAAGCCGTTGCCGTGGCGGTTGACACGATCGAGTTGTCCACGATACTGACTGGTGACGTGGGTATGGGGGGGGATGCAGAGGTGGTGGGTAGCGGGGTGCTAACCTCCGCGAGGTGCATTCGATCGGCGACGATAATCGCGGCAATGCCAAGAAGGTAAACCGCCGAGATTCCTAAGAAGGCGACGATGATTGTGGTTCGCTGAGCGGTCGGGTGCGCCCAGAACGCACGAACCCATTCGACAATACTGCTCAAAGCTGTACGAGCCGTGCCGCTTGAATTGGCGTTTCCGAGATAATCCTCTGGTAGAGGGACTGGTCAATTGGCTCGTCAACCGCGAGAACCATCATTGCTTCGCCACGGGGCTGCAGGCGTCCGACCTGCATAGCCGAAATGTTGACGTCACCTGCGCCAAGTAATGTGCCAATCCGACCAACGACGCCAGGCTGATCGACGTGGTGAACGAAGAACAGATAGCCCTCGGAGAGAACCACGTCAATCCGGTACTGGTCAACCCGAACGAGGTGAGGCTCTGCATTGAGCACGGTCCCTGCCAGTTCTTGAATGAAACCACCTCGGCCCGGCACGCGCAGTGAGATCAGGTTAGCGTAGTTCTCCTGAGGGGTCGAGCAACGGGCCTCGACGATCTGGAGGCCCCGGGTGCGGGCCAGCAAGAGCGCGTTGACTAGATTGACGTGCTCGGGCGATGCCGAAGAGAGTAATCCCTTGACGACCGCGGACTTGACGGCAGTCACGTCAAGGTCAGCGATCTGACCAGCGTAGGTAATCTCGATCCTGGAGAGGTGTTGATCGGTGAGCTGGCTCATCAACTCGCCGAGTCGCTCTCCAAGGGCGACGTACGGACCAAGCGCGGCGAGGCTCTCGGGCAGAATCGCGGGCGCATTCACCGCGTAGCGGACCGGTTGGCCTTCCAGCACCGCGATAATCTGCTGAGCGACCTCGACCGACGCGGCGACCTGGGCTTCTTCGGTCGATGCCCCAAGGTGTGGCGTGAAGACAACGTTCGGTGCTTCCAGGAGGGCTCGGTTGGTCGGAGGCTCCTGAGCAAACACGTCGAGCGCGGCGCCAGCCACTTTCCCACTGGTCAATCCTTGGACAAGCGCGTCTTCCTCGATGACGCCACCGCGCGCACAGTTGACGATGCGAACACCCGTCTTCATCTGTTCGAACTGGCTCGTGCCCAATAGATTGCGAGTCGACGCGGTCAAGGGCACGTGTACAGTGATCAGATCCGCTTGCCCGATGAGCTGCTCGAGTGGTAACAGCTCGACACCGATTCGTGACGCGTACTCGGCGTTAACGAACGGATCACTGCCAATAAGGCGAACGTCGAAGGCAGCCAAGCGACGGGCAACTTCTGCGCCGATGTTGCCGAGGCCAATAATTCCTACTGTTTTGCCCTTGAGCTCAGTCCCGACAAAACGATTCCGCTCCCAGCGGCCGGCGATAACCGACTGATGCGCCTGTGGAATACGCCGAAACAGCGAAAGAATCAAGGCAATGGTGTGCTCCGCGGCGGCGACCGCGACGGCGGTTGGGGCATTGACGACGACGATGCCGTGTCGGCTTGCCGCCTCGACATCGATGTTATCGGTTCCAATCCCTGCTCGGCCGATCACGCGGAGATTCTTAGCGGCTTCGATCATCTCCCGAGTTACTCGGGTACGACTTCGAACTACCAGGGCGACACAATTAGGGATGATCGCGAGGAGTTCGTCCGGACTGATTGTCGGGTGGACATGAACATCGCCGAATTCTTGAAGGGCTCGAATGCCATCGTCGGCGATGGTGTCGGCAACGATGATGTGGGGTGGGGCTGCGATTGTGTTCGCTTTCAAAACCAAGTACACTAGCCTCGGAGTTTTACTCTCACACTATAAGACAAACCGGGAAGGCGGGTCAAGGTGGCCTCAGTTAAAGAATTCGCGACGGCTGTCATCGACAATGTCGAGAAGGTCATCGTCGGAAAGCGAGCGGTGATCGAGCTGATGGTCGTGGCGATCCTCTGCGAGGGGCACGTCTTGCTCGAAGACGTACCGGGCGTTGGCAAGACAATGCTTGCCCGCTCACTGGCCGCGTCGCTCGGCGGTGTGTTTCGCCGGATTCAGTTCACGCCGGACCTCTTGCCTAATGACGTCACCGGGGTCTCAGTCTACAATCAGCGCACCCAGGAATTCGAATTTCGACCTGGGCCAGCATTTGCGAACGTCCTGCTCGCCGACGAAGTTAATCGTGCTACCCCACGAACCCAATCCAGTCTGTTGGAATGCATGGGGGAGCGTCAGATCTCGGTCGACGGGGTCACCCGAACCTTGCCGCGGCCGTTTCTGGTCCTGGCAACCCAAAATCCGGTCGAGTTCGAAGGCACGTTCACGTTACCGGAAGCACAGCTCGACCGCTTCCTACTCCGACTGAGCATCGGCTACCCGGATTTCGACGATGAGCGCCAGATCATCGCAAATCTCCAACACGGGCATCCGATCGATCGTCTCAGCAAAGTCGCCGATACCTCGGACGTCCTGGCGATGCAGGAAATGATCGCCGATGTCTACGTCGAGGATTCGCTGCGAGACTACGTCGTGCGACTGGTCCGTGCCACGCGTTCACACCCGGACGTGGCACTCGGGGCGAGCCCACGCGGCACCCTTGCGCTTTTTAAGGCTTCCCAGGCGCTCGCGGCAATTCGCGATCGTGACTATGTTATTCCCGACGACCTGAAGTACCTAGCCCCCTATGCCCTGGCCCATCGGCTCATTGTCAAGCCAGAAAGCCAGTTGCGGGGTCGAACCGGGACGCAGATTCTCCAAAGTATTTTGAGTGAGCTCGACGTGCCGGTGGCGATGTCAGGACGGTGAGTGGTGTTTAGCCTCCTGCCAGCCGCGGTGATCCTCTTCGTCATTGCCTCGCTTTTCAAGATCAGCTTCATCTACAACGTTTCCTATCTCCTCTTCGCGGTCTATTTCTTTGCGACCTTTTGGAGCCAGCGGACGATGAACGATCTGCGGGTGACGCGGTCGTATCAGGAGCGGGCCCTGTTGGGAGACGTGGTCGAGGTTAGGTTAGAGATCGAGAACCGTGGCTGGCTACCCATTCCATGGCTGTTTTTTCACGATCGCTTACCGCTGGCTCTGATCAGCCCCCCCTTTTTTCGTCGTTTGATCTCCCTCCAACCCCATGAAAAGCGGTGCTTTCGCTACGAGCTCCATTGCCGACAGCGAGGCTGGTACCAGATTGGCCCTTTGACGGCCGGCCTGGGCGATGTTTTCGGACTGAGTTTCCGCCAACGTGACTACGCGGCCGGTGTTCATCTGACCGTTTACCCGAAGATTCTTCCGCTCGATGAGCTCGGCTTCCCGTCAAAGTCACCCTTCGGTGACCTTCGAACGCGTCAGCTTCTCTACGAGGATCCCTCGCGGGTCGTCGGCGTACGCGATTACCAAACCGGTGACAGTCTCCGCAAGATTAATTGGAAGGTATCGGCCAGCTCCGGCAGGCTTCAGGTCCGTAAGCTCGAACCAGCTATGACCCTGGAAACAGTGGTGCTGCTGAACGTGAATCGTTCTGAGTACGATCGACAGCACGCCTACGCGGGCGCCGAGCAGGCGATCGTCGTTGCGGCAAGCGTCATTAACCATCTGGCAGGATTACGTCAGGAGATCGGTCTGCTAACCAACGGAGTCGATCCGGCGGTGCCGGACGCGACCGGTCTCGCTGGTTATCTGCCTGGCAAAGGTCGAGCTCATCTGATCTCGATCCTGGAATTGCTTGGTCGATTGAACGTCGTCGACGAGCGACCATTCTGGTCCGAGTTGCGTCCCGAATTCCAACGGTTGCCCTGGGGGGCAACTCTCGTCGTCGTCACACCACGCGAAACGCCGGAGCTTTTGGAGACAATAATGCCTTTGCGCCGTGCCGGTTTTAACGTCGTGCTCGTCTACGTCGACTATCCCAATGCGCTGGTCTGGGAACCGGCCCAGCGGCATGCCGCGACGCTTGGTCTAACCGCCTACCGGATTTGGCGCGACGACGACGTGGAGATCTGGCGTCGTCTGGCGCGCACCGGGGTCTGAGACGAATCTGAGACTATGGACGGACGAATCGACCGCTTCGATAATGGATCAGCCGGGTCAAGCCCTGAGCTCACTGGCTGGTCGAAGCGAATTTTGCCTCCTGATCACATCCCTGACCGTCGGGTTGACAGCCGCACCTGGGCTGAAGCCATTTTCGAACCGGTTGCCTTGATCGGTGCCCTGGTCTGCTTCGTTCTCGGAATTGTTGGCTTAGGTGTGGCCGTGGTCCCGACGTGGGATACGGCCTTTATCGCCCCGCTTACCGTCATGGTCGGCGTCGAGGCGTTCCTCTACGTCCGTGGTCTCGAGAGGCCCCGTTTCATTGCTCGCGACTGGCTCGTCTACCTCGTTCCGCCGCTTTTCTTGACTCGATTTCTTCCCTATCTGTTCGAACGAGACGTCAATGTCGGGCAAGATATTTTAGCCTGGTGGAACAATCCTGGCTCATTTTTCACGGCCGCCTTTGTTGTCGACGCGCTCATCATCCTGCTGGCTTGGACGATTATTTACTGGTGTACCCACTACCTGAATCAGCTTCGAGTACAGCCGGGTGAGCTCAGCGATTCGCAAAACGCGTCAATTCAGCGGGCGTACGAGGACACCACGCGAGCGCTGGATCATTCCGAGCCGTTGCGCCAGCTTGGCCGGATCTATCTGACCGGTGGCGTCATCCTGGTCATCCTTGGCGCGCTGGCCTCGATTGGCACGCAACAACTGTTTACCTTCAACGCGCTCGAACAACTGATTGGTTTTCAGCGGCCGGCAGTCCAGCTCGTTCTCGCCAACGTCTTGCTTTATTTCGTGCTCGGCCTATTGCTCCTCGGAGAAGCTCATTTCGTTCGGCAGCGCACTCTCTGGCGAATCGATCGTTTAGCGATTCCTAATGAGGTCGAGAATCGCTGGATTGGCTCGGTGTTAGTATTAGTCGTCGTGGCGACACTCGTTGCCTTCATTTTGCCCACCAGCTATGCAATGACTCTCGGCGATCTGATTAGCGGCTTGTTCTTCGCAGTTACCGAGGTCTTGGCGCTGATTGCCGCCGCGGTCTTCTACATTATCTTTCTCATTGCATCCCTCTTTCCGCGCCAGAGTGGGCCGGCGCACCCAGCGCCGGCCATGGCGCCGTTTCCGCTAACCCCGACCGCAGCGCCGCCGACCGGATCATCGCCGCTCGATACCATCCGATCGCTCATCTTCTGGGCGCTCGCCCTCGGGATTGTTGCCTATTCACTCAGCGTTCTCTGGAGGCGGCGGGGTGGCTGGCCGATTCAGATCGCCTGGTTGACTATTTTGCGACTCCCTTATGGCTTTCTGCGCAGCTTGCTGAGCTTGGTTCGTCGTGTCGGACGGGAAGTCGCCGAGGCCATGGCTCATGCCGTGCCCAGTTTTTTCCGACAAGCTCCGCCAGCCATCGTTCGTCCTTTCCGTCTGGTATCGTTAACGCGCATGAACCCGCGCGAGCGGATCGAATATTTCTATCTCTCGATTTGTGAGCGGGCGGCTCGACTTGGGCATCCGCGCCCGCAAGGGACGACGCCGGTCGAATACGAGGCAATGCTCCGTCGGGATCTACCAGTGGTTGACCCCGAGATGACGGCGTTGACCGAAGCGTTCGTTGAAGCACGCTACGGGCCGCGAGCGGTCTCGGCCGAGCAAGCCCAGACCGTGCGTAGACGTTGGCAAGCGTTGAAGTTAAAGCTCCGGCAGGCGCGCCTATTGCGGGCGAAGCGTTCCCCGTAGGTGTGGTAAAATGAGCCGTGATTGCGCTGAAATAATGCGCGTCCGGTTGTCAATTACCACGGAGGGCGTTGTGCAATTACGTATCCCCGGCCCCACCCCGATTCCCGAGGCAGTTCGTCAGGCGTCGGCTGGGCAGATGATCAATCACCGCGGTCCCGAGTTCGCGGAGCTGATCACTGAAGTTACTCAAGGTATCAAGCAATTTTTCCAGACGAGCCACGATCTGTTACTGCTGACCGCCAGCGGAACCGGCGCACTGGAAGCCGCGATTGTCAACACGCTCTCGCCTGGCGATCGAGTGCTCGCCGTGAGTATCGGTGAGTTCGGGGAGCGCTTTGCAGAGATCGCCCGCGCTTATGGTGCCGACGTTGTCCCACTAACCTCGGAGCCCGGGCGTGCTGCCGATCCGGAAGCCATTGCCCGGACGCTCAAGATGAACGGCCCATTCAAGGCAGTGCTGTTAACCCACAATGAGACGTCGACTGGCGTGACGAACGATGTCGCCGCCATCTCACAGGTTGTCCACCAGACGGACGCTCTCTTCCTCGTCGATGGAATTAGCTCGATTAGCTCAATTGAGATGAAGGCAGACGAATGGGGCTGTGACGTCGTCCTGGCTGGTTCGCAGAAGGGCTGGATGGCGCCCCCGGGAATCTCCATGGTGAGCATGGGGCCACGCGCCTGGGAGGCCTACGCCGAGGCGAGAATGCCCAGATTCTACTGGGATCTCGGTCGAGCCAGGAAGTCATTTGAACGTCGGCAAACGCCAGCTACTCCCGCGGTTTCCGTGCTTTATGCACTGCGGGCATCATTACGCTTACTTCTGGCCGAGGGGATGGAGAACGTATTCGAACGCCATCGCCGCTGTGCTGAGAAGGTTCGATCAGGAGTTAAGCAGCTCGGCTTGGAGCTTTTGGCCGACGAGGCACACGCCTCAAACACGGTGACCGCGGTCAAAGTGCCGAGTGACGTGGATTGCTCTCGCCTGTTAAAGCTTCTCCAAGCCGACGGAATTGTCCTGGCGAGCGGCCAAGGAGCGCTGGCCGGAAAGATCTTCCGGATCGGGCATCTTGGGATGATCGATGATGCCGATACCGAAGTGATTCTGGCTGGCTTGGCCAGGGCGTTGCCACTCGCGAAAAAGTAACTAACTTCGAGGGTAGGTTTATTAAATCGTTAAGCTTGGGCCTGCTCGGGGCCGGGGTCGTCGGATCGGGAACACTGGATCTGTTGGCTCGTCGGGGCGAGCAGATTGCCCGCTCGATCGGAGCGCGACTGCAGGTCCGACGCGTGCTCGTTCGCGACCTTGCCCGTCCCCGCGCGGTGACGATACCCGCCGATCAGCTCACGACCGATCCGTCGACGATCCTCGACGATCCGTCGATTGACGTCGTCGTGGAGCTCATGGGCGGCGAGAATCCCGCCGTCGAGTATATTGCGCGTGCTTTGGCCAACCAGAAACACGTGGTGACCGCCAATAAAGAGGTCATCGCTAAGCACGGACCGGAGCTTCTCGATCTGGCAAATCGCAATGACGTGAATTTGTTCTTCGAAGCAAGTGTCGGCGGTGGGATTCCGGTGATCAGCGTGCTTCGGCACGACTTGATTGCCAATGAGATCACTAGTTTGCGGGCAATCATCAATGGCACGACGAACTTCATCCTGACGGCGATGGAGCAGGGACGGAGCTACGACGAAGCGCTAGCCGAGGCGCAAAGGCTCGGCTATGCCGAAAGCGATCCAAGCAACGACGTTAGGGGAACGGATGCTGTCTACAAGCTCGCGATCTTGAGTACGCTGGCTTTTAGAACAAACGTTCGACCCTCTCAGATCGGCTGTGTTGGAATCGATCAGCTCCGGCAGAAAGACTTCAAACACGCCGCCGGTATGGGGTACGTCATTAAGCTATTGGCATCGGCTGACGTTGGAGCAAAAGGAATCGTTGCCTCGGTGCGACCGACCCTGATCCCGACTAGCCATCACCTGGCGAGTGTCAAAGGTGTCTTCAACGCCGTCCTGCTTGACGGGGATCAGATCGATAAGTTCATGCTGTATGGCCAAGGGGCAGGCGCACGTCCCACGGCGTCGGCAGTCGTAGCCGATCTCTGTGCCATTGCGCACAACCTGCAACGCGGTGTGATTGACCGAATCGAGATTGCACCGCAAGACCGACCGATCGTCGACCCCGGCGATATGCTTTCCCGGTATTACCTTCGCCTACAAGTTGCCGATCGACCGGGCGTGCTCGCCCAAATCGCCCAGGTGCTGGCCACCAAAGCGATTAGCATCTCCTCGGTCATGCAGCACGAGACAGATGAGACAACCGGGGTCGCCGAGATCGTGATCATGACCCATGCCGCCGTCGAGCGCGATTCCGCGGCCGCGCTTGCTGAGATTCGTCACCTCGACTCGGTCCGCGAAATTTCGGCCGTCTTACGGGTCGAACGATGAAGCTGCAATGCGTGGAATGTGGGGTGACCTACCCCACAAGCGAGATCGTGGTCCGTTGTATGTGCGGTGGTTTGCTTGACGTCGTCCACGATCTTGCCACCTTGCGACAGACCGTTTCGGCTTCGCAGTTTGACGAGCGCCTGACGATCCGTAGCGGACCACTGGCGAGTGGCGTTTGGCGCTTCGCGGAGTTGATTTTCCCGGACGCGTTGTCGTGCGTGGTCAGTGCTGCTGAGGGAAATACGAACCTCTACGCCAGTCCGCGTCTGGCGCAGTGGGTCGGGGCGGAGGGCCTTTTCCTCAAGCACGAGGGAGAGAACCCGACAGGTTCTTTCAAAGACCGGGGTATGACGGTTGGGATGACTCACGCTCGAGCCGTTGGCGCGCGAGCGGTTGTCTGTGCCTCGACGGGCAATACCGCGTCATCGCTGGCTTCTTATGCGGCGCGGGGCGGGTTACCAGCGCTAGTCCTGATGCCAGCCGGCGGGGTCGCCGCGGGTAAGCTGAGCCAGACGGTTGCCTATGGGGCGCGCACCATCGAGGTGCGGGGAGACTTCGACCAAGCCATGCGTTTGATCCGAGAAGTCGCGGTTTCGGAAAACATCTACGTGCTCAACTCGATCAATCCCTTCCGCTTGGAAGGGCAAAAGTCGATTGCCTTCGATCTCTTGCAGCAGCTCAACTGGGAGGCGCCTGATTGGATTGTCCTGCCGGGCGGCAATCTCGGTAACACGGCTGCTTTCGGCAAGGCGCTTCGCGAAGCGGTCGATCTGGGTTTGATCAGACGATCGCCTCGCCTGGCAGTCATTCAGGCCGAGGGGGCGAATCCGTTTTATCGTGCCTTTCGGCAAGAGTTTCAGCACTTTCAGCCGGTGATTGCCAAGACAGTGGCAAGTGCGATCAAGATCGGCAATCCGGTCAATTATCCGAAGGCGGTACGCTCGATCGTTCAAACGAACGGGATCGTCGAACAGGTGACTGACCAAGAGATCATGGATGCCAAAGCGCAAGTCGATGCTGCGGGAATCGGCTGCGAGCCAGCCTCAGCGGCCTCGGTAGCAGGGGTTCGTAAGCTCATTGCCACCGGCCAGATTAATCGTGGCGACCGGGTCGTCGCCATCCTGACCGGTCATCTCTTGAAAGATCCAGTCACGACGATGGAATACCATCAAGGAAAGCTGAGTGACGTTGTGCCAACCTATCCCAATCACTCCACGGTGATCGAGGGAACCCTTGACCAGGTGCGCTCGATCGTCCGCACACTCCTGGTGAGCTGATGGTGGTGGTGAGTGTACCGGCGACGTCGGCAAATCTCGGAGCCGGATTTGATTGCCTGGGGCTCGCACTGGACCTGCGGAATGAGGTTTGTTTGTTCCCGGATCGCCCCTTTCAGGTTGAAATCATTGGCGAAGGGGCCGATGTCTTGCCGCGTGACCGATCAAATCTCATCGCGCGCACCGTTTTTCGGTACTTCGAAGAGATCGGTCGGCCGGGACCGCGATTCGCTTTGCGTCTGACCAACCGAATCCCGATGACCGGCGGCCTCGGAAGCTCGTCGTCGGCACTAGTGGGCGGCTTGCTCGCCGCTAATGAGCTGGCGGGGCGACCGATGGCGAGCGATGATCTCTTGCAGTTGGCCTTTGAGCTCGAAGGACATCCGGATAACGTCGCCCCGGCGATGCTCGGTGGACTCGTCTTATCGGTGGTTCAGGATGGACGATTAATCACGACCAGTGTGCCGGTCCCAGCCGGGCTGCGAGCGGTGCTTTTTTTGCCCCGCTTCACGACCTCGACGCGGGAGGCGCGCCGCCTTCTTCCCAATCGCGTGTCGTTGTCAGATGCGGTCTTCAACGTGAGTAGGGCGGCGCTTTTCGTCGCGGCGATGTCCGGGGGCCACTTGGACCGCCTGCGCTGCGCCACGCAGGATCGTCTTCACCAGCCATATCGTCAGGTCTTGTTTCCGTCGATGCCAAAGTTATTTGATGCGGCGCTCGAAGCCGGAGCGCTGGCGGCATGGCTGTCCGGTTCTGGTTCAGCGTTGTTGGCGCTAACCCATGGCCGCGAAGCCGACGTCGCGGAGGCATTCGAGGCATGCGCTCAGCGGCTGGGCGTGGCCGGGCGTACTCAAGTCGTAAGCATCACCAGCCAAGGCGCCTGCGTCATCGAATCCGCCCCGCCGATCTCCTGAGCGAGCAGTTAGACGACGACCGTGTCGCATCCTGGAACGCCAGTTGCATCTCCTGCCCGTGTGCCAGGTTTATTTTTTCTTGCGCTAGGGATCATCCTCACCGTTGTGAGTGGTTCGGCGCTTGGTTGGTATCCGTCGCGTCTCGGCGGTCTCTCCGACTGGCTTGACGACCGATTGTATGCGCCAGCGCTCGGCGTACTCACGAATGGACCGACTTGGCTGACAACCGCGGGAACAGCATACCTGCTCGCGCTGTTGCTCAGCTTTGGCGGATACTTCTTCGCGGCGCGTTGGGCGGCCAGGCTCCGTGCCGGGACAAGGCGACACCTTGGGATAATTTGGGGGATTCAAGTTGCCCTGTGTCTCTGGCTTTGGGTCCAGCCATACTTCTCGTCCCAGGATGTGTTCAGCTACGCGTTTTATACGCACATTTACGTGCTCTACCACGCCAATCCTTACGTGGCCGTGCCGCGCGACTATCCTTTTGATCCCTTGTTCTCGGCAATTTTTTGGAAAGATCAGCCCTCGAACTATGGCCCGCTTTGGACCTATTTGAGCTCGTTGGCGCCGCTCCTGGTTGGAACGCAGATCGGGCCGAGCTTGCTGATTCTCAAGGCTATTGTCATCTTCCCGACCCTCGCGAGCACTCCCCTCCTTTGGTCAGCGCTATCGCAATGGCGCCCGGAGCAGCGGGTCGTCGGAACACTCCTCTACGCCTTGAACCCGCTCTTACTGATTGAAACGGCGGAGGCTGGTCATAATGATCCGCTCATGGCGGTGATGCTCGTCGGTAGCATTTGGTGCTGGTCGAGGCAGCGCCGGACGCTCGGAATTGCTGCCCTGGTAGTCGCCGCTTTGGTAAAATACGTGGCGATTGTCCTGGTACCACTCTACCTCATTGACTGGTGGCGCCGCGACCGGGAATCCCCGCTTCGAATTCTGACCAAGGTGACGATCGTTGGCGTCGGATTGGTCGTCGCCGCCTTTGGGCCCCTCTACGCTGGTTGGGCGACGTTCGGCGTCATCGGTTTCGGTGCGAATGCGCTGGCGTACACGAACTCGCCAATGGAAGTCGTTTTCCGTCAAGTGCGCATTGCTTTGGGGGATTCGGTGCAACTCGCCGACCTGCCCCTGCATTATGAAGGCTATTGGATCGGAACGCACCCGAACGCGATTCTCTGGTCGATTCCCGATGAGCAAAAGGCGTCAGGTATTGCGCTCCCTGCAAGCACGCCACTCCTCGTAGTCGAACCGCCGGCCGAGTCGTGGATGCACGTCTACGAGCCACGCCTTGGCCGTTTTGGCTACGTCCGGGAAAATCTCGTCAGTCCAATTCCGGCTCCAGTCACCGCGGTTAGCTCCGGTGCGACATCGGCAGTGTTAGCCGGCGTCAGTAACGATCCCGCGACTGAACGCGCGAACATCATCATTCGCATCCTTTCGATTCTGATTTTCTTCGTCTGGTTCTGCCGCTGTGCGTGGCGGGTCTATCGTAGTGACAATCTATTCCACGCTTGTACCGAACTCCTCGTTATCTATCTGATGGTCGTCCAGACTTGGTTCTGGCCGTGGTATTTGATCTGGGTCGTGCCTTTTGCCGCCTTAGTGCCCGAATCAACGTATGCTCGAATTCTCTTCATCTTCACGATGACGACAAGTGCGCTCAATGCCCAGCCACGAGTCACCCTACCTCCTTTTTTGGATTGGCTCTATCTTAGTCGAATGATGCTGATTTACGGGATTCCTCTCACCGGAGTTGTGATTTGGCAGCTACTGACCCAACTTGCCCGTGCTAGAGCATCTGGTTATCAGCTCGGTTGGATTGATCGATGCTGGACCTGGTTCGAAGAATTCGGTTCGCTAACGATTGCCCGTGCGCATCTTCTGGTCGATCGGCTGATCGTGCAGGCCGTCCAATTTCTCGTGGCTTGCCGTCGCTGGCGTCCGACCCTAAGACAAGTCATCGGCGTTGGCCTGGCGGTCACGGTGGTCGTAAGTGGCTCGGTTTCCGTGCATGGTATGAGCACCAAGCGTCAACCCGCGGTTATCGAATGGCAGCGTGCGTTCAATGATGCCCAGCGGCATTACGCCGCAGGGGAGTACCAGGCAGCAGTGAACGAGCTGGGAGACGTTCTGGCGGCGCGTCCGGATGAGCCATCGGTACTGCGGCTGCGCATCGCGGCGAATCTTCAGCTCGGCCACTATCCACAAACGATTCCCGATTTGAGTCGCCTGCTCGAACAAGATCCTTACGACGTTTCACTTCTGCTCGAGCGAGGCGCTATGTATGCTCGAATTCAACGTTATGATCGGGCGCTGGCCGATTTTCAGCGCGTGCTTGGTCTGGCACCATTCGATCCTTCTGGCTACGAACGGATTGGTGTCGTAGAGTACGAAGAAGGAGAGTTTGCTCAAGCCCGGCGTGATCTTTCGACCGCCCTGGCAATGGCACCGGACGACGGACAGATCGCCCTCGAGCTCGCTGATGTCTACGCTAGCCAAGGGGTGCCGCGTCAGGCTCTCCCTTTGTACGATAGATCCATTCATCTGGATCCAACTAGCGCACGCACCTACGCGGCGCGCGCCGCGGTGCTGCGCGAGCTTGGCCAGACCGATGCGACGATTCCCGACCTCCAAAAGGTCCTCGTCCTGACCGGGGACGTTCAAGAAGAACATTGGGCAGAACGTCTCTTGGACAGACTCACCGCCTCGGCAAAACGAGTGAGTGATCCGCGCGACTAGTGCAGAACCCGGGCACCTATTGGGCAGGCGAGACTCTCCATTCCTCCCAGGCGAGGTAGGCTCCGACAAGGATGAACGCCGCGGTGGCGTCGATGAGGCCACCTAGGAGCCACATGACAATCCCCGCGAGGTGCTGATCGGTGAGCGGGGACAACCCCACGGAAGATGTCGGATGGAGATAGAAGGGGTAGATCACCAGATCGGAGAAAGTGAAAACACCACCGATGAGCCCTCCTTCGGTCGCGGTAGCGAGCAGATAGAGCAGTCCGCCGCTCATCGGAGCCAGACGGCGGCGTCCTCGGGTCGGCGGGACGATTGGCCACCAGTAGAGTAGCCCGGCCACGAAAAACGTCAGGTGCTCCAAATTGTGAATCAGCGTGTGCCCCTGGGCGGCGTCGTAGAAGGACGGGACGTGCCAGACGGCCACGACGATCAGGAAGATCGGTAGCGATACGTACGGCGTCGTCAGCCCGAGGCAGAGCCGTCCAAGGGATCGCTTCGGGCTCAACCAGGAGCCCACCCGAAGTCGGGCGCTGTCGGGGAGCCCCCAGAGCGTCGGAGCCAAAGGGGCGCCAAACCAGAGCAACGGAGGCGTGAGCCACCCGATTAGCAGGTGTTGGAGCATGTGCACGAAGAAATACCGATCGTCGAATGTCGCGATCGGAGAGAAGAATGCGAAGGCGAGTGAAACAAGGCCGGCTGCGTAGCACGCGATGCGCCAGGACGGTAGCTTCGCTCGCCCCCCGGCCTTTCGTCGAAGACGCTGGCATCCTCGCGCGTAAAGCGCCGCGCCAAGCGCGAGGTCAATCAGAGGGCCAGGGTCCAACGACCAGCCAGTGAGAATCCAGACCAGGGAAGAGATCACCGCGGTCTCCTAGCCTGACCCATCTGCTTGTTGACGTTGGATATGACTCATTATATACTCAGAAGGAACAAGGCTAGTCCACCTAGCTGCCACGTTGGACTTCACTAATTACTGACGACTAACAACGCGCCCCCAGAACGCACGGACTGAGCCCGGCATTTCTGTCCCGGTGTAAGTTGACGTAACATTTAGGCTCGATTAGACTCTAACCCACCAATGCAGGATCAGGGAATCTTCTCGATTTTGGTCCCTTGTCATCCCCCAGTAAAGGGGATTTCAGAGATATACCTTTGAAATTACGCCTGGCCGGATGCTAAGGCTGGTACTCCAATCATCAGTCGCCCACCATTTTTTACAGCTATGCGAGTCGGCTGGAGGATATTGACGATGGTGCCGAACTGGCGCTGGTGCCTCGGTGTGAGCGTCTTACTGATTGCGGGCGCTTTGGTCGCATGGTGGTTCACTACCCCGGTCCAACCGCGAGCGGCCTCTCCAGAGTCGGAGACGATCGGTATGACGTTCGATTCTACGCCGGTCATTTACGCGCTGCCTCCATCGCCAGCCCATAGCTTCCTCCACCCCGAAGCGGCGCGCCGAGCGTTGCAGTTCCTCGACAAGATGCAGCCCACCGGGACATACGTCCAGTCGATTCTCGGTCAACCACAAGTCGTGCCAATGGACGTGGCACACGTGGCAATCGCGATGAGCGAAGCTGATCAATTGTCGCGTGCTGAAGCGGCGATGACCTGGCTATATGAGCGAATGATTCTGTCTGGCCAGCCAGGTTCTACTAGCCAAAAGTATGGTGACTTCTCTGGAAGCTGGTTTGACTCGATTCAGCCCAATGGCTCACCAATGCCGGGAGCAACGCGTGGCCGCGGAGAGGCCGTGGGGATGGCATTAATCGCCACCTACACGATTTACGAACAGGATCCGTCGTATCTCCAGACGCTGGTCGGCGACTCACGTGTGATCGATTTGGTCAGCCAAGCAATTGATTTTCTCACTCGACCGAATATGCAAGCAAGTGACGGGCGCTTCTATCATTCGCCAGATTACCACGTTGCATTCAATGAAGAAAATGCCCGCATGTCTTTGGGGCTCGAGCTGGCCGGACGCATGCTCGCGGCATCTGGTGAAAACGGCGCGGCGCGCCTAGCGTTGATCGGGGCGAGCCGAGGCCTGGCTGCCCTTAGATCTGGAGATGGCATGGACCAGGGCATGGCCTATGACTACTATGGAGGCGCCATTTGGGGGCTGGTTACGCCGACGCGCGCCCAAGCAGAAATCAAAAGACTGCAATCGACGGGCTTGGTCAGCGCCGACGGCGTACGCAACTGGGACTGGCAACTTGACCGGACGACGTCATTATTTGATTGGTTCCATTGGTGGCTGCAGGCACAAATGATCTCTCCGTCACAGACTTTCGACTACGCGATCGCCTGTATTACGGCCCATGATGTGACCACCGCACTCGATCTCGAGCAGCGCTGGCTTCCCTTGCAGCGGTCCGATGGGGGTTTTGACGATAGCTACCTCTTTGGGCTTCGTCTCGGAATGGGAGCGCCAACGTCCTATTCTGCCGCCCGGTTCATCCTTCTCGATCACCTCTTGTCGAGCTTGATTGATTCCAGCTCTCGATCCGGGCCAGTCTGATTCTGGTCGCCGGGCTGACGCCTAGTTTGTTATAATTTCTGGAAGGTCAGGCACTCTCAAGCTAGCATATTGCACAAATAGCCTTGGAGGCTCGATGAAAAACTATTCTGCTGATCGAATCCGAAACGTCGGCCTCTTTTCCCATGGTGGTCACGGCAAGACAACTCTCGCCGAAGCGTTGCTTTACACGGGAGGAGCGACAACGCGAATGGGCCGTGTCGAGGACGGAACGACGGTTTCGGATTACGATCCCGAGGAAATCAGACGCCACATCTCCGTTCAATTATCGCTACTCCCTTTGGAATGGGATGGACGCAAGATCAATCTAATTGATACTCCCGGATATGCCGATTTCGCCGGGGAAGTAGTCGCGGCGATGCGGGTGGTCGATAGCGCGATCATCCTATTCGAAGCGGTGTCCGGGGTCGAGGTGGGCGCAGAGAATGCCTGGAAGTACGCGGCCGAGCGCAATCTGCCACGGATGATCGTTATTGGTAAAATGGACCGTGAAAACGCCGATTTTAACCGAACTCTCGAGCAGATTCGCGAGCATTTCGGCAATCGGGTCGTGCCGATTCAACTGCCAATTGGCAGTCAGGAAAACTTCAGTGGGATCATTGATCTGGTTTCGATGAAGGCTCTCACTGGGCCGAACCTGACGGAAAGCGAGATCCCTGCTGAGTTACAGGCCGCGGCAGAGAGCGCGCGGGAGCAGCTTATCGAGGCGGCCGCCGAAAGTGATGACGATCTGCTTAATAAGTACCTGGAAGGGAACGAACTGACCGACGAAGAGGTACGCCACGGTCTCCGTCAGGGAGTGGTACAAAGGGCACTTTTCCCGGTCCTCTGTGCCGCCGCTTTGCCAAATAAGGCGGTTCGCCCGATCCTCGAGGCGATTGTTAGCTATCTGCCGAGTCCGGCCGAGGCTGGCCCGATCACGGCGCATGATCCCCAGACCAACAAACCGATTGAACTCAAGGCGACGGAAGACGCGCCGCTGTCGGTGCTGGTTTTCAAATCGACTGCTGATCCGTACGTTGGTAAGCTCAGCTACTTCCGCGTTTTCAGCGGTGTCTTGCACTCCGATTCGCACGTTTGGAACAGCGTTCGCGGGCATGAGGAGCGCCTTGGCCAGTTGTTCGTGATGCGTGGCAAGAACCAGGAGCCGGTCGTCCAATTGGGGCCAGGAGAGCTTGGTGCAGTCGCCAAACTGCAAGACACGGGCACTAACGACGTTCTGTGTTTACGCGAGCGACCACTTGTCCTTGATCCGATCAAGTTTCCCGAGCCAATGTTCGCGATGGCAGTTCAGCCGAAGACGAAGGCAGACCTCGACAAGCTCGGTACGGCACTCGGTCGGTTGGTTGAAGAAGATCCGACGATTCGGGTGCACAAAGATCCCGATACCGGTGAGACCTTGATCGAAGGTCTCGGCGAGTCGCACATTGACATCGCCGCTGAACGGATGCACCGCAAATTCGGCGTCGACGTTGTCCTCAGTGTGCCGAAAGTTCCTTTCAAAGAGACGATTCTTGGGAAGTCTCAGGCCGAATACAAGCACAAGAAGCAGACTGGTGGCCATGGCCAGTACGGACACGTTTTCCTTGAGCTCGAGCCATTGGCCCGTGGTACGGGCTTTGAATTCGGGGAGCGCGTCGTCGGCGGCGCCGTGCCGAAGAACTTTATTCCCGCTGTGGAAAAGGGCGTCCGCGAATCACTTCCCGAAGGTGTTCTCGCCGGCTACCCAGTTGTGGATGTGAAAGTTACGCTTTACGACGGATCGTATCACCCGGTCGACTCGTCGGAAATGGCGTTCAAGCTGGCGGCTTCTCAGGCGTTCCGCAAGGGTTTCGAACAGGCCCATCCGGTGCTGCTCGAACCGATTGTCGAGCTAACGGTACGCGTGCCGGAGCAATACGTTGGCGACGTCATGGGGGATCTCAATACCCGTCGGGCGCGAGTGAACGGCATGTATCCGGACGGTGACAAGAGCGTTATCGAGGCGTTGGTACCGCTGGCTGAAGTTCAGCGCTACGCGACCGATCTGCGTTCGCTGACCCAGGGCCGGGGAACATTTACCATGAAATTCGCGCAGTACGAAGAAGTGCCCGCGCACATCGCCCAAACGATCATTGCCGAGGCGAAGAAGAACCACCAAGCCCACGACTAAGGGGCTGCGCGACGTGCTCTCTGGCTTTCATGCCAGAGAGCACGGGCTCTCTCGAATGCCCAGGACGTACCGGACCTCCCGGATGTCCTGGGCGATTTGTTCAATGAGGGCATCGATGCCGGTGAAACGGAGTTCTGGCCGCAGCCAGCGAACAAACTCGACCCGGCAGGTCTTACCGTAGAGGTCGCCGTGGAAATCGAGGATGTGGACCTCGAGGAGACGGGTGGTGCCGTCGAATGTTGGCCGATAGCCAAGGCTGGCGGCGCCGGGCCAACGCTGGCCGTTATAAAGAAAATGAACGGCGTAGATGCCGTCTCGGGGCAAAATGATTTTTTCCCCGACGGCCACGTTCGCGGTTGGGATGCCGATCGTTCGACCACGTCCTTCGCCGTGGACAATCTGTCCCTCGACCTGATAGGGTCTTCCGAGACGTATCGCGGCTCGCTCAATATCGCCAGCCAGCAGCAAGCGCTGGATATCGCTGGTGTGGACCGCTTCGCCGTCGATTTCTAGGCCCGGGACAATTGTCACCGTAAAGCCCAAACGCGCGCCAAAAGCGCGGAGTACATCCGGTGTTCCCTCGCGGCCTCGTCCCAATGCGAGATCCGGTCCGCCTACTAGTTCGCGCATCCGGAGTGTTTCGACTAACAAGCTAACGAACTCTAATGCGGAAGTACGGGCGACGTCGCGAGTAAAGGGGATAACTGCGACAGCGTCGGCGCCGGCCGCCCGCAATCGTTCGACTCGCTCCTCGATCGAGCAGAGATAGAACGAGGGCATGTCGGGCCGAAGCACTTCGGTCGGTCGCGGATTGAATGAGAGGGCAATCGCCCGGGCGCCGGAAGCGCGGGCATGGCGTGCGACCTCGCCGAGAAGATGCTGATGGCCACGATGGACGCCGTCAAACGTTCCAATCGTAACGACGCTCGGGGATGGATTCGCGGAATGGGATTCTTTCTCCGCGATCTGAGCAAGCACCTCACGCAGCATCGTCGACGACCTCAGGAAAGATTTTGTCTGGTTGCCATCGGCTGAGCTGGTTGTCGTAACGCAGCAGACCAATGAGACGTCCGGTCTCAGCATCATAGGCCCGCGCTTTCGCTTGAGCGCTTGTTACTGGACCGTACCATGCCGATCCATTCTGAATTCGCTCGACCTCGTCACGAGCGAGGAACACCGCCGGCCAGGTGGAGACCGCAGCATCGATGGGGTAGAGCAGTCGGCTCAGGTGGCCGAGGCGACTCGCCCGAGCGACCTGGTCTAATGCGAGGCTATCGTTGAGGCGGAACTGGCCGCTACGCGTACGCGTCAAGGCTCGCAGATAGGCGCCAGTCCCGACCGCTTGTCCAAGATCGCGCGCGAGCGCGCGAATGTAGGTGCCCTTCGAACAGGTAACGTCGATGACGAGGTCCGGGCAATCCCAGCTCACGACGTCGATCCGTTCGATCGCGACCCGGCGCGGCGTCACGTTGACGGCTTGCCCGCGCCGCGCCTTTTTGTAGAGCGGCTGACCGGCGACTTTGATTGCCGAGTAGACGGGAGGAATTTGCTCAATCTCGCCGAGAAAACGTGGCAACACCCGGAGAATCATCTGCACTTCGAGGTGTGCGATCGATCCGGAGACCGTGATCTCGCCGGCGCGGTCATCAGTGGTGCTGACTTCGCCAAAGCGGATTGTCGCGCGATATTCCTTGGTGCTGTCCATCAAATATTCGCTTATCCGGGTGGCTTGACCCAGACAAATTAGCAAGACGCCATTGGCTTCCGGGTCAAGCGTGCCAGCGTGACCGACCCGCCGCATTCCAACGACGCGACGGATGGAGTTGATGACGTCGTGGGAGGACACCCCGACCGGTTTGTCCACGTTCAGGATTCCAGAATAGGGCGCTTGACCACGTCCGTCAGTCATTCGGTTCGTCCTCGCCCTTCGGTTCTTTTTCGATCTGGTGTATGAGGTGCATGATGCGCTCCCCGCGCTCAATCGAGGTATCGAGGAGAAAATGAAGCTCGGGCGCACGCTTGGTTGTCATGCGCGCAGCTAGTTGGGTGCGAAGAAAGCCAGCCGCGCTACGGATAGCTTGGAGGGTTTGCTTGCGCTCTAGATCGGAACCGAGCACGCTGATGAAGACCCGCGCGTTCCGGAGGTCCGGTGAGAGCTCGACGCTCGTCACCGAGACTAAGCCGGCCAGGCGTGGATCTTTCATCTCGCGTGTGATCAATTCGGCGATGTCCGAACGCACCTGCTCGTTCAAGCGAGCAATTCGCCGTGAGACCATCATATATTAGAGTGGCAGGTCGCCAGCCACTCGCTCCTTTCGGAAGGTACTGATAATGTCTCCGGGCTCGATCCCTGAGACGCCACTGATGACGATACCGCATTCGTAGCCCGCTAGAACTTCACGGACGTCGTCCTTGAAGCGGCGGAGGCTTTCGATACGACCCTCGCCAATCGTCTTGCCATTCCGGGAAACTCGGGCGATCGAGTTGCGGGTGATCTTCCCGTCCAGAATCATGCTGCCGGCGACGTTGCCGGTTTTGCCGAAGACCTGGCGAACCTCGGCACGGCCTTCCTGGACCTCGGTAAACTTCGGCTCAAGCATGCCGGTGAGCGCTTTCCGAACGTCTTCGACAACATCGTAGATGATGTTGTACAGTCGAATGTCGATATTCGCCGACTCTGCCGCGCGCTTCGCGCCCGGCTCAACCCGGACGTTGAAGCCGATGATGATTCCCCCTGATGCTTGGACCAGCAGAACGTCGGATTCAGTGACGTTACCGGTACCGCTGTGGATCACCTTGACTTTCACTTCGTCGCTGCTTAAGCGCTCCAGCGAGGTCTGAATTGGCTCGATCGAGCCCTGCACGTCGGCCTTCAAGACGACGTTCAATTCTTTAACCGCGCCGTCCTGCTTGAACATCTCTTCAAGGGTCGTTAGGCGAGGCGCCGTTTGATTCTCCTGAATAGCTTGCTGGGCGGCTTGCTGGGCAAAAAGCTTTGCTGCTGCCTCATTCGGCACGGCGTGCAAGCGGTCTCCCGCCTGCGGCACACCGGCTAAGCCAAGGATCTCGACCGGTGTTGAGGGATCGGCCTTTTTGACGCGCTTGCCCCGATCATTGAACATTGCGCGAACCTTGCCAGGGATCGCACCAACCGCGACGAAATCACCAACGTTGAGTGTCCCGTTCTCGATGAGCACGGTCGCCACCGGTCCGCGTGTCTTGTCCATCTTTGCCTCGATCACAACACCCGTCGCCAAGCGATTCGGATTCGCTTTGAGCTCGAGAAGTTCCGCGACGACGAGGATCGTTTCGAGCAGCTCTTTAATGCCAGTTTTTTTGCGTGCCGACACTTCGACCGCTTCGACGTCACCACCCCAATCATGGACGACAACCCCGGCTTCGGCGAGCTGTTGCTTCACCCGGCTTGGGTTGGCGTCCGGCTTGTCCATCTTATTGATCGCGACGATAATGGGGACGTTCGCGGCCTGGGCGTGACTAATCGCTTCGAGCGTCTGGGGCTGCACGCCGTCGTCGGCAGCAACGACGAGCACGGCGATGTCGGTCGCCTGGGCTCCTCGCGCCCGCATGGCCGTGAACGCGGCGTGCCCCGGCGTGTCGAGGAAGGTAATCTTCTGGCCAGAGACTTCGACCTGGTACGCACCGATGTGCTGGGTAATGCCACCTGCTTCCTGGGCGGTCACGTTGGTTTGACGGATCACGTCGAGTAAGCTGGTCTTCCCGTGGTCGACGTGCCCCATGATTGTGACGACCGGCGGACGCGGGCGTAGGTTCTCTTCTTCTTCGATCTCGGCGGCAATAGCGCCTTCACTCGCGTCAAGCGCCTTGGGAGCAACCTTCACGTTGAACGCTGCCGCGACGTCTGCAGCGGTTGCGAAGTCGATGCTCTGGTTGATCGTCACCATGATGCCACGGCTGATCAGCTCTTTGATGATCAGACCACTGCCGACGTTGAGGGCGTCGGCTAGCTCCTTGACGGTCATGGTCTGGGCTAATTCGACGGTTACTGGTTCGCGCTTTTTCGGAGCAGAAATCGAAGGCCGGTTGTTCGTGTCTGGCCGATGATGCTGCTGCGGCCGGGCCGGACGACCCTGGGGACCTGGACGCCGAGGGCGCCCTCCTCCAACTCGTGTGCTCATATTTTGCGCCTCCTTTTCTGCTGAAGTTGCGACGTCGTTTACATGTTTTAGTTACCTTGCTTGACTGGGGAGGGACGAGAGCGAGAAATACCCCGAATCCCCACCCTGGCACGGCTTGGGCGAGCTTTTCACGCTCGCCGATCATCTAGATGATGCTCGGTCACCGCTGATGGCGATTCTTCGAGCCGCGGTGGCAGCGTTGCCGCGAAACTTTCTAACGCCAGGCGGTCTTCGCCCGTGATACTATGCTTCAACGCCCGGTCGAGGGCTCCACGCCGCAGGCCAACGTCCCAACAACTCTGCTGTCGACACAAGTAGGCCCCGCGTCCGGATTTCTTACCGGTAGTATCAACGATGACCGGGCCTTCCAGGGTGCGGACGATTCGAACTAAATCGCGCTTCGCCCGCACGGTACGGCAGGCCACGCAGGTCCGCTGGGGGACTTTGCGCGGACGAGGACCCTTCAATCTGGCCGTTCCTCGAGACTTCCGGTCAGCCGAGCGAGCGATTCTTCACGCGTCAATCGCGGCGCGATGCCTTCGAACCGCGGCAAAGTCGTTGCCTTGATATCGATGCGCCAACCGGTGAGCTTTGCTGCCAAGCGCGCGTTCTGACCCTCCCGACCGATTGCCAGCGAGAGTTGCTTTTCCGGCACGATGACATTGGCTGTCTTATCGGTCTCGTTCAGATCGACCGAGATGACGGTTGCTGGACTCAGCGCATTCGCGACGAAAATGGTCGGATCCGGATGCCATTGGACCACGTCGATTTTCTCGCCGTGGAGCTCGTTGACAATGTTCTGAATCCGGACTCCCCGAATGCCAACACACGAGCCCACCGGATCGACTCCTTCCTGCCGCGCCGCGACCGCGACCTTCGAACGTGAACCGGGCTCGCGGGCAATCGCCTTGATCTCCACCGCGCCGCTGAATACCTCGGGAACTTCGAGCTCGAAGAGCCGGCGCACCAACCCACGATGCGCACGTGATACGATGATCTGAGGTCCGCGCGGCGTGCGACTAACCTCAACGAGATAAACTTTCAACCGCTGGCCGGGACGATAGGTTTCGCCGGGAACTTGCTCGGTTACGGGCATCGCGGCTTCGGCTTTGCCGAGATCGATGATCAGCGCCTTGGGCTCGATTCGCTGAATAACGCCGGTGACGACATCGCCTTCACGATCGGTGAACGCTTCGTAAACCAGCTCACGCTCTGCTTCCCGTAGCCGTTGTAAGACAACCTGTTTGGCCGTCTGAGCGGCGATACGGCCGAAGTTCTGTGGAGTCGTTTCGACCTCTATTGCCCCGCCAAGCTGAGCGTTGGCATCGATTTTCCGCGCTTCGTCAAGGCTGATCTCCGTCCGTGGGTCAGTCACGTCCTCGACAATCTGCTTGACGACGTAAACTTCGACATCTCCCGACTGCCGGTTGATCCTTACCACCACGTCCTGATTTGCGGCAGCGCCAAAGTTGCGCTTGTACGCGGATACGAGTGCAGCTTCGATCGCCTCAATGACAACCTCTTTGCTGACTCCTTTTTCGCTGCTCACCTGATTGATGGCGGCAATAAAATCGGTTTTCATCGACCGATTCGGACCTCCGGTTTGTCTGACTGTCTTTGTCTCATTCGTTCTTTGTCTGATTCGTTGACGAATCGTACGGGAGACTTGCGCTCCGTACCTGGGCAGCGGTGCCCCTAACAACAAGAAAAGTGGGTTGAAGCCCACTTTTCTTCCTTCGAACATTTATCTGCAAACGAAGTATACCATTTTAGGCGAGTTCCCGCAAGTTAAGCAGGCGATAAAACAGGGCCAGCTAAAGCCGAGTGACTGGCAATTTTGTCGACTGCCTCGGTGGCTGGCACCAGGATGTTTTCCCGGGTGCGGCGTGGTGTCAGCTCGACCACGTTTTGCTTCAGCGTGCGCTGACTCACCGTGACCCGGAGTGGTATGCCAATCAAATCCGCGTCGGCGAATTTGACTCCCGGACTTTCTAACCGATCGTCATAGAGTACTTCAAGGTTTCGACCGCGAAGCTCATGGTACAGTCGACTCGCGGCTTGGGCAACCTCGGGTTGGTCGATATTTAGGCCAATCAAGTGTACCTGATAGGGGGCGACCGAGGCCGGCCAGATAATGCCGCGCTCATCGTGATTCGCGTCGACAATCGCGCTGAGCAGGCGATCAAGACCGATGCCATAGCAGCC
>JAJPIK010000022.1 GCA_021324795.1 Chloroflexota bacterium
CACCCCGAAACCCCCACAACACCCCCAGACGACACCCCAGCAACCCCACCGCCAACCCACATCCCCTGTAGGCCACCCTGTACAGGAGTCTGGTTGTTGTTTGTTGTCCTCTGTTGTGGTGTGTGGCAAGGGGTGTGGGGTAGCGGAGGCACGGGCAGTCCGGTTCATCTCGGGGTGAACCGCTACCCCCGTCCCAGCGCAACAGCTACGGGTACCAAACCCGGCGGTCAGTTCACCTCAGGTCTCCGGGACAGGGTTGTGATGTTGGGGATCACGAATTGTGACCAGTTGCGATCGCGAAAAATGACCAGGTGCTGGTGGAAGTTTAGCGGATGATGGCATCACCTCCCGTCTTCGTGGTGGGGTGATGGCGCATGCGATAGCTCTTGCCACGGATGTTGAGGACAGTGGCGTGATGCAACAAGCGATCGATGATGGCCCCGGCGACCACCTGGTCGGCAAAGACCTGGCCCCAATCCGCGAACCCCCGGTTGCTCGTCAAGATAATCGAGCCCTTCTCATAGCGCCGGCTGACGACCTGGAAGATCCAGTTGGCGGCGTCCTGATTTAGCGGGAGATAGCCCAGTTCATCGATGACGAGCAGCGACGGACTGACGTAGGTCCGGAGTTTGTATTGGGCCGTCCCTTCGAGCTGCGCCGACTGCAAGGCGTGGGCCAGATCCACCGCGCTGGTGAAATAGGTGCGGTAACCCGCCTCGGTGGCGGCGATGCCGAGGGCAATAGCCAGGTGCGTCTTCCCGACACCCGGTGGACCGAGTAAGAGCACATTGCGCCGCTCGTCGACGAAGCGCAGCGTGCTCAGTTCGGCGATCTGGGCGCGATCCAGCGAGGGTTGAAAGTCGAAATCGAAGTCCGCCAAGATCTTGTGCACCGGGTAATGGGCAAAGCGCAGGCGACCGCGCGTGCGTCGCGCTTTCGTCTCGATGACCTCGTGTTCCAGGAGTCGTTCGAGGATCTGCGTGGCAGACGTCTGCTCCGCGATGCCACGATCGAGTTCGATGGCGAGTTGCTCGGCGGCCGCGGTCATGCCGAGATCGGCCAGATGCTCACGGAGACGCTGATAGCTGCTTGCCTCCTCGGTCATTGCCCCACCTCGTACTCCGCCAGATCACGGACCTCGACGTGCTCACCCAGCCGCCGTTGCGCCAGATCAATAATCGGAGCAGGTCGAACGGGCTCGGATGGATCGGGGAGCAGGCGCGGTGCGACCGGTCGCAGGAGCAGACGTTCCTCCTGCCAGGCCTCGCCGACAATCCGCTTGGTGGTGCGATGGCGTCGGGGCAGCATCATCTCCTGGACCCAGTGCTGTGCCAAGTGGTCGTAGTCACCCAGGGTCGGGAAGGACGGGAGGATTTGCCCAGAGAGCCAGCCGAGAAAACTCTCCTTCACCTCCCGCACCATGCGCTCGACCTTGCCTTTGGTTTTCGCGCGATAGGGACGACAAGCACGCGGGATGACCCCAAGCACGTCACACAGATCGACCCAGTCCGGCGCCAGAATCGCCTGGCCGGCACTGGTCTGCCCGATACAGAACACGCCATCCCGATCGGTGAGGATCTCCGCGGGAACACCACCCAGGTCATCGAGGCAGCGCACGACACAGGCTAGGGTCGTCGACCGCGTGTGATCGATGGCGAAGCGAACCGCCGGGACCCGACTGAAGCCGAGGATGGCGACGAACCCGAAGAGATCGACCGTCGTGTCCTGAACCGGCCACGGTCCGAGATCCGCCCAGTCGGCCTGCACCTGCTGACCGGGATCCGTCTCGAAGCGAATGACCGGCTCAACCGTCGACGCCGGTCGGAGCGGACGAAGGTGCCGAATGAAGGCGGGATAGCTTCCCAGATAGCCGTAGTCCTGGCACAGCTCGTGGTAGAGGATGGTGCCGCGCAAGTCCACACAACTGGTCAGACGCCGAACGACGTGCGCCTGTTGGGCTTCGTTGAGTGCCGTCGGTTTCACTCGAGATGGATACCGGCGAGGTTCCGAACTGGCGATCTCTCGACGGACGGTGTTCCGGCTGAGACCAAACTCCCGGGCTAACGCGCTGATCGACCAGCCATGGGCATGTAACGCTTTGAGTTCCATCTGTGTCGCTCCAGACTGCACCTGAGCCCTCCTCTCACGCTGATGGTCGTTGCCACCATCAGCCTGCCAGAGCAGACCCCAGGATGTTCACGAATCAACCTCCAACGACGCCACCCCGCCGCCTGGTTACTTTTCGTGATCCGGTCTGGCTACTTTTCGTGATTCCCTACAGTAGTGGCCGGCCGGCTAGGAGAGCGCTTCCTGGGAAACCTTGCCGTTGCTCGTTTCCGAACTATCACCGGAGCCGCCGTCGAAGTTGATGCGGGAGCGCAGCTCGGGCGAAGAATCGCGGATGCGATCCTCGATCTCCTGCATCACGTCGGCGTTGGCCTTGAGGAACTCCTTGGCGTTCTCGCGGCCCTGGCCGAGTCGCTCCTCATCGAGGTAGTACCAGGCACCGCTCTTGCGCACGATGCCGAGATCAGTGGCGACGTCGAGGACGCTTCCCGCTTTCGAGATGCCCTCGTTATACATGATGTCGAACTCAGCTTGACGGAAGGGTGGCGCGACCTTGTTCTTGACTACCTTGACGCGCGCGCGCATGCCGACCGAGTCCTGCCCATTCTTGATGGCCTCG